>JANWYJ010000002.1 GCA_025055115.1 Gemmata sp.
ATCGGGACACGACCCGCCAGGCCACCACGACGCGCCAGGGGATAGTTACGCTGCGGCGGGTGCTGCGAAAGTTCGTGCGCTTGGGGTTGGTGCTGAACGTCCTGCTGCTCGGTGGTAGAATCATCGGCACGACGGGGGAGCACCCGTTCTTCGTGAAGGGCCAGGGTTGGACGCTGGTTTGTCAGCTCGAGATCGGCGACGTGCTGGTCGGTCACGACAACCAGACGGTGGTTGTGGCGGGTGTGCGGGATACCGAAACCTACGGGGTGGTGTATAATCTGCGTGTCGCGGAGTACCACACCTACTTCGTCGGCCGCGACGACTAGGACTTCAGCGCCTGGGCGCATAACTTTTACAAAAAGCCCAATGATCTTGATACAGATGTGGGTAACGGCCATTCATACCGTGACCACGGTGCCCACATGACGCCATCCAAGCATGAGGCACGTATCCGTTACGGCACCAGGGGGGATGGCTCACCTGGCACCCCTCCCACAAGCGGCAAGTCCAGTTCATTCGCTAGTGACGGTAAGCATTTGCAGGCCGCAAGGATAGCCTTAAAGTTGGCACAAGTATGGGGGCTTGATCCAGCTATCTCACACCCGATCTCTGGCGTAAGGTTCTCTTTTACCCTGCGAGAGGTGGGATACATATACTCATTAAATGAGATAGGTACACTCGTCAAGACAGAGGCTAATAAGGTATTTGTTAAATTAGTCCCAGTTCAGACACCGCGTGGAACTTGGCAGTGGCACATTCGTACAATGTATCCCACAGAGTAAGAAAAAATGAGTGAATATCAAATTATTGACTCTCTCGGTCCTACAACAAAGTCAATGATCCTTGCGTCTGGACACGAGACACAACTCGCTGAGTTGTTCAGCTACTACCGCAAGCGAATTGGCGATCGTGAGTTTCAGATTGTTATTCAGCATGTGGAGGAGGTGTTGGACGCAGCCCGCAGAGGAATCGCCTTAGTCTGCTACACGTATGATGATGAAATGGTTATTCCTAATATCATCTCAAACATTGTAGGCTACTGTAATTATACTATTGTGGAAAGCGATACTGAGGAGACTTACCAATGTGGTCAGACTAAGATTATTTTGCGAAATACTGATATTGATGATAATGGTAAATCATGTTCTTCTATTCTTGTAAATCAATAATATTAAAGATATATTGTTTTGAATATAGCTTATATATTTTGAATAATCTAATCGATGCTTTTCATTAATAATATAGCAATTATGATATGCGTAAATTAATTTAAGAGCGAATCCATACTAATGCTGGTCATGAGAACTGCCCATGCCATCCAACTATTATCGAGAGCTTATGGGCGCCGAGATTCCTTGACGCACCAACAATTTGGTTAACCAAAGCGTCTCCAACTTCCATATCGCTTACCACCACACCTACTTCGTCGGCCGCGACGACTGGGGCTTCAGCGCCTGGGCGCATAATGTCGGTGAAGGCTGTGGCGGGCGGCTGAGTGCGGCTGAGAAAGACCATGTCCGGGAGTTAGTAGGCCAGGGCGTGCCGGTGCGAGACGCCGTCCAGCAGGTCCGCTCGGCTCGCCCCGCGACACCGACAACGCCAACTCCGCCGGCTGACACACCACCGTCAGCGACGGGGGATGGCAGCGGTGCGGCGGGAGTTGTCCCAGGCAGACGTGTGTTCTTAACACCTGAGGAATTCGCTAACCTACCGAGAACGGGCACCATCGACCCAATGAAGATACGCTTCAGCCAGGACAGCATCAAAGGGAGCTTCAAGGACGGCGGCAACGTGCACCAGTTGGCCGCCGACCTGATAGCCGGGAAGGTAGACCCGAACTCGATCCCTCCCATTCGCCTCGTCGAGAGGGATGGGAAGATTTACACTCTTGACAACCGCCGCCTGAAGGCGTTCCAGGAGGCGGGTATCACGATCAGCTACGAGAAGCTCGACACAATCCCCACGAAAGAACTATACAAATTCACCACCATCAACGAAGGTGTCGATATCGTGGTTCGGGCGCCGAGGTAGCCATGAGTGATTCAACTAACGACATTGAGGAACAGATTCATGGCCTGCGACAGCGGGCCATCAGCAAGCAGGATTTCCTCGAACTCCTCTCGTTGCTCCGTGAGGACTTTCGTGTGAACTCCAACCAATGGGAGAACACCACACTGGAATCTTATCTGGAGGCAATGGAGGCGTGGGCAGCACAGATGGAGCAATACTACGCATCCCGTGGCGTGTCGGTGGACCCGGACAGGCCCGGCTGGCGTGTGTTTGTGGACATCCTTCTGGCGGCCCGGGTGTACGAGTAGGAAAAGCACCCGGCTTTAGCGTGAAGTGCACCGGGGTGCCTATGGTCCACCAGGGAGCGGGTGTGGGCGGAGCGGTGGCATTGGCGTGCGGGTGGCGAAGGTCGTAGCCTCCGTGCGTTGACGCCGGCCGAGCGTCTCGCCCGCGTCCAACAACTCGCCAACGACGCGGGGCTGGGGGCGGCACCATCATCGCCACGCACTGCAGGTTATGGCGTTCTCAAAAGTGAATTGGAAGGCACCGGACTGCAGGCCAACCATCTCAACCAGAACGCTGCGTTCCGAGGGGTCATCCCCGAGAACGAAGGACTGGCCGTCGCCTTGAGGGGCAATGCTATCACCGACGTCAGCTCGCCGCACTACAACTTCCATCGATCGCTGGAGCAGTTTTGGGACCAATACCGGCCCGACGGAGCGCTCTTCAATACCAGACCTACCAACGCTCAATACGGTCAGGCGCTTCAACGCGCCTTGGAAGCCGATGGCTTTTCGCCCGCGCAGGCCGCGGACCTTGCGGCTCAGGCGGCTGGCCAACGTGCAGCCTACGGTTTGAGCGAGACGGGGCTTGTTCCGAGAATACCAGGGCGGCTCAACCAGAAACCACCGCCATCATCATGAGGTTTGACCATGCATCCACGAACGAAGGCCACACTTGAACAACTTGAAAAGGCGGACTGGTTTGTCAATGTTGGCACATACATTGGCGTCGAAGATCGAAGCAAGTTCATCTTGCTATCGTCTTGGCAAGAGGCGATCAAAAGTTGCAGCTCAATTGAGTGGGAGAACCTTCTGCTTGAAGCGTCGAACCAATACTGCGAGCGTCTGGTCGAAAGATCGAAGGAGCGGTTCAATCAATGGAACGACATCGCCACCGAACTGAAAGAAACGACCATCCCCTTCGTGCGCCGAAAGATCGAAGCAGTGGTTCGGGAGCATAACTTGCCGAAGGTCTTTGAGGACATCGTGCAGTGGGACATTCTCGGTGTCTGCATGGAGGCCGAGTATGCTGACGTTTATCCGCCCGGCTTTTATGCTAGCCAAGCGTACTGGTACGTCAGGGGGCATTTCCCGTGCGGCTGGGAAGGGGAGTTTCCGAAGGGCAAACTCATCATCTACTGAGTTCCAAAGACAAGCGAAGCCTACACGCGATCGGAGGCGTGGCCCAATCGCCTTCCGTTCCCTCGATGATAAATGGATGGATGTCTCCAGGAGGCTGAAATCCATGCGGCGAATTGATGTATCAGTCATCGAGCAGGTACCGGAACTCTCTGGCTGCACCCGGACTCCGGCGGTACTCGATGGGAATGAGGTTGCGATGTAAAAAATCGAGGGGTGAGCCAGTAGAATAAGTGTTGGATGGATCGCGTCAGTCGACCGTCGCATCGGTGGCATAGGGCAACGATTATGTTTGGCCCCGAACTTCAACCGCCTTCGGGTGTTCTGGAAATTCCGCTGATTCTCGTCGCCGATGACTCGGTTCTCGAGCAACGTTACGTCGGCAAAATTCTCGAAGAGCATGGGAACTGGCGGGTTCACTTTGTTCGGGATGGTGAAGAGGCTCTGGCTCAGATTCCGAAGCTCAAACCAGCCATCTTACTCACGGACTTGCACATGCCCAAAATGGATGGGCTAACACTGGTAGAAAAAGTCCGTGCTGAATATCCCCTGGTGCCAGTGGTGCTGATGACCGGCAGTGGTAGCGAACGTATCGCGGTGGCCGCACTCAAGGCCGGAGCCGCCGATTACGTCTCCAAGCAAGCGTTGACCCATGATCTGGGACCGATTCTGGAACGGGTTCTCTCAGCACGCCAGGCCGAACACCGCCGTTACAAAGTTCTCCAAGGGATGACGCGACGCAGCAGTCAATTCGTCTTGGAGAATGACCCGACGTTGGTTCCTCCGCTGGTCGCACAGTTGCGTGAAGACCTCATCGAGATTGGATTGTGCGATTGGACGGGTGCCACGCGTGTCGGGATTGCTCTCGAAGAGGCCCTGCTCAATGCCATCTATCATGGCAACCTCGAAGTCAGTTCCGAGCTGCGCCAAAATGGCGACGAAGCCTTTCATCAGTTAGCGAAAAGCCGCCGCCAGCAGCTCCCTTACTCGGCCCGGCGCGTGCGTGTCACCGCGCGTATGACACCGCAAGCGGCCAAGATCATGATTGCCGATGAAGGCCCCGGTTTTGATGTCAGTCAACTCCCCGATCCGACGCAGCCAGCGTTTCTCGAACGGCCCAGTGGTCGCGGCATATTGCTCATGCGAACATTCATGGATGTTGTCGAATACAACTCGACTGGAAACCGCGTCACGATGATCAAACGGCGCGAACGCTGCTGATCCTTGAGGATGATAAAGCGCCGCGAACGCTGCTGATCGCTCGGGCGGCATGGTACAATGGGTGCTATTATCGCCCTCCCCTGTCCTCAACACTTTGTGGGAGTCAGCCCATGTCCTCCTCTCTGGATCGCCGGGCATTTCTGCAGACCACCGCCGCTGCGGGTGCAGCTACAGCATTCCTTTCCCAAGTGCCCGCCGTGGCTGCCGACGAGGCACGAGTTGACCCGCAACTTGTGCGTCTCCATCCGGACATCGAACCCTTGGTACGGCTGATCGAAGACACGCCGCGAACCAAATTGTTGGAAGAAATCGGTGCCCGCATCAAGAAAGGGCTATCCTATCGTGAGGTCCTGACCGCCTTGTTCTTGGCTGGGGTGAGAAACGTCCAACCACGACCGAATGTGGGCTTCAAATTTCATGCTGTTTTGGTGGTTAATTCCGCGCACCAAGCGGCGTTGGCAGGTCCGGATTCGGAACGGTGGTTGCCACTGTTTTGGGCACTCGATAACTTCAAAGCGGCTCAAGCTACCAATCTGAAGGAAAGCGGTTGGCGCATGACGCCGGTGGAGGAAGCCAAGGTCCCGACAACTCCCGAGAAAGCCCGCCAAGCCTTCACAGCGGCTATGGACCAATGGGATGTCGAAGCGGCCGATGCCGCGGTCGCAGGACTGGCACGCACGCACACTCCCGGCTCCCTCTTCGATCTGTTCGCCCACTATGGTGCACGGGACTTCCGCGACATCGGCCACAAAATCATCTTCGTGGCCAATGCTTTTCGCGTTCTCGAGGTGATCGGTTGGCGGCATGCTGAACCGATTCTGCGGTCATTGGCCTATGCTCTGTTGAAACATGATGGTAAGAATCCCGCCCACGAAGACCTCGACGCCGACCGACCAGGGCGCAGAAACGCCGAACGCATCGCCAAAGCCACTCCAGCTCCTCAACGCCCCAGCGATATCTCGTCGCGCAGCCTGCTCAGCTCGCTGCGAACCGCCAGTGCCGACGCTATGGCGGCGGAAGTTCACGAATGGCTGCAAGGCGGTATCTCGCCACGAACCATCTGGGATGGATTGTTCCTCGGTGCCGGTGAATTGCTGATGCGACAACCTGGTATTGTCAGTCTGCACACTCTAACCACCCTCAACGCCATCCACTATGCCTACCGAACTTGCGCGGAGGCCAAGTTGCGACACTGGCTGATATTGCAAGCCGCCTCGTTCTTACCCATGTTCCGGGAAACCATGAAGGCCCGGGGCAAAATGGCTGACAGCAAAATCGACGAACTGCAGCCCCTCGATACACCGACCCCTCCCAGTGTGGATGACATTTACGCCGAGCTTTCGCGTGACAAGATGAAGGCGGCCACCATGGCCATGGGATTATTGAAGGCTGATGCCGCCAACGCCAAAGCCCTCACCGATCGAGGTCGTTTCTTGATCTTTCTGAAGGGAACCGATTCTCATGACTACAAGTTCAGCTCCGCAGTGATGGAAGACGCCGAGTTCATCGCCCCCGCCTGGCGCGATCGGTTCTATGCCGCAAGCCTTTATTGGCTCAAAGGCAGCAAAGCGCCCGATTCACCTTTGGTCCAACGCACTCGAGCCGCGCTCGCCTGACCATCCATCGCTTTGGAAACTCTGGGCCTGGCCCCCTTCCCAGAAACTCTGAGCCTGGCCCCCTTCCCCACCCGCTCTGTTTTGCGAGTCGTAGGTCCTCCGGGGTGATGGGGTCATCGGGTGGAGGGGCCTGGCACCCTTCCCCACCCGCTCTGTTTTGCGAGGGGGCCACTCCCACCCAACAATCGCCGAGAATCAACCTGACCCTCGCCAAGAATCGCTGGGTTGATGCCCTTCCGTTTTCGCCCTATCAATCCTCACGGACCTCCCAGCACCCGACCGCGCATCCAACGCCCGACTGCGCATCCAACAGAGCCAGAGTGTGAGCTAGGAGGGTGAAGTCGCGTCGCAGGGAGCAAGCCAGAGAATGTCCCTGAAAGCGACAGAAAGGCGGCGCAATGCCAACGTTGTCAGCAGCCACAGAGAGGCAGTGCCCCCGGCAGGATTCGAACCTGCGACTCCCGGTTTAGGAAACCGGTACTCTATCCCCTGAGTTACGAGGGCTGGGTATGATCGACAGCGAACCTGTTGCAACGCCACTAAGGCGTACACAACCTCACCAACGACGATAACCACTTCGTACCAACGACGACAACCACTTCGTACCGACGACGACAACCACTTCGTACCAAAGGCGCATCGGTTGCCATCCGATTCAATAATCGCGCACTAGTGGAACCATCGGTGTTGTTGCAAAAGACCCGGTGATGCCGACCCATTTTGCCGATGCCTGTGGGCGTTGCTTCCATTCACCAGTTCTTGGTTCTGTTGGGCGTTGCTTCCGTTCACGCGTTATTGGTGTTGAACTTGATGTCACCGCCAATACCACCGCGAAGGTTGGGGTTGATCGGCCGATTGGCCATCGCCTCTTCCGCAGCCCGCAATGCCGCTTCATGTTCTGCTTGCTCGGCAGCTTCCTCCGCTTCTAATTGCTCTTGCGCGATGCGTTTGAGGCTCAGCGAAATACGACGCGCCGTCGGGTCGACGCTGAGAACTTCGACAACCACCGGTTGCCCTTCCGTGACAATATCACGCACACGACGGACCCGCTGCGGGGCCAACTCGGAGATATGAATCAACCCTTCAACACCCGGCTCCAATTCCACGAAGGCTCCGAAGTCTGTCAGACGTGTGACTTTGCCACTGATGCGTGCCCCGGGCTTGACCCGTTGCGCAAACTCCTCCACGGGGTTGGTTGTCAGTTTCCTCATCGACAAGCTGATTTTTCGCGTCGCAGGGTCGAGACGATTGATGAGAACCTCGACTTCCTGGCCCACTTGGACAAACTGGCTCAGATCGTTGACGCGCTGCCAAGAAAACTCGGACGCTGGAATGAGGCCATCCGCACCCCCCAAATCGACAAAAGCACCAAACGGCTTGACACTCCGGACAATGCCCCGTCGGATTTGCCCCTCCTGGACATTTTGCCAGAACTCGTCGGCCTTCTGTTGTTTTTCACGCTCTAACACCGCACGGCGGCTGACGATCAAGTTCCGCTCGGCGGGGTTCACTTCCATGACCATGACCTTCAAGCGCTGATTGACGAACGAACTGATATCATCGACGCGGTAAAGGTCCAGTTGACTGGCCGGCAGGAAACCTTTGATTCCACTCACTTCGACCGTCAGACCGGTTTTGTTCTTATTCGTGCCTGTGACACGAGCTTCCACGATCAGTCCCGGTGTGACCTGGGACCAATCTTGCACCGGTTGTGCCGCCCCTTCGCGTGTCAGAATCAAAAGGCCATTGGCGGCGTCGTAGTGGTCGATCTCGAACTCCACCGATTCGCCGATGGCTGGTTTGCGTCCTTCAAACTGTTGCAGTGGGAGAACACCTTGAGTGCGCCCTCCGGGAACTTCGATGAAGACATCGTGGCCATGAATGCCAACCACCACGCCGACGCGGCGACCACTAGTGGCTTTGAGCGGCTGGGGTTTCTGAACGGTTTCAGCTTGAGCCACGGTGCTCTCGACGTCGAAGCCGCGCATGGCCTCCGCCAGTTCTGCTTCGATTTGTGCGTCCAGTTCGCGGTTGTTCGGTTTCATCGCTCCAAAGGTGAGCGAATCGAGTTGCGGTGGAGCGCCGCCGGGGTTATAGGGTTTGTCCCTGCGCTGCGGGCGATCCGAGCGTGGCAAGCCGCGTGTGGAGCTGCCGAACGTGCGTCCTGGCAAGGGTGGGCGCGGTGGCACCCGAGGTGCCGCTGGTGGCCCTGAGACCGCGGCCGGTCCTTCCGTGGCAGGCGACGGGGGGGGAGCGGTCTCAGCTGGGACCGTGGGTGGCGAGGTCGGTTCTGCAGCGGGGTTATCGGCGTTCATGCGTGGAAATCCTCAATTCCTTATAGTTGAAGTTACAACATGCGAACTAGCCTGACAACGCGCGTCTTCGTGCTCGCCAACCACCTCAAGAATCGTACAATCCCGTTCATGTCACACGGGTCGCGGAAGAAATGGCTATGGGCCGTCGAAATTGTGTTCGCAACGGTGATCGTCGTTGCCGTGGGGTGGAACTTTCGCAACATTCTGAAAGGGCTTGATCCGGCCGAATTGCCGTTGCAGGTCCGTTGGGAACTTTTCCTACCAGCTGGTCTGTTGTATTTGCTGGCTCATCTGTGTTGGTCCACATTCTGGGTGCGCTTGTTGCTTAGCCAAGGCGTGAAGGTCTCGTGGTTTGTGGGATTGCGAACGTACTACATCAGCCAATTTGGGAAATACGTTCCGGGCAAGTTTCTGGTACCGCTGATGCGTGTGGGCATGCTCCGACCACACGGAGGGCATCCGATTCCGGTGGCCATCACGGCGGTTTATGAGACGCTCACGAGTATGTCTGCCGGAGCGCTTCTGGCGGTGCTGTTTCTTCCGGCGTTGGGCGTGTTGCCTGTTGAAATATCCGGCAACGTGGTGATTCTTTTTGCCGTTGCTGCGGTCCCGCTGGGGTTGGGAGTGTTGAATAAACTGGCGGCACGAATAGCCAAAAAACGCCGACCGCCGGAAGCGCGTCCCCTGCCCTCGCCGTCCATATTTCTCTTGGCGCAAGGGTTGCTGCATGGAGCTTGTGGCTACGGATTATTAGCTCTCAGCCTGGGAATCACGATCCAAGCGTTGCTACCCAAGCCGCAAGCCTGGAGCGGCGAGGCGCTGGCGGTGAACCTAGCGGCTGTGGCCCTGTCGTATGTGGCCGGATTTGTGATTGCTGTGGCTCCAGGGGGGCTGGGAGCACGGGAAATGGCGCTCAAACTCGCTCTGACTCCGCAATTCACCCCGGCGTTGGGGCCTCAAGCGGCGGCTGTGGCAGTTATAGTGGCACTAACGCTGCGTTTAACCTGGACCATCGCCGAAGTAATCGTGGGATTGCTGCTGTATGTCAAGAAACCGCTGATTCGCCCCTTGCACCCTGCGCCTCACCCTTGGCATCCTGAGAAGATCCATGCCTGATTCGGTCCCGGATCAATCGCTGTTGTCGCTGGTTATTCCCGTTTACAACGAACGGGAGAGCTTAGCTCCTCTCCATGCGGAAATTGGCGAAGTGGCGAAACAGTTGCCGTGGCGAGTCGAAATCCTCTTCATCGATGATGGCAGCCAGGACAACTCGTGGAAGGTGATTCGCGAATTGGCCAGTCACGATGTACGTGTTCGTGGTATCCGGTTTCGCCGCAACTTTGGTAAAGCCGCTGCGCTGGCGGCGGGATTTGCGGCTGCAGGAGGCCAGGTTGTCATCACCATGGATGCCGACCTACAAGACGACCCCCATGAGATTCCGCGTTTCCTTGCGAAGCTCGATGAAGGCTACGATGTCGTCAGTGGGTGGAAGAAAATCCGTTACGATCCTTGGCACAAAGTTTTCCCCAGCCGGGTTTTCAACACACTGCTCAGCTTCCTGACGGGCGTTCACTTACACGATCATAACTGCGGGATGAAAGCCTACCGCGCTGAGGCTCTCCGCGAACTGCATCTGTACGGTGAAATGCACCGCTTTGTGCCCGTGTTGGCATTTGCCCGGGGGTTTCGCGTGGGTGAATTGGTGATCCATCACCGGCCACGGCGGTTCGGCTACTCGAAATATGGTTGGAAGCGCTTCATCAAAGGTGGTCTCGATGTCATCACGGTGCGGCTGTTGACCGGCTTTACCCGCCGTCCGCAACATTTTCTGGGCGCTTGGGGATTGGGCTTCCTTGCAGTTGGGTTCTTTGGTTTCTTACTGTTGCTGCTGAACCTCATGGTGCGGTTGCTCGACCCACAAGCCGGAGCTGGAGTGGCGGCACAACTGGCTGTGCTCATCATCGCGGTCGGTTTGACACTCCTCGGTGCTCAGTGTTTGCTCACCGGACTGATCGCCGAGATGACGGTGGCCCGCAAATGGTTTGCCAACGAACCGTTCAGTATCGCAGAAACCATCCGCTGATGTGGCTTGTGGTCAATCTTGCCGGGTTGCCAGACGCTGCCACAAAACGTGTTCGCCCCAGTACCGACAGTTTTGGAACCTCATGGCTGCTGAAGCTTCGGACTTACGCAGTTCGGCGTTCGTTTTGCTCATCGCCATCGCTGTGGGAATTGCCGCGGCTAAGACCGTGGGCGCAGAGAACGTCTACGAGCCGAGCCGCTACAAACCGCCGGGCCCCAACGGCTACGGCTACGAAACCCACCGTGAATGGCCGGCGGCTCGCCCCGAACCAACTCCCATGTTCAGCTCGAATGATAAGTCGCGCTGGGCAACAGTTCGCGCTTTGGTTCACCATCAAACTTACGTCATCGGGAAACGTACCTATCCTGATCCCAACCAGCGCAAAAAGTATGTCGATGAGGGGATTGTTTGGGAACCCGATTACCGCAGCCTCGATATCGTGCTGAACCCCGATACCAATGAGTTCTACTCCAGTAAACCACCACTGCTAGCCACCTTGGTGGCGGGAGAATATTGGTTGCTGCGCAAAGTGTTCGGATGGGATATTGTCCGCGACCGGTGGTTGGTCATTCCCACCATCATGCTGACGTGGAACGTCCTTCCTTTCGCGGTGTACTTGGTGTTGCTCGCTCGGCTGATTGATGCGATCGGAAAAACCGATTATGGGAAGTTACTCGCCTTGGCTACGGCGGCAGTTGGGACATTCATCCTGACTTTTGCCCACACTCTCAACAATCACTTGCCGGCGGCGTATTGCGTTCTGTTCGCCAGCTACCCGCTCCTGAAGGCGATTCTCGAGAACCGCGACATGCAACCGTGGGAGTACGGTATCTGTGGCTTTTTTGCGGCATTGGCAGCGACTTTTGAATTACCCGCAACTGCCTTCCTCGCCGCGATCGCACTTCCTTTGTTCGTCGCCCGCATGCGCAATACCTTGTTGTATTTTCTCCCGGCAGCAGTCATTCCGATCGCGGCACTTTTTGTGTGTAATTACTTTGCCTTAGGTCGGCTTCTGCCGGCTTACAGCGAATTTGGAGGACCATGGTACAACTTTGAAGGTAGCCACTGGGCCAAGCGCGGCACCCCGGCAGCGCGTGGAATCGATTTCAACGATGAACCAACCTCCGTTTATGCGTTCCACCTCTCCTTGGGTCATCACGGTTGGTTTAGCTTAACACCAGTGTGGCTGTTGGCATTCGTCGGCTTGATAGCCTGGGGCATTCGCAGTGCCCCGGCCGTCCGCGGCCTGTTCCGCAAACCGAAAACCAGCGGTTGGACGATCGAAATGTTCTTCGCCATGACGCTGGTAGTTTCGATCACAGTCTTTGTCTTCTACCTAACGCGCACGCAAAGCTACAACTACGGTGGCAACACCAGTGGGCCGCGCTGGCTATTCTGGCTAACTCCGCTATGGATCATCGCTATTCCTCCGGTAGCCGATCGATTGGCGCGTACAGTCACCGGTCGTTTCCTAGGGGCGGTCCTGTTAGGGGCTAGTGTCCTGAGCGTTTTTTACCCCGCGTGGAACCCTTGGCGGAACCCGTGGATTCTCCAACTGATGGAATTCACCGGCTGGTTACGCTACTAGTTACGCTACTAGGTCGTCAGCGCGCAGGGTCGTCAGCGGGGTTGAACTGTGATCAGTAGGACGCGACGAGGATTCGATTCCACCCGTCCGTCAGCAGAACGCGACGAGGACTCGATTCCACCCGTCCGTCAGCAGAACGCGACGAGGATTCGATTCCACCCATCAGTACGGGAACAATACAACTGGTGGGTCATTCGCGACGACCCAAGCCCCACAGCGATTCGACGGTGGCAACGGTCGTCGTTGCCCGTAGCAACGGCTGGGTTGGGAATCGCATTATTGGCTACGAGCACCGCAGCCGAGGGAGCCACGGCGCTTTTGTCGAAATGTTCCACGTGGAACGTCAGCCAACGTTAGAATGTCGTGCCCAGAAGCCCTTGTTTTTGGAGGAAAATGTCATTTCCGCCCCACTTTGGACATTTTTTGAACACCTGGCGCTAGCTTCATAAATAGACAAAATTCGACACACTTACCCAGGCTTATTATACTTTTGTATACATTGCGGCTGACCGGTAGGATGATGGCCTGATGCGCTGGTGTCCGACAATCGGGCAATAACGGAGCGGACATCAGGATACAAGCAAGGGTAAGGATGATGGGCCTGATGCGCTGGTGTCTGACAATTGGGCAAGGCGATGGCACAATTCCGCTCAAGTTCAGCGATCTTGTCATCCGATGAAAAGTGATAAGGCGGCAATACAGGCTTGAGGGGAGCCGGGAAGTCGTCTCCGCGACGGGGGGTCGCCATGAGCGATACGCGGAAGCTCTTAGAACGTATCACGGCATTTCGCCGACGCTTGGAAGCCACACCACAGCTGATACCGGAAGCTGTGCCGATCGACTGCACGCTCAACTTACCAGCCGAGGTGGAAGCCTTCCGACAATCGCTGCGGAGTTTCGTTGGCTCCAGCGCCTTGGTGGACGAGGGACCTCTTCCCACAGTATTAACGGATCGCGCCCGCCAACTATTAGGCAGAGCCAAAGAGTTGCTCCATCGGCAGCGGAGTTTGGCTCTCGATCCTCACTTCAGTGGTCAAGCTGCGCCAGATTCCAGCGATGTATTGGTTCAACACCATCGGGAAACCGTGGCTTTGTTGGAATCGGTTGTTCGGCAAGCGCAAGTGTTTTCCGATTCGCCGAGTGAGCAGGTCCGTTGGTGCGAAGGGATGGCGACGACGCTGGCAGTTGTGCAAGCCCGACAAGAGGTGCAAGAACGCGCACTCACTCAACGGAAGATCGTGAGCGATCGGATCGACCGGTTAGCCCACTTCTTCACCGCGATTCACACGAATATGCCGGCCACGTTACAAAGCGTGGCTCAGCTTGCGGAAGAACTGCTCGAGGACGCTCGGCAGGGCCAGCCACTGCGGTTCGCCGAGGTGGATATCACGTCCACTCAGGCTCACCCCAATGCTACGGTTTTCCCAGCGCCGGCACGGTTCATCGCAGCCCATTGTCTGAACACCGCCCAGGTGGTGGCACGCATTGTTCATCACGACTATGAGTGGGCCGCTCGACCATTGTTGCCGGTCTTCACGGCGCTAGTGATGGATTGCGGTATGCTGGCTGTCAACGTGGCCGTGTTAGCGAAAACCGAGCCGTTGGCGACGGACGAACGCCGCTTGCTCGAAGCCCATCCCAAATACGGGGCGGAGTTGTTATTGTGGCGTTTTCCGAATATCGCGGGGCCGCTGGCGGCCGGTGTGGCCAGCCATCATGAACGGGCCGATGGCACAGGCTATCCCAACGGACTGCGCCAAGCCGATATCCCCAGCCTGGGGCGATTGTTACGTGTTTGTGATGTGTACACCGCCCTGCGAGAGAATCGCCCTCATCGGGCGGCCTTGGACTCGCGCGCCGCACTGACCGAAGTTTTGCTTTTCGCCGAACGTGGTGATATCGACCGCGATTTTGCGGAATACTTGCTGCATCTGACCTTCTACCCAATCGGTACGATCGTCGAACTGCTGGATGGGCGCGTCGGCCGAGTCGTAGCCAATCCTGTCCGCCGCCTGGACCCACGGTCACCCTCGCGCCCCGTGGTGGCTGTACTCACAGATACGGAAGGTCGCTTGTTACCACATCCTGAGCATCTCGACTTGTCGAGTACCGAACGCGGTGGCATACTGCGTGGGCTTTCGGCGGAACGGTCCCGTGAACTTTTGGGCAGCCGCTATCCCGATTGGGTTTGATGCGTCGCCCTTTGATGCTTCGCCCCTTGTTGGCTAGATGCAAGTCGTATGAGTGTTTACCTGGCATCGACGCGGCACCCGTGGGTCTGTTTTTTGTTCCTTTTACCACTGATTGCCGCCTACGAAGGGGGGGTGTGGTGGCTGGGTGGTGAGCAAGCGGCTCGGTTGCGCAATGGGGCGGATGCATGGTTCCGCTGGATGTTTGAAGTTTTTGGGGCTAATCACATTTTGGTCGCTCCCGCTGTGATCCTGGGCATCTTACTGGTCTGGGCGTGGTGGCGGTGGGCCGATCGGCCTGACGACGTGATCACACCGTGGTTCGGGATGGCTTTCGAGAGCGTGGTATTTGCCGTAATCCTTTGGCAATTCAGCCGGAACTTCGGACCGATCCTCGATGGTCTCGGCGTGACCCTGCAGATCACGGTGCAAACCACCCCCGCGACACAGATTCTCACCTACATCGGGGCAGGGATTTATGAAGAAATGCTTTTCCGGCTCGGTTTGTTTGGTGGGCTGTGGGTGATTTTCCGCATCGTACAATTGCCGGGAATTGTGGCTGTTGTTCTGGCGGCGGTGGGGGCGGCCCTGGCGTTTGCCGCGGCCCATCACATCGGCCCTTATGGCGAGCCGATGCGAACCGATTACTTCGTCTTTCGCACGATCGCCGGGTTATACTTCACCGTCCTTTTTGTTGCACGGGGTTTGGGAATCGCCGTTGGAGCGCATGCTGGTTACGATGTTCTTGTGGGCGTATCGACAACGTAAACCCTTTTATGGCTTGGGGTTAGGAACAACTTGCTTGGACTCGAACCATTCTACACCCAAGTGTCCGTCGTGTGTCACCACGATCAACTCGGAATGGTGTGGGGTGACATTCGGATAATCCGACGATGAGATTTGGAACGACTCCGTTTCCCCGGGTTTGCGCCACGATTCGACGCGCACGTGGTAATTGGTGGAATTCTTTGAGCGCCGAGTGAACTTCTCCACGATGCGGGCATGGCGTTCCGTGGCTGGTGAGCGGTCCAACCATCCATTGACCAATGCCACCAGGCCCAAACACCCCGGAGGGAAAAGAAAGATGGAGCCGATCATCAAGCTCGACCAGGCTAGATGCGATCGCGACGTGCCGCTCAATAGCCACGCGGAAATGTAAGCCAGCAGGGGCCAGCCCACAAGCCCGACAGGCAACGCCCACAGAAGCAATTCCCCCATGCAGGTCGGGGTGTAGGGAATCAGGGCGAAAACCGTCAGGGCATAGCCAAGCAGCAGTAACCACAACACCGTTTGCCAGAAAACCCGGTGGGAATCGACGCGGATATCGAACTCCGGTTGAGGAGCCGGTAAGTTTCGCGACAACACCAATAACCGGGCCGCCACTTCTTCTCGCAATTCCGGACGATGATCGACGGCGGGGTTGAAGCCCGTCCATTTTGCGGTCAGTTGTCCCTTTTCCAGAATGAGTTCGTGGAAGCCCAGGCGGCGCAAATCGAGAATGGCAATCCGCTTGAGCGAATCTTTGAGATAGGCTTCGACAAATGCTGGGGTATCGCTACGGATGAAACATTGTTCGTCGAACTCCGCGTCGCCCGTTTCCACCTCAACGGCGATACCGAGCCGCTTGCAGAGTTTGTCGAACCACGTCTCCACCACCATGTGAAATTCGTAGGGGCCGTCCATCGGGGTGCTGATGGTGAGCACCGAAGGTCGCGCATTTTTCCCCTGCACGGGTGGGGTATAGTGAACGGTATAAGGGGTGTTATCCAGTTCATAGGCGACTGGGATGTTGTCGGGATAATCCTTGGTGAAGTCCGTTGTGGGCTGCGCTTCCTCGAGCTGCGGCGGCCTTGTCTTGGCCGAGCGCAGGAGAAGCGCGGAAGTGATCAGAAGCCCCACACCGATGATGTCGATGGTGATAAAAATGGCCAGAAGAGCACCGCCGTCGCGGTTCAACTCAATAATACCAATCGCCGTACCGATTCCTCCGACCGTGCAGAGCAGCACGGCCACCATCATGAGTATCTGGCCCAATCGACGTGTCATATCCCACCGCGGAAGGGTTCAGCCTTCCACCCCCCGACGGAGCAAGAAACTAGCTGCGTAACACCATCGAAACGTACTTCGTTTCGAGGTAGGCCTCCAGGCCTTCATGAGCTAATTCGCGTCCCAAACCGGATTCTTTCATACCGCCAAAGGGGCATTGCGGTGTCGCGGGGACCGGATCGTTGAGGCCGATGATACCCGCTTCCAAACCTTCGGCCATACGCCATGCGATGCTCAGATCGTTAGTGAAAACGTAGGCGGCTAACCCGTAGCGAGTGTTGTTGGCTTGGGCGATCACCTCGTCGAGTTTGCTGAAATCGAGTACCGGCATGACTGGTGCAAAGGGTTCTTCGGTGAGAATTTTCGCATCCGGGGGCAGTCCTTTGAGTACGGTCGGCTCGAAGAAGTAGCCGCGGGCGAATTGGGGGGATTTCCGGCCCCCGGTCAGAAGGGTGGCACCTTTGGCCGTGGCATCGGCGACCAAGGCACTGGTCGCTTCCAACCGCTTAGCCTCGATCATGGGTCCAAGAACGACTCCCTCCTCCAATCCATTGCCCATTTTCAGGGATTTGGCTTCGGCCACAGCCACTTCGGTGAATTTCTTCTCAATATCTTTGTGAACGTAGAAACGACTTGGGCTGATACAGACCTGACCGTTATTGCGAAACTTGCCGATGACCGCGGCTTTGGCAACCACCTCCGGGTCGGCGTCGGGGAAAACGATGAAAGGCGCATGCCCGCCCAGCTCCAAGGACAGGCGCTTCACCTGATCAGCCGCCTGCTTCATGAGCAGTTTGCCCACGCGCGTGGAGCCGGTGAAGCTGACCTTGCGAACGGCGGGGTTTTCCATGAACTCTGCCCCGATCGCGTCGCCTGGTCCCAGAACCATATTGACCACGCCGGGAGGTAGACCCGAATCGTGGAGGCATTCGAATAAACCAATCCCGCACAGGGGCGTCAGTTCCGAGGGTTTCGCGACCACCGTACAACCGGCCGCCAAGGCCGGCGCGATTTTACGACACAAAAGCGTGATGGGAAAATTCCACGGGGCGATGGCCCCAACCACGCCGACGGGGTGTTTGATCGTCAGGTGCCGCTTTGTGGGCAGCGTGGGGGGGATCACTTGCCCGTAGGCGCGTTTGCCTTCCTCCGCGAACCACTCGAAGGTATCCGCGGAATGCAGCACCTCGCCTTTGGCCTCCGCCAAGGGTTTCCCTTGTTCCATGGTCATGGTACGGGCGAGAACCTCGAGACGTTCGCGCATCAGTTCTGCGGTTTTTTTGAGGAATTTGGCCCGATCGTAGGCGGTCAGTTTCATCCACGCGGGTAACGCCTGCGCTGCGGCCGCAATAGCCTGTGCCGCATCGGCCCGGTGACCAAAGCTGACGTCGGCCAATGGCTCTTCGGTCGCAGGGTTGACCACGGTGATACGCTGCCCGGTCGAAGCGTCGCACCACTGACCGTTGATATAGAGTTGGCGATGTTGCACAGGCACGCTCGACATTGCTCTCATCCTCAGATTGATTCATCCTGGGGAGCTTGTTCAACATGTCACAAACGTTGATGGCCGTTCTAGCAAAACGCAAAAGTAATTGAACCAACAGCACCCAATGGTGCAGGGATAGTGAGTGACAATCACCCTGGGCCGCAGAGCTACTGACCATCACCGGCGGCGCAGAACCGGTGGCGAGGTTAGCGGGCGAAAACCCGGTTGGGACGATAACCCTCCTCCGACTGATACTCCCAAACGATTTCCCCAGTAGGGGTCACTTCCAAGACGCGGTTTTGATTCTGCAGCGCGATAAGGGTATTTCCGTTGGGCAGCCGCTGACAGGAACTGGGGGTATTAACATCATACTTCCACAGCTCTTTGGCTTTTTCCTCATCGCCACTGATGTCGTACTCGGCGACACGATTCAGTTCACAGACCAAGATGGTGTTGTTGCCTGTGGCATCCATCGAGTGAAGGGTTTGAGTACGGCCACCGAGGGACTTCGGTTTGCCCACTTCCTTGCCATCTTTGGCCGCCAAACGGAAACAGTTCGCCCCTTGGGGTGTGCTGGTTAGGAACACCACGTCCCCATTGGGCAGGCGGCGACCGGTCATAATGTCGTATTGATTGCGATTGTGAATCCATTGTTGTTTGTGATCTTTGTCGTACTGGATGATCTGATGCCGGCAGACGACCGTTATGCCACCCTCGGGCGTGATATCCACGCCGAGCGGTTGCGGCACGGTGATCGTGTGGAGAATCTTTCCATGGCTGTCGCGTTCGGTTACACGATTGTTGTTGATCTCGGCAAGGATGTAGTTCCCTTTGGAGTTTTTCTTTATTTCGGTCACATTGCTGAGTAATCCCGCCCCAGAGCGTTCGCCGCCGAAGCGGATTTTCTCTTTCATATCTGGACCGAAAATGATGATTCGCGAATTGCCAAAGCGATAGTCGTACTCGACCACGTCGAGATAACCTGCGATCCGCGATGTGAGATTCCCTTGGGTGAGGTCGATTTTGTCGCTGTGGGTTTTCCACCAATTCTGCCACGCCTCGCGGGCTTTGTTGAGGGACTCGGGGGTTTTGCCGATCCGCACATCCGGTTTGCTGGCACCGGCGATTTGGGTCAGGATATCCTCCACCTGCCAGATGCGCCCACGCGGCAGTTGCGGGATCAGATCGAGAAGGTCGGGAATGAATTCTTTCTCACGGGTGACCAACACGAGCGTCCAGAGGCCATGGAACTTCGCGGCGATGTCCGCTTCCTGACGAATGGCCTCTTTGACGCGGGGAAACGTTTGCGGGATACGAATACGTTCCTTCGGGTTGCCACCTTCGATAAGGGCCGTGTAGGCCGCCATGCGTCGAACCACCGATTTATCGGTCAGGGCCGCCACGATCGCTGGATCGGGTTGACCCTTAAGCAAAACCAGCTCGGTCAGGGCTTGGCGAATCACGTCGGCCACCTCTTCGGAATCGGCCATCGGGAGGAAAGCCATCAACGCCGCTGCCGCTTCGGTCGATTGCAATTTCACCAGCGTTCGCGTCACGGCGGCGGCCAGTTGCGTGTGTGGCACTTTTTCCATCTTGCGGAGGGTCAGCCAGGCTCGGTAGGCAACCTCGGGGTCGGGATCGCGTTCGGCCGATTTGAGCGGTCCGATCGCGGCCGGACCAAATTTTTGGATGTCCTCCATGGCCTGAAGCCGTTCCTCAAAATTGTCAGCCCCGAAGCGTTTGATCAGTTCACCAATGGTGTTTTGATCAACATCATTGAGCGTACGGGATTTGAGGTAGTCCAGGAGTGGTTTGGCATCGTCGGTGGGTAAGCCAACTTTTTTGAGAGCTTCGTCGTCGCTCAGGGTACTGATCGGTGTCGTTTTACCCTTCGTGGGTTGTTGCGCTTTCTTTTTAGCGATGATATCATCGTGTACTGTCTCATCCGCACTAGCCGCTACACAAGCTACGCTCAGGAGGACGAAAGCCCAGAACAGAATAGACCGGCGCATAAGAAACTCCGCTGGGAATCGCGGTTCATTCGATCTTTGTGTAATTTACGCAGTTCACCAAGCAAGGGGAATGAACATTTCGTAACGGCTTGACGGCTCGCGTCGGAGTTGGCATAGCAGCAACAAGGGAACACGAGCAAACGAGGACGGTCGGCATGTTCATGCCCTGCCGAACGACGCGTCGGTGCTGGGGTTGGCTGGTGGGTTGTTGGCTGACGTGGACCGCCACCGGCTGCCTCTCGACTCCGCCCACAGACAATCCCCTGTTTGTTCGCGGGTCGTCGGAGGGCATCGAGAATCCGGTGCTGGTTTCGCCCGGTCAACCCACTGGACAGTCGTACCGCGAGGTGTTCGAGCGGTGTGTCGATGTTCTCGACGATTACTTTGAACTGGAAATCCCCAACCCCTACGAGGGACGCATCACGACCAAGCCGCGGATCGCCCCAGGCTATGAGCAGTTTTGGAAGCCGGGCAACCCCGATCCGCGGCAGCGGCTGCTCGCCACGTTCCAGAGTGTGCGCCAGATCGCCACCATTGAAATTCGTACCGGAGAACGGGGCGGTTACTGGGTATATGTGGTCGTTGAGCGAGAATTGGAAGACGTGCCGCGGCCTTCCCAAACGACGGCTGGCAACGCTGTCTTCCAAGAACTGCCGACCGTGGCCCGCGAAGTGGAGGTTGTGCCCGCAGGGGCCACCGGTGATATGACATGGTTCAAAATCGGCCGCGATTTTGCCTTCGAGCAGGAAATTCTCCGCCGCATCCGCAGGTGCCGCTAAGCGACGGCCTTATCGGTCAAACCCATGGTTGATCGGGCCTTACGACTACGACTCGGCTTATTCATGGGCGGATCGCTGATCGCGCTGGTGGGGTTGATTGTGTTGTTTGGCGGCACGCCGCAAGTCTTTACCAATAAAGCCCGTTACGCCGTTTTGTTCCCCGAGGCCCCAGGCATTGGTCCGGGTACTCCCATCCGCAAATCCGGCGTTCGCATCGGCGAGGTGATCGGTTTGGACCTCGACCCCGACAGTGGCCAAGTTCGCGTCCGCATTGCAGTGGAACGCAAGTACTTGCCACGCAAAAGTGAAGAAGCAACCATCACCCGGGGGTTGCTCAGTGGCGATACCGCGATCGACTTCCTCCCGCGACTGACCCCCGAAGGCCTGCCCGTGCCCCGGGAAGAGGAATGGCCGCCCGGCAGCGACATTCCCGGGGTACCGCCCATCACCCCCCGCAGTTTGCTCAGCCCCGCTTCCACCGCTATGGCCAACGCCCAGCAATCACTCGACCGCATTACGAAAACCTTTGAGAAATTCGAACGGGTCGCCCCCAAATTGGAACAAACCGCAGAAGAAGCCACCAATCTCTTCAAAGATATTCGCGGCTTCATCCCAGAACTGCGCAAAACCAATGAACGTATCCAAAACCTCATCGGAGCCTTCCCAGCCACCGATCCATCGCCACGCTTGGGGCCGGTAGTACCCGCCTCCGGGCTGCTGCTGACCGCTGCTCTTCAACCCCCCAACGCTGGCGATGCCAACCTCCGCACCCTCATTCGCGATGCCCAAGAGGCTCTCCGCACCATCCGACCAGCGATCGAGGATTTCCGCACCGCGCTACGCCGCCTGGAGCCGGAGGTCGCGGGAGCCGTCAAGGATGCCCGCCAAGCCATTGCCGGCGTCAATGACGTACTGTCGCCGGAAAATCGCAAGGAAATCGCCGAATTGATCAAAAATATCAACACGGTTTCGACCAACATTGTCAAATTCGTCGGGACTTTGGGAAATGTCCTCGATCAAGCGGAAAAAACGTTGAAGAATATCGATACGCAAGTCAGTGCCGTGGGTTTGGTCATTGGGGATGTCCGGGCGGTGACAAAACCTCTCGCTACCCGTGCTGAAAGTCTAGTCACAGCAGTCGCTGATTCTGCCCAAGATTTGAGCAAAGTGATCGCGGAGATTCGCACCGTAGTGATGCAATTGGCCAAAGAGGACGGAGCTGTCCAAAAATTGATCTCCGATCCAACGCTATCACGGAATCTCGATGATGCTGTGGCTTCGGTGGCCCGAATCACCGCTCGGGCCGAGAAGATCACCCGCGATCTGGAGGTGTTCGCCGACAAGGTCGCTCGTCGCCCCGAATTGATCGGTTTGGGCGGGGTTGTCCGCCCCAGTTCGGGCCTGAAGGATTTGCCCAGCGCGCCAGTTTACCGACCCGATTGGCCGCCGTCGGCCTCGGCGCGGCCTTCCAGCGGTCCATCGTGGTTACCGCCGCCGGCCCACGAACCCATGTGGGGACCACCTCCGCCCATTCAAGGTTACAAACCCTAAAGGGGCATGCCGTTTTTGCTCCTACGTCTCCCAACACCGCTTCAACCAATCCTTCCCGAAGTTTCCGTCGTTGCTAGCTCATTGCCAGTTTGACGGTATTTCCCAGCACTGCGCCCAACAGTCAGTCCCGAAGGGGTACGACGTCATTAGGCGATGGCGCTGAGGGGTTGGGGCGAATGCTTTCCAAGAGGAGTGCTGGGGGTCGAATGCTTTCCAAGAGGGGACTGGAGGCTGGGTCGAATGCTTTCCGAGAGGCAGCCAGCGCGAATCGAAGGGTGTCTACCCTGGATGTCTAGGAACCAGAGCCACCGTCGAATCCCACGCTGCTCAGGAATGCCGGGCTTGACGAAACCCAGTGGCTGAAGTTGCCGGTCGTTGGATTCATCCTCGGTTTGGACTGGCGCTGTCGCGTTGCCCGCGCTGCCTGATTCCACCGACCTATCTTTGTTCCATGCTTCTCGACGCTATGGGATCAGCCAGTGCAACTATCGGATCAGCCAGTGTATTCGATCGACCAGTGTATTGGTTCGGCCAGTGTATTGGTTCGGCCAGTGTTCGGGGGGGAGCGGCGTTCACGTTGTCCGCAAAAGTGGCCAGAAGCGGCCGAGAGGGGCCATTTGCGAGGAGGTGCGGCAGACCTTCAACCATCGGGGTTCGGATCACAAGCATGAACGCCACTGTGGCCCCATTGCCAAGCGCTTGTGGGTGGTGCCGCGGACCTTTCATTCGTCGGTTCGGATCAGGGAGGATCATTTTGTGCAGTACAGATGAAGCGAGGACCGCTTATCTATACTGCACAGTGGATATTCTCTGTGGGCTGAACGCTTACCGGACTCTAACCGGCCCGGCGTTGCCGCTCTTCCTCATACTTATGGAGCTTGTTGTAGAGCGTTTTCAGGCTGATCCCCAGTTCATCACTGGTTTTTTGTTTATTCATGCCGTTTTTCGCGTAGACGTGCAGGATGTACTCCATTTCCACATCGGCCAGCGATTTCGTCGGCGCCTGAGGGTCAATGGTGCTTGGCGGCAGCCCCCCTAAGTGGGGGAAGGGGATGGTCGGTGCTGCGGGAGCGTAACCTGTTGGCGGTAGCGTTGCCGCCGGGGGGAGAGTGCTTGGGCTTGTGGGATAGCCCACGGGGATTGATACAGATGGTTTGGGTGAGGTCATATCCCGCGGCAGGTGATCGGGTGTGATGGGTTGGCCGCCAGAAATGATCCAGGCGTACTCCATCGCATTCGACAACTCGCGAACGTTACCGGTATAGTTGTGGTGCATGAGGACTTGCAAGGCCTCGGCGGTTAATAGGTGGGCGACCGCGTCCATCGGTCGTTTGGCGTGGCGGGCCAGCAGGTGTACCGCCAAAGCGGGGATGTCTTCGCGGCGTTCGCGGAGGGGTGGCAGGTGGATGTGGAACATATTGAGCCGATGGAGCAAGTCTTCGCGAAACTGGCCATCGGCGATCATTTGCCGTAAGTCTTTGTTGGTAGCACTGATAATGCGTACATCGACGGTGATAGGCTGGCTTTCGCCCAAGCGTTGGATTTCGCCGGATTCGAGAAAGCGCAGCAATTTCACCTGAAGGTTTTTATCCAGATCGCCGAGTTCATCGAGGAAGACGGTACCGCCGTTGGCGACTTCGAAGAAGCCTTTGTGGTCCCGATCGGCCCCGGTGAAGGCCCCTTTCTTGTGGCCAAACAATTGGCTTTCCGCGAGGGTTTGTGTCAGAGCGCCACAATTGACGGGGACAAATGGCATGTCGGACCGTTTGCTTTTCGCGTAGAGTGCCCGAGCCACCACTTCCTTGCCGGTGCCCGTTTCGCCGGTGATGAGGACACGGCCATCTGTCGGCCCCACGCGCTCGATGAACTGAATCACTGGCTGCATGGCGGCACTCTGCCCGATCAAACCGGGCGGTCCTTCGGCGTTGAGAACCCGGCTTTCGAGGGCCGCGGTTTTGTTTTTGAGTTTGCGTTTCTCTTGGATTCGCAGAAGCAGTGCTTCGATATCAGCGAGTTTGCAAGGTTTGGTGAGATAATCGAAGGCCCCCAGCCGCAGAGCCTCGACGGCGGTTTCCGCACTGCTGTAGCCGGTCATGATGACCGCCTCAGTATCCGGCGATGTTTGCTTGAGCGTGGCGAGAACTTGCAGCCCGGCTTTGTCGTGTTCCATGCGGAGATCGAGAATAGCCGCGTCGAAGGTGGCTTTGCGGGCCATCTCGATACCGCTGCGGCTATCGGGGCAAACGGTCACTTCGTGACCCAAGCGTGGAAGCTCGGCCTTCATGAATTCACGCAGGTGAGCTTCGTCGTCCACGAACAAGATTCGCAGCTTATTGTGTGCGGGTGTGGTAGCCACGCGCGTTCTCCCTAACAATCAACCGATTTCGGGGCGGCGGAGTTTAAACGCCGTTGCAGGAATTACAAGCCCGATTCGATCCGTGAATCCTTTCACCGGTCGTGGTAGTTGCTCATTCAGCCCGGAACTGGTACCTCCTTTAGGCCGCTTCCCGTCGGCCACGGGGGAACGCTAGCACCTGCGGATTGTCGCTATCGCTGTCGGTTGTCGGTGTGGTTTCCCCTTGGGGTAGTTGCAAGGGAATGCGAACCGTAAAGGTACTGCCCTGCCCCGGTCCGGGACTGGTAGCTGTGATCGTTCCGCCGTGTTGATCGACAATCTGATGGCTGATGAACAAACCCAGCCCCGTGCCTTTGCCGGTGCGGTTTTTCGTGAAAAATGGCTCGAAGATGTTTTGCAGCACCTCGGGTGTCATGCCGCAGCCGGTGTCGGTGAAGATCATCTCGGCGTAGCCAGCGGTCGTGCCCAGGCGGATGGTCAGTTTGCCGCCATCGTCCATGCTGTCCAGGGCGTTGACCACCAGATTCAGAATGACGCTCTTGAGGTCTTGGGCATTGACCGGGGCGACGATGTAGCCTGTGGGTTCAAAGACCACCGACTTGCCTCGACTGGCCGGCAGGTGCCGGGCCACTTCCAGAACCCCGCGGATCAGCCCGGTCAGATCGGTCGGTTCCTTGCGGCGGTCGCTGGTGCGGCTGAAATCGAGCAATTTTTGCGTAATGTCTTTGCAGCGCAGGGCTTCCTGCTGAATCATCTTCAAGTAACGGGCGAGCACTTCGGCTTCTGCCGCCAACAGATTCCCCGAAGCCGCAGCTCCGGTGGTGGCGATGGCGCTGAGGACTTCTTGCCAACGCCGTTCCAGGGCTTCGGCACAGAACAGGATACTGGCCAGGGGATTATTGATCTCATGAGCAACGCCCGCGGCCAGAAACCCTACGGAAACCATCCGCTCGCTACGCACCAACTGCCGGCTTCGCTCGTTCACTTGCCGGGCCAAATCGGCATACACCGCATGGAGCCGGGCGACCATTGCGTTGAATTCGTCGGCCAACTCTTGCAGTTCGTCATGAGAATGCAGTTGGATCGGCTGAGTGAAGTTTCCGGCATGGACACGTTGCACCCCCGCTTGCAGTTCACGGATAGGGGCAAACATCCAGGCCCGGAAGTAGTACAACATCGTGCCAACAAGCAAAATGGCCCATACCAAAGCAAACCCCACCAACCAGATGCTCTGCCGAATGGTACTGCTCGAGGAACGCCCGTTGCGTTGAATATCGGTGATGAGGGCCAGGCGCAAGTGCTCCGCAGTGCGGCGGACCCGCTCTTGGGCCACGCGGACCTTCTCGTAGTTATTAGCATCCTGCGTCGTGCTGGCCCCACCGACGGGTTTTTGCAACCAATGCAACTCGGTCTCCAGAAAATCCAACTGCTGATGGAGAAGGTCCATCAGATGCCGTTCTTCCTCACCACCGTCGGGATCGTAGCCCGTGGCGACGGTATAAGCGTGAACGTCGCGATAGGCGGCCAGTTGGCTCCGGATACCCAGAATGTGAAACTGATAGGTTTGTGGATCGGTCGGTTCGATCAGTTCCAAACTATTGATGGCTTCAATGATATTGTTGGCAGACGTCAGTTCGACGAGTTTTTTGTCGGTGGTCTTGACGCTCATGTAGTAGGCGTAAAGTCCGTAGCAGGTGCCGCCGGCCAAAAGCAGAATGCTGCCCGCCACAAGTGCCATCCCCAGCATCAGCTTGTGGCGTAAACCCCGGCGAGCCACCGTATTACCTCCCTGTTTCGTTCGCTCATCCCCAAGCGAACGCTCCACTGCCGCGGAGGGAATTTACCAACTGCCTTCGGACAAAACGAGAGCAAAATTTTCCGCATCGGTCAAGGTCCAGTGCGGATCGGTGGCCATCGTGTGTTAACAACGCCATGGGAAGCCGTCAGCGCCAGGTTCATCGGGGTGAACTTGCATTTTCGGCCACTCTGAAGTATGGGGCTGGAACGTCAAAACTCTCCTCCAGGGATTCATCACGATGACGCTGCGTGTCGACCCATTGGCCATGGCCCGGCGCGTACTGCGGGCGGAAGCCGCTTCCCTGGACGTGGTCGCGGGGCGGCTGGACGATGGCTTTACCGATGTTGCCGAGGCGATTTTTGCCTGTTCGGGTCGGGTCGCGGTAACCGGTGTGGGCAAATCGGCCGACATTGGCCAGAAAATCGTCGGTACGTTCAATTCCACCGGCACCCGGGCTTATCTTCTCGACGCCACCCGCGCCGTTCATGGCGATTTGGGCAGCGTTCATCCCGACGATGTCGTGTTGCTGTTGTCGCATAGTGGCGAATCGGAAGAACTGTTGCGGCTGTTGGCCCCCTTGAAGAAGTTCGCTTCCCGGCTGTTGGCGATCACCAGCCACGCGAGCAGTTCGTTAGCCCAAGCCGCCGATGCGGCGATTATCTATGGCCCAATCCAAGAAGCCTGCCCGCTGGCGCTGGCTCCCAGCACCAGTACCACGGTCATGTTGGCCTTGGGCGATGCTCTGGCCTTCACACTCCTGGAAAAGCGGCAATTCACCGCCGAAAACTTCGCCCAATTCCACCCTGCGGGCACCCTGGGGCGGAAATTGGCGATCGTGGCCGATTGGATGCGTCGCGGCGCAGAGCTACGGATTGCTCCCGCCACCGACACCGTTCGCGAAGTTTTTGCACGCGTTCGACATACCGGCCGACGCACCGGCGCGATTATGCTCGTGGATGAGCGCGGCCGCCTGGCCGGGCTTTTTACCGACAGCGACTTAGCCCGGCTCTTCGAAAACCGCCAGGATGCGGCTTTGGATCGGCCGATTGCCGAAGTGATGACACGCACCCCCGCCGTCACTTCGCCGACAACGCGTGTGGCCGCGGCCGTCGAAGTGATGAAAACCCGGAAATTCAGTGAGCTGCCGGTGGTCGATGAAGACGGTCACCCCATCGGTATGCTCGATATTACCGATGTGATCGGTCTGGATCCGATCCTGGCTGTGACGGAATCCCGACCATCGCTCCGCCTGCACGACCGCAAGAGCGCGTAAAGTGAAACAACCCACCATCACGGAACGTGTCCAAGCTGTTGCACTGTTGGTCCTCGATGTGGACGGCGTTCTGACCGACGGCAGCATTGTGTATCTCGACGATGGCCGGGAAATGAAGCGTTTTCACGTTCGCGATGGCTCGGGCCTGAAGCTGTGGCACACTGCCGGCAAACAAACGGCCGTGATCTCCGGGCGGCATTCACCCGCCGTGAGCCGGCGGGCGGAAGAACTGGGCATTCAAAGAGTGATCCAAGGTTGCGACGACAAACGCGCTGGCTTGGCTGAAATTCTCAGCGCCTTACGACTGACGCCGCAGCAGGTCGCCGTGATCGGCGACGATCTTGCGGATGTGCCGCTGTTCCGAGATTGCGGTGTGGCCATCGCGGTAGCCGATGCCTGCCCCGAAGCCCGCGCGAGCGCCGATTACGTCACCCTGACGCGCGGCGGGCAAGGAGCTGTGCGGGAAGCCATCGAGTGGCTGCTGCAGCAGCAAGGACTCTGGGATCAACTGATCGCTCGTTACACACAGACCGCTCACGGAGAACCGAACCGGTGCTGACACCGCGGCGAACCCTGATGATGCTCGCCGGCTTTGTCCTCTTCGGCACGGCGTATTGGAGCTATTTCCAACTGCTCGGCTGGATCGACGGCCTGCCGCAATTGCCCGAGGAGATGAAGCAATGCGGTGATGGGACCTTCCGCCCCCCGGTACGCTCCACATCCCCGACCCAGCAGAAGTTGCTCGAGGCCTTTGGCGCCAATGCCCTCGAAACCGAGTATTCCCACTACCCGAACCAGTTCTCCTTTGTTTATGGCGATTCTTTGATCGTTGTGGCCGCCGGTCCCCTGCCGGCCAACCCCAACTCCACCCGGGTACCTGTTGCTCCCTTCAGTGTCGCCATCTTCGGCAAACCCAAACCACTGCATCTGATGCAACCGGGGGAAGTCCCGGAAATTAGCACCGTGCACTCGGATAAAGCCATTCTCGAGTTTGATCGGGAAATCAAAAGCCCCAATGATATGCGCACCGCCCGGCTGGTGCGGATGGAATTAGTCAGCGATGCCGAAATCGCCGGGCGTGACCCACGGGCCGGCCTGGTGCATATCACCAATAACCAACGTTCGCATGATCCCGACAATCGGCTCGTATTGCGGACTCCCGGCCCCGTCTTCTACCGCGATGCCAACCTCGTGGCGGGAACCCCAGCGGCAGAAGGCCCCGATTTCTGGACCGATGCTCCGGTGGAAATCGTCGATCAGCAGAATGTGCCCCGTCCGTTCGGTTCCACCGCGCCGACCACGGCACCGGCGAAAGGAACCGATCTGCGTGACCCGCAAGCGGTAGCGGATATTCTGGGCGGTCGCCGGGCTGCTCCCCCCACCGTCAGCGCCGTCGGTTTGCGGCTCTATCTGGTCACGGCGGCGAAATCGTCCCATCCGGCCTCGCCGCGCGGTCCCACCCGGGCCATTCACGGCGTTCGTCGTATTGAGTTTTTGGAAAAAGTCCTCGTGAACCTGTGGATCGATGGCCGGTCATCATGGGTTGGCCAGACGCCGCCAACGTCGCCGAACACCTCGAAAAACGCCCTGGTTTGCACACCTCCACCGGCGGCCTTGGCCGTCTTTGGCCCACGTGGACCAGCCGCCTATATGGTGCGACTCCACAACCGGGCCTTGCTGCAAATCGAGACGCGCGGCCCCTTCGCGTATGATGCGGAAAAAGCCATCGCGCGTTTCGATGTCGTCCCAGAATCCGATCCGAATATTCCCAACGATGTCCAAGTTACACGGGTAACACCCCAGGAGCCGCCAAGTCATTTGTTCAGCCAAGTCTTAGAACTCGAATTCGATCACCACCTCCCTCGCAACGGTCGGAGTGTGAGTCTGCCTACAATCAAGAAACTCCACGCCTGGACCTACACACCCGGACGCTTGCTCACGGTGACCTCCCACAGCGATAACATGCAAGCCTACGGTCACGATCTGGTCCACGATCGTGCCACACAGCGGACCATTCTCACCGGCGCACCACTGTATGTCCTACGCGATCAGAACGTCCTCACCGCCGGTCATCCGCAGCGGCCTGCGACCTTAACCACACAGCCTGGTCCCAAGCCCGGAGATCGCCTCCGCGTTACGGTTGAAGGTCCGGGTCGCGTTGAATTGTTCGACAAAGCCAGCAACACCAACACCCTAGCCGCCCGTTGGCAGACATCACTCGTGCAGACGAAAGATATTCTCGATGGTTTTGAGCAGGATTTGTTTATTTTCACCGACGCGGCCCAGTTTGAAGATGTGAAAGCCGACTATTGGCTGAAAGGAAACGTCCTGAAACTGTGGTTGCAGCCGACAGCACGCCGCACTGACACTGACCCCGCTGTGGCTTTCGCAGCTCCGGTCGGTGGCTCGGCCAAGCCCTCCAAGGTGCAGGCGATGGGCAACGTCTCCAGCCATTCGGCCGATTTCGACATTGAACAAGCCGATCAACTCCATGTGTTCTTTTCCGATGCCCAACCGGGGCCGACGGAAGCCCTCCCACCACCGGACATCCCAAGAAAACCAATGCCCGACGGGCCCCCCACCCTCCCACCGAGCCAACCCGCTCCGGGGGGAGCAGCCGCGCCAGAACCCAAGCCCCCCGCCAAACCACCCATTAAGATTCGTGCCAAAGACATTCAAACATGGGTTCAGCGGATTGCCCGAGAACCCGACCCGAACCCCCCGGCGCCAGCACGGGCCGCCACGGTCAAATATCAACTCGAACGCGCTCGCTGTGAAGACAACGTCAGCATCCATCAAGACGCAGCCGATGCCACCAAATCGCGGGGGATCGATATTCTGGCGCGGTTGTTGCTGATCGATGGCGCAGCCGAAGGCCATATCCTGACCGTTTTTGGCTGGCCTGGTCGCCCGGCGGAAGTCCACCATGAAGAAATGTCGCTGATTGGTCCTGAAATCAAGCTTGACCAGGTGCATAATGCCGCATCGGTGAAAGGTCGCGGGGCCTTGCGCATGCCCACCACCAGTGACCTGTCCGGCAGTCAGTTGAAAGAATCAGAAATTGTCGTGATTCATTGGCGCGACAGCATGGACTTCAAGGGGGCCTTGCGCTGTGCGGAATTCGAGGGCAAGGTCTCAGCCACCCAGGGGCATTCGTGGGTATTGTGCCACACCATGCACATCACCTTCGACCAACCGATCTATTTCAATACCACACAACGCCAAGCGGCCGAAAAGGGTGCGAAACCCAAAATCGAGACCGTCCGCTGCTACCCCGCCCCCGGCGATGCGATCGACGATCGACAGGAACTGCGTGTCAGTTACCGTCAGGTTGAAGTCGATGAGACAGGCAAAATTCTCAAAACGCAACAACTCGATGCTGTGGAACTGCGGGTTGAAGCCCAGGTGCAAGACGGCGACGGGAAGGGGAAATACCGCCGCGTCACCGCTTTTGGCCCTGGAGAAGTCCGTATCTGGCAACCCGGCGACAAGAACCTCGCCGGACCACTGCCCCCACCAGCCCCAGCTGCAACCACCACACCCCCGGTCCGCGAAGTCGAAATGCAACTGACGATTGTCACCTTCAATCGAACAATGGTCGCAATCGACAAGGGGAAAATTTTCCAACAAGCCACCTTCACCGACACCGTCACCGCGTTTCACGTCCCAGCGCCCACGGACAACGTGACGGTTTCACGACAGAACCTCCCCCGAGGCGGTATTCTGTTGACGTGCAACAAAGAATTGGTCGTCTGGAGCCAAAAGAAGGCGAATGAACCAACCGTGCAGCGCCTGGATGCCGTGGGTAACGCTTATTTACGATCCGATGATTACGAGGGTTGGGGCGAAAAAATCAGTAACGACGGCCATCTGGTGCGCTTGGAAGGCCACAAATCGACCCCGGCACGGATCATGAACCGCTTCCATCGCGGCAACGATCAGCTCGGTGAAATCATCACCTACGATCGCGCTACGGGTGCCTTCAAGGTCGTGAAAAGTTACGGGGGCACGCTCAGCACGGCCCCACGCTGAGCTGCGACGCAGTTCACCTGACATCCGCCGGCCGAGTTGGTTGGCTCGCACCCAAGCCCACAACAGTGGTCCATTCGCGCACTGTCCATTTTTTCACAAGTCCGTTAACGACATACGGATCACCAGCAACAAACTCATAAACCGGTTGCGGCGAATCGCAGGCAAACAGCAGCACTGCCCCATCAACAGGATGGGCGAAAGCCCCACCTAGCACCAGCACTCCCCGCTCCACTGCCGCCCACGCATGCGCCAAGTGGGCCGCCCGGTAGGGTTGCCGCCGCTGTTCATAATCCGCCACAGTTTCGTAAAAGAGCAGGTAATGCATCACCACAAACTCGGCAAAGATGGAACAATCCGTATCGAACGTGGCTCCGCTGGCACCGATCGAGAAGTTCCTTTGGGCCGTAAGGCCAAGGGGCGTCGATGGTGTTTTTTGCATTGGTTGGATGCCATGCCAGGTCACGACGATCTGGAGTTTCTTGTCACGGAAGGAATCCCATGCGCAAGGTGTTCATGGCTTTGGTTGTTGTCGCCGTCACACTTGGTGGTATCAGTGGTTGCAAGTCGAACGGCGGTGCAACCAGCGGTTGCTCATGCGGCCGTTAGACCATTGCCGCCCGCAACGGCGGGAGTGAGAGGAAGCGCTCACTCCCGCGATTTTTTAGCACAATTTTTCTCAAAGCGATTTGCTTTCCGAGCCACGATAGCGCATAATTGTACAGCTAGTAAGTCGCCCGTCCGCCGCTGATGTCAAAACAAAAGCCGGTGGTGAAGCTGCATTCGGAACTTGCCAAAAAGTGCACAAGTGCCGCGACTTCCTCGGGTTTGCCGGTTCGGCCGAGGGGAATTTTCGATAGCATCATGTTGATTTGCGCCTGATCGAGTTGATCGAGAATCGGCGTCTGGATAACCGCGGGAGAAACGCTGTTCACACAGATATCTCCCTTGCCCACCAACTCTTTGGACAGCGATTTTGTCAGGGCGATCACTGCGGCCTTACTGGCCGAGTAGGGCGCCATCTTCGGGTTGCCCTCTTTGCCCGCAATACTGGCGATATTCACAATCCGTCCGTACTTGCGCTCAATCATGGAGGGCAGCACGGCTTTGCAGCAGAGGACCACACCGATGACGTTGATATTGAAGACGTATTCCCAATCTTCGCGAACACTTTCCCAAACGGGCACATCGCGACCTTTGCGGCTCGCGACCCCAGCGTTATTGACGAGGATATCGACGGGGCCAGCTTGGCTGACAATTTCCCGGAAAACCCGGTCCACATCGGTTTCCTTGGTCAGGTCGCCCACCAGGGGTATTCCGGCGATCTCCCGAGCCACACGCTGGGCGTTTTCGCCGTTGATGTCGAAGACACCCACCTTGGCTCCCGCGGCCGCTAAGCGACGGCAGATCGCTTCGCCGATGCCTTGCCCCCCTCCAGTCACCACTGCGACTTTCCCATCGAGCCGGAAAAAGTTCGTCGACACGTTGCACCTCATCAGGGAATCAACAGCACGGTTGGTGAATTCGTTGTAGCTTCTTTGGCTCGGCTTGGCCTTCCCCTCGGTGCGATGGTTTCGCACAATACTTATGGTGTCGATTGGCCATCCCTCTAGCCGCTAGAGTAGTCAGGGTATGAAATCGCATCGTGCCAGCGACGGAGAACGGTCGCTCGCCGTGTTTATCGACTTTGAAAATCTCGGAATGGGCTTCAACAATCGCCGCGATCGCTTCGACATCAATAAGGTTCTCGAACGATTGGTGGAAAAGGGTAAGATTGTCACCAAAAAAGCCTACGCCGATTGGAGCCGCTTTGCCAGCTACACCAGTGCGCTGCATGAAGCCGCGATTGATCTGATCGAGATTCCGCGCCGCGGTGTCAGCGGCAAAAACTCGGCCGACATTCGCCTGGTGGTAGATGCTATCGACCTCGCTTACTCGAAAGACCATATCGATACGTTCGTTATCGTGTCTGGAGATAGTGATTTCTCCCCCTTGGTATCGAAATTGAAGGAGCTGGGCAAACATGTGATCGGTGTTGGCTTGGCAGACGCCACCTCCGACCTGCTTCGCGACAATTGCGATGAATTCATCTACTACGAAGACCTCGACCGGGCACCCATCATCCCCGTTGCGGTCAACGATTCCATACCCGAGAAAAAGCGTAAGGTCTTCGCTTTGTTGCTCGATTCTCTGCTAGCCCTGCGTCGAGAAAACAAAGAAATTATCTATTCCTCGATGTTGAAAGATACTATCAAACGCAAGAAGCCCTCATTCAATGAAGGTTATTATGGTTATAGAACTTTTAGCGAGCTTCTCGAAGACGCTCAGCGTGAAGGTCTGTTGGAATTAGAGAAGCACAAAGCCAGCGGTATGTATATTGTGACGCGTTTTGGATTAGAAATGCAATCCGCAGCTGCGCCGGGACCATCGTCCCGGAATGGCGGTGAGCCAAAGAAAGTTGCCGAGCTGCCCAAACCTGTGACCATTGCCGAGAAACGACTGTTGGCCGGGTTGCCTCCAGCAGTCTCCAGACCGCAAACCCCGCCACTTCCGACGGCGGAAACCGAAACGCCCAATCCCCCCACGGATCGACCATTAGGCCGAGCTTTGGTGGAAGATTTTGAAGTCCTGGACGATGAAGACCCCGACGTTGTCCCCAGCTATGGAGCCACCCCACAAGCAGATCGCCCAACGTCAACTACGCGATCGTCTCCCCGCAACCGCAGCTCACAATCGACCACGAGTGAAACCACTAGTGGAACACCGAAGGCGGGCACAACAAAATCCCGATCCTCAACGAAACCATCCTCGAGCCGCGGTACTCGGGGCCAACGCAATCGCCCCTCCACCAAGCCCGAATCGGAGTTGTCATCGCCACCACCAGCCCCGCCCGCCCCTAGCCCACTGATAATCCCACCTCCGGCTCCCGATCACGATGAAGACGATTTTGGCGCCGGACTCGATTGACAAAAAGCGATTTGACCCTCGACATACCCCCTCGATGGCTGATCGGTTATACTAATTTCGTCCATTTTGGGAGGCCCTCCACCAATGATGCACCAAGGCCATTTCGTAACGATGATCGCAGCGCTCATCATCACGGCTGCTTTTTCCATCACGCCACTGGCGGCCCAACAACCAGCCAAACCATCGGCGGAACCCCCTGCGACCGATCCGGCCACTATGAAAGTGGCCAAAGGCTTCAAGGTAGAACTGCTCTACTCCGTTCCCAAAGAGCAGATGGGATCGTGGGTGTGTATGTGTGTGGACCCCAAGGGGCGGTTGATTGTTTCTGATCAGTATGGCCCTCTCTATCGAGTCACGGTTCCCCCCGTTGGAACTGCAGGGACTGTCCAGGTCGAACCAATTCCGGCACCAATTGGTTCAGCCCAGGGGCTGTTGTGGGCCTTCGACGCTCTCTATGTGATGGTGAACAGTTCCGGCAAAGGAAAGAATAGCGCCTCGGGTTTGTATCGAGTTACCTCATCGAAAAATGACGATACCTTGGATCGAGTCGAGCTGTTGCGGACTTTGGAAGGTGGTGGCGGCGAACACGGACCGCATGCACTGCTGCTACACCCTGACGGAAAACGAATCACCGTCGTTTGCGGCAATCAGACCAAACTGACAAAGTATGATACCACACTCGTTCCACCCGTTTGGGGCGAAGATCATCTTCTACCACGACTGCCCGACGGCAATGGTTTCATGAAAGGGGTTTTAGGCCCCGGCGGCGCCATCTACAACGTCACACCGGATGGCCAAAAATGGGAACTCTTCAGTGTGGGTTTCCGCAACCAGTATGATGCGGCCTACAATCGTCAAGGCGATCTGTTTACCTACGATGCCGATATGGAATGGGACTTCAACACCCCGTGGTATCGGCCAACACGTGTCTGTTTCGTCACACCCGGTAGTGAGTTTGGTTGGCGGAATGGAGCAGGCAAACGACCGGAATACTATATCGACAATGTCCCGCCGGTGTTGAACGTGGGTCCTGGTTCGCCCACCGGTGTTTGTTTTGGTTATGGTGCGAAATTCCCAGCTAAATATCAAGAGGCCTTCTACATATGCGACTGGAGTTATGGTAAACTTTATGCTGTTCATCTCACACCTTATGGCAGTACCTACAAAGGCGAATTAGAAGAATTTATCACCGGTACACCACTTCCTCTCACGGATATTGTTATCAATCCTCATGATGGTGCTATGTATTTCACTATCGGTGGCCGACGAACAAAAAGTGGTCTCTACCGAGTAACGTATATCGGCAATGAATCCACGGCCCCGTCCTCGGTGACGGTCAAGAACCCATTACCACAAGAAAAACTCGCTTTTGACACCATTCGGACACTCGGACAAAAAGAAGGCGACATCGACTACGCAAAAATTCTCGAATTACTTCCTAAGGCCGGGCGCATGGGAGAAATGGAGGCACGCCGGATTCTGGAATTACATCCTAACGGTGCCTGGCGGCGGATGGCCTTCACGACCACCGATCCGACCACCGCAGCGCATGCCTTGCTCGCCCATATCCGTGTCAATACCCATTGTCCACAACACAAGCCCAATGCGCCCGCGGTGTCTGAAGCGTTCGTTGAGGAGATTCTTCAAGCCCTGGCCAAATTCGATTTCGAGAAACTCACCGATCAACAAAAGCTCGACATCATTCGTGTGTACCATGTCCTTTTCAACCGTTGCGGTGCGCCGACATCTGCGCAACGCCAGGCGTGGCTCAAAAAGTATCGTCCACATTTCCCCGATCGTAACCGCTTCGTAAACGGTGAAATGCTGCAGGTTTTCGTGTACTTGCAAGATGAAACCATCGCCCCTAAAGCGATGCAACTCCTTCGGGAAGCACCAACGCAAGAAGAGCAACTGGAATACGTTCGCGCTCTGCGAATGCTCAAAGCCGGATGGACGCCCGAGCTTCGCAAAGAATACTTCACATGGTTTATCAAGGCGGCCAACTACAAAGGGGGCAGTAGCTTCCAAGGCTTTCTACGCCTGATTAAAGCCGATGCCCTGGCCACTCTCACGGAGGAAGAAAAGATCGCGTTGAAGGACATCATCAACGCCAACCCGGCCAGCGTGAAATTACCTGATGAACCGACCCGACCCTTTGTCAAGGCCTACAAGATGGATGATCTTGTGCCGCTTTTGGAGAAAGGGTTGCAATCCGGGCGGGATTTTGACCGCGGGCGGAAAATCTTTGCTGCCGCGAAATGCTTCGCGTGTCACCGCTATGACAACGAAGGCGGGAGTAATGGACCAGACCTCACCGGAGTCGCCGGCCGTTTCAGCCCTCGTGACTTATTGGAGTCGATCATCGACCCCAGTAAAGAAATCAGTGATCAGTACGCCGCGGTTGAGATTCGCACGGTGGATGAACGCGTCATTACCGGACGCATTGTGAATCTCAATTCCGATGATGTGATGGTCAATACTGATATGCTCAATCCTGGAGGAACTGTGCGTGTCAATCGCAGGCAGATCGAATCCATTCGTCCCTCGAAGATTTCGATGATGCCTGCCGGATTGCTCGATACTTTCAAGGAAGATGAAATTCTCGATCTACTAGCCTATATGCTTTCACGCGGCGATCGTCATCATACGATGTTTAAGAAGTGATAAGCCTTCAGTCGCAGATGTCTTTCCAGCCTGATCGCAATCATCACGGGGGGCTATCACAATGATATGCCCCTCACGAATCTCCGTTAGACAAAGTATGAAATAGAATCCAGACTAATCTTGGAGCGTCTCGACTAGAGCATTGATTGACCAAATTCCAATCCAAATTAACGGAATGCTCACAGCAGCCACCACGTTCAGTAAAGAACCGAGATTTTCGGGCGCAGCCACGAGAGATTTCCAGAACCCCTCAGGGTTAGCGAGCGCGGGTGCTATACCCGCCAAACCTTTGACAGTGACGGCAGCTCCCAACGTCGCGGCCAAAGTCCATTGCCCCTTGAGAGTTGGTCGAATAAGTAGGACCAGTTCACCTTGCTGGGGGCCATCTGACGTGGTCACGGCATAATGCAAAACACTGGTGGTCGACCATTTTGAATTACTCACCAGTTGTAGGAGAAACTCCCAAGTACCATCGCGAACTGGTAAACGCTCCACTTCCGCGACACCACGATGCGACAAAAAGTGAACGTCTTCGACATGCGGATGATGCGGGCGAATCACCAGACGGTACTTCTGCCCTGTTGTCACAATGAAAGCGCCTCGATAAAAGGGCACCAATGTGGCATTTTCATTGATGGAACGAAGTTCGATGTCCGCATCGCTCAACTTACGCGGTTCAAGAAAGCGGTAGGGGGCCGTCGTGGCCGCGGATGAAATGGTTTGAACAGGTAGGCGCCATGTCACAGGGCCAGTCATTTGCGATCCCGCCGAGGCCTCGGCTGTGAGGGCTAATTCTTCGGCATCAACAACCACAGTGAATCGAAGAACCTCACCCGGCTTGAATTCAGGACGTTTCTGCTCGACATAGCCAGACCGGATTTTCTCCCGTGGGCCTAGCCTCAGATGGAAGTCTGTGAGCCGGTGCGTGCCGATATGTTCCACGTGAACATCGAGCTTGGTTCCAACGTGTTCGTAAGTGCATATTGGCTCGATGGTCACGCGGAGTTCCCGATTCAGGGAGGGAACTACGGTAATATCAGGCGTCGGAAAATCAATGATGCGATCGTGGGGGTCACGACCTGCATTGAGAGCAAAATGCGGCGCGGGGAAAGTACCTTCACGGAGGAAGCGGACGGCGACATCACAGTGATATTCCTCACCCGGACCCAGGATGATGTCCCTCTCGAACAATTCGGATTCAATTTGAGCTACTTGAGGTTTGCGTGATTCCAGGGACCGTAACTCCGTGGAGCGTCCGTGTGAGGCATTGCGTATCGTTACGCGAACTATAATCCGTTCCCCACTGCAGACGCGGTCCGGGAAATCGCCAATATCGATAGATAGAGTTTCGTCATACACGGCTTACTCCCTTAGCTATGTGTTCACTGGGCTGTTTGGGTAGCGACATTATTCAAATCACTTTCGTGGTAAGGTTTACCCTGCATGCGTGTCGCAATATCCTTGAGCATTTCATTGATATACAATCCTTCGATTTCGCGCTGGATGATACGCCATGCTTCAGCCCAATTCCCTTGGGCAAGATAGTCTGAACGTTTTTGGAGCAAGTGGTTGATCGCGCGGAGACGAATTTCTGTTTCTGTTGATAACAGCCTTATAAACATTTGTTCTGGTCGCGGCAAACGATCGGATTCGATGGCCATGGGCCGCAGAATCCAGGCGAAGTTGCGATCCAGATGCTTGCCGCGGAGAAGTCCATCGACAGTATTGAGGGCCTCGTTGTATCTTCGACCGATCCGGGATAAAAAGACCCGCACCCACCGGCCGGAACTATCATTGATCGGTTCAAACGTCAGGCGCAGCGCGTTTGTTAGCTCTGGCTCTTCTTCCATATCACTCAGACGAAGGCCATAGACGTTTTCCAATTCGTTCTGCAGCCCTTGGAACAACTGCCGGATGGTGGTGATATGATCGGCCGTGTAGTCCCAAGTCGATTGATTCTGAGCCTTTTGTGTTTCTTCACTACAGATAAATTGAAAGTCGTAGTTTGGTTCAATGACCAGTTCGCGGAGACGCTCTTTGAACGCTCGGTCGAGGTTTTCGAGAATCTCGCGAATGGATGCGGTACCGGCAATTTGCACCACGGCTTCGGCGTCAAAGGGCAGGTATTGTTCGGTCACTGGCAACTGTGTATAGCGGGACTGGATTTCGCTGTCGTCGGCCAACCAGTGTCTTAGCCGAGCTCGGTAGAGAGCGCGGATTTGTTCGGGTTCAGGCTGCAGAAGAACAAAACGTTCATCTTGTCGGATGCGATCGCGGAATTGCCGTTCCATCCGGTTGTGGAGTTCTTGCCGGAGATGGAGTGTCATGGTGAAGATGATGAGCAGGTTGGGCAGGGAGTTGTAGAGTTCGCTGAGGTAGGCGAAGAACCGATTCCAATCCTCGATGTTATTGAAGAGTTCGTTGCGACCTTCGGCTTGATCGAAAACCAGGAGAAATAAGCGGGGTTCATGTCGTTCGCGTTCCGTGGAGAGTTGCGCTGAAAGTTCGGGGCTGAACAGGTGGAGAAGAAGTTTGATGGCATCGGCGATGGTGAAGCGGCGGTCCAAATTTTCATCCACGCCGAAGCGGCGCAGCCAGTAGCCATCATCAGGTCGCCGCCGGAACCAATGAATGACCCGTTCGTGGACCCCCAGGCCCGTCAGGGTCCGATCCGGGAAAATATAACTGAGCAATACCCGCAGGGCATAGCGTTGCACAGGATTACTCGAATCGGCCAGAAATCGTACGGCTACTTCATCGGCGAATGTGTTGAAATCTAAGTAGTTGAAGACTTTGGGATCGCGGGCTTGGGTGAGCTGCTGGATCGTATCGTGTGTGGCCAAACGGGTGCCGAACAACCAACGAAAGCGTGACCGCTTGGCGCAGCACTGGTGAAGAGTCCGTTTGTTCGTGAGCAATTGGTCAATGGCGCGAAACCCGATAGCACGAATTCGCTTGAGAAGCAAATGATCTTGTGTAGTATGCTCACGATGGGTCAAAGCCGTAATAATCCAGTCTAACACACAGGGAAGAAATTCATCGATCTTCCAGCTGTTAGAGCCAGAGACAAAAATATATTGATTCTCTTCAGCAATTTCCGGACGTGCGAAATAACGCAATAGGTGAGTTTTCCCGGCCCCGGCGCGACCCGCTAACAATACGATCTGTGAGCGCCGCTGTTGCTGAACCGCATGGATTTGATCGAGGATACTTTGTCGGACGGAGGCATGAATTTCACTCACGTCCACATCTTTGGTGTCTTCGCGATACGTGGCCACACGTTCGGCAAAAGGCGATAAATTCTCACCGCCAGGCCGTAACATGCGGATTTTGAATTCCCGTAGTAACTCCCACTGTTGCAAGGGCGTGCTGACGAGCGAATCTGACATGTTGATCTCCAGTTGACGTATGTTTATCTCCAGATGACGTAATAGAGCAATCGATCGTTCCGTCGGATCGCCAACTCTGGTTCCTTGGCTCGTTGGACTTCATTGAGATCGTGGAGTTCGATGATCCGTTGCTTTTCCAATTGCAACAAGGCCTGATGGAAATCCGCGAGGGCCACGGCAGGTTGCTTCCGTTGTAGGCGGCGGTAAAGTCGTCGAATCTCGACAAGGCGATCCCGAAAGTCAGGATCAAGACAAAGTTCCTCATACGCCTCTTTTATTGAAGCATGCAAAGAATCTGAAGTCAAAGTCGGGGGGGGCGAAACAACAACGGTTGAAGCCGTTGTCGCGGGCGGCACATGGCGGGCCGCTGAGGAGGATGACTGGGGAATCGTTGGACCAACAGCCACCGGACGAGCGGTGGGTTGACCGGCTAATGCCGCTTGAAGACGTTCGAGCAATTCCGCCACGCTGACTTCTGGCCATTTGGTAAGCAACTTCTGTGCCGCGCCGATCAATTTGCTCAACTCTGTCTTACCCGGCGGAACTTCTAACGGATGGGGAGGGATAGGCTTGTGACGACCATAGGGAGCCGATTTCTGGGGGCCTTGCTTGTGCAATAGCCCGTCCGCGATCAGTTTCTGAGCTTCGGCTTCGACAAACTTTTTGTCGGCTTGGGTTTCGCCAATGGCGATTTTCACTAACTGCGCTAAGGTTTTTGGAGGGTCGGCCGCGTGCAACAAGGCGTTGCGGACTTTTTCGGGATCGTTACGCAACGGAGGTCGGTCGCGACCATATCGGGGTGAAGCACCCGTGGAGTGAGGGTGCAGTTCACCGGTTGTGATCATCTGCTCCACGACGATCTCCGCGGCTTTGGCGTGGAGTTTGGTCGTTGCGGCTTTCGCCGCTTTTTTCAGCAGTGTCAGGGTTTGAGGCGTGGCGGCTGCTTGCAGAATTGCAGCCCGAACAGCGTCATGATTCATCGGTTCGGGAGGGGAGGATATCGTCCGCTTCATCAATCAACTCCGACCCAAAGGAATCGCAGCATCACTCTCAAGATCGCTTCCCGGCACGATGTCCGGATGATGTAGGTCTTTTAGAATCCATCTATAGTGGATGGCAAGATTTCTTGCAACCTTTGACAATCAAAGAAACGAGAGGATGCTGAAACAGTCCGGGAATGCTCAGCAAAGCGGTTGTGCTGGGAGCTATGTTGTGCTGGGAGCTATATCGTTTGGGCCAAAACGGCAATTAACGGGTGGTGACGAACAGTCACGCCGCTATGAGGATTGCTACCACCGCCAGGGCCGACGCCCTTGGCGTCATCCGTGTTGGGTAACGAACGGTCACGCCGCCATGAGGATTGCTACGGGGATGAACTGCGGGGGAATCACTGGGTGAGGCGGGATTCGAACCCGCAAGCCCCTTGCGGAGCGGGGGATTTTAAGTCCCCTGTGTCTGCCATTCCACCACTCACCCGGTGGGGAAATCATGGCAGACCCAACGCCCAACGGCAAGATGGGATCGGTCAGAAGCCTGCCTCAAGGTCTCTGCTCGTGATAACCCGAGTCGCGTCATTCTCTTGGACTGTGCGAGAAGTCGGCCACAAAAGGTAAGCCTCGCAAAGCAGGTAAGCCCCACAAATTATGAGAAAACCCCGGCCATATCGACCAGTTGTCGGACCTTCTCCACGCCGAGGCGATTGACCAGCCCACAAACGATTTCGAGATCAGAGAATTGCGGAGTCCCCTTACGACCGCGTTTGCTCACCGTGGGTTTGCCGCTCTCCCGTTTAATGATCGACTTATAGTTGGAAATCACATTCGGCGCCAATTCGGTATCGAATTGTTCGCGAATATACTCCTGCAACTCCGCATTCTTGGCATCCCAACCCTTCGTCTCCAAGGCAGCTTGAACCATCTTTTTTTGTGATAATTTTTCTTCACTGACCTTGGCTTTTGCCATCGATGCCCCCCCCAAGAGCAATGGTTATACTAGTTCATAAAGCCAACTGTTGTTGCTTATGAAACCAATATATGCTCGGAATCTGCATATCGTCAAGGATTTTCATTGACGCAGAATGATCGATGGAGGGTGATACATTCCCCGGTGACAGTCACGCATCAACCATCCAGCACTCGCTGGGTGCTATACCCTGACCTGAGAAGTCCCAAGTGTGTGATCTTGATCGTGTGTCGTCAAAGACGTGCTTGAGATACCAGTATTATCGAGGTTGGCGTAAGGATTCTACTTGGGGGAGATCGTCCAGCGTATTTAAGGCGAAGACTTGCAAGAAACGCTTGGTGGTACCATACAGTTGGGGTCGGCCGAGGGATTCATGACGGCCGACGATCCGCACGAGGCCCTTTTCCATCAACTGCCGAACCAATTCCGCACTCGATACGCCCCGAATGGCCTCGATTTCAGCCCGCATGATCGGTTGCTTGTAGGCAATGATCGCCAGTGTCTCCATCATCGCCGCGCCGAGCTTCAATTCGTGCCCGGTGCGTTTGAGTCGTATCAGCCATGGATGAAATTGTGGCCGTGTTAATAGCTGATACCCGCCGGCGATTTCCTCCACTTGGAACGCGCTGGCATCGCGGTCATACATCTGCTGTAAGCGTTCGATGTAGAAGCGGGCCTCGCCAGCGTCCTTGAGACCGGCCACCTCGGCCATTCTTCGAGCCGCGATAGGTTCGTCCGCCATCAGCAGCACCGCTTCGACCCGGGCGAGTTTTCCATCGCGTGCCAACTCTGAACGACTTCCTAACCGACTTCCGGGTCGTTCTCCCATGTCGCGCAGCCGGCGTAGCGCCCAGGGCCGGGGGCAATTCCCTCGTCGCTGCGACGAACTGGTGGCGGTTGCGGGACCATAACGCGGCCGGAGAAGATGCATCCAGGACACTGCTAACACCTTCCATCTTGTTCCGATATCCCTGGCAGAATACAGTATCGACCGTGCCGGGTCACGATGAACCAGCCGAGGTACTGACCGTGCCGGAATTTTGGTCGAACTACTTGCCCTATCCGTGGAATCTGATAGCTGCCGGCGCCTTAGCGGCGGCTCTGATCTTTGCGATGGTTGGCATCACGGCATTTTTCGGGATTTGGGCGGAGCGGAAGGTTTCAGCCCGGATTCAAGATCGTCTTGGGCCCAGTCGCGTCGGTCCGGCTGGATTACTTCAATCCCTCGCCGATGGCATCAAGCTGATCGTGAAAGAAGATGTAGCTCCGGCGGGGGCCGATCGCGTGTTATTCCGCCTGGCTCCCTATTTGGCGTTCTGTGCCAGTTTCTGCGGTTATCTGGCGTTACCATTTGGTTATCACCTGGCGGCCAGTGCCAATCTGGAACAACCCTTAACCATTGGTGTTTTCTTCATGTTAGCAGTGTTATCGAGCGAAGTTTTCGGCATTGTGATAGCTGGTTATGCTTCGGCCAGCAAATGGTCACTCTTTGGGGGTGTTCGCGAAGCAGCCCAAGTCGTTAGCTATGAAGTACCGCGGGCGATTTGTGTCGTGATCGCGATTTGTGTGGCTGGTACTCTCAACCTGCATACGATCGGAACACAACAGGCAGGCTGGTTCTGGAATTGGCATTGGTTTCATGATCCATTCACCTATATTGCCTTCTTTTTGTTCTTTATAACTGCTACGGCCAGTTGTAAGCGTGCCCCTTTCGATTTGGCGGAAGCGGAAAGTGAATTGGTCGCCGGGTTTCACACCGAGTATAGTGGCATTCGCTGGTCGTACTTTTTCCTGGCGGAATATGGAAGTATGTTTGCGGTCAGCGGTTTGGCCACTTTGTTGTTTCTGGGGGGCTGGCATAGCGGGCTATTGCCATTTGAACCGAGCCAACGGTGGGGGTTTTGGCTCGGTAATGTGGTCAACTTCATCGTCTTCACGGGGAAATGTGCCCTACTCATTCTCATCATGATTTGGATGCGCTGGAGTTTGCCGCGGCTGCGGATTGATCAGGTCATGATGACCTGCTTGAAGTACTTCTTACCCATCAGTTGTATCCTTTTGGTGGGCGTTTGTTTGTGGCAACTATTGGTTCCGGCAAGTGTTGCCGAGGTTGTCAGCGCCCTTTTGGCGGGGGGTACCGCTGGAGGTGTGTTGCTGGTGATTCTGAGCCTGTTCCGCACGCCACCGGCAGCGGCGACCAGTCGGAAAATGCTCCCGGGGGCGTGGGAAGGTCGCCCCACTCCTTTGACGGTTGAGTCGAAGTGATGCGAGGGGCACCTGTCGCGGCGGTGGTGATCATCGGGGCTGCGTATCTGCACCCCTTGATCTTCCAACCCACATCGACCTTTGCCAGCGACTATTCGGATTTTGTCGCCGAACACCTACCGGCCCGGATTTTTCTCCACCGCGAATGGTCCCGGACTGGGGAATTGCCGCGCTGGAACCCCTACCACTTTTGCGGCTCACCGTTCATCCACGATATCCAAGTCGGTATCTTCTACCCGCCATATGCCGTTTCGTTTTTGCTACCGGAGCACCAGTTAGGCGCGGCCTTCAGCTGGATGATCGCCTTTCATCTTCTGGTGGCGGGACTGGGGGCATATTGGTATGCCCGATCACACGACGGTGGTGAATGGGCCAGTGTGGTCACAGCGGTCGGGTTTATGCTGTCCGCGAAGTGGATGACCCATTTGTTGGTGGCTGGCCACACGATCACGGTCGGTTTGGCCTGGCTACCATGGCTGTTATTAGCTGGAGAAGCCGGTATTCTACGGCGCAATGGACTGGCCGTTGGGGCGGCTGGAGCTGTGTTGGCGCTACTGGTTTTGGGAACCCATCCCCAATGGGCCTTCTACGCGGTCATTTTTGCCATCGCGTGGACTTTTCCGCCCCGGCGGGTCGAACGGGCACGCTGGATTGGCACCTGGGCCGGTGCCGGGATGATTGCCTTCGCTCTCACCGCGGTGCAACTTCTGCCCACGTGGGAGGCCGGACAATGGTCGGCCCGCCGCGGCGGCCTCGATGCCGCAAGTTCATGGCTGATCGGTTGGCATACCTGGCTTCGCCTGGTCGGCCCCCCCCGCAGCGATGGTTTTCCTCAGGCTTGGGAAGTTCAGGGTTGGATGGGCCTGTTTTGGCTTGGGGCAGCGTTCTCCGCGCCCCTTGTGAGCCGGGGCCGAACAATGTGGCATTTCACCATCTTTTGTGGATTATTGATCTTTTCGTGTGGTGGGGCGGCTCTCATCGACTGGTTGCCAGGTTTCCATCTGTTCCGTGTTCCCAGCCGGATGTTGTTGATTGCGACATTTCCCCTGGCGTTTCTCGCTGGGCGAACGACTCAGGCTCTCGTGTTGTCAGCCTGGTCCCCCTTCAGTTTGCAGCAACTGGCACGGGGGTTCCGCCGTGCGCTGATCGGCGCGGGTTTGCCGACCCTGATCGGCCTGAGCCTTCTTCAGGATGGTTGGTGGATGCCGTTTGTCATCTATGGCGTTGTGGTGTTGGTTTCGTTGTTACTGTTCGTCCGCATTCTCCGACTCGTTGGGCCGACGCCTGCTTGGCGAACGCGGCTCTGGTATGCCATCCTGGCTATGGATTTGCTCGCTCCCACCGTTGTCTTCCCAACGGTGCGCCCGCAATCGGAGCTGTATCCCAGCTCCGCCATTCTCGATTCCCTCGCCCAGGCCCAGCCCGCTACCACGCGGGTTTTCGATTGGGATTGTGGTGACAGCCACACGCGGGCATCGGTACTGGGCATCGGCGCCCCCCAAGCTCTGGTGCGACAACTACCTACTCCGCGGGGTTATAATCCCCTCGATGTTCGCCATTATCGGGAATTGATGGCTATGATTGTGGGTGATAACCGGCCCGTCCGCGGCAATAGCCCCTATACGCAACAAGTGCTTCCCAACTTTGCAGTGGGCCATGAGCCGCTTTTTCGCTTGCTGTGTGTCACCCACTATATCGGCCCTGTGGATACCCCCCCTCCTCCCGGGGTTTGGCAGAAACGAACCGTCGATCCGGCACCACCCGCGACACCACCGCTTTTACCTCACTCGCCGCGCATTTTGCCACCCCATCAATTGTGGGAAGCGGTTGATCCACAACCGCGGGCGTGGATTGTTCCCCACGCCGTGGTTGTACCGAAGGGACAAGAATTCGCGTACTTTCAAGAATACGACTTCAACTACACCGTGCTCCTTTCCGAGGACTCCTGGCCCGACCACCCACCCGGCCGCCAACCGGGTCGCGCCCGCATCCAGGACTATCAACCCCACCGTCTCACGGTGGAACTCGATGGAACACCCGGATGGCTCGTGCTGTCGGAAGTGTGGTTCCCCGGTTGGCAAGCCACGGTGGATGGTGAAGATGTTCCTGTGTACCGCGGCGATCATGCTTTCCGCGCTGTGCCCGTGAAAGCAGGTTCGCGGATGGTGGTGATGGAGTTTCGGCCACCATCGTATTTTTGGGGTTGGTGGATCAGTCGGGGGGCACTCGTCGGTTGGCTGGGCGGCATGATTCTCGCCCTCCTGATCCGCCTTGTTTCCAAGCTTCAGGGGAAAATCCGAACGGTAATCCCCCAAGTGGAGACTCCAGCCAGCGAATAATCAGACTGTGTACAACTGGGGTCTTGCTCCAACGCGCGAATCACCCCACCATGAACCATCATCCCGACCTCCGCCATGATTGTCGAAGCTGTGCCGTCACCGCTCATTCAGCTACGCAACATCACCATGCGTTTTGGCTCACAAACGGTCCTGGAGGAAGTCACACTGAACATCTTCCCCCAGGATACGCTGTGTGTTGTGGGCGAGAGCGGTTGCGGGAAAACGGTGCTGCTGAAGCTGATTGTTGGTCTGCTACAACCGACGCGCGGCGAAGTGGTGTTTGAAGGCCGACCATTGCACACACTGTCAGAAAGTGCTCTGACCCAACTCCGCTTGCGCGTCGGGTTCTTGTTTCAACAGGCGGCCTTGTTCGATAGTTTGAATGTCTTCGACAACATCGCGTTTGGTTTGCGGGCCAAAGGCGGAATCAGCGAGGATGCCATCGCCGCGACGGTTCGCGAACGGCTGTTGGAAGTGGGGCTGCCTATCGCGGTGCAATCCAAAATGCCCGCCGAACTCTCGGGAGGCATGCGCAAACGTGTCGGCTTGGCCCGAGCGTTGGCCTTAGACCCCGATGTGATGCTTTACGACGAACCCACCACCGGCTTGGACCCCATCATGACTGATGTCATCAATGAACTGATACTGCAAACCCGCCTGCGTCGCCCGGTCACCAGCGTCATCGTCACCCATGAACTGCGAACGGTGCAAAAATGTGCCAGCCGGGTGGTGATGCTCTATCCGCGCTCCCGTTTGCTGGGCAATGAGTCGCAGATTCTCTACGATGGTCCACCCAACGGCTTGGCCACCGCCGACGATCCCCGCGTGCGGCAATTTGTCGAAGGGGAGGCCCGCGAGCGCCTGCGAGAGATGCGGGAATCGGAGTGATCCGGGCCCAGCCTCGTTCCGTGCCAACCGATGCAGGCAGGCTGTTACGGGCTGATTCCCCATACCCCCCTAAAAAATCGTCAATCCAGTTTCCAGGTCCACTTTTTCATCGGTTCCAACTTCGCATGATCGGTCAGGTCAAACTGGAGGGGTGTTACGGTGATGTAGCCTTCGGCTAGGGCGGTCACGTCGGTATCCGGATGGGGGTCGGGGCAATTGAAATCGGGGCTGGTCCAGAAATAGGTGCGTCCCCGGGGGTTGACGCGGCGATCGAACTTTTCAGTATATGGAGAAATGTTCTGCGGCAGCACTTTGACGCCGCGGATCGGCCCTCGTTCCAACACGGGAATATTGACGTTAAAAAGACTGCCCGGGGGTGGCCGATGATTGAGGATTTGCTCAATCACCTGCCGGGCATAGTGGGCTGCACGGGGGAAATCGTAGATTTTTTTGTCGTATTCGAGGGAAACGGCGATCGCGGTTTGCCGGTAGAAGGCTCCTTCGATCGCCGCGGCCACAGTTCCCGAGTACAGTACGTTTATGCCTGCGTTACTGCCCGCATTCAGCCCACTGATGATGACATCGGGGGGATCGGGCAGTAATTCCAGTAATGCGAGTTTCACGCAATCCGCGGGGCGACCTTCCACAGCCCACCCAACAAAGGTTTTCCCGTCGTCATCGAAAACTTCATTGACCAATAGCGGCGTCAACAGCGTTACCGAATGGCCGGCGGCACTCTGTTCCGTAGCCGGAGCAACGACCGTCACCTCCCCGAGCTTGCGTAACTCACTGCGCAACGCTCGCAAGCCGGGGGCATAGATGCCATCGTCGTTGGTCAGCAATATCCGCATGGGTGTTGATCCTGAAAGAGTCGCTGATCATCCTGATTGAGGAATTGTATCAGTCAGCAGAATGACCGCTGAAACGGTGTGTGGCGAATGTGCGTGTTCTAGGAGCCGTAGCGGATGAGGAAGACCAGCAGATTCTCATCAACGTCTCAGAATGCTTGACGACGGCATCGATTCCTTTTATGCCATAAGCCATAGGATTGAAGACCATAGGTTTCCGCTGGGCCACTCGAAGTCCAGTGTTGGGATTTCGGTCAATGCCACAAGGGCTTTCCACCACGGGAGGCGAGCCGTGGAAACCTCGATTTTCCTCGACTTTCTGCTGCCCAACGCGGCATCGTGGTTTTACTTCTCGCTCTTATTGACCATTGCCCTGTTTTTCCAGTTCACCCGCCCTCTGTCGATCCGCAATCTTGACTTGTTGATGCTATTTGCCCTGGTGCCGGGTTTCTTGTTGTTGCAGGAAGCGGCCCAACTGGCGGCCGAGGCCAACGCGCTGACAGGAGCTGGTGCCGCGCGGCTGAAATCTCGGGCCACCCACGAACGTACCTTCGGTTATGGCTGGTTGTTGGCAGCCTCGCTGTACTGGTTTATGCGCATGCTCCTCGACATGGCCTTGATCCGCCGGCCTCTCATGAATACCAACTTGAATCTTTACGGTTTGAGTTGGCTCGGAATCGCTCTGTTGATTTGCTTAACGGCGGTGGCGGTCCGGCGAACACCAGACCAACTCGAGAAAGGGATTGTCGGCAAACAACCGGCATCGATTGAACATGTTCAGGAAACTGCAACGGTGGTCGTGCATACGGCCCAGCGAAGCCAAGGAACTGACGCCCCACCAGCCGCGGCACGCTTCCTCGCCGAACGCGGACTGGCGATGGTGTGCCATACCGCCGTTATTTTCGGCTTGGTGATGATCGGCTGGTGGCACTTTGGCGACCTCACCACCGGTGTTGGAACAGCCACACTGTATACGCTTCTGCCCTTCACCGCCTACAACGTCGGCCAAGTTCACCATATCTGGCCGACAGCGTTTGTTGTGTGGGCGATCTTCGCGTACCGGCGCGCGGCCGTTTCGGGGTGGTTGTTGGGAATTGCGGCGGGAACTTCGGTCTTCCCGGTGCTGCTTTTCCCCGTGTGGTTTGGCTTTTATAGCGGTCGGGGGGCGAGTCGATTCGGTTTAGCATTTCTGACGGCCGCGGCTCTGAGTGTGGGGCTGACGGCCATGGTGTTGTGGATTGATGCCCCAGCTGGCTGGAATCTCGTCTCCGCACTCCATCTCTCGGAATGGAAACCGTGGAAAGCGCCGGACCCGACGACCGAAAGCATCTGGACGGGCGCCCATTGGGCGTACCGCGTACCGGTGTTCGTGCTATTTGTGGGTTTTCTGGTCAGTGGGGTGGTTTGGCCAGCCCGGAAGAACCTTTCCCACCTGATCGCTTTATCCGCAGCGGTACTCATTGGAGTGCAGTTCTGGCATATCGACCGTGGCGGCCAATATGTGTTGTGGTATCTGCCTTTCGTCTTGATGGTGATTTTCCGACCGACACTGACCGCTGCCGAACCGCCGCCGGTGGTCCCCGGTAGCCTCTTGGCACGCTGGGCCGGGGCCGCATGGCGCATGGTCCGCCCGGCCCGCGAACCGCAAAAACCCCTCGCAGTGTAAACCTCTGGGCCACCACGCAACAAATAGCGCATATAGCGCGTGAAGCGCATATAACGCGTGAAATAGCGCATTCAGGCCGGAGAAGAAAATTCACTTCCTAGTGGAAAACCCCAAGCGGATAACGCCCCGCGGATAACGCCCCGCGGATAACTCCAAGGGAAAAACCCTGCGCCCCTGCACGGTCTCCCGTGGCTGCTTTCGCCTCACCTGGAGCCACCGATTCGGTCACTTAGCGCTCGACTCTGGTGGCTCTCGCCTCGAAGTGTGTTCCTTCGAACGAAGTGTGTTCCTTCTTGAATATCGTGGCTGGGTTGATGAGGTCCTCCCGGAATGCCCGTGGCCCCCGCGTGGGAGTCTGTTCCTTGGCTCGGCGACGGAGTGGCCGCCGGGCTATTCCGATAGGGACAAAGGAGCTAGCCTGGGAAGTCTGTTGCTTCGCTTGGCGACTGTTCCCGCGCCCGTCAATAGCCCTGGATGCGAGCAGCCCCAGCGGCTTAGCGTTGTTGATTGAGCCGTGCCAGCACTTCGTCCATCAGTTCGGGACCCGACATCCGAAAAGCCGCCTCGTGGGGGCAGGCTTCCACGCAGAACGGTTCTTCGCCCCTGCACAGGTCGCAGTTGACGGCCCGCCGAGCTGCCATCAAGTGCGGATGGCCATGGTCGTATGCGGTCGCCGCGGGGTTGGGGATTGCCCGCGGCACCATGTGAATAGCCCCGTAGGGGCAATTCCGCTCGCACAGCCCGCAGCCGATGCAATGATTCTCGATGATCACTTCCAGATGGTTGCCATGCCGGTGAATGGCATCAACAGGGCAACCCTCCATACAGTACGGGTTGTGACAGGAGCGGCAGGAGGTCGCCACGAGGAAATCGCCAAAGCGTAAGCCTTCCCGCAGCAGTCGGGCGTTGCCGTCGTGGGACTCGGCACAAGCCCGGGTACACTCATCGCAGCGGGTGCAGCTTGTTAAGTCGAGAACCAACAAACGCTGGCCCTGATAGAGACCCTGACGAACATATTCGCGCAGCAACCCGGGCGGTGGCTGGCCCTGAACCCCAGGCACCGCCACGCGTGGGGTCGAGCGTAGGTTTTCCCGCAGTTTGGGGAAGGCATCGCACAATCGCCGAAAGACAGGCCCTGGTACGCGAACGATCTCGACGGGGTCCAAGGCCGCTACGGAGGCAGTGCGGACGCCGGGCCGATCCGACAGCAACGCGGTTTCGCCAAAGTAATCCCCAGCCGACAGCAAACGGTAAACCTGCTCGCCTCCCCCCGCTTGCGTGAAAACTTTCACCGTGCCCAGGCGGATGATGTAAAACGCGGCGGCGGTGTCGCCCTCGGCGACGATGATTTCCCCCGCGGCAACGCGGCGAAACTCCGCCCCCTTGCCGTCGACACGCTCGCTGAGCAGGAACGTAACCGCTTGCTCTCGTTCAGCGGCATCAAGTAATGCAAAGATACGACCACTGCGGACACATGTTTGAATGGCCCGGAACGAGTACATCTCCTCAATATCACTGCGCGCGGATTCGGCCCGCTGCATCATATCTAACAAGTTGCGTGTCACTTCATAAACGATGACAGGTCCGCGACGGTTGGGATGGCGAACAGCCAGCGGCCGACCATGTTCATCCAAGGCCAGTTCCAACTGGGGGTTGTCGGGTTCGGCGACACCGATGACGGTGGCCGTGCGGGGCCGCTGGGTCAGGCAGGTCATTTCCCCCAGAACCAATTCGGTACCGGTGGCCACACGCAACAGTTGTCCGTAGTCGGTGGTGGTTGCCGTTTCTGTGCGACCCAAGAGGCGTTCGAAGAAACCTTTTTTCCGCGGCGGCGTGGAACCGCGGGAGTAGAGTTCAAATTGACCGGTGCCTTGGAGCAGAAAAGCCGTATTGCCATATTCACCTTCCCGGCAGAGCACTTTGCGTTCGCCCGGTGGAATGACCCAACGGCGCACCGAACCTTCGTTCCACTTCAAATACGAGTATGGTATCGAACGAAAGGGAAAAATGACTCGGGGGCCCCGTGTGGGGCTGTCGTAGGCCAACCAGATGTCGCGCATTTCATCGGCGGTGAGGAAATCCGAGCCGGAGGGGAACGACGTATTGGGATTGACGGGAATTTGCTCGGGCGAGTCGGGCCAGGCCCGGGGTTGCACCCGTCGTCGCAGTGACAACGCCCCCGTGGGACAACTGTTCATGCATTCGCCACATTGAACACAACTCGATTGCCCCATCAACTCATCGAGATCGAAGCTGATGCGAGTACCATAGCCTTTGCCGGTGTGACCGATCACCTTAAACGGCTTCACCTCGGCACAGGCGCGCACACATCGGTCGCACAAAATGCAGCGGTCGTGATCGACGACAACTGTTCGCGACGAATAGGGGTAGGCGTGGTCGATCTGCCGGTTCCACTCAACCCAAGCCGTATAGGCCGCGGCCCGTTGTTCTGGCTCGATGGGTGTCTGAACAATCTCCAACGGGAAGCGGCGCGACTTGGGATGCACCGCGGCCGGATTATTCCGACTGGGCGAATCCGGCGTGCGGCGCACGCACGCCCGAACAGTCTCCGGGCGGACTCCCACGGACTGGGCGACGGCAAGCAATTCGTCGTCGTAGCGTTTGGCGCTGCCTATCGGTGGGTAATAATGATCGGCCAGAAGCAATTCCGCCAGCATCCGCACCGCGTTATTCACTTCGTCGGCGGCCCGTTCGACCACGCGGAAATCGGCCTTGTCGCGGGTCTGCGGGTTGTAACCATCAACGCCGGCTCGGGTGGTGACAACCATGTTCGTTTCCACGCGGTGCTGACAGGCTGGCACCAACTTCCGTCCGGGGGTGAGTTTGCCGCGTTTCATGGTCGAGACGTGCACCGAGCACATCCGGCAGACCGCCACAGGGGAAACGTGGCGCTGATGGCACAGGATGGGAATCCGGCTCCGCAAGTCGTCTTCGGTCCAAAGGCCTTGTTCCACCAATCGGACGGCGGCATCGTGGATGGTGGTTGTGCGGGGAATGAGCTGGCCTTTAGCATCCCGCAGGGGATTGCCTTGAGCATCGGTTTTGGGAACAGCCCGTGGCACCCGGATGCTATAGCCGTCAATCACAATGTCCACAAACTGTTCAAAACGCTGCAGCGTTTCTTTTTCCCGACGAATGAGAACGTCGTTCTCATCGCGGGCAAAGAGAGACTCTTCCTCACGCCCAAGAAGGTCCAGATCAATATCGGGATTGGTGAATGCCGGCATAACGCCCCCATGGTGCCCCAATAAGCGGTCGTGGAATGGCCACGACCGTTTCAACTCCGGCTAACTTCTGCTTCGCCTGTGGGCGGGCGGAGCAAATCGTCGGGGAAGTACGTCAGTGCAGTGGCCAAGGGGATTGGGGCGACGTAGCCCAATCCACAGATGGACGTCAGTTGTAATGTGCGGTACAGGTCCCGAACATCGTTCGCCAACCGTTCGGCCTCTGCCCCGGTTCGAGGTTGACCCGCATTGCGGCGTTGCAGCAACTCCGTGCCGATTTGCACCAGTTTTTGCGAGCCGATCCGGCATGGCACACACTTGCCGCACGATTCGTTGCGGAAAAATTCCGTGAAGTTGACCGCTTGCTCGAGAATATCCACCTGGCCCGCGTAAACAATTATGGCAGCACCGAGCATCGGTTCTACCGGCAAGCGGAAGGCGCTATTCATATTGCGGAAAAAAACCAGATCGAGGGGCAGTTCGAGCACATCCAGCTCTTTGGCTCCCACCGGTAGGTGGGTGCGGAGAAACCAGTCCAAGAACGCGGCATCGGCAGCCGAGCGTTCGGCGATTTTGCCGATGGCTTCGGCCCGTTTGCGTTCATCGAACTTCGGATCTACGGGCAGTTTGGCCGGCAACAGCCCCCCCGAGGGACCGGAGGTGGCCACCGCGCGCAGCGGGCCGTTGATGATTCCGCCACAGTAACGGGCATCGGTCAGCAGTTCGCGCAAAGGTAGACCAATGGGTACCTCGTAGACGCCCGGACGGGCAACATCGCCACTGACGGAAAAGAGTCGACGCCCCCCCCAGCGGGCCGTAGCTGGCGGTGGCGGCCGCCAGCCGCCACTTTCGTATTTATCCCCCCCAAAAAGCACAATCGCGGGGGTCCATGCGAGCGTTTCAACATTGTTGACGACGGTGGGTTTGTCTCGAAAACCGTTGGTGGTCAATTCGGGGGGGCGGTTTCGCGGTTGCCCCCGGCGATCTTCCATCGCTTCAATCAGGGCCGACTGTTCTCCGCAGATATACCCGCCTGGGCTTTCAAAAACCTCCACGGGAAAGTTGCGGTGCGAGTCGAAGATGTTGTCGCCACAGGCTCCCAGTCGCTCAGCACGCCGGATTTCTTGACGGACGGCCTCAATTTGCTCGTGATATTCATGCCGGATGAAAATATAGCCGGCCGTTGCACCGGTCATCAAGCCGGCGAGGATCACCCCCTCCACGACCAAATGGGGCATGCGTAGCAGCAATTCGCGATCTTTGAAGGTCCCCGGTTCGCTTTCATCGCCGTTACACACAATGTATTTTTCGCTGACTTCCAGGCGTGCGTCGGTATCGCCCGAGCTGGCCCGCCAAACATCCAACCATTTCTGATAGGCCAAGGCCCCGGCCCCTCCCATGCCTAACAGGTTCGCTTTTTTCAACTCGACGAGCATGGGATGCCACTTCTGGATGTAGTTTTCTAATTCCTGGCCGGTCAGTTCGCGTGGCGGCGGCAGCAGGGGTCGGCCGAGGTTCTTCAAATAGTCCGTGAAGCGACGCACAGCGCGATAATCGCGGGGCCACTTCTGGCGACCGTAAATGTCCAGGGACCAGCCGGCGGCTTCTAAGACCGGTTCATCTCCCGGACCGACCACCGGCTGGCTGTAACCGCGGTTGAGATTAGTGTGGGGGAGGTAGCCCGCATCGGTATCCGGTGCGGGGGGGTCTTCATCCGCGGCTAATCGGCGCAAAACTCCTTCCAAGAACGGCTGATCGCGCTGGCAATAAACCCATGCGTGTTCCCCGGGCGGCATCGGTCGCTTTTCCACCCACACCGCGGGGGCACGATCACAGCGGCCCAAGCACGATACCCCCTCGACACAGATTGTCTGCCCCGTCTGTTGAGTCAGTTGTTGCGCGACAACTGGAAGGCCGTGGCGGTTGTCCAACAATTGAGCCGCGCCGCGCAAGTGGCAGGTCGCATCCCGACACACCCGCAGAACGATCTTCGCGGGGTTGGTGCGTTCGAGAATGAAGGCGGGGAAATAACTGCTGACTTCCTCAATGCGATGGAGGGGCACGCCGCTTTCATCGGCCAGCTTTTTCAGCTCGGCATCAGGGAGAAAGCCGTAACGATTCTGAATTTCACGCAAACGTTGGACAATCATAGCCGTTTTCTTTCCGTTCGCCCTTGACCCCCAACGCCTTCGGGGGGAACGCTTCCGGGGGCCAAGGATGTTGGCGGGCGTTACATACCGCGGAGCCAATCGGCGATGTCCCGCGGATTTTTCGGGAATCGCAGGGGCGAACCGCGACCTTGTAGGGGAAAATCGCCGTGGTGGTAGTTGTGGCAATCGGTGCAATTGTGCCGGACCCCACCGCCCGGAATGGTGGACCCATCCGGCAGTTGCACACGTGTTTGGGCGGGGGAATGGCAACTGCGGCACGAGTCGATCCCCAATATGGCCACTGGCTCGGGCTGATTGGCTTCCATCGGCGTGATTTCCCGCCCTTGGGTGCCCGGATGACACGCAGCACAGCTTGCCCCCCGATGCGCTGCGTGATTGAACTTGGCATGAACCAACCAGACCGTGCGATCCGGCACCGGAACAATCCGGTATTCTGACGGGTGGCTAGGGTCGCCGATGGTTTTGTGGCACTTTGTGCAACCGTTTGCACCACGCAGGAGCAGCCCTTCCGCTCGTTGCGCCAGTTCGTTGGCCAGAGCCTCCAGTGACGCGGCTGAGGAAGGGGGGCGCGCTGAGTCCAGCCGGCCGCCGGGTTCCAGAGGTTCTTTCAACGCCGGATGGCCACCTTCAATCAGCTCTTTCACATAGCCCGCCTTGAGAAGGGAGCGCAGTTGCCCGGGTTGGACCCGGTGCGGTACATCGAAGCGTGGCACGATGAACTTCTGGTCGCCGCTTGTGACCTGACCTTCCATCGCAGTGGTGGGGTGGCAGGCTCGGCAGTGAAGGTCATAATTGATGGGCAAAAAGTAGGCTCCAGCCGCCCGCGCAGGCAGTAGCGAACGGGTTGGTGCCCCCATGGACTCGAGGGTCGTTTTGGCTTTCTCAAATTCCTTGGTGCCAATGCCTGAATCCAATTGGTGACACGAAGCACAATCCAGTTGCACCAGATCGGTATCGCTTTGGCCAGGCTTGCGGTAGCGTGCGGCGATTTCAGGACCGTTCCACTGCTGGAGCCGGGCGAGGGTCATGGCTTCTTTGCCGTTTGGAGTGTAGGTTTGCCCGGGATTCATGTGAACCGCGTGGCTGAAGGTGAGGGTTCGGGGTTTCGTCGCAATGTTCAGGGACCGGAATTCGGGATGATCGTTGACAAAGTGGGTCACGGAATTCTCATATGGCGGCTGCGCCCGCGATTTCGCCGGATCGAACCATCGGGCCAAATCCTTATGACAGCGGGTACAATCGGCATCGGGTAAGCGGACCAACGAGTGCAGCCGCCCACGATGGTCGTGATGGCAGTTCGAGCAGCGGTTGTGGATGGCCTGAGCCGCATCGGTCGCGGAATCGTGATGTCCGAATGGCGGATGGTCCGCCCCTGCGTGGCATTTGCTGCAAGTAAAATCGTGCCAGCGATCGCGGACATTGAGAATGTTGCCGCTCCAGGCATCTTTCCAGGAAAAACTGGTATGACAGGCCGCACAATTGTCGTCGAAGGCCGCGTGGGGATTGGTCAGGGGGCCGTGCGTGTGAGCGTAAGCGGCTTGGCTCGACCGTGTGACATCCACGGCGGCCCAGGCGCCCGCGGCAACCAAGGCCATGACAGCGAGGGTGTATTTTCCGCGGCGCAGGCGATCTGGGTTGCGGAAGTAGCCGCGTCGTCCCGTATAGCGATCCGATAAGTCTCGACTTGGTGACCGGGGCATACCCATTCCCCACGCAAGTACAATTTCCCCACGCAAGTATAATCCGTCACAACTTCCGAATCCGTCACAACTTCCGCGCAAAATAAAGGTTACCAGAACTTCAACGCCCGGTAGGCGTGCAGCAGCATCAAGCCGGTCATCGTGACCGACAGTGGCAGATGCAGCAATAACCAATTATGTAACCAGAAATGCAACCGTTCTTGCTCATCCCACCGGCGGCGCAATTCCGCTAATTCTTGCAACCGGTCGAGGACTGGACGAGCCGCCGGTGGCACGGCTTCGCGCAGTCGGCCAAACCGTTGTTGGGCGTCGGAAGGGATTGCCAGCAACGACCGCGACGAGATTCCAGACTCCAGGTAGGGAACCAATTCCCGATCGCGAAAAGCCACCAGTTCGGCCGCCAGCGGCCCGACCACAACCGGTTCAGAAGTTTCGGCTTCTGGTGGCACTGTCACCAATGTGGCAATCAACCGTCCGGCCTCTTCCGCATGGTATTGACCCAAACGGCTGATTTGGGAAGCGATCGATTCGCCCGGTATGTCGTGCAGGATTTTCTCCGGAAGCCATTGTTGCATAATGAGGCCCCAAATCCCGCTGGCGGTGACCAACAGAAAGAGCATCATCACCGTGGCTGGCAAAGGGCCGCCCCAACCGAATCCGGCATGCAACAAGATCACCGGCAAAGCGAGCAATCCCATCCACACATGCCAGCGCATCCAAACCCGCGTGCTACCTAACCGCCTGCTACGCAACCACTTACGCGGCAAGATGAGCATCTCAAAAACGACGATTGCCCCCCCCAGAACGCCACAGGCGACACCGAAGCCACTGCTGGGCTGGGGTGGCCACTCCCACAAGCCCGCCGCCGCCCCTGCCGCGGCCACGAGGATCACCCCGAAAGTGATGCCCACAGTCGAGAAGACGATGGCCAGTACACGGTCGCGCACCGATTTCGTCTTGCCCCAAAGCACAGGCCACTCCGCCGGGAAAAGAAAGTGGATGAAGAAGTCTTGTGCGGGATAGTAACTCACTATTACGAACTGGTCAATCAATCAGCCCCGCTCCAGTGCGGGAATTTCGCGCCAAAAATGATGGATGATCTCAGTCAGACCCATAGAGTCGTCCATCAGGTTGTCGGTACCATCGGTGAAATCATCGCAAAAATCATCCTCACAAGTTGAAGAACTTCAACTTGGCTGGAACGTTGACGGTGCCATCGGTGAAATCATCGCAAAAATCATCCTCACGGCCTAGAAACGCTTGCATTCACTGACAAAAAGCTCGAACATAAGGTACGATTTTCCATACTCCAGCAAAGAACGGCTTGTCGGGAAGAGAACCTGGCGCTTTCCACCGTGGCCGCTGGGGTCCAGCATGTTCGCTTTATGAACCCAATCGGCAAGATCATCCTGTTGGCCTTGATGGGCTTCTTCGCAACCGGTTTGTTCCTCTCTCTTTATGGAAAATCACAACCGGTCACTGTGGTCTTGCCAGCAGCAAAGTCACTCCGAGATGCGCCGGTAGGGCCTATGCCCCATCAGCCAGTGGGGATGGCCGGGTGCCTGGGCGCAGCCTGCCATGGTGGGCCAGCCGAGCGAACGTTGGCCCGCCAATTCGACGAGCACACGTGGCAAAGCTCGGGCAGTTGCTGGGCCGCAGCCGACCCTCACAGTACCGCCTACAGCCTTCTGACCGATCAGCCCCTGCGGCCGGTTCGTGTCACGGCTCAGCAGATTATGGAACGCTACGCACCCGGGAAAAAAGCGACGGAGGAAGTGCGCTGTTTAGCCTGCCACACGAACCCGACTCTGGCACGGCCCGAGTTCCTTCGCGATGCCCAGGCCGACCTATTCCGACGAGAGGGGGTCGGTTGTGAAGCCTGTCACGGCAATGCGAGTGGTTGGATCAACAGCCATACCACTTGGAACGGCGATCGGTCACAAGTTTATGCCCAAACCGGTATGACACCCCTTTTCGATCTTGGCGAAAGGGCCATGACATGCTTGGGTTGTCATGTCGGTGCCCCCGCGGAAGCGGACCGGGGGCTGCCGGTGCGCGACATGAACCACGATATGATTGCTGCCGGGCATCCGCGCTTGAATTTCGACTTTGCGGAGTATCTGCGCCGCTTACCGCGGCATTGGCACGAGAAGGATCGCCCCACCAATGCCCCCCGAATACTGAATCCGGCCAAAGTGTGGTATGTGGGCCGTTATGCTCATGCCGAAGCCGCTTGCCGGTTGTTGGCCGATCGTGCGCAACGTTCCGCGGACGACCCACAAACCCCATGGCCGGAGTTTGCCGAATTCGACTGCGCGTCGTGTCATCACCATCTGCATATTTCGGATCGTACCGAACGCTCTTCCGATTGGCGGAAATCGGAGCAGTACCTCGCGGGCCGCCGATTGGGAGCACCCCGCTGGCAGCTTCTCTGGCCCGTTGGCACGGCTCCGGGCTTGGCCCTGCCGCAGCCAGGGGAGTCCCCGTTAGCCGCGGTTGCTCAAATCATGGAAACCGCCCCCCGACCGCGTGCCAGTGTGGTTCACCCCATGGCGATACAGGCGGCGCAATTATTACGCAACCGACGGATCGCGCTGGTTGCAACCCCTGACACCGATGTGCAGCGCACAGTGCAACCATACCTGGCTTCAGGCGGGAAACTTCTGCCAGACTGGGATAGCGCCCAGCAACTGTATTATGGGTTAGCGGCCTTCGACCGCGCAGAAGGCGATTATTCTGAGCAACTGTTGAAAACCTACCAATCGGCACTTGCTGCGTTCCGGAACAACGATTGGAATGAAGTGGAAAAGGCCCTGGAGGCGATACGAAAAAGCAAGTGAGGGTCGATTCCCGCAGGGATGTGTTTTCCCCAACACCGCGAGATGGCACCGTGCGCACTCTTCTGCTCGTAGCGGTTATTGTGGGTAGTTGCACCGTCGCGGGGGTATTCAACCCGGCCCGTTCACAACCGGGGGATGGATCATCCCCTCGCTTGACTCAGAGTGTTCCATCTTCGTCTCCTGTTCTCTACGGCTTGGGGGAGAGTCCTTTCGCGCCGCGTCCGTCCACATCCTGTGCAGCCGCATCATGTCATGGCGGCGGCCAGGTGGGCAAGGTCGGTAGTGAACATTCGTCGTGGGCAGCCGAGGTCTTCCCCTCGGGGCCAAGCGACCCCCACAGCCGAGCGTACCAGGTGCTTTTCAACCCCGTTTCCGTGGAAATGGCAAAAAAGCTGAACCTGGGCGAAGCCCACCGGGCGGAACGGTGTCTCAAATGCCATGCGGTGCTGACCCATGAAGAACCCGACGTGCGCGCAGCCATTCTGGCCGAAGGAGTCGGTTGTAGTGCCTGTCATGGTCCGGCGGAAAAATGGCTCAGCGTACACTATCTGCCAGAATGGCAGACGCTATCCTCGCGCGATAAGTGGCTGAAGTACGGCTTCATTCCCACTAAGAACCTGGTCGCTCGGACGCTGAATTGTGCAAGCTGCCACATGGGTGACTCCAGCCGGGATGTCAACCACGACCTCTACGCGGCGGGGCATCCGCGGATCACTTTTGAAGCAGCCCGGCTTCACTATCATCCCGACTATCGCCACCATTGGACCGAGAAAACGCCACAGCCGGATTTCGAGATTCGCTTGTGGATTGTGGGTCAAGCGGCCGCCCTGCGTGCCGCCACCGATCTGCTGCGTGCACGTGCCGAGCGGGCATTGGCCCACACGCCGGAGTCAGCATGGCCCGAGTTTGCCGGATATAGTTGTTATGCCTGCCATCAGCGGGTGGGCGAAGGGGCGGTTCGCAACAGCGTCTCGGCTATGCCCCGGCCGTTGGGAGTTGCTGGTTGGGAAGTGTTGGCGAATACTGGGGTGGCAATCGCCGCACAGTATTGCAGCACGGCGTACCCCGGTCTCACTCCACCGACTTTGACGGAAGTTCAGAGATTACGGAAATTGATGGACGGTCCACGCCCCCCTTCGCCGGCCACAGTGCGACAGCAAGCCACGAAAGCTCTAGGGGAATTGGATGCATGGCTGGCAGAGCTTCAAACCGCTGAAGACGGCAAACGGCAACCGGTGCCCTCGGGAACCACCGAGCAATTGCTCCATGCCCTGGCCAATAACGCTCTGACGCGCAGCGCGGGAGGTGAAACCCTCCTGGCCGATCACGATTGGGACGCCCTGACCGCCAACTATCTGGGCTGCGCTGCGATGTATCATGCCCGCGGAGGGAGAATGCCATCGTGGCAGAAACCTTTGGATTCTCTCCGCGAACAACTGCGATTCCCCGCTCTGACGAGCGGGCAATGGAATAGCCCCGCGGATTTCACCGTCCAAAAACTGAACACTCTTCGCGAGAACTTCATTCTTCTGCGGAACATGTCCGCGCCCTCCGCCACGCCGGAAGGGGGAAAGAAATGACCAGCCAATCCATTCGATCTCTGCGCCGATTCACCCTTCTGGTGATCATCTTCGGAGCCAGCGTGTTGGCTCTGTGGTCGGAATCCTACCGACCCCATGTGTGTGCCGCAGCCCAAGCATCGAAGGAGAAAGCCTACCCCCTACCCACCGCGGAGGAGGTGAAAAGTCTGCAACTGATCGGCGCGGCCGAGTGCAAAGTGTGTCATAGCGAAGCCGAACCGAATAAGGTCGATCTCTACAAGGAAACGCTCGGCTACGAGTTCATCCGGCTGTGGGAAAACAAAGTTTGGGCCGTTCATGATCTCCATTCGACCGCCTACAAGAACCTGCTGACCCAGCGCACCGCCAATCCGGCCAAAAACGAGGTTCCCAACAAAACTGCCCAGCGCATGGAAGACAATCTCCGCCGCTACAAAGGAGAGAACTACACGGTCGCCACCGATGTGGGTTGTTTGGCGTGCCACGCCAGTGTTCTGCGACCCATCCCTCAAGTTCCCCCCGACCAATGGACGGTGAAATCCTTCATCACCAGCGATGGTGTCGGCTGCGAAATGTGCCACGGCCATGGCTCACTGTACAAAACACGACACCGCGACTCCCGGATCGACCCCGACAACGCCCCCGAGGGAGCCATTCGCATGGTCGATTGGCGCGAGGCCGATCCGAAGATCAAATCCGCGTGGGGTTTAGTGAATCTTCGCGACCACAGCACAGCCGTGGCCCAGTGTGCCTCGTGTCATATTGGGAATCTCAAAGAAGGTCGCTTTGTCACGCACGAATGGTATGCCGCAGGCCATCCCCCCTTGCCTCCCTTCGATCTGGTCGCTTTCACGCGCGAGCAACCCCGCCACTGGGGGCTGCCAGCCGAGTTACCGTACTTCCAAAAGTTGTTGAAAAAAGACCCCAAGAAAGCGGAAGCCATCTTCCACATCCGCGCCGAGGAATCGCATGGGGCGCGGCGATTCGCGGAAGCAACCCTGGCCACCTTGCGGGAAGCGGTGAACCTGGCCTATCAACTGGCCGAAAAAGGCCACGACGAAGGGCTGGATTTCGCCGCCTTCGATTGTGCGTCGTGCCACCACGACTTGAAATACCCCAGCGATCGCCAAATGCGGGGGTATGTCGGGAAGCCGGGACGACCGCTGTTCCGCCCCGCAGCCTTTGCCCTCGCCAAGATGGTCGTCGAACACGCCGCGCAAATGAAGGGTGCGCCGGATGCCTTGAAAAATGCCCCCCAGCAACTGTCCGCAGCCGAACGGCAGATGCTCGAGGCTTTCGCCACCAAATCACTTGGCGACCCCGCCAAAATCATGGCCGCCGCCGAGAACCTCCGGAAGTGGTGCAATGAAACGATTACGCAACTGGCGAGTGTACGCTACACACCCGATGAAACGAAAAAGCTTCTGGCCAAAGTGATTGACGCCACCCAACAACCCCTCGCCGACCCAGAAATCGCTCAACTGTACACCTGGTCTTTCGAAACCCTCGTCTTCGATCAGACTCCACCCCGCCAAGATGCGCAAGGCCAACTCATTCCTCCCCCCAGTGTGACGGCGATTCGTAGCAAACTCCAGAACATCGTCGTCACGCGGCTGCGACCAGATTCAAAGTTCGACTATGAAGTTCCCGGTTCGATGACGACGCCGGAAAGTCTGCAACCCGTCGATGCCCGTCTTGGCACCCGCATGCAGATTTTCAATGCCTTCCGCTTCGAGCCGTTCCGGAAGGCATTCCAAGAAATCCCCCCCTTGGCCTCACGATAAAATTTCAGCCCCACAACCACAACCGACGCGGCAGGTGGTAGACCTGACCGCGTCGCGCTGGCGAAAATGAGGTCGTCTGTTCAGCCCGCCAACAACCGTCGCCGCCGCCGCTTCTGGCGGCGACGCTCCTCATACAAAGCCGTATCCTTGGGATTATCACTCACCACCCACAGTTTACCGTTCCGCAGATACATTTTCCGCTGTTCTGCTTCATTGAGGGGTCGGGCACCCACCCGACCAAATACACCGATTTGGTGGCCGTTTTCATCCACCGCGCGATCGCGGTCGAGGGCACGAGCCACGTTGATGATCTTCCCCCCATGGGGCAAGCGGTAGGTGGCCACCAAGCGCGGTGTCGGTCGAACGGAAAAACCTTCATACCCGGGCGTTTGCGGAGAAAACAACTGCACCACGCGCAGGCCGTTTTTCCCATCCGCGATATAGGCAAACAGACTGTTATAAGTTATCGCCAGCTGAACGGAACGGGCGTCGTTGATGTGCCCTTTGGCATCGAAAATTTGATCGACCCGCGGCTCATCGGCTTTGGTGATGTCGAGAATAACCAACCCCCGGGAACCCGCCGCGATGAACGCATGCGTGCGCGCCAGGTATATACTATTCGCCTCCGCCATGCGTAGAACCGCCCGAGGTATGGGCTTGGCCAAGTCGGTGATGTCGAGAACCTTCACGCCCTCTTCATCACAAACGTACGCATAGCGGAATTGGGCGGCTACCATGCGCGGCCGTTTGATGGACTTATCATCCAGAATGGATTCAATTTTCGGGTCTTTTGGGTCATCAATATTGATGATCACCAAGCCGATATCACAACTGACATAGGCATAGTGACCAATAATTTGGATGTGGCGAGCACCATAGAGTATCCCATCAGGATTGAAACACACCTCTTTTTTGAGAAAGTTATTGACGGGGTTGCCGTCCAGAGTGGTCATAATATCGACCACAATCATGCCTTCATACTTATCTGCAATGAAGGCGTATTTGTACATTGGGTGAATGGGCTGTTCTTTGTTGGAAGGCAAGACTTTGCGATTGGGGTCCAGTGTAACCGTGGTCGGTAGCGCAACCCATTGGGCGTATTTGGTATCGACATAGAATTTCTGCCCGACGGGAGAAACCGGAGCGGTGATGATCCGCTCGGCAAAGGCTTTATCGTCAATGAAGGCGATATCGAACACGCGCACTCCACCTTCGCCACACGCCGCGAAGAGGTATTCGCTGCGGTTCTGCACCATGAGCACTTCGGATTTCTTCAGAGGCCGGGATACACCGGTGGCGATGTCACGTCCGGGGTGTTCATACGCTTGTTTCAAAAGACCGCCTGCTGCAGCATGTTTTTTGTAATGATCGGGGTAGGCGTAGTAATGCAAATCGCTCCCAAAAACCGCCTGTGGTTCGGTCGATTCTGTAACAACCACACCGAATAATCCCTCCTCACCTGCGGCTACCCACGCATATTTGCCCATAAAGTTCATCATGCCGGTACCGTGCATGAGCAATTGGGCCAAAATCGCGTTGTTGTCATTGTCTTTCGAGACGTGGCAATCGGTACATGATTTGGTTTCTCGGGCACCGCGGCCACGTACGGTGTGGGGAACATTCGTGCTGAAGGCAATGCCGCTGAATCCGCCCCCTGAGATCGTCGGTTGTTGGGTGTAGATCGCTTCCCGGTTGCCGTTGTAGCTCGTGACGTGAATGGCACAGCTGGACCGCGAGGGGTTGATCTTATTCCCCGTCGCGTCGCCATCGCGCGCCAACATATATGTACAATCGCGCAGCGTTTGAAAATTATAGGCCGTGTAATTCCGTTGAATATCACCATCGCCATGCAACATGGCTGTTTTGAGATTAGCCCGCTGGGGGAGGTGACAACCAAAACAACTGGGGTTCCACGCTGAGTGGCAGGTCATGCAGGTCATGTTATCGTTGTCGTGGGCACAACGGCCGTCGGCGGGGAGGTCGCCCCAAACCATCTTCTCACTTCCCGGCTCGAAGCGGACCGTCTTAGCGAGGGCTGATTTCTCGTTGTAGCGGGGATGCTGCGGGTCGATCGTATCCTTCACCTGAACGATTTCCCATTGCAGCCCCTTTTCGACCGCCGAGTTCTGGAAGAAGCGTTTCGTACCGTTGGGGCCGTCGCGGACTTCAAAACGGGGCGTACCGAAGGGTGTTCTCAATGCCAACAGATTCCGTCCTCGCCCATCTGGCGACGAGGTGTAACTGGCCGGACCACTGGTACGGAGCGTTGTGTACGAAGAGACGGTACCATGACAATCGACACATTGAATCTCAATAGCCGCCCGAACCTCCATATGTAACCGATTGTTGCCGTGACCATCTTGGGAGAAGTGACAATCGACGCAATGCATGCCCTTCTCCATATGGATGTCCAACAGATGGACCGGCAGACCATTGCGGCATTGTTCATCAAGCCGGGTTTCCGCGTCGCGGGCTTGCTTCGGCCCGTGGATGGGATCCGGGAACTTCAAGTCTTGGTGGAACTTTTTCGCTTTCAGGGGCCATTCAACCGCCGCGGCCATCTTGCGCGCATCCGGCGGACCGACCGGCTGACCTTTGTGGTCGATCCATTGCCCGGTGCGGTCTTTTTTGAACACGGCTCGATATGCCCAACCATGACCATGGAAATCACCAAAGTGAACTTTTGTTAAGTGAGGGTTGAGTTGGCTGAGTTCGGCTAAAAACTCCGGATCGGAAAGATGATTGCGCGCCGCGGATTCGTTGGGGTTGCGAAGCATCGAGCGGATCAGTTCCTCATCCGTAGGGTTTTTCTGCTTCGCAGGATAGATGAATGCCGCATCACTTTCTTCATCGTACCACATATAGCCGATGTAGCTGTTCATCACCGTGGTACCGGGGTGAACGTGGCAAACCATACACTGACTTGTCGGAATCGAGTTTGTGAACTTATGTTCAATTGGATGGCCGCTCTCATTTTTCGGAATCGTGGGGTCGGGGTTGAAGCTGTAGCCGCGGTTGCCGTACTTGGCGTAGGGACCGGAGTGGACCGGGGAACGGTCGTTCGCATAAATGACGTGGCACGCTGTACAGCCACTGGAGCGGTAGTCGCCAGGTTGGTCATTGGTGCCCAGGAAGTTGAGGGTGGGGTCGAACAGGCGGGTTTTGTTGGCGCTGACCAAAACTGGGTCGGTCCGGTTCATCGTACCCAGTCCGCGGGTGCTTAGCCGGGTCCGCGGCCGCCCGGGTTCTTCCAGACGCTCCGGAATACCGATTTCGGGGAAGAAGCGCCCGCCTGGCTCAAAGAAACGATAGATATTGGCGGGCTGGAACATCTCATAGCGGGGAAGCGGATCGAGTTGAGCAATGACGCCGCGTTTTTTCTCCTCGTCACTGGGGGGTGGATAGGTTTTTAGCCGTAAGGACCCGCCATTCATACCGTAAGCCTCACCCACCACGGCCTGTTTGACGGGCAGTGTGCCGTTGTTGTACGCCGCAGCGCCCCACAACATGCACCCTGTGGCCATGATTTGTTTGCGGTTCACTTGCACTTCTTTGGGATGACAACCACTGGTGCCGCAACTGATGTGCGCGATGCGGAAGTCGCCCGGATTGACAAAGCGGATGAACTCCGGCGATTCATTATTCAAGAGTGTGTACGAACGGACAGGATTGGCCGTACTGCGCCAAAATTGCGGATGCCGCGGGTGAACGTGGGCTTTCTTTTTGTCCACGGCGGTGGCATCACCACCATGACAATCCGTACAGCCAATGCGGACGGTCTCTTTGCCATGCGGATCAGCAACTCCCTTATGACAGACCAAACATCCGGCCGACTTAGCATACGCTTCGGCGGCCGTTTGCTTCATTAACTCCACATTCGCCCACTCGGGCGGCATGGGAAATGGATCAGCTGGATCGGTCGACCAGTTGGGATTGTTGAGATCGCGGGTGCCGTCACCCTGAGGCAACAGTTGCTGAATGGGCGACGGTGCGGCCGGTTTAGCCCCCGGTTGGCGGGCGTAGGCTGTCCAACCGCCCCAAACCGTCACACCGACAAGGGGAAGAAACATCAACCACCACCGCGGCGTTCGGGCACGAACGGCGGCTTGTGTCTGGAATTGGACTCCCCGGGTCTCCGCCATGGGGCACCCTCCCCCGATGAGGCGTTCGACGCGATCGGGCGTTTGACGCGATCGGGCGTTCAACGCGATCGGGCGTTCGACGCTCTGTGTGCGATCCGCACACCAAGGCGGTGGGCATACCACGAGTCCGTTGTTTGTCAAGTGATTTTTCCAGCATCACACCCACTTGCTCACGGCCAATCCCAGTAAGCCGTCCATGCTGTTTTCAACAGACAGTTACAACTTGCGAGCCGAACCCAGAACAACAGGACGACAAGTTCGGCGATGTCCTCCTAGGTGGTTGGCGTCGAGTCGCTGGGGTGGTCGGTTTCTGGCATCGCCGCGGCTCAGTTGTGTCCTGCGGTCGCCGCAGTGATTGGCGATATGTACGCCGCGACGAGTTGCAGTGTCCCTTGAGGATGTGAGTGGTATCGCTGGTGGGAAAGATCGTGAGGTTGTTTGATCTTTACTTGCAATGAATCGCTGGAGATAGTAAGGTGATGGGGTGCGGGTCGAGTTGGGTAGCGTGCTGTGCCGAACCAGGCGCTGCAGTCGACACCGCAATCTGAGGGGTTCGCAATAGCTCACGATGACGTCCCGTCGGGTTGTTCGAGTTGTCTCGGGGCGGCTGAGCTTGGCCGTTTGGCAGGGGAGGACACGGAGTGTTGCCATCCGAATCGCCGTTCCCGTGCTACTGGTGGGGCACAAGCTTGGAGAATGCTGGGCTGAGCGACGTGCGACCCGATGTCGGCACCTACGGCCAGTACGAGTTCGACCGACTGCCGCCGCTGCCCTTCGAGATGCGGGGTGACTTCGCTTGGCTGGCTCAACGGCCGGCCTTCGACCACAACATCGGCGAGGAAAGGGCCGCGGAGATCGCCTTCGCTTTGCCCAAGTTGCGGGACGCTGCCAATCGGCTTGGTATTCGCTTGCCGGAGTCGTTCACAAGGTTCATGGGGTCGCCCGAACTGCACCAACGGGTGCGATCGAATACCGATTGCTATCTCAACCTCTGTGACGAGCTGGTTCGTTCACCGATTGGCGGCGGTTGGCTGGTGCGGTTTTTGGCCGACTCCCAAGGGTGCAGATTCTGGTACTTGTACCTGACCCCGGACGGGTCGGACCACGCTGTTGTCTCGTCGCGAGACTTTTATGGCAGCGAGACGGAGCAGTGGCAGGATGAGCCTCTGGATCCATCCGAGACGGAGCAGTGGCAGGATGAGCCGCTGGATCCGTCCGAGATCGTGTACAACGCGGAGTCATTCGAGGCGTTCATGTGCCGGTTCTGGCTCGAGAACGAAATCTGGTACGCAGCGTCGGAGAAAACCCCGATGCTCGATGTCGGCCGAGAGTACATCGAGCGTTACCGACGTGGCGGGGCGTAGCGCCGAACCAGGCGCTGCAGTCGACACCGCAATCTGAGGGGTTGTTAGTAGCTCAGTTTGGCTTCTCAGTAAGCTCTTCGAGTCGCTGCGGGGCGGCTGAGTGTGGCCGTTATGTGAGGGTTGGTTGGTCAAGAATGGAAATAAGAAAAAGTCTCCTGCAAGCTTTGCTCTTGCTCGCCGGCGGCGAACTGCTCTAATAAATCTATCCTACCTCCACGCAACGGGATGATTTTCCAACAGCGAGCTTGCATCCCAACACCTGAGAATTTCCTCCCCGCTTCCTCCGAGAATCGAGTGCTTTATGCCACTGATGCTCCATCGCCGCGAACTCTTGCAAGTCGGTTACTCCGGGTTGCTGGGAGCGAGCGTTTCGTCGCTGGCGTTCGCTCAGCCCTCTGCGACGCGGGAGAAACGCCGGTCCCCGCACTCGGTGGTCCTCATTTTCCTCACGGGAGCGGCCAGTCACCTGGAGATGTTCGACCCCAAACCCGACGCTCCGGCGGAAATTCGGGGTGAGTTCCGCGCGATTGCCACCAGAACCGCAGGGTTATTGGCCTGTGAACATCTGCCCCAATTGGCGCAACGATCACACCTGTATACCGTGGTCCGTTCTCTGTCTCACCGGGAGAACAACCACCTGGTCGCCACGCACCATGTTCTCACCGGTCACATGCAACCGGGGGCGTTCTTCGACAAAATCGCTTCCCGGGATGATTTTCCGAACTATGCGGGCGGCTTGTCTTACTTCCGCTCACCGCCACCCGGCACGCCTTGTGGGGTGAATTTGCCCACCTATCTCATGGAAGGCCCGCTCTTGTGGCCCGGGCAACATGGTGGTTTTTTGGGGCCGAAGCATGATGTGCTGCAGATTACCCAAAACCCCAACCACCGCGACTTCCACGTCGCGAATATGCAACTGGCAGCCGGATTGGCCGTGGACCAGCTGACCGACCGGGTTCACCTCTTGGATGCCATCAACTCGCAACAAAAATGGCTGGCAGAAGCCGCCGAAACGAAGAAACTGACTGATCAGCAACGCCAGGCTGTGGCGGTTCTGACCTCAGGCAAAGTCGCGAAAGCCTTTGCGATGGATCAAGAACCCGCAAAAACCCGTGACCGCTACGGGCGGCACCCGTTCGGGCAATCCTGTTTGCTGGCCCGCCGTCTGATTGAAGCCGGTGTTCCGGTGGTTCAGGCCAACATGGGCCAAGTGCAAAATTGGGACAATCACGCCCAGCTCTTTACGCGGATGAAAAACGATCTTTTGCCGCCTTTGGATCGGGCGGTCGCGGCGTTGCTGGATGATCTGCACGATCGCGGCTTGCTCGAAACCACCTTGGTTGTGATGTTGGGCGAATTTGGCCGAGAACCGAAGATCAACAAAGACGCAGGCCGGGAGCACTGGGCCCCTTGCTTCTGCGGACTGTTTGCCGGTGCGGGTGTCCGTGGTGGGCAAGTCATTGGCAGAAGCGATGCCCACGCGGCCTACCCCGCAACCACGCCCTACTCACCCGACGATTTGGGAGCGACCATTTACACCGTTTTGGGAATCGACCCGCACGCGGACGTTCACGATCGGCTCGGCCGACCGGTGCAACTCAACCGCGGCTCCGTCATTCGCCCCCTCTTTGATGGGGTCAGCGAGTGAATTCTTCTGAACCGGGATTGCGCACAATGCTTGTTCGCTGGACCTTGGCCACGCTGACTCTGCTGAGTGTCGTTGTCGCCGCTTCGGCAGAGCGCCCCACTGTCGAAATCCGCCCCGTGTGGAGAATGGGGGATGCGGTTCGCTATCAAATGACCAAAACACAACAGCGCGAGTTCGATGGCAAAGTCTTGCGCAAAGTGCAAACCACAACTCCTGTCGAAGTCGAAGTCATTGAAATGGATGACGATGGTATTGTTCTCCGCTGGCGGCAGGGCAGCACGACCTTCGAGGACCCCAAACACGACGATGACCCTGTCCTGCGGACCCTCCATATGATGTTCAAGGCCCTCGATATTGACGTACAACTGGACACCGAAGGTGTGTTGATCGGCTTGCGCAACTGGAAAGAACTCCGGGGAACGGGCCATAAAGTCCAGGAGGCGATTCTCACACAGATGGCCAAAAGCGGCACGGCCAAATCCACCCTCGACACAGTCCGAAAAGAAACCGACAAGCTCCTAGCGACCCAAGAATCTCTCGAAACGGCCTTCCTGCAATACCCGGCTTTATTGGTCTTCCCCCTGGGAACCAGTTATGAAATGGGGCAAACGTTGACTTACGAAACGACGATTCCAAACATCTTTGGAGGCCCAACCCCCTTCCCAGCTCTCGGAGAATATCAACTCAAAGCCCTGGACAAAGACAGCGACATGGCGACCATCATCTTCAAACAATCGCTGCATCCGAAAGAATCGCCCCGTATCCTGCAGCAGTGGCTCGCCGAGGAAGCCAAGAAAACAGGCAAACCTGCCCCCGGCGAACTTCCTGATTTTCAGATTCAGGACATCATCGAGTACGAAATCGATTGCAAAACAGGGTGGGTGAAATCCGTGACGCTCACCCGCAATGGCAAAATGGACAAGCTGACCGCCACGGAAACTGTCACTCTCCTCCGCAAAACCCCTTGACACGCAACCGACCCCTGCCGCCTCCTTCTTACCTGAGAAAGATCACGATGCGCCAGATTTTCTCCCTCTCCGCTCTGCTGCTGGGCAGTTGGCTTTTGACAAGTTTTGCCGCGGATAAAGACAAGTACCAATCGAAAGCGGGGAAGTTCGCCATCCAATTTCCCGCCGGTGAGAAAGTGGTCACCGACACCAAAAAGGCCGGTGGCAATATCGACATGCACTTTGCCGTCGTGGAGAAGAACGGCCAGACGTATATCGCCATGTACATGGATTTACCCGAAGCGGCGAAGGAGGTACCTTCCAAGACAATCCTGGACGGTGCCGAGAAGGGATCTGTCTCGCAAGGCGGCGGGAAAGTGGAAAGCTCCAAGGACATCGAGTTCGGTAAGGAGAAACTGCCCGGCCGGGAATTTGTCACCGATAAAGACGGCACGAAGGTAAAAACCCGGGTCATCATCCACAAAACCCGCGTCTACATCATCGTCGTCGGCGGCTCGAACGACTTCATCACTCGTGAAGGGACAAAATTCCTCGACAGTTTTGAGATAACGGAGTAACGTCGAGGCCAGGATTGGAGAAGAACGACAATATTTGACGAGCAAAAGGAGTTTTGAGATAACGGAGTAACGTCGAGGCCACGATGGTTCCGGGGTTGAACTCCCTTTTTGCAGTATTCCACTCGCCTACCCCGATGATCGCTGCCCGATGGTCGGCTGAAGTGTCATTCGGGTCGCGCCGAGGGGCGGGTTATTCGCGTGCTGACGCGGTCGCCCTCGGGTATCAAGATGCACAGCGCAAAATCGAGGAAAAGTCCGGTTTCCACGACACCGGGAATGCGATGTAAAGCATCGTCGAGCAGCCGCGGATCATCGAGAGGGCCGATGCGACAATCGAGGATGTGATGGCCGTTGTCAGTTATGAACGTCTGTCCATTCTGCCGTCGCAGTTGAGGATTCAACCCCATAGCGCGTAAACGCCGCTCGACGGGAGTGAGAGCAAATGGCACCACCTCGACGGGCAGAAGGCCCCGTGTGCCGAGTACCGGAACGAGTTTTTCCGGCCCCACGAGAATCACCAGCCGCCGTGCCGATGCCGCAACGACTTTCTCCCGTAATAACGCTCCCCCAAAGCCTTTGATCAAGTTTCCCGCGGGATCGACTTCATCGGCACCATCCACGCAGACGTCAATATCCTCGACATCCTCAAAGCGCGTCAGCGGAATGCCCAGTTGCGTAGCCAGTGCGGCCGAGGCTTGCGAGGTGGGGATTGCCCGTACCGGGAAACCGTTGCGGACTCGCTCCCCCAAGGCATGAATGAAAACTGTGGCTGCTCGCCCAGTACCTAGCCCCACCACACTCTGCGGCGGGATCAGCCCAAGGGCGTGGTGTGCAATCGCCTCCAAGCCGCCATCGTTTGGCATCGTCGTACCTCAACGTTTTGTCTCCGGCGCATCCAACTTTCCGATTATCATCAACGGACGCAGTATCGCCAAGCGGAATTCACCGCGGGGCTTTGCAGGGGTTGCTCCCCTCAAGAATCCGTCGAGACGATAGCACAACCGCTTCAAGGCAATGCATGTAAAGGCGAGGTCTCCCCAGCCAATATTCATGAACCGGGACTAAGTCAGCAGACAGAAAAAACTCGATGGCCCGCCAACCCTGCGTTGGTGGGCGCGATCGTCCAACGCTGACACGATCAGTGCTGCGGGGGTTCCTCGTCATGGGGTGGCTTGAGCTGATTCCACCACTGCGTGATCATGGGCAACTACCGGTTGGCTGGCTGGTCGTCGCAGAATGGCTGGTCGTCATGCTCTGTGTCAGCCACCACCGCAATCCGGGTGGAAAGGGCTGCAGCGCACGTCGTCCGGCGTTGGTACCAGCAGTTTGTGCTCACAGACGCAGAACGCGGTCACTCAGGTGACCCCCAACCAGTGAGACCGTGGTGGAGTGGCCAGCAGTTTTCGTTCACAGACGTTGACCGCGGCCACAGCTCTTGCCAATAGCCGTTCCGCCCGGCGAAGTCAGGAACGCCCGCTGTGGCCCAAGGTGTTGGGATGATCGGTCCATCGCGTGGCTGCGGTAGGAACCTGTCGCGACCTTGCGCGCGTTACGTCCGTTCGGTGACGTTGAGCGGGGGGAGTCGACGTTGGCCAGCGGCTGACCGAAATCGAGCAAAAGTAGAGTCCATCGTCCCGAAAGGAAGCGATGGCTCACGATGCCAGAAGCGATGGCTCACGATGCCAGAAGTTGTGGCAATCGATCAAAGAGATCACAAGCGCGGCAAACGAGATTTCTGAATTCTTGGGGATTCCTCAGGATGCGCTGCACACTCGCACGATCTGAGCGGGTCCCATGAGCGCAGGCGTTGCGTGTGTGCTGGAGGTCAGTAAGCAAATCACGATCTGAACCTGTCAGATGGCGGAACAATTCTTGCTCAGCTTGCTCTCGGGTCTCGTAGTTCAGCGGGTCTGCAGTTGGGGAAAAAGTGTGGCCTGCGCGAATCAGGATGGCTTCGTAGGTCAGGATCACTGCTCGGAAGTAATCCCCATGTTCGATGGCAGTTTGTGCTGATTGTAGAACTCGCTCAGTGAATCTGTTGTGTGTGGACCATTCTAGCCGATCATGAAACAGTGTCGCGAGTTGAGCCTCGATGCCAGTGGCATGATTGGTTGTTACCTGGCGGAGCTGCTGAGCTTGTGTCCGTGCGTTGCCGAGTTGATTCGTATTCTCCAGGAACCACGCCAACTCCGCGTTTTGACCCAAAAACCTTGCCACAGGTTCATAGTTTCCCGTGACATCGAGGATGGCTGCGGCTTCAGTAGCTTCGACGAGTTGCTGGCAGATCGGTAATTCGAGAACTGGGGTCACGTCCCCTTGGCGTGCCTCGAAAACACCGGAGTAGAACCGCACGCGCTGGATGCGGTGGGTCCAGCGCATCAGCGAAATGATGAAAGTAGCAATGACCGGCTGATGGCGAAACCCGTGGCTGATGTCGAACACGACATCATTGCCTTGTGGGATGTTCTCGAACAACGCTTGAGCAATTTGCTGCTGGGATTTCGCGGCCAGCGCTTCACCGGTCAGACACAACCGCATTTCTAGGTCAACGCTGTGCGAGTTCAGAGTGTTCTGCCAGGTTTGAAGCGCGGTTGCATCAACACGTCTGGCCGAAACGAGGTCATCGATCTGACAATGCTGATCCAACACTACGTCAGGGTTGGGCAGGACTTGATTGAGTTCCGACCAGAGCGAAGCCGATGTCCCGAGCACGATCCAGCGGTCGATCTGGGTACCATTTTGTCGCAGAAAACGAATCAACGCCGTCCCGAAAAGTGATGTTTCATGAATAAACTCTTCACCGTTTTGCGAAGGAAACCTGTATCTGGTGGTTCGGTATGCCGAGCGTGGGTTGTCGGGAGTAATTTTCTGTCCTGTGCCAAGAAAACTGACGACTGTGGTAGGCATTTCAATTCCCTCGTCGCGGAGCATCGAGCATCGGCAAGCCGTTATCTTTTCCGAGATCGGCAAGGCTCACCTGCGGCCCGCCATCTCGCCCCGTTCGATCGTTGGCGACGAACCACTCGTAGGCCAGCCCTTCGGGATGCGGCGGCACGGCCCCGGTTTGATCTGATTGCCGAGTGCGCGGATAGTGTGTTGGCAAACTGTCCGCATGCCCGGTCGCCATCTTCAGCCACGCGGCGATGAACGGCACATTCTCGAAAGACACGGGCGAGCCGAACGAGGTTCGCACCGCATCCTGGAAAGCCTGCACGAGTGCGTTTCGATCCGCCTCGATCGGCGACGTATCCTCCAGCGTGGAGTAGGTCTGCTTCCATCCGTTGCCATCGTGCAGATGCGTGTTCGCCGCGTCGATCTCCAAGCGGACGCTGCCGAAGCCGAGCGGCTTACCACCTCCGAAGCGGTGGAAGTGATTGTCCGGCAGGCTGAGCAGCCACAGCAACGCGCCGAGTTCGACGTTCGACAAATTCGTGACGTGAATATCAAAGCTGAACTTGGTATCGGGCTTCACCCAGCCCTGGATCGAGCGGTTCTGATTGTCGCGCTGTTCTTGGCCGTTCAGTCTCGGTCGGCGGTATTCCTGGAAGTGGCCGTTGACAGCCTGCTGAGTGCGATCTTGTATCCCGTTGTTCCAGTGCCCGTCGGGTAACCCCTTGTGGTGCGGATAGACCTTGCGGCCTCTCAGACCCTTACCCGGCGAGTAACCGGCATCTTCCTTGGACAATCCGTTGGCCTGAGCCTCACCATTCGGAGATGCCGCGACGTAAAAGCGGGCCTGTTGCGGCTTGGGCTGGCCGAGGATCGCCAGCGGTAGACCGGGTGTGCCGAAGTCCTCGATGGCCTGCTCCGTTGGCGTGAGGCACGTCACCGGCCCGATGCGGACGTTGCCTTTGTAGGCTCCGTGGCCCTCTTGGTTGACCCAGCCGAAGACGCGATCAGCGGGTGAGAGTTGCGACAGTGACGTAGCGGGACGCAGGGATGGAGGGAGCAGGGAGAGGGGCGATGACTCAAAAAGGCGGCGCGAAATCATCACCGGGTACAAAGCAGTAACCTGGCCGTCAGAGACAGCAGCATAACACAGCGTTCCTGAAGAGAGTTGTCGCTCGTCAGGGCCTCCGACAATCTGTCGAGACCAAACCGAGTTGTTGAGTGCCGGTGGGCCTGTCATCCCCGCTCGAATTTCCTCCTCATGAATTGATTGATAGTTCGTGATCAGTTCACGCCACTGTTG
>JANWYJ010000012.1 GCA_025055115.1 Gemmata sp.
CGATTGCGTCGGGGCATGGTAGATAATACTTCCGGGGCCGCCCGTATCACGACCCTCCCACGAGAGCGGATCAATCTTGCGGATCAATTCGATGATATTCGCGACATTGGCTTGCTGCTGCTGCAGATTCAAAAACGGCCCCCACATGATATCGCTGAACATCCCGCCACTGACCAAGTCGCCGATATAGTAGACGCGAGTCGTTAACAGGGATTTGGCCCGTTCAACGGTCATAATCTGAATGGCTTCGTCGCGGACGATGAAGGTCAAACCCTGTGTGGCCAAGACCGAACGCAGTGCCGTCCGCGCTGAGATTCCCTTCGCTTGCAAAGTAACCCCACGGCTGAGATCGAGGTTGAGGTCTTCTAAGGATTTCTTATCCACCAAGAGCGGTTGATTGATCATATTTGAAAGGTCTTGCAGGGCTTCTTCTAAAGGACGTCCGAGGAAAGAGACCGTCACGGCGGATTCCAGGGCTTCGATGATCTTCTTCTCTTTGTCGGTCAGAGGAATTTGGTTGGCTTTGAGACGGCGCTCAGACAATTCCTTCCAATTGGCAGGAAATTCGACATCATAAATCGCCGGTAGGGATGATTTGTTCATTTGCTTCTGCCATTCCACCCACCGGCGGCTGCTTTCGACATAATGGGCTTGGGCGTCCGCGAGGCGGTTTTTCAAAGACTCGTTTTGCCGTAAAGCGAGAACCGAAGGATTATTCGGGTACAGCCGAGCCAAGCGGGCGATCTCGGCCTCGGCGTAGTTGGTTTTGCCTTCGGCTTGGTATCTCTCCACCAATTTGAGGCCGGCGAGAACGTCTTTGTATTCCGCATATTGCTTGTATTCCGCATATTGCTTGGCGGTGGCTTCCTTCAGGGCTTCTTTGACTTCCTGGGCTTTGGGGTCGAGCCAGACGCCTGGGTTGGGGTTCGCGGCGGGCCGGCCCTCGATGGCGGCGAGGGCGGCCTCGAGTTTGGCCGTCAGTTGGGCGCGTTTGGCGTCACTAATCCCTTGTGCCAGTTGAAGATTCGCCTTAGCCGTTTTGAGTGTTTGGATGGCTTTGGCCGTGTGGCGGCCCTTGGCCAAGGCGTTGGCGTTGTCGATCTGCAAAAGCACTTCCGCTTCGGCTTTTTGTTCAGCGGTCTGTCGTTGCAGTTTGGACGCTTCAAACGGGTCTGGTCGTTGGCCCGGTTGGGCGAGGGCGACAGCGATCAACAACCCCCACGCGCCGACACTCGCCGCTAACCATCGGGATATCGCAACCGCGGTCATCATGCCCTCCCGGTTCAAGCTGTACAGAAAGTGAACATTCCGTACAGAAACACCAGCTCCCATTAGGCTAACGTACCCGCTGCTCGTTGTGTTGGCCAATACTTTTGAGTCCGTTGGCCGCGGGCGGAGCCGTTAAAACCGTTGGGACTCCGCGAGGTGACCCGCGTTGACCGGATGAACTCAAGATGATAAGTCGCACTGCCGGAGGGATCGGTATGCGCCGCCGGCGACAAGTGCTCTCTGCAATTGCCATTCTGCTAACGGCCTTCGGCTTGGCCGTGGCTGGGTTACTTTACACGGTCAAGAGTGTTCCAGACTTTTATGTCGCTGCTGATCACCCTAGCGATTGGGACACGCACGAAAGCTCGGCTCGGTTCCTCACCCGGGTGCTCGATCTACAAAACGACATCCGCTCGAAGGAAGCTTGGGGCGATACGTTTTCTGTCGAGGAAATCAATTCCTTTTTCATCGAAAATCTTGGGCCAGGTGGGAAATTCACCGACAGCTTCCCGGCAGGCTTCCATTCGCCGCGAATTGCGATCGACGGCGATCGGTTGCTGTTAGGAATTCGCTACCGCCAGGGGTTCTGGAGCACGGTCATTTGGTTGGAATTGAAAGTCTGGCTTGTTGCGGGCCAAACCAACCTGGCTGCGATCGAGATTTGCCATCTCCGAGCCGGCGGTTTGTCGTTTGGTTCGCTGTCGTTACTCGATAAAATCGCCGAGTTCGCCCGCGAGATGAGCATGGACGTGACTTGGTATCGCAACGGGAAAAACCCCGTGGGCTTGGTCCGTTTTTTCGCGCAGCAACCCCGGGCAACGTCGCAAGTTCTGACATTGGAGGTCAGCGATGGAAAAATTGTGGTGGCGGGCCGAACGTCGCTAGAAATCCGTCCTGCTGGGACCCTTAACCCGTCGCAGCCGTGAGTTGGAAGCGCCAACGGCCATCCGAGCTGGGCCAGAGAACGGCACGGCCGAGCAGCTTCTTGCCTTTCAGCTCGATTTCGACACGCTCCGCTGTGTCCTGAAGCCATACACATTCACCCTGATCCCACCGCGAAACCGTTCCCCGTTGGCCCGACACGGGGCCTTCGTAATCCAGATACATCAGCCGGTGGTCGGTATTCGGTTCAGCGCCGATGACACTTCCTGCGGCTGGTTGGTCATACAAACGCCAAGCTCGTAATACGGCCCCAGCCTGCACCAACAAATCCCAGTGCAGTGTCGGCCAATCGTGCTGCAAAACCACGAAACGGACCACAAATCGGCCTACGATTTTCAGAATAATATGGATACAATGCCACACGCAACGATTGCGGCGAGATGAGCATCATGGCGAAAACGAAGAAGAAGGACAAGAAGGAAAATCCTGACGGCACGGTAAATATTTGCCGCAACCGGCGGGCGTTTCATGACTATGAGATTCTCGATACCCTCGAATGCGGGATTGTGTTGGTGGGTACCGAAGTCAAGAGCCTGCGTGACGGTTACGCCAGCTTGGAGGATGCTTACGCCCGGATCGACGATGGCGAAGTGTGGCTGATCGGGGCGGAAATTCCGGAATACAGTTTCGGCAACCGACTCAATCACAAACCGAAGCGACCGCGGAAATTGTTGCTGCATCGTCAGGAAATCGCTAAATTCGCCGGGAAAGCCTCCGAACGCGGCTTGACCTTAGTCCCCCTGCGGATGTACTTCAAGGGCGGGAAAGCCAAGGTAGAACTCGCCGTCGCCCGGGGCAAGCAAGCTCACGACAAACGGGAATCGCTCAAAAAAGCCGACGCACGGCGAGAAATGGACCGGGCGATGGCCGCACGTCGGCGTCAGTGATGGTCGTTGGCGTGTCCGAAGGAAACCGGCTAACCACGGAGGGTTGCTGTGCGGCTGGCTGCCTTGGTGGAATCCACAACCCATGTCTGCTGCCGCTACCGGTTGGCGGCGTTCCGTCCGGCCTTCATCGCTCACGGCCATACCCTCGATCTGTATCCGCTACCTCAATCTCCGCTTGGCCGTTTCTTCATCGGGCGCAATCTCGCCGAGTATGATGCCGTCATTCTCCAGCGGAAGTTGCTGCCGCGTTGGGTTCTGGAGCGATTACGCCGTCGGATCAAGCGCCTGATTTTCGACTTCGACGATGCCCTGTGGCTTCGCGATTCCTACTCCGCCAAGGGGTTTCATGATCCCCACCGCGTCGCCCGCTTCCAAGCGACAATCGCTGCCGCTGATGCCGTTGTCGCGGGCAACGACTATTTGGCCGCCCAAGCCCGGCAGTACGTCGCCGCGGATCGCGTCCATGTTGTGCCAACGTGCGTCGATGTATCCAAGTATTCGCCCCGAACTGAGGTGCCCCAGAAACATCTGGATACAGAAGTATCTTCGAAATCGAGACTTACGTCAGAGAAGCCGCCACTGACCTTGGTTTGGATCGGCTCCTCAAGCACTCTCCAGGGTCTCGAACGTTTCGCACCAACGCTTTCCGCGATTGGGCGTGCCCTGCCCGGTACGCGCTTGAAACTCATCTGCGACCGCTTCACCGAGTTTCCGCCTTTAATTGTCCAACGCAGTCTGTGGCACGAAGCCACCGAAGCCCAAGAAATTGCCACCGCGGATGTCGGGATAGCGTGGGTGCCCGATGACCCCTGGAGCCACGGCAAGTGCGGGCTGAAGATTTTGCAGTATCAGGCCGCGGGCTTACCGGTGGTGGCCAATCCGGTGGGGGTTCAGGCACAAATGGTTCATGCCGGGACAGGTTTTCAAGCGGTCACCACCGAACAGTGGGTGAAGGCCATCCGCACGCTGGCCGCGTGTCCGCCGTTGCGTGCCGAGTTAGGCCGAGCCGGGCGGCGACAAGTCGAAGCCCAGTATAGCACCGCCGCGGGGGCACGCTTGTGGTTGGATTTGCTTGAGCGATGGTCCCATCGCTGCCGACGCGCCAGTTGAGGTCCTCGCATGTGGAATGACCTGCGCCGCAAGTTCACCTCGCTGCTCATGATGCCTGCTGGACCTGTGGTTCAAGCCAATGGGCGCGTGTGGTATTTGAGCCAAGAAGGTTTTCAGCTTTTCGGTTCCTCAGGGCCAGACCTCGATCGCTGGATCGCCGAAGGGCGCGCGCAAATCGTGAAAAACGGACCGCATCGGACCGTTTATCGTGTTTCCCTACCCAACGAGACGGTTTATGTGAAGCACTGCCGCATCAATGGCCCTCGGGCGTGGGCTCGTGAGCTTTTCCGTCTTCCGAAAGCACAATTAGAATTTGACAACGCGGAAAAATTGCGTATACTCAACATAGGTACAGTTATTCCCCTCGCCTGGGGAAAAGGCGAGCGTCTGGGGCCGGGAGAAAGTTTTCTCATCAGCCGAGATTTGGCTCCGGCACGCCCCCTAACGGTGATTTTGCACGAGCCTTTGTCGCCCTTGCAGCGGCAGCAACTGGCGCGTGCTTTGGGTCGATTCTTTGCCCAGCTCCACGATCGCGGAGTGATTCATCCGGACCCACACCCGGATAACCTCCTTGTGGACTTCGAACCCGGAGCAAAGCTGCGGTTTTTCTTGTTGGATGTCCACGGCGTCGGCTTCGGTGCACCCCTGACGTGGTCGCAGAGCCGCGACAATTTGATTCTTCTGAACCGTTGGTTTCAACTGCGGACCTCGGCGACCGACCGCTGCCGGTTCTGGCGAGAATACTGTTCCGCACGGCAAACGCTGCAAGTGCCTCCGGCGCACCGGGAACTGGAACGAGCAACTTTGGCTTCCAATCGCCGTTTCTGGCTGGCTCGCACGCAGCGGTACAACGGCACTCACCGAAGCATTCGGCCCATTCGCCGGGGATGTTATCGCGGCTTCGCTGTGCGTGAGTTGCCGGAGGAATTCGTGCGCCAGCTGCTGGCGGACCCCGATGGGCTGCTGGCTCAGCCACATACCAAGATTCTCAAGCGGTGCGCTCACTCCACCGTTGCGGAAGTGGTGATGCCAACCCCTGCCGGTCCGCGACCGGTCATACTCAAACGTGTCGCCGCGCCCCATGCGTGGCACGGCTGGAAGAATCTTCTCCGCAATTCGGCGGTACGGCGATCGTGGCTGATGGGTCACGGACTGATCGAGCGGCAGCTTCCCACGGCACGCCCGCTAGCGATGTTTCACCGCTATTGCGGCTATGTGCTTCCCATGGAAGGATATTTGGTGACAGAAAAAGTACCCCAGGCTATTGGTTTGCCCGAAGCCGTTCGAGGCACTGATGACCGGCGGCTGATTCGGCGCTGGGCCGAGCGCTTGGCCCGCTGGGTGCGGCGAATGCACGATCGTGGTGTGTCGCATCGCGACCTGAAAGCCCCTAATATCTTGCTTCAGTACGCCATCACGGATCCAGCCCATTCTATACCAGTGTTCATCGACTTGGTCGGGGTGCGGGCGACTGCCGCTATAGTGCCTTGGCTGCGGCGTGTGAAAGAACTGGCGCGACTGAACGCCAGTTTCCTTGCGATGCCTCACATCACACGCACGCAACGACTCCGATTCTTGCTGACCTATCTGCGAACGGGCGAGACAGAATCGGACTGGAAAAAATGGTGGCAGGCGATATCGTGCGCCACTTTAGCCAAAGTGGCAAAAAACCGCCGCGCGAATCGCGTGCTGGGGTGAATCCTGCGAACCATCATGACAACCGGTGAATTGTGAAGATATGCCCATCCCATCGCCGACATTAGCTGGGGCGGAGCTGATCTGTTCCTGGGCTGTTGACCGTTGGCTTGTTCATGGGTGTCGCGCAGGTGCCGTGGATGGCATTGGCCATTCGCAACCCAGCCGATCATTCGTATTGTCGCCGGGGTGATAGGTATGGCGTTTGCGCCGCTGCCGATCCGCGGATTCATCCCGACTGGGCTAGGAATGCTGGGTCTGGTGCTAGCGGGTTGCGGTTCGTTCCCGATCGAGCGGCCCGCGGGGGGAAGCCACTTTACGGCGGATGTTGCACCGGCTCCCCACACACTAACGCCGATTGTCGCTCCAGGGAAGTTCGCCACTCGGCGAGGGTATTACGTCGTTTATCACGACTTCGAACTCGATCCCCACGAACCGCTTTTTGCGGAACTGGATGCCCTGCCTGAGCAGGTCGGTCGAGAGTTGAACTTGCCGCTCAGTGATGGTGTGGTGCAAGTTTTTCTCTTCGATACGCAAGAGCGCTACGAACGCTTCATGCACAGGAAATATCCGGAATTGCCCAAACGCCGAGCATACTTTCTGAGCCAACCGCGTGCCGGAGGGTACGATGAATTGAAAATTTACACCTGGATGGGCGATCACCTAACGACAGATTTACGCCACGAGCTAACCCATGCCCTTCTTCGCGGAGCTTTGAAAGAGGTTCCGCTGTGGCTTGACGAAGGCTTGGCCGGCTACTTCGAGCTGCTGCCAGCGCAAGCCGGTATCAACTCAGGGCATCTGGAAGCCCTCCTGCGCCCCTCGTTTCGCCCCAATCTTGCTCGTCTAGAGAAATTTACGCAAGTAGCGCAGATGGAGAAACCAGAATACCGCGAAGCCTGGGCCTGGGTGTACTTTATGCTCCACAGTGGACCAGCCACCCAGAAAGTGCTCCACGACTACCTACAAGCCCTGCGGACAAACCCGAACCCCGGTCCGCTGCTGCCTCGCTTGCGCGAAGTCGTGCCCGATCCGGATCAGGCCCTCACCAACTTCCTTCTTACTGTGGAGGTACCGACGAAAAAGTGACAACCCTCAAAAAAAGTGACACCCCTGACACGCAGAATCCCTACACGAATCCGTTGCACGATCCGCAAACGAAGGTTTGTGAGCTTATCGATGCAGCCCGACACGCAGAATCCCTACACGAATCCGTTGCCCGTGCTGATACCCCTGACGCGCAGAATGGCTGGACGAATCCGTTACGCGTTGCGATCATCGTTCGTGAGCGCTGGCATCCCAACCGTGGCCGCCAGCAGTTTGCTGTGAACCGTTGCGGTCACTGAAAATTTGTTACAAGATTGTTGAGACACCATGATTGCCATTACCGGAGCGGCTGGCTTCATTGGATCGAATTTGGCGCATACATTGGCCGCACAAGGGGCGTCACTGTTGCTGGTGGATGAGGTCATCACGCCTGCGAAAGCCGTCAACCTCGTGGGTTTGCCGCGTTTTCACTTTACCCGGCACGAAGAATTCTTGGATGATCTTGCGACCAGTCGTGTTCAGCCTGAAGTGATCTTCCACCTGGGTGCCTGCAGCGACACTACCGAAACGAACTGGGATTATCTCCGTCGCAACAACATCGAGTATTCACAGAAACTCTGGCAGTGGTGCGCTCGTCACGGTGTACCGCTGCTGTATGCTTCTAGCGCAGCAACATACGGCGATGGTTCCTGTGGCTTCAGCGACAACACTCCGCCCCATCTGCTGACTCCGCTGAATCTGTATGGGAAAAGTAAAAACGATTTCGATGCTTGGGTCTTGGCGGAAGTTGCCGCGGGCCGCCCGCAGCCGCCCAAGTGGGCCGGGCTGAAGTTTTTCAACGTCTATGGACCCCGGGAGTCGCATAAGGGACGGATGGCGAGTGTCGTCTTTCAAACATGGCGCCAGGTGAAAGCCACGGGCATGATGAAACTCTTTCGTTCCACCGAGGCGAAATATCCGGATGGGGGCCAACTTCGGGATTTCGTGTTCGTGGGCGATTGTGTCGAACATCTGCTGTGGTTGTGGCAGAACCAGGCTCCCAACGGTCTTTACAACTCGGGCACTGGCACACCGCGGACGTTTCGCGAACTGGCTACGGCAGTGTTCGACGCTCTGGGGCTTGCGCCACACATCGACTTCATTGACATGCCGGCGGATTTGGCCAAGCAGTATCAAAACTACACCTGTGCGAATATGACGAAGCTCCGCGCCGCGGGGTATCGTTTACCACCGACGACACTCGAAGCGGGCGTGCGGAAGACGGTCCGCTGGCTGGAACAGCACGCGACGCAGCGCGTTGCTGCTTGAGGATCGCATGCCGGGTGCGAATCCGCTACGCTAGTAATAGCCCCTTTCTCGGACCGCACGAGCGATGAACTTCTTCATCACCGCCGGCAATACGCAATCGATGATCGACCAGGTGCGGTGTGTTACGAATATTTTTTCGGGTCGCACCGGGGCGAACATTGCTCGAACGGCGTGGGGCCGCGGCCACAGCGTCACGTTGGCCACCTCGCACCCTGAAGGCTTAGCGGAGTTGGGCATCAACTACCGCATGCCACCGGAACGATTCACCATTCTCCCCTATCGCACGTTTGATGATCTGGCCGTGATCATGCAAACACAAGTGCGTTCGGGGAGCTACGACGTAGTCTGTCATTCCGCGGCGGTCAGCGATTATCTGCCAGCGGGCACGTTCACCCCCAATGCGGGGACGTTTTTCAACGCCCGCACCGGGGAATGGGAATCGCCAACCGGACCACCCACCCTGACCGAACAGAAGGCCGCCAAGATCAAAAGTACCGAACCGGAGTTGTGGCTGCGGTTGGTGCGTGCCCCCAAACTCGTGGATCGGATTCGCCAGCCGTGGAGTTTCACCGGAATTCTGGTCAAGTTCAAATTGGAAGTTGGTATCAGTGAGCAAGAACTTCTCGAAGTGGCCGAAGCGTCGCGCGTGCAATCTGATGCGGATTTGATTGTTGCCAACACGCTCGACGGTGCCGCGCATTGGGCGTACCTTGGTCCGCTGGCGGGGCGTTACGAACGGATCCCCCGACGCGAATTGCCCGACCGGCTCATCGTGACGGTCGAAGATCGGTACCAGGAGCTGGTGCGTCATGGCTAGGGTGTTACTTGGGGTGACAGGTAGTGTGGCCGCGCTCCGCACGCCGATGTTGTTCGAGGCTCTCGGCGAAGCCGGGCATGCTGTGAAGGTCGTCGCGACCACCGCTGCCACCTACTTCTTCGATCCTGCCGCGCTTCGCCGGCAACCACCGCTGCCAACGGAGCCGCCGGAACAACCCGAGTGGCTTCGTTCCCCAGTATTTGTTGACGACGATGAATGGCCCAGGCGCGCCGATGGCGAACGTTACCGCCGCGGCGACCCTGTTCTGCACATCGAATTGCGGAAATGGGCCGATTTGCTCCTCATCGCTCCGCTGGATGCGAATACACTGGCCAAACTGGCCGTCGGGTTGTGCGATAATTGCCTCAGCTGTATCTGGCGGGCTTGGGATACCAGCCGACCGGTGGTACTAGCCCCGGCGATGAATACGCTCATGTGGCAGCATCCGTTGACGAAGCGGCATCTGCGAGCACTGGCGGCCGATGCCGGCGCCGGGCATATTCCCGGCCACCTCGCCGACGAGGCTCTTCTTCAGCAAATCAACGAACGCAGCCCGACACTGCGGATCGTTGGCCCGATTACAAAAACACTGGCCTGTGGCGATACAGGCCTGGGAGCGATGGCCGAAGTGACCGATATTGTGGCTGCCGTACAAACGCTTTTGACGCAACTGCACGCCGGGTGAGCTATGAGCGTTACTCCCTCTCGTCGACTCGATTGGGTCGAACGCCTCGAACGCCTGTACACGGCCGTTGTCGCCGATGTCCTCGACAAACTCGGGTATCGCAATCAATGTCTGCATGCACGCATTCGTCCGTTGTGGCCGCAGGCGAAGTGTGCCGGATTGGCTCTCACGGTGCAAACTGTCCCTGCGCGTGAGTGGGCGCCGGCCCACCCTTACGCGGGGGAACTGTTGGCCGTGGATTCCCTCCAACCGGGTGATGTGTTGGTCGTGTCGGAATCGAAGTGGAGTTTTTGGGGGGAGTTGTTGTCCACGGCCGCGAAGTATCGCGGTTGCCGGGGGGTAGTTCTCGATGGCCCCACGCGCGATTCGTTGGCTATCCAGGCCATGAGCTTCCCGGTCTTCCACGTCGGGTTTCACCCTGCGGATAGTTTGGGTCGGCTTGATGTGGTGGCCCACAACGTCACGATCACTTGCGGCGGGGTGTTGGTTCATCCGAACGATCTGATTCTGGCCGATCATGATGGTGTGGTGGTGGTGCCCCATGGGGTTGCGGAGGACGCCCTGCAACGAGCCGAAGAGAAAGTCCGCGGCGAAAATCGGGTGCGCAAAGCGTTGGCCGAAGGCATGAGTTGCACGGAAGCGTTCCAGAAATACGGCATTCTCTGATTGAGTCTGGTCTGCCCGCCATCGTGGCGTTGACCGTCAGACCAGCGGATAAAGCGGTCGGCGGATGCGGTGGTATTCGAAGCGGGCCGGGTTGATCGCGGTCAGGCCGGGGGTATCGACTTCGATGATCGTTCCTTGGAGGGGTGCATAGGCAGCTTTGTAGGCTACGGCGGCCTTGACCACGATGATTTTCGCCGCCGCGGGGTGGATGCCTAAACTGGTGAGTTGGCCAAGGCTGAATGGCGGGGTGCGCAGGGAGTTGACGACGACGAGGTTGTCGTCACCCAGATCGAGAACCGCGGTGTGGCCTTGGTTGTTCCAGCGCCGCCCCCCGTGGCGAGCTTCGGCTTCCACCCATTGGCCTTCATGAAGTGAACGGACCACGCCCCGCAAGCGTATCGGCTCACCGTGCCCCCGACCGGTTGAACCACCGACCACGACATCCACCGTCGCGCCGATTCCTGCGGCTTTGGCCTGCTGCACGGCAGTTGGGGCATAGAGGGTGATGATGAATCCCCGCGCCTGCTGCCGCAGCAGTTCGGCCAGCAACACGGTACCATCGCCTGCGGAACCCCCGCCGATGTTGTCCCCCAGATCGATGAGTAGCGCGGGAGGCTGCGAACAGTCGATGGCTCGGCGAACAGCCTCTTCCGCCGAAGGAACTGCGACATTCAATTGGTCGCGAACATCCCACATGGCGCCGGCCAGTTCTTCTGCGATATTCTGAGCTTTATCGCGATCATTGTCGGTGACGACGATGATGCTGGCTCCCATATCGGGGACATCGGCATAAGGGAAACCAGCCATCACGCTGACGGCCAGCACGCCCGGCAGGCTCTCGGCGGCACGGGCTTGCTTCATGAGGCTGGCCATGGGTTCGCGGGCTGTCTCTTGGCCGAGGAGGTTGAGCATCAACGCCGGTTTGGCGACATAGCCAACGGGGCGAATGGTGCCTTTCAAATACTGGGTGAGCAGTTCTGCGGCCCGTAAGCCACAGCCACGCTGATCGACGTGAGGATAGGTTTGATAGCCGATGAGAATGTCGGCGTATTGGGTCATTTGCGGTGAAACATTGGCGTGAAAATCGAGCGTGACAGCTATTGGGGTTTGTGACCCCAGCGCGGCCCGAACGCGGCGAAGGGTTTCAGCGTCGGCATCGGGATATTTCGGCGTCACCATGGCACCGTGGAGAGCCAGTAACACGCCATCGGCACGCGCGAGGCGCAACCCTGTTGTCAGAGCGTCGGTAAAATGATCGTAGAATTCATCGGTCACCGGTCCGGCGGGGGTTGCCCAAGCCATCGCCACGGGAACAACTTCGTACCCAAATTTCGCGCCTTCGATAAAACCGCCCACTTCGTGATGAGCTTGTTGCCACACGGGAATCAGAGCGTCGCCGTAGGTGAGGCTGCCTTCGCGAAAACGCTGCCGGTCGGCCGGCAGTGGCGCGAAAGTATTCGATTCGTGGAGAAATCCACCAATGGCGATGCGCATCGTCGAGCCTCGAAAAAACGGGAGAAACGAAATCCCTGGCACGCCGAGCCAGTTTCGCTTCTTTAGACTTCATTGGTAGCTGTTTGCGCGTCAATGAAAATTCGTATTCTTTCTAGGAATCCCGGATTCTGGGATCGTTCACAAACTGATGAGGTGGAACGTGTCTGTGCATGTGGCGGTGGTGGGTGCGACGGGAGCCGTCGGCGACCTGATGCGGAAAGTGTTGGCGGAACGCAACTTCCCGGTCCGATCGATCAAATTCTTGGCTTCCGAGAAAAGCGCTGGGAAAACGGTCGAGTTCGCGGGCCAACAGTACACCGTGGAGCCGATTCGCCCAGAAGCGTTTCAGGGTGTGCAAATCGTGCTCAGTAGCACACCGAGTTCCGTGAGTCGGGAGTTTTCCCCGGTGGCCGCCAAAGCTGGGGCTATCGTGATCGACAATTCCTCAGCCTGGCGTATGGACCCTGATTGCCCTCTGGTGGTTCCCGAAGTCAATGCCCATGAACTGCATAACATCAAAAAGGGCATTGTCGCCAACCCGAATTGTGTGGCCATCCCCTTGTGTGTGGCTCTCAAACCTCTCCACGACTTGGCCCGGGTGAAGCGGGTGGTTGTGGCTACCTATCAGTCCTCGTCGGGTAAAGGTGCCAAGGGCTTGCTCGACTTTCACGCCCAACTCACCGCGTGGGCCGCGGGGCAGCCCGTGCCCGCGCCGACCGCCCACCGCGCGCAACTGGCGGGTAATGTCGTCACCCTCGATTGGACTCTCGACCCCAACGGCTTTACCGAAGAAGAAAACAAGGTCATCAACGAAACCAAAAAAATCATGGGCGATCCCAGTATTGGTGTCTGCCCAACGTGTGTTCGTGTGCCGGTGCGCGTGGCCCACTCCGAAGCGATCACTGTCGAATTTCATCGCCCATTGGCGGTTGCCGAGGCCAAAGCGGCCCTCGCAAAGGCCCCAGGCATTGTCTTCATGGATGAAACCATCGACGGTCGATTTCCGCAACCCATCCACGCCGAAGGCAGCGACCACACGTTCGTGGGTCGTGTCCGGCAAGACCCCAGTCATCCCAATGCGTTGTGTCTGTGGGTGGTAGCAGATAATCTCCGCAAAGGGGCGGCCAGCAACGCGGTCCAATGTGCGGAAGAACTGGTCCGACGCGGGATTGTCAAGTAATTCTTCATGCCACGCAGCCGGTGCCCGGGGAAATGCGAACGACCCGAGGGCCTTTTGGGTTTCTCCGCCCGGCTTCATTCGCCGCGGTATGCGTAATTTTAAGCTCACGATCCGCTACGATGGCACGGATTTTTTCGGCTGGCAAACACAACCCGGCCGACGCACCGTCCAGGAGACGCTGGAGAACGCCATCCGCGCTATCACCCAGGCTGAGGTGGTGCGCCTCAACTGCAGTGGCCGCACCGATGCAGGCGTTCACGCCGTGGGGCAAGTGGCGAATGTTTTTCTGGCCACCAGACTCGATAGCGCAACGCTTTGCAAAGCCATCAACGCGCAATTACCCGACGATGTCTGTGTGCGTGAAGTGGTTGAGGTTCCACAAAGCTTTTGCGCCAACAAAGATGCGATACGGAAAATGTATCGCTATGTGATTCACGATGGCCGCCGGCCCGATCCCTTTTTACGGAAGTACGCGTGGTTTGTTCGCCACCCTCTTGACGCCGCCGCGATGCACCGGGCCAGCCGCTGCCTTGTCGGCCGGCACGACTTCCGCTGCTTTGAAACCGACTGGCCCAACCGCCTAACCAGCGTGCGGACAATCACCCACCTGAGTGTCAATCGTTTCGGCGAGTATATCTGGATCGATGTGGAAGCTAACGGTTTTCTGTACAACATGGTGCGGGCGATCGCTGGCAGTTTAGTCCAAGTGGGCCGGGGTCTGTGGCCGGAAGCGCGTATCGCCGAGGTTCTAGAGGCGATGGATCGCCGCTTCGCGGGACCGACCGCCCCGCCCCACGGCCTATTCCTCATGCGAGTGACTTATAGCCTGACTTATCACCCATGCCCGAGCTAACGTACCCCGCGGAACTGCCGATTTTACCCGTTACGAACCCCGCCAACGGCATCGTTACCGTTCCGGGGAGCAAAAGCATCACGAACCGCGCGCTGGTGCTGGCGGCGCTGGCGAGTCGCCAAAGTGTCTCCAACGACGGCACCTGCACGCTGGTGGGTGCTCTGCGGAGTGAAGACACCGAGGTCATGATCGACTGCCTGCGCCGGCTCGGTTTTCGCATTGATACCGACTGGGAGCAAAACCGGCTGACGGTTCATCCGAACCACTCTGGCCGATTGATTCCCGCAGCCCAGGCTGATCTCTTCGTGGCCAACTCGGGAACCACCATGCGTTTCCTGGCGGCGATGGTCAGCGCGGGGCAGGGGGAGTATCGGCTCGATGGCGTGCCGCGGATGCGCGAGCGGCCCATCGAAGATTTGTTGGAGGCCTTGCGGCAACTGGGTGTGGATGCCCAGAGCGAAAACAACAACGGCTGCCCGCCCATCCGCATTCGTACCACGGGTCTACGAGGGGGGGAAGTCCGGGTGCGTGCGGATGTCAGCAGTCAGTTTGTCAGCGGCTTGATGATGGCTGCCGCTTATGCACGCGGTGATGTGACAATTCGCATTGTCGGCCGCCGCGTCTCGGAACCCTACATCCGCATGACCGAAGCGATGATGGGGGCCGATTGGCTCATCACTTTCACTGCCATCGGACCGGAAGTGTATACCATCCCCGCTGCGGCGCGAATTCAGGGACCGCGGGAATATCCAGTCGAGCCGGACGCTTCGGCAGCGAGTTACTTCTGGGCGGCCGCGGCGATCACCGGGGGTGCCGTAACGGTGCGTGGCTTTCGCGACAAGTTCGGCTCGTTACAAGGGGATTTGCGTTTTGTTCGTGTGTTAGAAGAGATGGGCTGCCAGGTCTTATCCCACGACGCGGGGCTGACCGTTCGCGGTGGCCCCCTGCGCGGTGTGGATGTTGATATGAACGATATCAGCGACACGGTGATGACCCTCGCCGCCGTCGCCTGCTTTGCCGACGGACCCACCACGATTCGCAATGTAGCTCACATCCGCCATAAAGAAACCGACCGCATCGCGGCTCTAGCGACCGAGTTGCGGAAACTGGGCGCTGCCGTGGAGGAGCACCGCGACGGGCTGACCATCACCCCTCGACCACTGCACGGCTGTGCGCTGGATACCTACAACGATCACCGCATGGCCATGAGTTTGGCCTTGATCGGCTTGAAAGTTCCCGGTGTCGTGATCCGGAACCCCGGTTGTGTCGCCAAGACCTATCCGGGCTTTTGGCAGGATTTCGAGCGGCTGCGCTGCGATTCGGCGGGGTAGGGGGCCAGCGCCGCTTGACCGGCGTGGTTGTGATGCAGCAGGTGTCGGGCGACCTTAAGCTTTCGCTCTGGCTTCGTTGCCGAGCTGGTCGTTATACAGCGGGTGTCGCAGCGACCTCGACCGTCTCTGGGGTCCCGTTGGCAGCAGCGGGTGTGGAATAGCCCTGGCGGACGACTTCGTTGAAAAGCGTATCGAGATTGACGCGGCGCAGTTCCAAGCGCCGCAGCCCCCACTGCCGGGCCAGGATTTTGGCGGCGAGGGACTCGCGCGGGTCTTTGCGGTCGCGGGAACGGACTTCGCATTCAATGAATTCGCCGTGCCGAGCTTTTTCTTCCACGCTGGCCAACTCGGGTTGCTCCCGGAGAAATTGCAACACCGCATCGGCCGGCCCGCGCACTTCGATCCAATAACTCGGTTCGCGCGACTCAATCGCTTTCATGGTTTCATCGAGACGGATACGCCCTTTGTCGATGATGATGACCCGTTCGCACACTTTCTCCACCTCCGTCAGGATGTGGGTAGAGAGAAGCACGGTATGCTGACCACCGAGTTCGCGGATGGTGCTGAGGGTTTCGTTGATCTGCACCGGGTCGAGGCCGCTGGTGGGTTCGTCGAGGATCAGAATCGGCGGATCGGCCAACAGGGCATCGGCTAGCCCCACCCGTTGCCGATAACCTTTCGACAGGGTGCTGAGGAGCCGGTTTTGGACCTCCTTGATGCGGCACTTCTCGACACAATGGGCGATGCGAGCGTTACGTTGCGCCCGTTCCACGCCTTTGAGTTTCGCCCGGTATTGGAGGTACTCATGAACGCGCATTTCGCCGTAAAGCGGTACGCTTTCCGGCAAATACCCAATGCGGCGGCGAACCTCCATCGATTCGTACATGACATCGAAGCCCGCGATCCAAGCGTAGCCGCTCGAGGCTGGCAGCCAAGTCGTCAAAATCCGCATGCAGGTGGATTTTCCGGCACCGTTGGGGCCAAGAAAGCCGACCAACTCGCCCGGTTGGACCTGAAACGTCACATCATCAACCGCCAGAACCGAGCCGTAGCGTTTGGTCAGATTCTGAACATTGATCGCTGGCGTTGCCATAATTGCCTGGGTTGTTGCGTCCCAATACGACATCCCACTCCATCCGAGGCTTGATGATATTCCGCGCGTCGAGAGGGACAAGAACTGCCCGGCTTTGATAGGCGTTTTCGTCGATCCGACAGTGTGTTTCCCAAGACCTACGATTGCGGTACACTGATTTTCGCCGGTTGAATTTCTCTCCACATGCGGAGCCTCGGGATCATGAATCGTCGCTTCCTCTTGACTGTGGCATGGGTCGCGGTGCTGGCCATACCGACGGGGGGGTGGGCGCAAACGAAGAAAGGCGGGCCGCTGGCCCCCGCCGACGCGCTCAAGGCCTTGCAGGTGGCCGACGGTTTTCAGGTGGAACTGTTTGCTGCCGAACCACTGCTGATGAATCCGACGAGTATCGATGTCGACCACAAAGGCCGGGTATGGGTGGCTGAAGCCGTCAATTACCGCCGCGTAGCGTTCAACCGCCCGATTCTCCGCCCTGAGGGAGATCGCATTGTGGTTCTTGTCGACGAAAAAGGCACGGGCCAGGCCACAAAAGCCGTGACCTTCTACCAAAGCCGCGACCTCGTCGCTCCTTTGGGGATTTGTGTGGCTCCGTATCCGGATGGTCGGGGCCAGCGCGTGTATGTGGCCCATGCCCCAGACCTTCTCGTATTCGAAGACCGCGACGACGATTTACAAGCCGACGGCCCGCCGAAGAAGTTGCTCAGCGGCTTTCGCGGCTTCGATCATGATCATGGCCTGCATGGCCTGAGTATTGGCCCGGATGGCAAACTCTATTTCACCGTGGGCGATAGCGGCGTCGATGGACTGCAAAGCGCAGATGGCCTAGGCCGCAAATGGAAGAGCAACGATAGCGACTGCCGCGCGGGAACGGTGTGGCGCTGCGACCTCGATGGAACCAACCTCGAACTGATAGCCCACAACTTCCGCAATAACTACGAATGCTGCGTCGATTCCTTCGGCGAAATCTGGCTTTCTGACAACGACGACGACGGCAACCAACAAACCCGCATCTGCTACGTCATGCCCGGCGGCAACTATGGCTTCCACCCCCGTGGGCCGGGGCAAAGCCATTGGCACGAAGAACAGCCCGGTATCGTCCACAAGGTACTGCGGACTGGTTTTGGCAGCCCCACGGGTATCGCCTTCTACGAAGGAACTCTCTTCGGACCAAAATACACTGGAGCGCTGCTGCATTGCGACGCCGGGCCCCGTGAAGTGCGGTGGTTCTTCCGCAAAGCCCGTGGGGCTGGCTATGAACTGGATAAGGAAGTCCTCCTGACCAGCCGCGATAATTGGTTCCGACCCAGTGATGTGGCCGTGGCCCCCGATGGCAGCATTTTCGTGGCCGATTGGTACGATCGCGGTGTCGGTGGCCACGGGATGGGTGATCCCTTCGATGGACGGATTTACCGCATCACCCCCCGCGGCCACAAAGGTTACACCGTGCCGGAGGTGAAGCCGCAGACCAATGACGGCCTCCTCGCAGCCTTGGCATCACCCAACCTCGCGACTCTCCACATCGCGATGACACGAATCCGCCAGCTGGGTGAAAACGATAGCACCGACTTTCTTTCGGAGGCGCTCCGCGAGGATCAACCCGCGTGGCTGACCGCTCGGGCCAATTGGGCCGAGGCTCGTCGCCTCATGGATATGAAACATCCCAACATCGGGCCGCTTCTCCAGAAGCGACGCATCGATCGAATCCAGAGAGTCCGAATTTCCCGGGAGATTCAAAAAACCTTGGGCGAGAAAGCGGCGGCCCTGGCGTTTGTAGCGCCCATGTCCGAGAAAAGCTCGGATGCGGCCTTCATTCGCGAATGGCTGCTCACCCTTCGCGATGCCCCTGTGGAGGTGGTCAAACCGGCGATCATCTGGGCGGCGCAACAATACGACGGACGTGATCACTTCTACCGGGCCGCCCTCAACATCGCCTGCGGCCTCGAGACGGCTCGACGTGATGCCATCCTGGCCGACTTCGACCAACATTTCCCGGAATGGAATGACAAAGTGGCCGACCTGGTGTGGGAATTGCGGCCCAAGTCGGTACTCCCCCGCCTCGGCCAATGGCTGGCCGACGAGAAAATCTCGGCTGCGCAAAAAGCCCGCATTGTGGAAATTATCGCGGCCAACGAAGATCTCGCCGCCGGCCGCACCATGCTTGAGGTTTTGCAGTCGCCGGCGGCCCCGGAAGTCAAAACCCGGGCGCTCCAAAGCTTGCGCTGGTTCATTCCTACCAAATGGAAGGGACTTCAGGGCAGCCCAGAACTCGCGACAGCGATCGATCGGCTACTGCGCGAAGACAAAACGCGGCTGATGGGGCTTCAGCTCATTGCGGCGTCAGCCGCGGTTCATCGGGTTGCGGATGTCGAGAAGATCGCCCGCGACGAGGCCGCCCCGCTCGAACTACGCCAAGAAGCGATTCGCACGCTGGGTATGCTGCCGAGTGAACCCAGTGTTGATGCTCTTATTGCGTTGGGCGCACCGAAAAACGCCCTGACCATCGACTGCGTGAAAGCCTTGGGAGAACTGCTGCCCAAAGGGGCCAAACCCCCGGTTTATGCCCAAAAAGCCCTCGAAGCCCTGCAAATGGCGATTACGCTCAAAAGCTCGACCACCGAAATCCGCTCGGCCGCCCTGGCCGCTCTGGCCGCCAACCGCACCGGGACGATCTGGCTGCTCGATATGCACCAGAAAGGGGAATTGCCCCAAGAACTCGTCGCCGAGGCGGGGCGCTTACTGCGGAATTCGCCGTTCCAGGGTGAGCGCAACCGGGCCTTGCTGCTTTTCCCGGCTCCCGGCAAACTCAACCCGAAGAATCTGCCGCCCATCGCTCAATTGGCCCAGCGCTCGGGCGACCCGGTTCGCGGCCGGGCCGTGTGGAACGCCAGCCTCACCGGTGCGGCGCAATGCGCCAAGTGCCACATGGTGCGCGGCGTGGGGGGGCAAGTCGGCCCCGATCTGTCGATGATCGGCAAAAAGAGTGCCCGCGAAGCCCTCTACGAATCGCTCCTGTATCCCTCCAAGGCGATTGCCGATCAGTACGTCCAACATCAAGTCCTGACGACCAGCGAAGTGACGCTCACGGGGTTGCTCGTCGCGGAAACCCCCCAGTCCATCACCCTCCGCGATGCCAACGGCAAAGATACCACCATCGCCAGAAACGAAATCGTCGGCGATATCCGCAAGCTGAAAATCTCCCTGATGCCGGATGATATTATCGCGGCTCTGTCGGAGGAGGAATTGGTCGATCTGGTCGCCTATCTGGAGACTCTGAAAGTTCCGGCCCTCACCCCCGAGACGTTCGCCATCGTCGGTCCGTTCCCTGGCCAAAGTATGCTGGCCGCTTTGGACACCGCATTTGGTCCGGAGTTACAACCCTTCGACCCCAAAGCCCAATTCGGCGCCAAGAATCCGACGGACAGAAACAAGCTGAGCTGGCAGACGATCCGCCCCAACGGCCAAGGTTACTTCGACCTCGCGGCCCGTCACGGCCCCGCAGCCACAAATTCCGCATCGTACATGTACGCCGAAGTGGAATCCCCGGTGGAGCAGGAGGCGGAAATCCTTCTTGGCCCGGACGATGGCGCTCGCCTATGGGTCAACGACAAGGAGGTCTTCACCACCCGTGAAACGAAAGCCGCGCTGCCGGAAGCTCATAAGATTCGCGTCAAACTCACTAAAGGGGCGAATACACTCCTGCTCAAAGTGGCCAATGGAAACAACCCGCACGGTTTCTACTTCGCCCTGACCTCCCCCGAAGAAATCAAGCTCCTCAAAAAGTGAGACATCACGGGGGTATATCCACCTTCCTGGCCGAGGACATCACACTATGGACGCTTTCACAGAGGGGGGGCGACGAAGTTGCGCTCTCCTCATCGCCTGGGCACTCGTGGGGGTCTCCGCATGCCAAAAACCGGTGGAGCAGGCCACGGCTGACCCGCCCAGTCCACCGTCGGTGCCAACGCCGCCTCCCGCTCCGCCCACTATGGCCGGTCTGGAGCCAGCTCCGGCTCCAAAACCGCGGGAGAAAACCCTTCCCGCAGATAGGCCCCCCGCCAACACGGGCCGCAAAGGCCTCCTTGCGAATCTCCCCGTCGACAAAATGGTGGGTGGGGCGATGGACCGCGTGCTGGGCGGGAACGCTCCCCAACCCGCTGACCGCGAGGAACTTCTTAAGCAATGGAAAACGGCCCTCGTGGGCACCTGGAAGGCGGACCTCGGCGCAGGTCAGACCGAGGAATTGACCTACAGTGCCGATGGGACCTTCCGCCGCCAACGGAGCGGACCACAACCAGCATCGATCCATGGCCGATATACGGTCCAATCCCTCGTTGGCCAAAGAGGGGTCCGTATTCAATGGGAAACGGAGCGCGGCACGCACAGCTTTGTTGTCACGCGGGAAGGCGATGAGCTTTTGCATCCTAGCTCGCTGCCCGGCATCGTCGGGACGTTCCGCAAGAAATAGCAACAACCCTCAAAACGCTGGCGGGCATGGCCGACCGGCACGAAACGGTCGGTCGCATGCCCGGTCCTACGGTTTCGATTGAGTTCATGGCCCTTCGCGTGACAGCATGGCCGACCGACACGAAACGGTCGGTCGCATGCCCGGTCCTACTGGTGGTGCTCCTCGCGGCGTGACTGGTATGGCCGACCGGCAGGAAGTGGTTGGTGGGGGCCGGATAGGAGCACAACGGCAGTGCCTCCGTGTGGTGTTACTGGGCCGTGTGAGGTCCATTCAGACGGCATCGACGCTGTTTCTGTGATACGCCATTTGTTTGTGTGGTGTTACTGGGCCGTGTGAGGTCCATTCAGACTGACTCCTGGAACCGAACGCAACCGTAGTGCCCTCTGTGCGGGGGCGATTCCCTCTCGTGGAGGGAGTGAACACTTCCCATGAGGGGCCGAACATTTTGGAACGGCTCGTTAATCGAGCGGTTGGGCGGTAATGGCGCTTGCGGAGCAGCCATTACCGCCTTCGAACATTTCGGAACGGCTCGTTAATCGAGCGGTTGGGGGTAACGGCGGTCGTCGCGGCGGTTGCGCTGATCGCGCGGAACCCGCCCGGCGGTGAGTTTCGGCGGCGCGACGGCTGGGATCAATCGGACTTCATTGCCGTTGTGGTCGAAGCACTTGGTTTGAAGTGTTTCTGGCGGTACCCCGGGTTGACCGGTGATGGTCACTTCGAGTTTGCCGCGTTCTTCCAGTGCGGTGATGTCCTTGCGTCGTTTGTTCAACAAATAGTGGGCCACATCGGGGTGACAAGTGACCTGAACGACCTGAATGGCCGGTGCCCGGTGCGCGGCCAGTTGCAATAGCCGCATGACTTCAATCGCCAAACTCTCACTGGTTTTGATGAAGCCGTTGCCGTTGCAATGCGGGCAATCTTGGAAGAGGCTCCGTTTGAGACTGGGCCGAATGCGCTGCCGCGTCATTTCGATGAGGCCAAACTGCGAGATGCGGAGAATTTTGGTCCGGGCGCGATCGCGGCGCAGCGCTTCGCGGAAGGCATCTTCCACTTTGCGGCGATGCACTTCGCTTTTCATGTCGATGAAATCGTTGACAATCACTCCGCCAAGGTCACGGAGGCGCAATTGCCGGGCGATCTCGCGGGCTGCGTGGAGGTTCATCTGGAAGGCTGTTTCTTCGGCGTTGTTGTCCGCGCGGAAGTTGCCGCTGTTGACGTCGATGGCGACGAGGGCTTCGGTCTGTTCGATCACCAGCGACCCACCCAAAGGCATTTCGATGCGTTTTTGATAAATCTTGGAGATTTCTTCTTCGATGCCGTAGCGGTGGAAGAGTGGTTCGGTGTGATTGAAGAACTTGATGCGGCTGGCGAACTTCGGCATGACGATCTGAAGAAACTCACTGGCATGGGCGAAGGCTTTTTCTTCATCAACCCAGATGGTGTCGATGTCGGCCGTGAAGATGTCGCGAATCGTCCGCGTGATCATGTCCGATTCGCGGTAGATTTCGACCGGGCTGGAGTGCCGTTTGAGCCGTTTGACCACCACTTGCCACAAGCGTAACAGATAGGCAAGGTCGTTTTGCAGCTCTTTGGCGTCGCGATCGACCGCCGCGGTGCGGACGATAAAGCCCACACCTTTAGGAGGTGAAAGGGTGTTCATAATTTCGCGGAGGCGGCGGCGGGCGTCGTGGTCCTCGATTTTGCGGGAAACCCCCACTCGGTTGAGACTGGGCATGAGGACTAGGTAGCGACCTGCAATGCTGATGTAGGTACTCAGGGTGGGGCCTTTGGTGCCTACGGCTTCTTTAATGACTTGGACAATCACTTCTTGGCCGCGTTTGAAGATTTCCTGGATGGGTGGTTTGGGCAGTCCGCGGTCGCGTCCCCCTTTGGGGCCGCCATTTTTGAAGCCGCCGCTGCGTGGACTGCGTCCCCCGCGATCGCGTCCGCGTCCTGCGCGACTGCGTCCGCGGTCGGGACGTTCACGGCGGCCGGTATCGAAGTTGTCGTTGAAACCGCGGCCGGGAATATCCGGAACTTCTTCTCCTTCATCCGGTTGAATCTCGGTTTCCGCTTCATGAGCGATTTGGCGGGCCTCTTCTTCCGCGGCTTCGGCGGTCTCGGGGTCGCCCACGAACCGTTCGAGATGCTCCTCCGTCGGCTCGGAAGACTCGGAGGCCGAGGGCGGCGCGGGTTCGATGAAGCGATCGTTGGGGCCTTCGGGGTCAAAATCGGCGGTGTTGGTCTCGAAAAACGGCTGGATTTCCGGTTCGTCGACGGGGGTTGTTCGTCGTTCCGCTCCGGTCATGTAGCGGGGCTTATCGTCGGGGTTGTCGTCGGTTTCGTCCTTTTTCTTGCGCCGCGAGCGAGGTTTGACGGCTTCGATGGCTTCGGCGGGTTCTTCGGTTTTCGTTTTCCCTTTCCGACCGCGGGATTTTTTGGTCGCCTCAACCGGTTCAGCGCTATTGGTTTCCGAGGTGTCGATAGGTGGGATGGGGTCGCCGCCCTCGAGAGCGTCGATGCCTGCGTTGCCTGCGTCCGTGCTTTCTGTGGCCGTGTCTTGGGTCACAACATCTTCTGCTGTAGGAATTTCTGGCTCATCGGCCCTTTCGGTGCGCGGCAGTGCGGCGCTTTCCTCGACGATGCCCGCGGAAAATTCGTCGTCTTCAACCGGCGGGGCCGAAGTGAGCGAAGGTTTGGCCGCTGCAGCCGGGGGCGGAGCTGTGGCGGCCGATTCGCGCAGGTGCTGCGGCGCGCGAGGAGTAGCCTCGGCGACCGGACCTTCGAGTAGGCCGGTGGCAAAGCCGTTCTCTTCGCCACCGGGTTCGCCCTGAGGAAGTCCATCCTCAGCTTCGGATGCCAACTGGGCTTCGGGAGTTTCCTCCGGCGCGGTCAGACGGTCCGGCGAACCGGCTTCGGACGGCAGTTCTGGCTTTGGTTCGGTGACGATGGCCTCATCGGCAATGCCCGAAGCAAATTCCGCGTCTTCGACAAACTCCTCAGAGGCCTCAGCGGCAGACGCCGCGGGGGGCGTTTGCGGTTCGAGCCAGGCTGTCAATTCGCGGGGGGCCGAACCACGCCCACCATTGCGACGGCCGCGACTGCTGCGCTCAGAGCTGGCCGCCGGCCCGTATTCACGTTCCATTTCTGCTTCGTAAGCCGCCAGGTCTTCGCGTGATAGCAGATGCTTGTAATACGCCGGATCAACATCCGAGACGTGGAGAAAGCCGTTGCGACCGATGCCAAAATCCACAAATGCGGCTTGAATCGACGGTTCGATATTGACGATCCGGCCTTTATAGATGTTACCGACGTAACTTTCTTGGCTGGTTCGTTCAATGTAAAGTTCTTCGAGCACACCGTCTTCAACAATGGCAATGCGGCACTCCTCCGGTTGGAGGACATTGATCAGCATTTCTTTTTTCATTGATGTATGGGTGTTGGTTGGGTGGTGGTGGGAGTAGCGGTGGGGGCCATCTGAGCGTGATGGCAGTTGCCCAGCTCGGCATTGGCAAGACCAAGGTCCGAACTAACATCCGCTCTCCACCAAGCACCGACAAGTTACTCCACTACCGGGCCGTTGGGGGACGCCCCCCAATCGCTGGCGACCACGGCAGGTTGTTGATCGCGTGCGGTCTTTAACCGCGCTGTGAGGGCAGCGATTTCCGCCGCTGTCAGTGGGACGCTCTCCGGGGGACGATCCGGAGGAGCATCCGTAGGATCGGTGGCAGAAACTTCATCCCGAAGTTCCACCCGCGTGCGTTCGAGAATCGCGCCGCTTTCCGCCCAATCATCCAGACCCACAAGCCGCAGCACTTCTTCGGCCCGGGCGGTACCGTCTTGTGTAACCCATAGGTCCAAGGCCACCGTGGCCCCCACGTGAATGCCCCGGATGTAGGGCCGGATATTCAGTCGTTTGGCGGTGGGTTTGAGCCGTTCCACCCAAATCGCCGTTTCCCGTAGCCACTGGTCGGCCAGTCGCTGCGCGGCGGCGCGGCGTTCCGCGGCCAGTGGCAGTTCGTAAACCACTCGACGAACACGGGCTGTGGCCGTTGGCGGGACGACACGGACCTGTGTGAAGGTGAGACCCTCAGGGGCCTGGTGGTTGAGGGCGTTGAGAATGTCGGTCGCGTTGCGCGGTTCGGTGAGTTCGAGTTCCACGACTTCGTCACGGCCGACAACCCCCAGAGGCAGCGACAGCGCGAAGACGAGTCGGGGGGAAGGACGGAAGCCGGCGGTGGATTTGAAGGGGATGGCGGCGCGGCGGAGCATCCGTTCGATGCACCGCATCAGATCGTGATGGCTGATCAGACGCAGCAGTCCCGCTTTGGCGAAGCGCAAGCGGAATTTCTCACCGGTCATTGAGTCCCGGCATCGCCGGCAATTCCCGCTCAGCAGTGGGCGGCTCGGTGGGGTCCGTGGTCAGACTCTCACCGATGGATAGTTAGATCCTGGAGCCGCGTGATTGGAAATTGTGGCGTTAGCCCCTCCCCAACCCCTCGTTTGGGAGCGCCGCGGGTAAGACAGCCGACCATACGAGAGTGGAAAAGGGCCAACAAAAAGCACAAGTAGTTGATAGATAGAGACTTGCGCTTCTCATTGGGCGAGAGTATCACTTTCGAGGCACTGTCTCAACCCGGCGACTGGTGCGATGGAACGGTATCAATCAGTTCGAGTGCAAGGTCCAATCCCGGGTAGGGCGGATAATCACCGTTCTCAATCGGCTCCGTCGGAGGGGAGTATTTTGCGTAGTTGGTAGCTCAAAAAATTACACACTTGGCGGGCGGTCCTCAGGGTGAGGGCTTCGGCCGCAATGCGCTCCGCTTCGGCGATGGTCAATGCCCGGATGACCCGTTTGATTTCGGGAATTTTCCGGGGCGTGGCGCTGAGTTGCCGAAGCCCTAAGCCCACCAAAAGCGGGATGTAGAGCGGTTGCCCGCTCATTTCCCCGCAAACGTTCACTTCAATCTGTTGTTTGTGGGCCGCTTGGACCACCATTTGGATCAGCCGCAGCACGGCCGGGTCCGCAGGTTGGTACAAGTTGGCCACATGTTCATTATTGCGATCGGCCGCTAGGGTATACTGAATCAGGTCGTTCGTTCCTATGGAGAAAAAATCGACCTCGCGGGCTAAAATGTCCGCCAACAGCGCGGCCGACGGTACTTCGATCATTGTACCAACTCGCACGTCGCGTTTGAAGGGGATTCCGGCATCCTCCAACGATTCCTTGACGTCATTCAAAAGCAGCTTACATTGATGCAGCTCATCAATGGTGCTGATCATGGGGAACATCACGCGCAGGTCGCCGTAGACTGCGGCGCGGAGAATGGCCCGCAATTGGGTGCGGAATAAGTCGATGTGGCGCAAGCACAAACGCACACTGCGCAACCCCAAAAAGGGGTTCTTTTCGCCACTGACGGCTCCTGAAACGCTGGAAAACTTATCCGCCCCCAAATCGAGTGTGCGGATCACCACCGGGCGGTTGGGACCTAGAGTGTGCAGGACCGACGTGTACGCAGCGTAATGCTCATCTTCGGTCGGATGCGTGGATTTGTTCAAATAGAGAAATTCGGTACGGTACAACCCCACCCCTTCGGCGCCGCGATCGAGGCAGTGGGCCGCTTCCGAGGCCAGTTCAATGTTCCCGAAAAGGCGAATGTGAACGCGATCGTCGGTGACCGCCGGTTTGTCGCGGAGATGCTCATAACGGTCGGGGCGGGCGAGCAATTCTGCGCGTTTTTGTTCGTACTCGCTGAGAGTCGCCTCGTCGGGATTGAGGATGAGCACGCCCTTGGTGCCATCGACAATGACCGTATCGCCCCCGGAGACATCGGTCAGGAAGCGGCCTAAGCCGACGACCGCGGGAATTTCCAAGGCCCCGGCCAGGATGGCGGTATGGCTGGTGGCTCCACCGCTTTCGGTGGCAAAGGCGCGGACGGTGCGGGGGGTGAAATCGACTGTGTCGGAGGGCAACAGATCGTTGGCCAGGATGATGACCGGTTCGGTGATATTTTCAAGCGGGTTGGTGGGGTGCCCCAATAACGACGCCAGGACTTGCCGTTCGATATCAATGAATTCGGTGGCCCGTCGTCGGGCTTCGGCTGCGCCGCTGTCACCCAAGCGCCGGCCGGCATCTTCGAGCCGTTTGACGAAGCCACGGATCACCCGGCTGACGGCATATTCCGCGGAGTAGTTTTCGGAGCGAATGCGCTCTTCGATTTCGCGGCGCAGGGCTTCGCCCTCGATCATGGATTGCTGCGCGCCGAAGATGTTGCCAAACTCCTGGCCGAGTTTGTCGCTCATGCGTTGGCGGGCATCGCGCGCATCAGCCGCGGTTTCTTCCAGGGCACGGCGGAGTTTGGCGATTTCCGCTTCGACCTGATCAGGCGATACAGTTCGGTGGGGAATGAGCACACCCTCGGTATCCAGGACCAAGGCCGGACCGATAGCAATCCCAGGCGAGACCGCGATACCATAACGTTTTTCCATACGCCGGAATGTCCGGTGGCCCCTGCGTACTGTGTGCAACGCGGTGGGGCCGAAACCGGTTGCGCAGGCTTGTGGTGGTGCTGTCAGTCAGATCGTGTAATCCTCCCCGCCGGGGGAACCGAGAACCTCGGCGAGTGTCTCAATTGCTCGCGCGGCATCGGGGCCATGCACTTCGAGGACAATCTCGGATTCAGGCAACACAACGAGGGAGATCAGATCCCAGATGTTGGCACCGTCGGCCCGCATTTCGCCATTCCAAATGGTGGCAGTACAAGAAAATTGTTTGAGAGTTCGGATGAAGCGATCGGCCAGGCGCGGATGCAGTCCGTTGGGGTTACGAACGCGGACAATGCGGCGGAACCCACCGGTGGGGTTGGCGGGGCCATCGGGGGCCGGAGCCGGTGTGTCCCCACCCGTGGGCGAGGGGGGCGGGGCATGGTGGCTCGGCGCGAGGCTGTCGCGCGGTCCCGACCCGTTGGTGGCCCCTCTGCCCGACATCGCCGTTCCTCGTGCTTCCTCCTCGTGCCAAAAGCTCGGCCGATCCGACGGCCGACCAACGGCATTCACCATTCGGGTGATGCTCCTTCGAGTAAAGCCCAAATTTCTTCACGGGTTTGACAATTGCGCAAGCGGCGAACAAACTCGTCGTTACGCATCGCACGCACCACGGCTTCCAAGGCTCGCAAGTGATCGCCCGGTCGATCGTGTGGCGAAATCAACAACACAAACACGTAAACCACTTCCCCATCGAGGCTATCAAACGGCAGCCCCGCGCGGGATAGAGCCATCGTCCCAATCAGCCGGTCCACCGCGGGGTGCCGTGAGTGGGGAATGGCGATGTTGCGGCCAATGCCGGTTGTACCGAGTTGTTCCCGACGCAAAATCGCTTTGACAATTTCGTTGACATCCTCGCTGTGAATGTGGCCGGCGTCCCGCAACGCCGAGACCATCTCATGAATGACAGCCTCCTTGACCTGGGCCACCGTGGCCGGATCGCACCCCGCGGCGGCGGTCACCGACAAAGCCGGGATGATGGCATCCCGAACGATAAAGTTACTCAAACGCATGCCATCTTACTCCTCGTCGCACGGCGGGTGCGGTCGTGTCGCTGCGGCCCATCCCTACTTGAGGCCGCGACGCAGGCGCTTCACGACCCGGTATTGTTTCCGTGCGAGGGGTCCCGACGGTGGTCTTGGATCTTCTCTTTATAAGTCGTTATCTGGTGTTTGATGTGTGACGCGGCACGGGTGAAGGCGTGCATCACGTCGCTATCTTCATCGCGGGCGACAAACTCGCGATCATGTTCCGCCGTCGCGACAATTTCCACCTTCAAGTGCCCATTGTGTTCCTTATGCAAATCAACCGTCACCTCAATCATCGTCAGTCGGTTGAAAAAGTGGAGAAGCTTTTCGGCCTTCTCTTTGAGTTGGGCTTGAAGGGCTTCGTCGAGATGCCCATGACGGGCGGACACAACAACCTGCACGGATTTCCTCACTCTCTGAGCAACGAGTACATGCTCGGAGCAACGAGCACATGCTCGGCGGATCAGCTCTACCGATGTCCCATCGGGCACCCGTTTCGCAAGCCCATCGGGTACCCGATCGGCTGATTGTATCCAAACCTTCATGAGTCTTCAACCGCCGCCGGCGCTCCGTTTCTTAACGCTGGAGCTTTCCCTTCCACGTTGTTGAGTCGAGGGCCGCGTCAGCCCAAGGGGGTTACTTTCCCGGCAATTCCATGATCGTAATATCTTTGTAGTATACTTGGGCCTTGGCCCCTCCGTGAATTTGCAGTCCGATAACGCCGCGGCGCTCTATCTTTTCGTCTGGCTCGGTGTAATCCACCGTCAATTCGCCGTTAAGCCACAAGCGAATGCGTGGACCTTCGCAGCGGATCACATACTCGTTCCACTCATGATGCTTTACCAGTTTCTCAAGCTTCTCTTTCGGCGGTTGGGCCAGAATCTTCCGTCGCCGCGATTCATCGTATAACGCCCCCCAATAGTGTTGACCGATATCGGCTTGATAACCGATCACTTCATGGTCGTTAGGAATGCGACGTGTGCGGAACTGGATGCCGGCATTGGCGAGCGCCTTATCGCCGAGGAGTTTAAAGGTCACTTTCAGTTCAAAGTTCTCGTAGGTTTTGGTCGTGCAAAGAAATTCATTCCGTGGCACAACCGCATCGAGTGAACCACCCACGATGCAACCATCTTCGATCTTCCATGTTTTCTTGGTATCGCCCTCCCAACCTTGGAAGGTTTGGCCATCGAATAACGCGACTCGTTGGTTGTCGGCTGCCACCAAAAGCGGACAGACCATCACCACAACCCAAGCGCAGAGAGCACGCATGTGAAAACTCCGACAAGCCCTCGGGGACTTCCTCTCACCGTTCTAGTGAAAGCGACCCTCAGAGTGTGAACGCGGTGATTACGTTTCGGGAGCATAGGACTTGCGACGCATTGGCCACGGGGCGGGTGCTCGTGGGTGTTACGGCCCCGATCCTCCCAACACAGGTCCGCCTTCAGCAACAGGTCCGCCTTCAGCACACGTCCGCCTTCAGCGGAAATATCACCCCGACAGGTACTTAAATATCACCCCGACAGGTATTTACCGACAGGTATTTACATTCCGATGTCCATGGAACTGCCCCCGAGAAAATCGCCGAGAGAGAATTCTCCCCCGATGGTATTTCTGGCAACATCGACCAATAGCAAGCGGCTGTTGAAACGATGAGTTGGTGATGCGAGCAACAACTCGGCGATAGTGTCACCGTCGAGGTCGCCCGCGGCCAGTTCCGGTGCCGGTGGTATCGTCGAGCTGAGTTCGAGCATTCGTCGCGAACCGACACTTGGTTCGCCTGAAGGTGGAACGAAAAAGCTCGCCGTTGATTGTCCCGAGTTTGTGAAAACCTTCACATGTGGCCCCGCAAGTGGGTTGTGAGCGACCACGATGATCGCGGCCATCCCGTGGCCAGTCACATCCCCCAACGTCAGATTCACTGCTCCCCCATATCCTGGGAAGGTGCAAGCTGAAAAGACAAGTTGCCCTCGGTCGAAGAGTTTGACATGGCCTTGACCGCCGGTGGCGGCAATCACTGCCAGTTCCGCGATGCCATCGGAGTTTGTATCCCCGGTGGCGACACGCACTCCGCCTGCGAAGTTTTCGAAGGCGTAAAACGAAGCCACCACCGACATATCCTCGCTGTGAAATATCTTCACATGGGCCGCACTCGCTGCGGTACCCACCACAATGGCGGGCCTGTTGTCGTCATTCACACGGCCGACGGCGACACTCACACCCCCTCGAAATCCCTCAAAGGCAATGAACGATAGTAGCTCCGCGCCGCTTCGGCCGTCGAAGACTTTCACATGGGCGGCGTCGCTTGCTGTCCCCACAACCCAATCGTCAATGCCATCACGGTTGACATCGCCAACGGCCACCGAAACCCCACCCAGGTAATTGACAAATGGCACGATTTCACGCACGACCTCGCCAGTTGAAGGTTTCAGGACCCGCACCCGTGCCGGCATCCCCGGACCACGGCCCAGAAGAAGAACCTGCGCCCCAGTAGCAGAGGTGGAGACTTCTGGGGGAAGCGGTGGCGATGGTGGACCGGCGATCGGAGAGGGGTGCGAACCCATCGCTGGCGGTGGAGGGATACCACTACCAGGATCGCTTGGCGGATCATCCCCCGGAGGTTCTGGCCCTGCCGCGGGGGGAGGTTCTGGAGGAAGTTCGGGGGGATCTTCCGGAGGAAGTGCCGGGGGGCTGGTGGGAGGGGGAGCGGCGGTTGGGTTCCCGGGAATTGCCGGTGGGGGGGCCGCAAGCGGCTGAACGACGATCGTGAAGGTCACTTCCTCACTGGTATCTTGTCCACCACGGTCGGTTCCCCCGCTGTCTTGAACGACAACACGAACCGTTGTTGATCCACTCACAGCTGGGGCGAGGGTGAAGCGAAGCCGACCGCTGCTATCGATTTCCGGTAGGACGTCAAACAGCTCCGGATGGGCAACGAAGAGATGATACGTCGGGGTTTGAGCGGTTTCGTCTGCACCACCACCGGGGAAAAACGTTGCAAACTGCGGGAATTCCCAAAGCCCGCTGTCTTGGTCGACCTCCAGGGTGGAATGGCGAAGCGCCAGCTCGGGGGCATCGTTGACCGGTTCCACGCGGACCGCGACCCAAACCGCTTCGCCCCCTAAACCCGTGTCAGAAGCTGTTTGTGCGGCTTGTACGCGGAAGCCAAAGGGAGCGATGAGGTCATTCCAATCCGGATAGGGGATAAACCGCAAACCCGCGCTGCCTTGGACCACCGTGATGAAGCTTCCTTCTGCCACCGCCGTTTCGCCGTCGCTCAGGTAGAGCGTACCGTGCGTAATGTCGGTGATTTTGAAGTGGGTGGTGACGGTATCCCGAGGATCGCGGCTGATGATAAGCCCGTGGGTCGTGGGGGTATCTTCCTTTGTGCTGGCGTCGGCGACCTGGGGAGTCAACGAGGTGCGGGTTTGAGGTGCGAACGCCACACCCCGAAAGGCGGTATGGCTGGCCGCCGTGGCCAACTCGGTGACATTCCCGCGGGGGGTGCCATTGTAACCGCTGCTATCGGTGAAGCGGACCAGTGTAGTGCCATTGCTAATGAGATAGAGCGTCACTTGGTCGTCGTTGACTACACCCGTCAGGCCGCGAAAGACACTGCCAGTTCCACCGATCTGCCCATTGCGCGACCACGATTGGCCATCGAAAGTGTATTTGAACAATCCACCGGCTTGGGAGTTCGTTTCATCCACAAAATACAACGTATCCACACCCGGAATCGTCGGGCTGAGATCGGCGAAAAAGAACCCGGCGACACTGCCACTGGTGGGTAAACCGGACAGATTGGTGATGGATTGGTTGGTGGTTGTTGGTAAACCACTTCCCACAGCACCGATCCGGAATCCATTGCCACTGGCTGTTGCAACGTACAGTTGACTGTCGAAAATTCCGACAGCGCGTAAACTGGTCGCCGTCGAACTGATAACCGTTCCCGTTCCGCTACTGCCGAAGGTGGTATACACCACCCCGGTATTGGAACCGATCACCCAAAAGTCGCTGCCATCGGTACTAGCGACGCCGCGGATGTTGCCTTCACTGAAACTGCTGGTGGTGGTGCGGGTATCCACTTGCCCCTGAGCATCGACCCGGGCGATGACCCGCGGTACATCGGCACTGGTGAAGGCATGGACAGCGGCCGATCCACCCAAACTCCGGGCATATCCCGTCAGGACAAGGTACTCTCCGTTGGTTGAGAGCGTGAGCATGCCCTCGGTCGTCGCGTTCCCGCTGGCGACAAAGGGTTTGTGCGTTCCGTGGGCTGTTGTTGGCAGGGCGATCGACTGTACCCATTGGCCCGCGGGTGTGTATTCATCCAGAAAGACCGCGGTGGCCCGGCTGGTGAGTGCCGCCGATCCATCTCCGACACGATAGACAACCAAATTTCCGCTACCGAAAGCTGCGGGGGCACAACGGTCTTCTAATTGTTCGAAGTGTAGTGCCGTTCGCGTGATCGCATAATTCCATGAACGCATGGAAATGCCTCTCCAAGATTCGGCATTGCGGGCGTTCCATCGTCAATGGTCCATCTATTTTTAACCGGATCATTATTGCAACGGACTAGTGATAGTAAAAGTAAAAAATCACCAGCACTCGAAATCTTTCGCTCTGAGGTCACCACCAACCACGCACTCTCTTCCCGTACTGCCGGCGCCATACATTGATGAAACCAATGGCCTACTCCCTAACGAGGTATCCACGATGCTGACCCGTACCCTGTCGCCTTTCTCTGCTGCGGCTGGTGTGTCGTTACTGGCCGTGGTTCTCTGGGTTCCGCAGCCCCTGCACGCCGACGAACCGACTTCCCGCGAGGAGAAGTGGATTCCCCTCTTCAATGGCAAAAACCTCGACGGTTGGACGCCGAAAATCACAGGGCATGATTACGGCGTCAACTACGCGGATACTTTCCGTGTCGAAGAGGGATTGCTGAAAGTTCGTTACGATAAGTACAAAGATGGCGCGTTCGCGGATCAATTCGGCCATCTCTTCTACAAAGACAAATTCTCCCATTACCGGCTGCGGGTCGAATACCGCTTTGTGGGTGAACAATGTCGCGGTGGTCCATCGTGGGCCATCCGCAATAGCGGCATCATGTTTCACGCCCAAGACCCGCAAACCATGACCAAAGATCAGAAGTTCCCCGTTTCGATCGAAGCCCAATTGCTTGGTGGGCTGGGAAAAGGCAACCGCCCCACGAACAACATGTGTTCACCGGGGACCCATGTCGTGCTCAACGGCAAACTCTTCACGACCCACTGCACCAACTCCAAGTCGAAAACCTATCACGGGGATCAATGGGTGACTGTGGAAATTGAAGTCCGTGGCAGCGGCACCATCAAACACTTCGTGGAAGGGGAGTTGGTCTTGGAATATGAGCAACCGCAACTGGACCCGAACGACCCCGACGCCAAAAAACTCATCCGCAATGGCCAACTGCTGTTGAGTGAAGGCTACATCGCCTTGCAGTCCGAAAGTCACCCCTGCGATTTTCGGAAGGTGGAGATCTTGCTGCTCAAGAAATGAGCACACGATCACAAAAGTGGACAAATGATCAATTAATGTACAGGCGGACAGAAAATCCGGTGGCCGTGAACACGGACGGAGGACCGACGGTGGGAAGCGACCCCCTTGTCTTTCGGTTTCCCGCCGTCTGTCCGCGTCCGCGTTCACGGGTCCGGTTACGCCACCAGTACTCCTTCCGCCCGGCGTACGGCGGGTTGGGGGTGAACCGACCGATCCGCCAGCATCTCCGCTTTGATGCGTCGGGTCAGTCGGAGAACATAGGCCACATCACGCAGCATTCGCTCGGCGGCGGTTTCGAGGGCCGCCAGAACCGGGGCGGTTTCTGCACCGCAGGCAGTTTCGCGAATTGGGGTCATGGATGCCTCCGTGCCGGGGGGTGATGATCGCTGGTCATCTCAACTCGAGCATCTGTCGTGCCAATCACCTGGCCGTCGGCGGAAATTTCGCGTACAACCGTGATTTCTCGTGTTTCTGCAACTGCAACAGCGGAACGGTGGTTGCGGTAGCGTCGTTGGAACCGTTGTAACCGCTTCAACTTGACAAAAACTCTACATTTTGGTGTTGGCAGAGTTACAATGCCGGCCGTCAAACGGCTCCGCAGGGGCTACAACCCACCGGCACCCGCGTGTTGACGCCGTCCTCGAAGGCCCGCACAATGGACCCCGCTTGGCGTTGTGGCCGTATAAACCGCGGTTGGGCCAGGTCGCCCCCTTGATCCATCACTCCCCCGCCGCCCGAGCTATGGGAAATACCATGCCGGTTCAAGTTCACACGATTGTCTCCGAGCCGTTTGAGGAAAATTCTTACCTAGTATGGCGTGACGGAAGCTCGGACGCGTTTGTTGTCGATCCTGGGTTCCAGCCGGAACTGATCCTCGAGGCCATGAAGGCCAACGAACTGTCGTTGGTGGCCATTATTTGTACACATGGCCACTGCGATCACATCGCGGGTAATGCGGCTCTCAAACAAGCCTATCCGCACGCTCCGATCATTATTGGAAGTGGCGATGCACCCATGCTCACCGATCCTTTGCGCAACATGAGTGCTGTCTTTGGCTGTCCTATCACAAGTCCGCCGGCGGATCGTGTCGTGAGTGAGGGTGAGGTGATTACGGTCGCCGGCATCCCCTTGGATGTTTTCGCGATCCCCGGCCATTCGGCGGGGCACGTTGTGTATGTGCTGCGCCAGAGCGCACCGACTTTGGTATTTGGGGGCGATGTGCTATTTCGGGGGAGTATTGGGCGAACGGATTTCCCCGGCGGCAGTTTTACGGAATTGAAGGCTCATATCGAGCGGGTGTTGTGGGCGCTTCCGGACAATAGTGTCGTCTATCCTGGTCATGGTCCTGTTACCACGGTGGGCCATGAAAAACGTACGAACCCTTTTCTCGTCTGAATACCGCCCACTTGAAGGACAATAGACGCTGCGCCGTCGATCAATGGGGATACCCAATCGCGTGCAAGAGTTCTTGGGTCAGAACAAACGGTCGGGGTGGGATGCTAGCCAAGCGAAAAAGCGGCAGAAGTTCGCGAGCGGAGATTGGCTCCGGCTTGGCTAGCCAGCCGCACGACCAGGCTAGCAGGCCGATCAGCCGTTCCGGCTTCACCCCGGCAGCACGCAAGGCCGCTAACCGCGTATCACCGTGGCGTTTGGCCAAGCGGCGCCCATCGGGGCCAACAACCAAAGGAATGTGAGCGAATTCCGGGGGAGTCAGACCGAAGGCACGGTACAACAACAATTGCCGCGGCGTTGAGGGAATGAGGTCATCACCGCGGAGCACTTCGGTAACACCCATCGCGGCATCGTCGATGACTACTGCCAATTGATAAGCGGGCGTGCCCTGTTCCACCACCGCAGGGGGTAACGCATTCCCACTTGGCGCGAACTTCTTCCAAACGACGAAATCACCGCTGATGTGTTTCAGGTCGATGTGGCATGGACCGGCGAAGCGGTCGGTGAAACGTGGGCTTTCGCGGACGCGGAAACGCCAGGCCCACGGAGTTCCGGCAGCGTGCAAGGCGGAGGCATCCGCGACGCACCGCTGGGCACAAGTCCCAGGGTAGGGGATTTCTTCACCGGCGTGGGGGGCACTGGCAGCCGCGGCGATGTCGGAGCGGGTACAGGTACAGGGATAGACGAGGTCGCGTTTTTTCAGTTCTTCTAGCGCAGCTTGGTAGTAGGGCCAGCGCGTTGTTTGGACGACCGGTTCACCGTCCCAATCCAGCCCTAACCACCGCAGATCGTCGAGTACCGCCGCAGCTGCTCCGGGTTTTACCCGCGGAGAGTCGATATCCTCAATACGGAGCTTCACCATACCACCTTGCGCGCGAGCGGAAAGCCACGCGATCAAGTAGGTTCGCGCGTTACCAACATGCTGCGCTCCGGTGGGTGAAGGCGCCAGCCGACCAACAACCGGGGAAGCCATGCTTTTCATTTTACATCGTCTCGACTCCGCAGAAGGAGCCGTTGGGGTTGTGCTGGGGGACTGTTTGCGGCATGATGGCCGCTATCGATCGCCCACGCTCCCCTCTCATTTCGGCTACGGGCAAGGAGGTAACCGATGGCTCGTCGCGACTTCCCAAACGGCCTACTGTCGGTTTTTCTGACACTGGCTCTGGTGGCTACCACGCGGGCTGAAGATCCGCCCGAGTGTCCTCGGCCTTTGATCATTTACGATAATCCCGACGAAATTGTCTTTAAGTTTCCGTTCCGTCATGGTTTGCGTGTGGAATGGAAATACCACAACCCCGCCCCAGCCCAAGCCGCAGCTCCCCCGGCTCAAGGGATCCAATGGCGGCATAAGCCGACGGTTTCTAATGGCTTGACGGGTGGTTTTGGTATGCCGCGGCCCAGCCCGTTTCTGATGATCCCGTTTTCACCGATGGGCGTCATACGGGATAACGAGGTGAAATGGGTCGACTTCACAACCGACACTTGCGTGCCGTGCCCACCGTGCCCGTTTCCGCCGGTGACCCCCAACCCCCTCATCGGTACTTGGCAGCGCGATACCGGACACGGTGTTGTGACAGCGACCTTTACCCAGGATGAACTGAAAATCACGCTCCAACCTGCGGAGGCCAAAGAAATCACGATTCTGCTCACCGCCAGTTACAGCCTGATGAAAGATGGCTTGGTTTTTGGGGCTATCACCAGCGCGGATGTGGAGTTGAGCGATGGCTGGCCTTCAGATAATGAGATGCTCCGGAAAATCACTAAACTGCGTGGCCAATTGCAATCATGCAGTGATTGGCCGTTTTCGTTCCGCACGAAAGCCACCGGGTTGGGTATGATGGTCAGCGGGGTGAAATTCCCCGTGATGGAAGGTTTCGATGAAGAGATCGGTCTATTGCTCGGAGGGGTCTACAAATCGTCGAAAAAGACCCCGAGCGGTTCCGCGCGAGTCGAGACTCCGGCTTCCGGCTCCATGGCGACCAACCCCAACGACCGCGCGACACCTCGGCCACCCATACCCCAACCGCCAGCTCCCGCGCTGAGCAACCCGCCGATGGTGCCCCCCGCAAACCCCTTCTGTGCGGCTGGCGACGATGCGATGAAGCAGATAGCCTACGAAGCCTTTCAGACACTGCTGAAAAAAAGCGGCATCACACCAGCAGTGGAAGTGACCCTTGCTCCGGCTTGCGAGCCGTGCCCACGCGTCGTCACGGCCGAAACCGCCAGCGCTTCGGCGGCGATCAAGCCGGCAACAACCACTCCCGTGGGCAAGACCCACTCCCGTCTTCAAGGGACGTGGTACCGACAGATGGGCGGCTATCAATGTGCTATGGCCTTCCAGGATGGGCAAATGACCATCACCCAATCCTTTCTCGAAACGATGGAGGATGGGGCGTTGGTGGTAGCCCATCTCATCATCACCGCCGATTACCAAATCGTTCGCGAAGGAACAACCATCCTCGGCCTCATCACCGGCGTTGATCTGACATTCGAGGAACCGGTTGCATCCACCGCGATGCGACCTCTGCGGGATACTTTGGAACAGTTGGCGGCTCTCAAAACCCAAATTGAAGAGAAACCGTTTGCAATGACCGGCCAGGTCCGTGATGATACCCTCATCATTGGCAGTGTGCGCATGCCGGCGTGCAGCTTGTGGCAAGAACTGGAGCCGGCCAGCTTCATCGGTGGCCGTTATACGAACACCGGCGGACAGCCAGTTCCGAAACTCAAACCGGCAGGCGAGAAACCATTCCAGAAATCGAAATAAAGGGGCTGTGGCTCTCTACAGCGATGGAACTCTCCACAGCGATGGAAGAAGTTATCGCTGGCAGGCTAGGAGCACGTTGCGATCTGCCAGCGGCTTCCCGCGCTAGTTTGTTTGGCTTTTCATCGCTGGTTTGTCTCAAAAGTAACAACCGCAAGGAGTTGCACCTTGCGGTTGTCAGCAGTAACCCTGCGGTTGTGAACACTGACGAGGTTGTGAACACTGACGAGACGGTTGTGAGCAGTAACTCAACGGTTGGAAATACTCATCCGGTGAAAAAGTGCCCCTCCTGAATGTGTGCAGTGGCTCGGGCGGGACTTGAACCCGCACACCCTTGCGGGCACAGGCTTCTAAGACCTGCATGTCTGCCAATTCCATCACCGAGCCAAATACCTCTTCATCTCAGGCTTATTCTAGCAAAAAACGGTTCCCTGTCGCGGAGATTCACCGCCTTCGGTCCATGGGGAAAAATTCTGAAAAAATGCAATTATGAGAAAAAAAGGAGTTGTTAAAAGTCGATGAGTAGGCTACCATTCAATTGTCGGTCAAGGCATTTCGTAACATACAACCGCGTTCGCGGTAACGTTTTAGGGATCGACGCATGAAACGGGTTCTCTCCAGCGTTCGGGAAGAATCGCCCTTCGCGACTCCGCCGCGTGTTCTCATAGTCGCGGATGATGATAGCGCTCATGAAGCTGTGGCTCTGGTTGAAGCACTGGATGAAATTGGTGCCGAAGCGGAGGTTCGCTTTGGGCTGGAAGCGGCGCATGCCCGAATTCGTCATCCGGATGCCGTGATCGTTGCGGAACCTTGGGGCTATCGTGTCGCCCGGCATCACCCGGTGTTGGAGCAACTGCACGTCACGGTGAGCTAGCTGAAAACTGCGGTGAGCTAGCTGAAAACCACGATGAGCTAGCCAGCAATGGCGATCGGCCCTGCCGCTCATGTCTTTCCGGCGTTGGTGGCTGAACCGTGTCGTTGCACGGCGGCGTATACGTCACGAAGAGGGATGGCGTTATTGCGAGCGATCCGCGCACAGTCTTCGTACTCGGGGGTCAGAATTGCGAAGCCATCGCTGCGCCAGCCGCGTTTGGCTCGCACTAGACCCCAGGGGGTTTCAACCTCGATCATTTCGCGCTGCAACTTGGAACGATTTACATTGGTGCGGCGAATCCCGAAGGTTCCCGTTTCGCGAAAGAGGATCGTTTCCAACTCATTGACGCGGCTAACGTCGCTGAGAACGCTCAACAGCACACCAGGCCGATTCTTCTTCATCTGAATTGGCTGCGTAAAAACATCCAGCGCTCCGGCTGCGAACAATTGTTCCATCGTGAAGCCGATCACTTCAGGGGAAACATCGTCGAGATTCGTTTCGAGAACGACCACGCGATCACATTCCGCCCCCGGTGCGGGGGCGGAAACCTCGGTCGTGGTTCCAAGAAAGAGCCGCAGGATGTTCGGTTGTTCGAGGAAGTCTTTGGTTCCTGCGCCGTGGGCAATGCGTTCGATCGTCAAAAGTGGGGATGGGGTGAATTCCTGAACCACGGTGGTGAGAATGGCTGCTCCGGTGGGGGTGGTCAGCTCGGCCTTGACAGCGGAGGGGGCCAACGGCACACCTTTGAGCAACTCCGCGGTACCCGGCGTAGGAACCGGCATGATACCGTGGGCACCCTTGACGGTCCCACTGCCCACCGCCACCGGGGAACTTGTGAACTTCTCGACACCCAACAAATCCAGCCCCACAGCAGCGCCGACAATGTCGGCAATACTATCCAAAGCCCCCACTTCATGAAAATGAACCCGTTCCAGGGGCAGGCCATGAGCCACAGATTCGGCCACTGCGATTTTGTGGAAGATCGTGCGTGCCAATTCCCGTTGTTGCGCGCTGAAAGAACCTTGGGCGAGAATCGCTTCTACATCGGGCAGAAAACGGTAATTGTCCTGATCGGCGGCCGTGATAGTGACCTTGGTGGCGGGAAAACCACAGCGTTTGACTTTCTCCACTTCCACCGCAATCGGCAGGCCTAAGGAGCCGATAGCGCCGCGAATCGCTTCAACAGGAACTCCCGCATCAATCACTGCCCCAAGCACCATATCCCCACTGATGCCACTAAAACAATCGAAATGCGCCACTCGCATAAATGCTCCCCACCGCTCGATTCCGCGGGGTTGTGAATTTTTTGTTCACACTTCAGCGGAAGATGAAACTGTTCTATTGGATTTGCTCCGTGTTGCGTGGCATAAACAAGTATCGCCCCGGTTCGGGAGTCACGCGGTGATGGGTTATTCGGAATTATTGTCGCGTTTGGTGGCGTGTGCGAACCCGGATGGCGGTTGGGGCTACCAGGTTGGCAAAGCCAGCCACCCCGAGCCGACTTGTCTGGCCTTGCTGGCTCTCCGCACGGCGCCAGAGGCGTTTGCGGCCGCGATCAGCGCGGGTTTGGCGGCATTGGAACGGCATCGCCAGCCCGATGGCGGCTACCGCCTGGCCCAAGGCCGCCCCGAAGCCGAATGGTCTACCGCAATTGCTCTGTTTACGAAATTGGTTCTTGGCGCAAGCCCCGGGCAGATGACAGCGACGATTTCCCGATTGCTCGCGATCGAAAGCCGAATCATCGAGCGCAGTCCGGAAACGTCGGACATGGAAAACGATATTGATTTGAAGCTTGTCGGCTGGCCGTGGGCCGCGGCGAATTTCGGTTGGGTCGAGCCGACGGCGTGGGCCTGCCTGGCGCTACGTGCCGCGGGGTTCGAACAGCACCCGCGTGTGCAGGAGGGGTTGCGGCTATTGCTCGATCGGGCGTTCGACACCGGCGGTGCCAATTATGGTAACCGCGTCGTTCTGGGCACGCCCACCGAACCGATTCCCGGACCCACGGCGATTTTTTTGGCGGCGGTCCAAGGAGCGGTCGAACATCCCCGGATTGATGCTTCCGTCGGGTATTTGCGGGTTTCTGCAGCCCATAGTGATGATCTGGAACATCTCGCCTGGTCGCGGATTGCCTTGGGGCTTTACGATCACGACAGCGCCACCCGCGAGCTACTGCCGGAACTGGAGCGAAAAATTCTCACCTTGGCGGCCGATCCCCAGACCTCGCCCCTCCACCTCGCTCTGGCCGCAATTGCCATCGCCCCTCACAATCCCTTCCGTCTTCGCTCCACCGTGGCTCCTCCGGAGGATGTACCCTTGCCCCGCCGCCGCCAAGGGCGTGGCATTCTCGACCGGATTGCGGCCACAGTACGCGGGGTGATGGTCGCTGGTATTTCCCAACTCAAGCCACTGCCGGCCACCTCGGCTGTCCACATTGCCCGAGTACCCAGTTACGACGAGCCACTGCTGGAAGTCCTCACACGGCAGTTTGAGCATTTCCGCTCTGTCTGTCCTATGGCGGGAAAACGCGTGGTCATCAAACCCAATCTCGTCGAGTATCGGCCACAGCGGGTCATCAATACCGACATTCGCGTGATTGATGCCGTCATCGGCTTATGCAAAAACGAAGGAGCGGCCGAGGTCGTGGTGGCAGAAGGCCCGGGGCACTGGCGCAACACACAGTTTCTCGTTCGGGAAAGCGGATTGGAAGCGGTGTTGCAGAAGCACCACGTTCCCTTTGTCGATGTCAACCACGACGAACCGGTGAAGGTGATGAATTTGGGGCGACTGACGCGGTTGGACTACTTGTATGTGTCGCGGACGGTTCATCAGGCCGAGGTTTTGATTTCCCTGGCCAAGCTGAAAACTCACCACTGGGCCGGGGTAACACTGTCGCTCAAGAACCTTTTTGGGATACTTCCCGGCATTTGTTACGGTTGGCCGAAGAACGAGCTGCACTGGCGGGGAATTCCTCAAAGTGTCGTGGATATTGCCTGTACCTGCCCGCCACAATTGGCGATTGTGGATGCGATCGTAGGCATGGAGGGCGATGGCCCGCTGCACGGCACCGCCAAGCATGTCGGGGCACTGGTGATGGGTGTTGACCCGTTGGCCGTCGATGCGACTTGTACGCGCTTGATGGGCTTCCCCCCCGAGCGGATTCCCACGCTCGTATTGGCCCAGGCACGGCGGCTGGGACGGCTGCACGAAGCGGAAATTCCCCAACTGGGCGAATCCATCGCAGCGTTGGCCCAGCCATTTGCGTGGCCGCCGCTCATCGAACGCCAGTTGTTGCCGGAACGGCGGCCGGCGGCCAGCGAGGGGAACCGTCGTCGCGCCTGACTGGGTGGCCCTCGGGATTGTCGGCCACTGCATCACTTGTTGGAGGTTGTCCGTTGGGGCTGGGCGTGATGCCGAAGTCTTCCCCACCCGGGGTCCGCCGATCGCAACCGTTGGAGGGGGGCGCGAGGTCAGGGGAACGTCGTCGGAGTGAGGATGGGGAGCGAACCTAATCCTTGGCCACGACGAGATTGACCAATTTTTTCGAGCGCACGATCACCTTCGCCACGGTTTTGCCAGCGAGTGCTTCCTGGACCTTGGTATCGGCCAGAGCTGTGGCTTCCAACGTGGTGTCGTCGATGTCAGCGGGCACTTTCAGGACGGTACGGAGCTTCCCGTTGATTTGCACGGGAATTTCGATTTCGTCGTCTTTGGCCAATTCCGGGTCGAAGGGCGGCCATGGCTCGTAGGCGAGGGTATGGCTATGGCCCAAGGCTCGCCACAATTCCTCTGCGATATGGGGGGCATACGGGGCCAGGAGCAGCACAAACGTTTCCAGAACCCGCCGCGGCCGCACCGCCATGGCCGTGAGGTGATTGACGAACTTCATCATTTCTGCAATGGCCGTGTTGAAGCTGAGCCGTTCGGTATCTTCTGTCACTTTCTTGATGGTTTGGTGGAGAATTCGCAAGGTGTCGCGATCCGGTTGTACATCTTGAACCGCGGGATTCAGTTGCAAAGTTTCCGCCCCTTCGTCGACGATCAAGCGCCACGCCCGCGACAAGAAGCGGTAGACGCCCTCGACACTCTTGGTACTCCACGGTTTGACTGCTTCGAGCGGTCCCATAAACATTTCGTAGAGCCGCAGGCTATCAGCGCCGTATTCGCGGATAATGTCATCGGGGTTGACGACATTGCCGCGGGATTTGGACATCTTGTCGGCCCGTCCAATCAGTTCAATCTCCGTGCCTTTCAAGAAAGCCTTGCCTTTGCGTTTTTCGATCAGTTCATCAGGCAGGCTTTCGAGCGTTGTGTGGTCGTCGCCGACTTGCCGCATCAGAACGTAGGTTTCCTTATCGCCCTCCTCGCGCACGGGGCGATGCACAGCGACAATTTTTCGCTCCGCGAGTTGGTCCTTGTTCGCGGCATAGACTTCGGGTGTGATGTGGTATTCGTATTCGCCCAAAATCATCCCTTGGTTGACCAGCCGCTGGAAAGGTTCGGGGCAGGGGACATAGCCGCGGTCATAGAGGACTTTGTGCCAGAAACGGGCATAGAGCAGATGCAGCACGGCATGCTCCGCACCGCCAACGTACAAATCCACCGGCAGCCAATACTTCAGTTTCGCCGGATCGGCGAAGGCGTTGGCGTTGTGCGGGTCGATGTAGCGCAAAAAGTACCAGCACGAACCCGCCCACTGGGGCATGGTGTTGGTCTCGCGTCTGTACTTTTTGCCGTTGCGGGTAACCTGGACCCAATCGGTGGCTTTCGACAGCGGCCCTTCAGGGGTGCCGGTGGGTTTGAAATCGTCCAAATCCGGCGGTAGCAGGGGCAATTCGTTGGTGGGGAGGGTAACGATTTCGCCGTCGTCGCCGTGGAGAATGGGGAATGGTTCACCCCAGTAGCGTTGCCGGCTGAAGAGCCAATCGCGGAGTTTGTAATTGACGCGGCGTTGGCCGTGGTGGTGTTCCTCCAGCCATGCTATCATCCGGGCCTTGGCTTGTGGTGTGGGCAGCCCGTTGAGAAAGTCGGAATGGATGGCGATGCCGTCGTCGCAGTAGGCTGCTTGAAGCTGTTCGATGCTGCTGCCCGTGGCTGTCAGCCATGACTCGGGCGGCTGAACGACCGTGACGATGGGCAACTGGAATTGACGGGCGAAGGCGAAGTCGCGTTCATCGTGTCCGGGAACCGCCATGATGGCCCCGGTGCCGTAACTGGCCAGCACATAGTCAGCAATCCAGATGGGAATCCGCTGCTGATTGACGGGGTTGATGGCATAGGCTCCGGTGAAAACCCCGGTTTTCGTTTTGGCCACCTCCGTTCGCTCAAAATCGCTTTTCCGGGCGGCTTGCTCTTGGTAAGCATGAACCGCTGCCCGTTGGGGCGGTGTGGTGATTTGGGCCACCAGGGGATGCTCCGGGGCCAAAACCATATAGGTCGCTCCAAAGAGCGTATCGGGTCGGGTGGTGAAGACCGTGATGGTGGCTGAGCCATCGGCCAGCGGGAAATGCACCTCAGCACCTTCGCTTCTGCCAATCCAGTTCCGCTGCATTTCCTTGATGGAATGCGGCCAATCCAGCCCGTCGAGGTCTTCGAGCAAGCGTTCGGCATAGGCCGTAATCCGCATCAACCACTGCCGCAAGGGGCGACGTTCGACCGGATGGCCGCCGCGTTCGCTCTTGCCGTCGATCACCTCTTCGTTGGCCAGAACCGTTCCCAGTGCGGGGCACCAATTGACCGGCACTTCCGCTTGATAGGCCAGGCGGTGTTCATCTTGGTACCGGCGAATGGCCTTCTCGCCCTGCTGCCGCACGGCGTCGGGGATCGGCAATTCGCTGATCGGTCGCCCCTTCTTGAGCACGGGGTCATACCAGGTGTCGTAAATGGTAAGAAAAATCCACTGCGTCCACTTGAAGTAGTTGGGATCGGTGGTATCCACTTCACGATCCCAGTCGTAGGAAAAACCGAGCGATTGGATTTGTCGGCGGAAGGTATTGATGTTATTGCGCGTCGTGATCCGCGGATGAACGTTTTTTTCCACCGCGTACTGTTCTGCGGGCAGACCGTAGGCGTCCCACCCCATAGGGTGCAGCACGTGGAAGCCCTTCATCCGTTTGTAGCGGGCCAGGATATCGGTAGCCGTATAGCCTTCCGGATGGCCGACATGCAGCCCGGCCCCACTCGGGTAGGGGAACATGTCGAGGACGTAGTATTTCGGCTTGCCGGCGACCGCGGGATCCCCCGGGTCCGGAGTGCGGAAGGTTTTCTGGGCTTCCCAAAACTGTTGCCACCGACGTTCGATGTCGGCTGGAGAGTAACTGGGCATCGCTGCGCCTTGAAGACAACGGAAAATCTTGTTGTTGGCTTATATGCCAACGAAAGCTGCGTCCACCAACAGACGCAGGGCTGCAGTGCCCGGTTCACGACCCAGTACTAGCATCTCAGGACGGAAACGCCGCCGCCAGAACACCCGTGCGGCAAGACCACAGCGGGATAAAAGGGGCTGAAGGAATCTCATGATCATCAATCTGTTGTTGTTTACTGTGGGGCTGATCATGCTCGTCGGTGGGGCCGAAGGGTTGGTCCGCGGAGCGACCCGTGTGGCCCGAGCGTTGGGGGTCGGTCCGTTTCTGGTGGGTTTCACGATTGTGACGTTTGGCACGACGGCCCCCGAGCAGGTGGTCAGCATTTCGGCGGCTCTGCGGGGGAATGCGGATTTGGCCTTGGGAAACGTAGTGGGTAGCAACATCGTCAATGTCGGGTTGGTCTTGGGGGCGGCGGCCGTGGTGGCCCCATTCACGGCACATCTGCGGCTCTTACGGGTCGAAACTCCTTTGGTGGTGCTGGTAAGTGTACTTTTGTGGCTCTTGTGCTCGGATGGCACCTTAAGCCGGTTGGATGGGGCCATGCTATTGTGCGGATTTACAGGTTTGGTCGTGTATATGTACCGCTCGGCGCGGTCGGAGCCACCAGAGGTCAAGGCTGAAGTCGGCAAGGAGGCGGCGGTCAAGATGCCGGTCTGGCAGGCTGCGGTGGTGATGAGCGCCGGCTTGGCGATCCTCATCGGTGGGGCCCAACTGATGGTTTACGCCGCGGTGGAAATCGCCCGTGCGCTGGGGGTCAGTGAATGGCTGATCGGGCTGACGGTCGTTGCCGTGGGAACGTCGCTGCCGGAGCTGGCCGCGGCGGTGGTTGGGGCCTTCCGTGGGGAATCTGATTTGGTTTTGGGCAACGTGGTCGGTTCCTGCTTATTCAACATCCTCATGATTCTGGGCCTGACTTCGGTGATCGAGCCGATGACCGTTCCCCCCGCGGCATTGGCCGTCGATCTACGCGTGATGTTGGGCTTTGCTGTCGCCCTTTTGCTGATCGTCGCCAACGGTTTACGCGTGTACCGCTGGGAGGGCATCGTGTTGCTGGTGGGTTATGGAAGCTTTATTGCCTGGCAGGTTCAGGAGGCGAACTAAACCCGCGACGGATCAGCCCACTGAGGGTCACTCCCGTGAACAGCAACAGCGCCGCCAACACCAGCATCAGCCGAACAGCCGTTGCCCCCCACGAGCCATTGGCTAAATCCACGAGCAACCCCGTCAGAAACAGAGCCACCCCATTGAGCGTCTTGATCACGAGGTTATAAACCCCAAAGTACATGCTGACGGCGCCTTTTTCATCTGAACCCACACAGGCGGTTATCGCTTCCGCATCCAGAGCCAACAACACGGCAATCATCGGTCCGGCGCAGGAGAACACCAGCATGGCCGTAACTTTGGCCGACCCCACCAGGCTCATCCCGGTGATGCTGGCGGTCAGGCAGTAAACGCCGCCCAACAGCACCGAGGTCCCGATCAGGGCGTGTTCCCAGCCAAACCGCCGCGACACTGCCGGCGCGAAGGCAAACATCGGTAGTGCGGTGACAATCAGGGGCCCCAGAAGCAAGCTGACGTCCTTGTCGGTCCCGTTGAGAAGCTGGATGGCGATGTAGGGAGCTGCGGCGGTCAAAACAGTGAACGACATCTGCGAACCGGCTAACAAAGTCATCAGCGCCACAAAGCGTCGGTTCTTAAACACTTTGCCAAATGAGCGAATGATCGCCCCCAACGACACGGATTCTCGGTGTGGCAGCTGTTCGTCCGCCTGTGCCAGCCGTCCGGCATAAACCGGGGCCACCATGCACCCCATCGCCAATATGGCTACCACCGCCGCCCCATCACGATAACCGAATTGATGGATCAAAAGGGGCGTGACGACAAAACCCACAATCGTCGCCAGAATCAGCCCCAACCCCAGCATATTCGAAAGCAGCCGACGCCCTTCGGGCCACGCCCGGCCATAGTCTTCCACCAAGCTCCAATACGGAATGGCATAAATCGTGTACCCAACAAAAAACACGAACATGCCGGTGACCAAAAGCACCCAACGAACCAGTGGCGACATCGATTCATCCGGCACAAAACACATCACCAATCCCACCGGCGCGATCCAGAAACTGAGCATCAGTAAGGAGGTCCGCTTGCGTCCGCGGCTGACCCACCAATCGGCCAACCCCCCAGCCATCGGGTCGGTAATGCCGTCGAAAATGCGATAACCCAGAAAAACGGCCCCTACGATGGAGGCGAGGAACAGAGGACCGGTTTCCGTCGGTGTGTCCGAGAAACGCAGCGTCCATTGGAATAAGTACCGCGTCAGCAACATAATGCCGAATTGGCCAAGCATGTACAAAAGTAGCTGCAGCAGGCTCATAGGTGCCGTCCGTCATCCGGGGTAGGAAACTCCCCCCATCATCCGGGGTAGGAAACTCGCCCGGGCGTTGAACCGTTCTGGAATGACACGCAGGGTAGGCTATAATTTTCGCGAAGTCGAGATCAGAATACGCGGTTAAAAACGAATAACTTCCAAAAGCCCGCCGGCAACAGGCGGTCCGATCAGCGCGTCGATTGAGGTTGCCATAATGACAACCGAAGAGGTCAAGCAGCGGATTGTTAATGAGATCCTACTACGCGGCTACGATGACCATTACATCGACCACAACGAAGAGCGGGAAATCGTTCAAATCGCCGTTGAATTGGGGGTGAGTGTTGAGAACACCTTGGCTGCCCTGCAGCAAGTTTGTGATGAATATCACTATGTTCTCGAATCCCATATCAACCGGCAAATCGAACAGCAGATCGTCGCCGCCGCCGGTGACAATGGCCGAATCGGTCCGCACGACTTCGAGCAGATTTTCAGCCAGATCAAAAAACTATTGCACGGCAAAAAAAGCGACCGAGACATCAAAGCGATGATCATCGCCGTGATGGAACGGACCGGCTACAACCGCATCAAAAACCGATGGTGGTTCGGTAATTGGTACACGCGCCTGAAACGGGAGGTAGGGCTGGCTTAACCTCATGTGGGTGGGGTTGTTACGCGATATTACGCCCGTTCGGTGGACATGCCCTTCGGCTGGACCACCAACGCCACGTCGGGGAGGAGCACACGATTTTGCACCCAACATTCTCAGGTTATTTTGCACCCAACATTCTCACGTTTGTTGATGTTCCCATTCTCACGTTTGTTGACGTTCCCCGGGGACCATCGTGTCCCTTCGCGTGGTAAAGCCGCGTGCTAAAAGCAGACACTTTTGCGAAAACCAGACACTTCCATGGCCGCTCAGACCACTGGCTTTCGACTCGCCACTGGCTTTCGACTCGCAGGCTGGGCTGGGAGGGTCAGGGAATGCCAGCGTGTGTCGAGATACAGTTGGGTGCCAATTCGGGGGGAAAAATCGTGAAAATAGAATGAGTATTCGTATGTTCAATACCCATCGACACTTCGGCGCGACACTCAAACAATTGCCGACGTTCCACGTGGAACATTCGGCCAAATGGAACATCCGGCCAAAAATCGATGGCCCCACCCCGGACGGACACCATCACCGCGACAATCGTGACCGGGACAATCGCGATGGCTGAGGAACCGCTCTGCACTTGTTGCCTGCAGAGCCGGTGCGTCGAACGCCAACATGGGACCATCACGATGGCTGGGAAACCGTGCGACGCTGGTTCCTTAGCGTGCGTCGTTCTCACCACGGGTTGGACGTGGTGTGGAGAGCATTCCGCCACAATTGCCGTCATCGCCCTGAGCAAAGTGTCGTTATCCCTGAGAGGATGGAACGGGCCGGTGAACCCCAACCCTGGCCACGAACCATCCGGGTTGGGGTACCAACCATCCGACTTGGGCCATCCGAGTTAGACGGGCCATCGGCACAGCCGCACGATCGGGCCGTTTCAACTGCCTGTGGGCCGTGGGGGTTGCGGAGCTTGGGGAGGAACGCGGAGGCGGCGTTGCGGGTCCAGTTCGATGACTCCGAACATTTGTTCGTGTTGCGTGATGGCACGACGCAGAAGATCGGCCAGTCGCTTGGCCGTCACAAAGTTCATGATCAACCGGTGGGTAAGAACGATGGGGTCAGGGCCGGCGGGGGTGATGACTTGGGAGAAGGTACCCATGTCGAGGTAAATTTCATCCGCGTTGATATGGGCTTGCACGAAATTGACATAGGCGGTTTCCCGACGAGAAGCATCCACTGGGATTTGCATTTGCTGGGGTGGTCCACCCGCCCCGGGTTGACCCGCGGACCCGCCCGCCTCGTTGACCGTGCCTTGTGACGGAACTGGAACCTTCTCTTCAGCCATCGTGGACTCCTCAATGGTGATAGCATTAGCTCCGCGATGCCGCCAGGGGGGCGCTCGAGTCGAACTTCGCACGCCGATGGATCGCGGATTCGCACAGTATATTCGACGAGTCCAACTTGCCTATGGTCAATCGGACTTGCCTACCATCAATCGGAAAGGCGCTGCCAAAGAAAACCGGCCCTGTTCGAGGGCCGGTGGTAGCGGACAACTGGCTTCCGAAGCAAGGTGGTGCGTAGGTCGCACGAAGGTTATTTCGCGTACTTTTCGGAGGTTATTTCGCGTACTTTTGCGGGTTCGCTAGAAACTCGTCGCGGCAACCGGTGCAACAAACGTAATAGGTTTTGCCGTTGTATTGCACGGCAATATTAGCCGCCCCACCGCTGACAACACACTCGGGTTTCTTCGCCCCGCCGCCGGCCAGCGATTCCCCATCCTTGTTGCCATTCATGGCATACACGGTAGTGAATAAGCCCTTCCCAGCCGTTTGCTTTTCATAGCGGAGCACGAAGCGAATCCCTTCCGCGGCAGTGTTCATTGTGAGGCGGTAGACATCGCCAGTTTGGGCATCGGTGCGGTCGAGTTTGAGCATGCCGCGCGTATAATCGCCGACGAATTGTTGCGGGGTGGCGTTTTTCTCCGCAGGCTTGAGCGTCAGGACATACTTCTTTTTGGCCACGTCGTAGCGCAGCTCGCCGGTGCTGAAGTATTTACCCTGGCCATCCGCGAAGCTGACAATCAGCCACGCATCCCCATCTTGGAATTTCCAACCCCACCTGACGGTTTCTTTCCACGCTTCGGTTTTGGCACCGACTTTCTGCGTACCCTCCAGGTTCCACAAGCCGATAAAGTCGTGAATTTCCTGAAGGGCTTTTTTGGCTTTCGCCTTGTCCGCAGCGGTGGGTGAGGACTGGGCCCATCCGCAGGGGCAGGTCACCAGCCAGACACCAGCCCAAAACAAAAGGCAGCAGGTGAACCGGAATCGCATCGGTCAGGCTCCTGAGGGCAGAATGCCGGGGCAACGATCGGATCTCTGATTTTTGGACGTATGCAGTGGGTCTGAAGTTCCCGTGATTGTTCTCCCTGAGACTGGCGGGCCAGCAGGCAGCCTTGTTGTTCGTTGCTCGTTCGCCGGATTGGCCCAAGGCCACGGAAGTTCCGACCGATCCCGACAAACCTCTAGGGGAGCGGTTCGTCGACCGCAGTGTCGTCGGGCGGAGTGGGTGGTTTCAGCCCCGGGATACGTTCATTGAGCTTGCTTTGGCGGTAGACGGCCAAATCGCGTTGCAGCTTGGCCTCGTGATCGGCCTTCAACTCTTTGTACCGGGCCATCCAATATTTGCGTGTGGCCCAGAAATCGACGATCGCCAGGCACATCGCCACAAACACCAGCCCCATGACCCCCGCCCAATAGAGGGCGACGAATTGGGTGAAGCGGCGGTCGGCTTCGGCGGGTGGCTCGTCGGCCTCCTGGCGGGCCGGGATCGCATCCATGCGGGCATCCATCCCGGAGAAGTAATAGCCCGCAATTAGACCGCCGATAATAACCAATAGCCCCGAGGTCGCCATCCGCCGCCGGGCCTGACGTTCGCGATAGGTGCGATCTGCTGGCGCGACGAAGGGTTCGTCGGCGAGCCGGCGAAGGGCCTGCCGTTGTCGCAGCGCGGTCCACGTACCGACCAGCACCAAAGCCGCCGCTAGCAGCAACCCCACAACCACGCGGAAAACCCCTGCCGCTGAAGACTAGCCCACCGGATCACCGAACGCGAACGGGCGAAAATAGGTCTCGGCTTTGGGATGAGGCCCTCATTGTTCGGAGAGTGAGGGCCGGAGTGCCTCCGGGAATGGCGAGAGACGGTTTGAAAACCCCATAACAGCCGAACGATGAGCCGCATTCGGCAACTATCCCGGTGTTTGCAAACCTCCCCGGTGTTTGCAAACCTCCTCTCGCCCGGATGCCTCCTTGGTCCGAGTTCTGCTGATTGTTACTTTTTCAACTCCAAACAGATCAACTCGTTGTCGTCTCGCAAGTAGAGGCGACCATCAACCAACGCCGGGTGTGCCCACGTGGGTCCACAGACTTTACTCTTTGCTAATTCCTTGTACTCCTTTTCGTGGGGTGCGAAAAGAGTTAAGTAACCATTATCGTCAAGCATCAGAAGGCGTTCTTGGCCTTCCGGGCCGCACCGCAGAATCGCGGCATGGTAGCGGCCGACGTTTTTCTTCTCCCACATCACCTTGCCACTTTTGGTCTCCACGCACCGCAGGGTAATGGATGGGTTTGTCAGGGTGGCCGCCCCGTTGACCATGTAAAGGTAATCACCCACCACCACCGGTGTCGAGAAGTAACAGGTCAGGTCTTTGTTGTCCCAGGCTTTCTCAGCCTGGAAGCTCCCATCGCCCTCGACCACTTTGATGGCGATACTACCAGCCGTAACGGAACTAGCGATGATCAGCCCCCCCGCGCGAATGGGTGTCGTGGACGACTCATTGAGCTTGTCTTTGAAGGGAACCTGCCACAACGGCTGACCCCGAAGCGATAATCCTCGGACATTCGCTCCCGTCAAGGCTACGATCTGTTGGTTGAGGATCACGGGCGAGGCATAACTGGCTGGATCATCGGTCGCTTGCCACACGACTTTGCCGCTTTTCGCGCCGAAGGCTACCAAGCCTGCGTTTTTGCCACCGACTAACACGATGACCTGGTCTTCGTGAACCAGCGGCGAGGCCGAAGTCCCGAAGAACAGATTGCTTGCTTTGAAGTCTTTGAGAGCGTCCACTTTCCAGACGATCGCGCCGCTGGTGGCATTCCAACACGTCAAAATCCCGGTGCTGCCATAAGTGTAGACGTGTCCGTGGGCAACGGTGGGTGTGGCGCGGGGGCCATTGCCAAAAAGCAATTTGATTTCCGCCCGGTCGTAGCTTTTCTCCCACTTCCGCGTGCCTGTTTTGGCATCGAAGGCGGCCAACGTATCAGCATTTTGGCCTTTGGGTTGGTAGAAGAGGTAAACGGTGCCATTCGCCACCACGGGGGAACTATGGGCTTCACCCACCGGTTTTTTCCACAGGGGCTTCAATTCGCTTGTCCAGGGTTCGACCGTTTCCGGGGTGGTGTTGTCGCGCTGGGGGCCGAGGAATTGCGGCCAATCCGCCGCGCGGGCTGTCAGAGTGAGAGCGCCCACCACTAGAGGCGTCAGCACGATTCGCAGCATGGTTGGCATAGCTCCTACAACGAGGCTGGGGCACACGCTTGCTCCGCGGCCGGCGCTACGACAACGGGAAGGGCGATGCGTGCCGCGGGCGATGTCATGCTATGTGCCGCGTCAGCCGTTGACCGCACCGGGGCCGCATTCAGGAAGTCGTGCAAAGGGGCGTAATACCAACCCGTGTCGAATTCCTCGGCGATGCGCTTGAGTGCGGCGACGGCCTGTTCGGCGATGACGCTCATCGGTTCCTGGTAGTTGGGGTCACAGAAGTAAATGCGGCAGCCCAAAGGTCGAATGGCGCGGACTGTGCATAAACCGTTGACCTGAAAGGGGCAGCCATCGCGTGTGGCCGGACGAGGATAATCGGGGGCCGCTTCGAGAAGAATTTCCGCTTCAAAATGGGATAAAAACAGAGTGTGGCCATACTCCGTGAAGCGGCAACACCGCCCACTGGCTTGGCAGTGCGGCCGGGCGGCCGCAATGGCTGCTTCCACCTGGGCATAAACGGCCAACACCCGTTGGCGAACCAGTTCCGTCATCGGGCCGGGTTGGTGATTCATCAGAGGGTCCAAGTGAGGTTTATAGGCGGATGAGCTTCAGTTTATAGGCGGATGAGCTTCAGCCGCCGACTGATCTCCTCCACAGGGATCAATTCGCCTTGCCCGGAACCGGGGCATTGAGCGCAGGTGCGTTCCCAGTCTTCCGGGGTTGCGAGGTTGCTGTCCCAAAAGGGCCAACTTCGGCATTGGGCGGGACGTACCGGGTAGATAGTGCATCCTTTTGTTCGATCGTAGAAGATACAATCGCCGTTGGTTTTTTCGCGTAAGGTTCGCCGGCCGCGGGCCGGGCGGCTATACAGTGGCTGCACCTCAGCGATCGGCTCGCCTAAATAGGCGGCGATGGCGTTCAGCTCTTCGGCGGTCACCCAGACGAACCCGGGTGCACCCGTGCAACAATCGCCGCATTGGGTGCAGGTGAAGCGTAAGCCGCCAGCATACCAGGGCGGGTTGTGAGCGTCGGTTGGATCGTTCATGAAGTTGGTTTTTTTCCAGCAAGTTGTGGAATAGTGATCTTAGGGCTTGTGTGGGGAGAGAAGCAACCGAAGAGGGCACTTTTTGCTTGCGAAGGGGTTAGTCATTCCGTAGTGATAGGAAGGATTGGGTACGCCGTATCTTCATCGAGCATGATCTCGCGATGACACAACTTTTAGGGGTGGCACTGCGCGGTACCGGCAGTTATCTACCGGCACGCGTCGTCACCAACGACGAGTTCACCGAGGTTCTCAATCTCGACACTTCGGATGAGTGGATTCGTACCCGTACAGGCATTCGGGAACGCCGCTACGCCGGTCAGGGAGAAACTTCAGCCACCCTGGGAGCTGCGGCCGGCCGCCTGGCCATCGAGACCGCCGGTTTAACCCCAGCCGATATTGATCTGATTGTTTGTGCGACCGTCACCCCGGATTTGATGTGCCCTTCGACCGCCAACTTGATTCAGGCGGAGCTGGGTTGCGGCCACATTCCCGCCTTTGATATCACGGCTGCCTGTTCGGGCTTTTTGTATGCGCTGTCGGTGGGTACCCAATTCGTCCGGACTGGCGCGGCTCGCCATGCTCTGGTCGTCGGCGCGGAAGTATTGACACGCATTCTCGATTTCACGGATCGCAATTCCTGCATTCTCTTTGGCGATGGCGCCGGGGCGGTGGTCCTCAGCGCCACCCCCGTCATCAATACCGGCGTGCGGATGATCCGGTTGTATTCCGATGGTTCACGGCAGGAATTGATCCAAGTACCCAGTCGGGTGACCCCCAATCCCCCCCCCGGACCGCCCCAACTGCAGCGCCTCGACTACATGCGTCTGAGTGGTCGCGAGGTTTTTCGCTTTGCCGTCACCCGTATGGTGGAATTGATCGAGCAAGCGGAAATCGACGCTCGCGAATTGGGCCTTACCGGCATCGATGCCCTCATCCCGCATCAGGTGAACCAACGTATTATTGACGCCGCCCTCGAATCCAGTGGTTTCCCAGCGCACAAAGTGGTGGTTAATCTCAGCAAGTACGGCAACACTTCGGCTGCCAGCGTTCCCATCGCTTTGGATGAAGCCCTCCGCACCGGTCGGTGCAAACCGGGGGATACCGTGTTGCTTGTCGCGTTCGGCGGTGGGCTGACCTGGAGTTCGGCTCTTGTGACACTGTAACACGTCCTTGACCTGTCACGTCCGATCCGCCGCGGTTCTACAACGGGTCTGCGGCGTGGCCCAATTTTTGAAAGTGGGTTGTTTCTCAATGCTGGCTGCGAGTCGGTGTGGCGCGCAGAGTTCCTCGACCGAACTGTGCCGACAGGGCCGGTACAGCTGCGGTTGACAGCAGCGGACGAATTGCTTAAAGATGCGACCGGTTTGGACCGACGCGGGTTTCCTACCGACGACGGAGGGTTTGTTCGGAAGTGGGAGAATCCCGATCCAACCGGCTCGACGTAGGCACGTCAGCCGCGTCGGACCAACACGAGTCGCCTTTCACGGAGGAGTACCCCATGATTCGTCGGACCTGGATCGCCCGTTGTTTCGTGGTCGCCGCGGCCACCGGCGTGGCAATCGCGATGAGCGCCGGGTCGGCCCATGCCGGTTTGCTACCGGTGTCGGTCACGGTGCAACCGGAAGCCGGGAACTTCCGGTGGACCTACTCAGTGGTTCTGCCTACGGACATGAGCCTGACAGCCGGTAGCTACTTCACCATTTATGACTTCGCGGGGTATCGACCCGGCTCCGGTCGTGTGACCTCGGCCGCTCCGGACCCAAGCTTCTCAGCGTACTGGAACGTCACCACCAGCAACCTCGGCCCCACGCCCGATCGCCTCAACCCGCTCGACGATCCGGCAATCACCAACATTACGTTCACCTATACCGGACCGACGATTCCCTCGGGGCAATTGACGCTGGGCAATTTTGTGGCCGTCTCGGAATTCAGTGAAGCGACCGAAAGCTTCTTCACCGCGACCAACCCCCGCGCAGCTGACGGCCAAATCGACAGCAACATCACGTCAACCCTTGTGCCGCGACCACGGGAAATCCCCGGCCCGGGAGCCATTCCCGAACCAGCCACGTTGGCGTTGGCCGGTCTGGGCTTGCCCGTCGTGGGCCTCGCCCGTTACTTGCGCCGCAAAAACCGACTTACGGTCTGATCGACCCACGGTCTGATCTGAAAACAGCAACCCGAATTCTCATTCGACAACCTCGGGGGGAAATTGCCCCCGAAGGTTGTCACTTTTTCCCTACCGAAAACGCACCCGTTACCCTCAAGTTGCGGCCACCGTATACACTGCCTTCAATTCGCAACTGTGTCAGGAATTGTGGGCATGAACGACGATCGACCATCCCCCGGGCGGCTGCCAACGCTCTCCCTCACCGTCCACGATCCTACTGTCGTCGACCCTGTGTGCGGCATGCGCGTCGATCCTGCACATGCGGCCGGTTCGGTCGTGTATGGCGAAACAACGTACTACTTCTGCAGCACCCATTGTGTGGCGAAATTCCGCGGCGATCCGCAGCGGTACTTGAACGCGCAGGCTGCCCTGGAACCGTCGGCCTGTTGTGGTGCATCGGCGGGCGATGCCGCAGCCGAATACACCTGCCCCATGCACCCCGAGGTGGTGCAGATCGGCCTGGGGACCTGTCCGTTATGCGGGATGGCCCTCGAACCGAAATGGCCGCAGCCAGGCCACGACGACGCAAGCGAATGGCCAGCCTTACGCAGGCGATTGGTCGTCGCCACGCTGTTGACAGTCCCGGTGTTCGTCATGGCAATGGTTCCCATGCTTCCTGGGCTGAACCTGCCCTCGGGATGGATGGATGCCGCAAACATCGTCGGCCTCCTCTTAGCAACCCCCGTGGTGTTCGGGACCGGATCGCTGATATTCGTGCGCGCCGCCCAAGCCCTGCGATACCGTACGGCTAACATGTTCACACTTATCGCCATCGGTACGGCAGCGTCCTGGGGCTATAGCGTGGTGGCGACACTGGCTCCCGAAGTCTTTCCCAGCCATTTTCGGGATGCCCACGGACACATCCCTACCTACTTTGAATCCGCCGCGGTCATTGTCACCCTTGTGCTCTTAGGCCAGGCTCTCGAAGCGCGGGCACGCCGCCGTACCGGAGATGCCATCCGTGCCCTCATGGCCTTGGCGCCACCCATAGCACGACGGCTCAATCCCGATGGCACGGAAAATGATGTTCCCCTGAATCAGGTGCGCGTCGGTGATCGCCTTCGGGTTCGTCCAGGGGAAACCATTCCGGTGGATGGAACGGTTGTCGATGGTTCCGGTCTTGTCGATGAAGCCATGCTGACCGGCGAACCGACACCCGTGGAGAAACAACCCAGCGATGCCGTGACGGGAGGCACCATGAACCTGCGTGGGTCTTTGGTCCTGACTGCGACGAAAGTCGGTGGGGATACGGTTTTGGCCAAAATCGTTCAACGGGTCGCCGAGGCGCAGCGCAGTCGTGCTCCGATCCAGAAAGTGGTGGACCGGGTCGCCGCGTGGTTCGTTCCCCTGGTCGTTCTCGTGGCCCTGATCACGTTGGCCGGGTGGTGGTTCTGGGGTCCCGAACCGGCCTGGACTTCAGCCTGGATCCACGCGGTGGCCGTTTTGATTATCGCCTGTCCGTGTGCGTTGGGGCTGGCCGTGCCAATGTCTGTGATGGTGGGGATCGGCCGGGGGGCCACTGCGGGCGTATTGATTCGTTCCGCGGAAGTTCTGGAAAAGCTCGAACGCATCAACTGTGTCGTGGTCGATAAAACCGGCACGTTGACGATAGGCCGCCCGCGTGTGGTCGCCGTTCACTCGGTCGAGCCGTGGACGGAAGCCGAATTGCTCCAACTGGCCGCCAGTGTGGAGCAGGGCAGTGAGCATCCTCTGGCAGCCGCCATTATCCCCGCGGCTCGCGAGCGCGGGGTGAGCCTGGAGGCCGTTACGGATTTCGAATCCCGACCCGGCCGCGGGGTGTTGGGCCTGGTGGCGGGCCGGCGCGTTGTGCTGGGAAATCGCCAGTTGTTCGAGGAGGAAAAGATCCTCGGATACAGTGAGCACACGGCGCAATCCCTGCGTGGCCAGGGCCAAACGGTGGTTTTCGTCGCGGTGGATGGTCGGTTCGCGGGGCTTTTCGGTATCGCTGATCCCCTTCAACCCACGGCCGCCACCGCCGTGCAACAACTGCAAGCCGCGGGAATGCGCCTGGTAATGCTGACCGGGGATAGTTCCCAGACCGCGATGGCCGTGGCGCAACAACTGGGCATTCGTGAGGTTCATGCCGAATTATTGCCAGAGCAGAAAGTTCAGGTGATAGAACAACTCCGCTATAGTGGAGCGATCGTCGCGATGGCCGGTGATGGGATCAATGATGCCCCGGCGTTGGCGGTGGCCGATGTGGGCGTAGCGATGGGTACTGGTACCGATATTGCGATCCACTCCGCCGGAGTCACACTCGTTCGCAGCGATTTGCGGGGCATCGTGAAAGCTTGGCGACTGGGCCAGGCGACGATGCGGAACATCCGCCAAAACCTGGTTTTGGCCTTTGTCTACAATGTCGTGGCGATACCGATTGCCGCGGGGGTGCTGTATCCCGTGGTGGGTTGGCGACTCGATCCGATGCTGGCTGCCGCCGCGATGAGCTTCAGCTCTGTATCGGTGATCGCCAATGCCTTACGTTTGCGGACAGTGAAGCTATGAGGCGGTCGTTGCGTCCCGGTACAATTCCGTGGCCAGAACGGCTTGGCCCAATGATAATCCGCCGTCATTGGTGGGAACGTGCCGATGTGTCAAGACCGGCCAGCCGCTGGCACGCAGGGCCTCGACCGCTTGTTCTAACAGGCGAACGTTCTGGAAGACGCCGCCGGTCAGCCCCACTGCTACGAAGGTGTGTTTTCGGCGCAACTGCTGGGCCAGGCGTGCGATAGCCTCGGCTACGGTGGCATGAAACCGCCCCGCGATGAGGGCGACGGGCACACGCTGCTGGACATCCGCAACGAGCGCCTGAATCAATGGCCGCAGATTCCATACGATCACTTCGCCCTCGATCGATTCGATGGGATAGACAGGTCTTTCCGTAACAGCCGCAAGGGATTCCATTTCCATCGCAGCCTGGGCTTCGTAACTGACGGTTTGGCGGATGCCCAAAATAGCGGCGACGGCATCGAACAATCGCCCCGCACTGCTTGTGGGGACGCAGCCGACCTGGCGTTGCAACTGCTGCCAGAGGATACGACGCTCAACGGGCGGGCAAGCCGCCACACATGGCCAATCGTCGCTCCAGGGTACCCCCGCGGCCCACAGATGCGCTAACGCGGCCCGGTAGGGGCGGCGGATGGCGGCATCACCCCCTGGTAATGGAACATCCGAGAGTTTGGCGACACGGCGGATAACACCGTCCTGGGCGAGGAACAATTCCCCACCCCAAATCGCGCCATCGTCACCGTAACCGGTGCCGTCGAAGCAAACGACTACGACTGGGCCATCCCGCCAAGCGACATCGGTCAACAACGAGGCCACGTGGGCACGATGATGCTGCACCCGCCGTAGCGGTCGGCCACGACGGGCCGCGTAGCGCTGCGCCCATTCCGCCGACAGATACCCCGGATGGGCATCGCAGACGATCGCTTCTGGTTCAGTACCCACGAGCGCCAGCAATTGTTCCGCGGTGCGATCAAGCACTGTGAGAGTTTCGATACTTTCGACATCGCCCAGATGTTGGCTGAGAATGGCGCGCGTGTCGGTCGTCAGACACAGTGTCGCCTTGAGTTCTCCTCCCACCGCCAGAACGGGTCGCACGGGTCGGGGCAGTGGCACCGGCAGGGGAGTAAATCCCCGCGAACGCCGCAGCGGATATTCGTGACCGGCCACGACCCGGACCACAGAATCATCGCAAACCGTGTGAATGTCGCGGTTGTGGAAAAGAAAGGCATCCGCCAGATGGGCTAAGCGCTGGCGGGCTTCGGCATTGTCGCGAGCAATGGGTTCGTCACTGCGATTGCCGGAGGTCATCACGAGTGGTCGGTCTTTCACCAACAAGTGATGCAGCGGGGAATACGGCAGCATCAAACCCAGGTAGGCCTGGCCGGGGGCCACGCCTTCTGCCAAGTGGGAACCCTCGGTGCGCCGCGACAAGAGCACGATCGGTCGCTCCGGTCCGGTCAGGATCGCCGCTTCCTCGGGGGAAACATGAGCGTAAGCGCGTGCCTGAGCCAGATCGCGGACCATGACGGCCAATGGCTTCCATCCCCGGCCTTTGCGCTCGCGTAATGTTTGCACGGCGTGGGAGTTGGTGGCATCGCAGGCCAGGTGGAAGCCGCCGATGCCTTTGACGGCGACAATCCGTCCGGCATTCAAAAGTTCCAGCGTCTGTTGAATGGCCGCATCCTTGTCGGCGATCGTCTGCTGGTTCATTTCGAGCCAAACGTGTGGTCCGCAGACGGGGCAAGCGATAGGTTGTGCGTGGAAGCGGCGGTTGGCCGGATCGTGATACTCCCGGGCGCACGCGGGACACAGTGCGAAAGCGGCCATGGTGGTTGCCGGCCGGTCGTAGGGTAGCTCGCGGATGATGGTAAACCGTGGCCCGCAGTTGGTGCAGTTGATGAAGGGGTAGCGGTAGCGGCGATCGGCGGGGTCGAACAGCTCACGGAGACAATCGGCGCAGGTGGCGATGTCGGCGGGGATCGAACAAGCCGCTGTCGCCGCAGAGGAACTGGCCACGATGCGAAAGTCGTTGTCTGGGCCAAGCGGGCAAAGTTCCGACGTGACCGCTTCAATCCGGGCCAGGGGTGGGCGTTCGTTGATCAGATCGGCCTCGAAGGCCGCGATCGCTTCTGGAACTCCCTGAACTTCAATCACCACACTTTCGGTGTTGTTGCTCACAAAACCTCGCAGTTGGTGCCGCTGCGCGAGGCGATAAACAAATGGTCGGAAACCCACGCCTTGGACCACGCCGCGCAGGACCAGACGCTTGCGCATCAGGATCGAAGTTCCCTCCGAATCGGCCGCGGCTGACACGGCTGTGTCCTCCGAGAGTCATTCTGCCTGATGGGATTCTACATCCGGCGGCGTGAGAAGTGGCCAGGCTCGGATCGCTTGGCTTGACGGCTTGGGGGCAACAGTGTAGCGTAACTATCTTGTCCAAGTCGCAGGGAGGCGCGCGCAATGGTAATCGATACATCCTGGCGGGGACGGCGTGTCTTCATCAGTGGCGATGTCGAATTTTTGGGCCATGCGTTGGTGAACGAATTGATTCGGCAGGGGGCCGAAGTGGTCGTGTTCGTGCCCAATCGACCCACGGGTGACCAGCTACAAGCCGACTTTCGCCATCAGCTTCACCTTATCTATGGGCGCACCGATAACCTCTTCCGCTTGCACTCTGCGATGGCGGTTCATGAAATCGGGGTTGTCTTCCATTGTGCGGCTGCTCTGACCCGGGATCAGAGCGCGGAAAAACAGGAATTGGCCACATTGCTTCAGGCGGCCGGTTTGTATTCCCCACACGTCCCCGTGGTGGCTTGCTTCCCCTCATCATTGGATCACCAAGAAACGGAAGTTGGTCACGAGCGGCTCTCGGTGGTGCGGGTGGGTGAAGTGTTCGGCCCGGGTGATCGCCGGGGAGGAGGGATAGTATCTCATATCGCGAGGGCGTTATGCCGGGGCGAAGCGATCGGCGACTGGGATGGCCCAGCCCGGGATTTTATTTTTGTTCGCGATGTGGCGACCGCTTGTTTGTTGGTGGCCCAATCGACAGTGCCACCGCGTGGCGGGGCGTGGATATTCCGCAGTGGTTGGTCGATGACCGATCGGCAAATGGCTCGGCTCATGGAAGGCGTTTGGAATACGCGGAATCCGGAACTGCCGCCCTTTCCACGTCCCGACAACCCGCGGGGGTGGCAACCGAACCACACCCTGCGTGAGGCACTGTCTGAAACGCTGGCATGGTATCACGATCTGGTGGCGGCTGAAGATCATCCCACTCGCCGTGCGGCTTGATCATCGTGAGCCACTCATCACCACAACGACTCGTGGCGATCCGAGGATGAAGCACAACCTCGTTCGTTAGCGGCTCGGCTTCATACAACAGTGGTGATACCACGACGGAATTCTTCGACTCCTCAGGGATCGCCTTCATGACCTCACCCACGCTCGCCGAGCGGCTGGCCGCCTACGCGGCGCAACTGAGCTTCGAACAGCTCACTCCGCAAGCCGTGCACGAAGTGAAACGACGCTTCATCGATTCCTTTGCTACGGCCATTGGGGCCATGCCGTCCGACGCTTTCGCCATCGCGAAGCGCTGTGCTAGCCGTGTCAGTAGTCAACCGGCCGCGTCGATGTTGGGTGGGGGGCGTTCGAGTGTCGAATGGGCCACCTTCGTCAATGGTCTGTTGATCCGCTATCTCGATTTCAACGATACCTATTTGAGCTTGGAACCTGCCCATCCGAGCGATAACATCGCTGCGGTGCTGGCTGTGGGCGAAGCGATGGGGGCCAGCGGCCGTGATCTGATCACCGCAACGGTGTTGGCGTATGAGATCCAATGCCGGTTCTGCGACGCCGCCAGCCTGCGCAAGCATGGCATCGATCATGTCACCTATGGCGCGATCTCGTCGGCGCTGGCGGCTGCCAAATTGATGCGCTTGGACATTCCCCGCATGGTTCACACGATTGGCCTGGCCGGGGTGTGCAACATCGCGTTGCGACAAACCCGCAGCGGCGAACTGAGCATGTGGAAGGGGTGTGCGTTTGCGAATGCCGCTCGCAACGGGGTCTTCGCCGCGACTCTGGCTGCCGAAGGAATGACCGGACCGGCACCGATTTTCGAAGGCGATCTGGGCTTCTTCCAATTGGTCAGCCGCCAAGCCTTCACCCCAGCACCGTTTGGTGCCGAAGCCGGCAATAACGATGGCTTCATGATCAACAAAACATATATCAAATACTGGCCAGCGGAATATCACTCCCAAAGCGCTATCGACGCCGCCTTGCAACTGCGCGCGGCATTGAAGGGCGACGTTTCACAAGTTCAAGGCATTGATATTGCGACCTTTGAAGCCAGTTACAACATCATCGGGAAATACCCCGAAGCCTGGGCACCCCGGACCCGGGAAACCGCGGACCATAGCTTGCCCTACTGTACCGCGGCTGCCCTCTACGATGGTGACGTGTCGCTGGAAACCTTCGACCCCGCCCACTTCACCAACCCCCAATTGGTGGCCTTCACACGCAAAGTGACAGTGCGGCACGATCCCACGCTCGATGCCCGCTATCCGCGGGGCATTCCCAATCGGATTACGCTGACGCTCACCGACGGTCGCCAACTCGTTAAGGAAGTGGAATTTCCTCGGGGTCATGCAGGGAATCCGATGACCGATGCCGAAGTCGAGGCCAAGTTCCGCCGCCTGGCGGAACCTCGCTATGGGCCCGCGAAAGCCGATCAGATTCTCGCCCGGTGTTGGGAATTAGAAAAACTCACCAGCGTGACGGAACTGATGACGCTCTTCGATTGAAGTCATTTCGAACCACGGGTTCCCCCGGAATCCGTGCGATGATTTTCCTTGAGTCTACCCCCGTCTGAGCTGCCGCCGTCTGAGCTGCCGCCGTCAGACCTCCGCGGCCATGGGGGCGGGACGGTCGATGGGTTGGTGATCCCGAAAACTCCCACGTTCCTGAGATGAAAGTTGCTGCGCTGCAGCCGTGCCGGCGGTCTGCGCGCTGGCGAGGCCCGCTTTTCCCTCGGCCGACCGCCGAACGGCCGACTCGGCCGACCGCCGAACGGCCAACCGCCGAACCCCAATCCGATCCTCCCCTCTTGGGACTCCGCGTGAGACTTCGCGGTGCTTGGGCAGTCTTGGGGTCTGCGCATGGTCATGCCAGCGCAAGCTGGATACTTACGACAAGCACCCGATTATTCTCCACCGAGGCGATAAACCTGAATCGCGGCCTGTTCGGGAGGGATCGTTTCCGGCCAGTGATAGACGATCCGGGCACCGGGCGTGTCCTTCAACTCCTTCGCTTGCTCGTACAAGGGAAGACGCGAATGGGGGCTGTCGGATTTGTTTTCCCAAATGACATAAGTGCTTGTCGAGGGCGTGGGATTCCACGACGTGCGATAAAGCGTGCGTCCGGCATACCATTCCGCCCAGCAGAACGGATCGACCAGAGCATCGGTCTCGCGCAAGCGCTCGGCGAGCCATAGCCCGGCGTGTTTATGCCCTTCGCGGTGCGAGTGCATCGGTTTCAGCACAAATGGAAGCGCTGCACCCACCACCGCCACCAGCAGGCTAGCCGCCATGAGGCGAACCCCCAACCGCTGCAAGGCCGGCACGAGCTGCCCCAACGCCTGGGCCAGCAGCGGCAGTGCGGCTGCGGCCAACTGACAGCCCAAAAGAGTCAGCAAGAGGGTGTGTCGCTCGGAAACATAACCCACACGGGCGGCCAGATAGACTAGTAACGCAGTGTTACAAGCGATGAGCCATAGCAGTACACCCAAGCCTGGTTGCGTGACGAAGGACCGCCGGAGTGTGACGATGGCGAATAAAGCTAGCGGCCACACGCAGTAGTTGGAACCTTTCGCCATCTCTTTTGCCACCGCTTGAAAAGCCCACAGTTCACGCGGAATATCCGCGTCTTTCTCATGATTCCACCACGCGGCGACAATCCCGAGGGATGACGTCAGCCGTTGCGATGTCGGGGCACCGCGGTAAAGCGGACCCGCGGGCGATTCCAACGGGTTGAGGTATTCTCCAGTCGGTTTATTGCTGATTTTGCCAATGAGAGCCATGTACGGAACGGCGACCAACCCGACACCAATCACCAAGGCGAGGATACGGCCCCATGCCGCCTCACGGGGCCATTGTCGCTTCGCGGCACAGATACAAGCCACGATCATCGCCGCCACGGCTACCAGAAGTCCTTCTGGGCGAACGAGATAGGCCGCACCTGTAGCCAGCCCGCACGCCAGAAAGCCACTGATGCGCGGTCGGGTCACGGCCCGCACCGCGAGCAATACCGCAACGCTAGCCATCAACAAATAAACCCCTTCGGTTAAGCCGTCACTGGTGATGCGTGCAGGCACCGGTAAGACTTGGAACAGGAGCGCAGCGGCCCATCCCACATTGCGGCTAAACAGCATCCGCCCCAACAGATACGTAGGAATAACCAAGAGGACCGCGGCAATCGCATTCGCCAGCTGACAGGCCAGCAGAATCCGCTCGGGAACTGGCTGCGTGCTGAAGCGTTGCAAGACGGCATCGGTCGCCCACACCGCCAAGGGATACCCGGGAGGATGTTCAGCGGCACGAATGTGATCGAGGGTATTCTTTGGCCGGCCGTCGGGATGCGGAGGAGCCAGTGAGGGATTCTGAAAACACAAGGCTAAGCGGGCAAAACCCAGACTATCGCGGGCCGTGATCGCGGTATGAGCAATCAACCAGGCATGAAGTCCCCCAGCGACCAGAACCAGTGCGACAAGTCGCCAGTAGTCCGGACCCCACAGCTTTCGAGGCCGTTGGACGACTTCGAGCCGTCCGCCAACCGTGGCCGCCATACCATTCCGCTCCTGGGTGTTCAGAAGGCGTCGCAGAAGGCGGACTGTAGGACAACCGCGTCAGGGCGTCAAGCCGAAGCGGAAGAGGTCCCACTCCGACCTCCCGGCTGGCGAGATCGTTCCCAGATGGAAACGCATGTACACTTTCTGAACAGCCGCACTGCAGTCCTGGTCGTTCGTCGCTGGGTCGTGACGATCTCCGAAGCGTTTTCGTGTTCCGATTGGGATTGAAACTGTTTGACCGTGGCGTGAGCAGCGTCGTATTATCCACCTTATCCGAGGCTGTGTCAGGAGCGAATCATGGTTGCCGGAATGTCGCGGGGATGGCTGGTGGCGGTGGTGCTGGGGGCCTTCCTTCCACAAGCTGGGGCTGGGCCAGACGACCCCGAGTATGAAGGCCTGAAGGTGTCCAAGTGGGTGGATACGGTTCAGAATGCTTCCAGCGCTCGACAACGAGCACTGGCGGTTGAAGCGTTGGGGAAAATTTGGATTCTGCACAAGCACAAGGATGCCATTGCGAACATTTGCCGCTCGCTGCGGGTCGATCCCAGTGCCGCGGTGCGTGCCCAAGCGGCCGTGGTTCTGTCCGGCTTACGCGCCGAAGACCTGCCGCTGTTTTCCAAAGACCTCGTGGGAGCTTTGGAGAACGAAAAAGAATCCCGCGTCCGTCGGCAAATCATCAACGCCATGACGAAATTCCCCGAGACATGTGTGTTGGGTATCGAACCATTGATAGCCACCCTCAAGGATGACGACCCGGCGGTGAAAGTCGCGGCTGCGGAAGCGATCGCCTTGGCCGCGGGCACCGTGAAGGGTTCGGCCAAAAGCGCGGCCAGCGAACTGGCACCCTTGCTCAAGGAAAAGGACAAAGCCGTGCGCATGGCGGCGATCTATGCGCTAGCCCGCATAGAGCCAGAAGGTGCATCCACGATTGCCGAAACGCTGGCTACAATGCTTCACGATCAGGCCGCAGAAGCCGACCTGAAGCGAGAAATCATCACATCCTTGGGGCTATTGGCCCAGAAGTCGGGGGTCGTAGTCAGTGCGCTGGCCGAGGCGCTGAAGGACCCCGACGACGAAGTGCGGCGGCGCGCGGCTCGGGTTCTCGGTACCTTTGGGACGGCCGCCAGTCCGGCGGCGGATCAGCTTTTCCAAGTCATTACCGACGAAAAACTCACCGACATCCGCGTGGATGCGGTACGGGCCTTGGGTTCGTCCCTGGGGCCTGCTGGCTTGAAAGCCCGTGTCAAAACCTTACTGCCCCATCTGACGCCAGAAGTGCAGCCCGCTTGGGAGGTCCGAATGGCGGTAGTCGATGAGATTGGTTCCTTGGGCTGGGAATGGTTGGGCAGTGATCTGACCTCGTCGCAACCAGAAACGAAAGCCGCGGCCCAGGAAGTGATGGCCGCCTTGCGCAAACGGTTGGCCGATCCGCAAATCAAAGTGCGAGAAGCCGCCGCCATCGCGGTTCGCAAAATCGAGAAAAAACCCGAGCCGAAGAAAGAACCCGACAAGAAAGAACCGTAGCGGAACGGGAGTATTATGAGCAGACCAAAACTCTTCTCCGCCCTGACATGAGAACGTACCGTCGATGAGTCTGGCCTTCCATAGAACCTGGCCTTCGTGAATGCTAACTCATTGGGAAACCTCGGGTTCCAAAGGAAGTGCCATCCGGGCTAGCGCAGCTTCGAGGGGACCGAGCGCATTGTGGAAACGCACTGAACGACTCAGTGCTGCTTGGGGGGCGTCGTTCTCGCTTTTGGCTCCTACCCTGTGAAATGCCTGGGGTAATCGACCTGGGCAGGATGTGTTGTTGGGCACAATCACCACCCTCCGAGGCATAGCCCGGGAAATACCACCCTCTTCATCGCGGATGCTGATCTTCATCGCGGATGCTGACCGAAATCAGCCGGCAGGACGCAAAACGCACCACAACAATGCCGCGATGCGTCGGTCAATGTTGGCCGGATCATGCAGAATGGGACAATCGGTAGTCCTTTCGCCAATATCCCATTTTTTCGCTGCTGTTGTTCGATTCACGCGAAGCGCTACAAGTGGTTTGACATTGGTAATAGCCGTTCTAGATACAAGATGAATTCACCAATGGTGCCTGGAACGGACGCAACGATCAACAATTTTTGGTAATTGTATTCTGGAGACCCCGGACGATGGCATCCACCGGTACACTCGCGACAGCCCTCGGCTTTCTACCCAACTGGTGGCGAGAAACCACTGATGCAACCGCGTTGGATGGCCTTCTGATGGGTTGGCAACAAGCGTGTGGCTGGAAATCGTGTGGCCTGGTTTTGACGCACGAGAATCAGCGTTGGGTCAAGACAGTTGAAGCGGGGCAATGGGTGGAAGCGACTCCACCGCCGGAACTGCCGGATGCCCTGCGTCGATTGAAGAATGGCGAAGCGACAGTGCTTTATTCGATCGCCCAATCATCGGGACGGGTTTTTGCCACGGTTCAGCCGTTGGGTCGGTCTCCCGGTGTCGTGTGGGCCGACAAACGCCCCGGCGAGCCATGGACTGACGCTGAGCGAGCATATATGGCTCTGACCGGTCAGATGATTGAACGCTCACCGGCTCTGGCAGCCTTGTTGGGGGCTATCATTGATCCCGATCGGCTCTACCAACGGCTGGGGGATGCCGCCGTGATCTGTGGCCGTATGGCCCACGATTTTGATAACCTCCTGCAAGGTGTTATCGGCTTTGCCGATCTGACGGCCCCGCTTGTGTCGCCTGGTTCGCAGGCGGCTGGCTTTGTGGCAGAAATTGGCAAAATCGGCCAACGTGGGATCCAATTCACGCAACAGCTCCATCAGCTGAGCCGCAGCGGGCAGGTCAAGCCCAATCCGGGTTCGGTACCATTGGCGATCGCCAAGGAGGAAGCCCGGTTGAAGCCGATGATGGCCCCGGGGCTGCGGATCGAAAAAGACCTACCGAATACATTGCCGGCGGTGGCCATGGAAGCGACGCCACTGCAAACCGTACTCGGGCACCTGCTGGAAAACGCGGTGGAGGCGTGCCCGCAGGGCGGAGTTGTGCGAGTCTCTGCGAAATCGGTCGAGCTGACCGAAGCTGATGCACGCAGTTACTTGGGCCGGGTGGGCGTGGGTGCCCATCTCCAAGTCGTCATTATGGATAGCGGGGTTGGCATCAAGCCGGAGGTGCGTCGGCGGCTGTTCGTGGAGCCGTTTTTCACCACCAAAGTTCGGCATCGCGGGCTGGGACTGGCCATCGCCTATCGCGTGCTGTGCTCGCATCGTGGTGGGATTCTTTTGGATTCTGTCCCAGCACCCGGAACCGGCACACAGGTGCGGGTTGTGATACCCTTGGCTGTTGTTCGCACGCCCAATATCACAAGCACCCCAGTGGCCACCGCGGTCGGAGGTTAGACATCATGCCGTTTCCTGTTGAAGATCGTTTGTCCGCAGCGACCAAACCTATGTTTCCACCGATCACTCCCGCACCCAAGGGAACCCCGCAAACGACCACCCGCGAATTGCAATCCGCTGGCGAAATTCACATTCTGATTCTCGACGACGATCCCCACACCTGCGCCGTCATTCAAGCGGCCCTCGCCAATCGGGATTTCTCAGTCGATGTGGTCTCTGACCCCATGCTCGTCGAGTCGGCGCTGTCTGGTCCGACTTCGTACCACCTCATCATCCTCGACTATGTCTTGCCCGGTTTAGAAACCGAACAGGTCTTTGCCTGGATCCGTGATCGTCAACCCGACGCCAACATCATCGTTGTGACCGGTTATCCCTCGGTGGATAGTGCCATCAACTGCTTGCGCGCCCGCACCTGTGACTACCTCACCAAGCCGTTCCAAGTCGAGCAACTGCGCGAAATCGTCCACCGCTGCTTGGAATCCAAAGGCCTTTTGCGCATGACCGAGGAAGCGCTCAAGGAAGCATTGGGTCAGGCGATCCGCGAACGCCGCAAAGCCCTCGGACTGACCCTGGCCAACATGAGCGACCGCACGGGGGTTTCGCTGGGTTATCTCAGCCAGATTGAATTGGGAAAGAACTCGGCCTCGATCGAAACACTCTACAAAATTTGCCTGGCTTTAGGAATGAAGATGAGTGAGCTGTTCAACGCGATCCAACGTGTCTGATTTTTCGCGCTTCGACTCGCACGCGAGCGGCCCGCCGGAGGTGAGCCGCTCGTGTTCTTGGTCGACCCGAAAGTGTGGGCTGTCACTTCGTGTGGGCTATCACTTCGAACGTCGCGCCACCGCCGCGACAATCGCTTGTTCCTGAGGAAACTCCCCGGTTTGCAACTTGGAGTAGATCAGGTCGCCGTTGACGGAAATTTCAAAACAACCGCCACCGGCGGGAATGAGCGTCAGCGATTGAATCTTCTGTTTGAAGTGTTCCAAAAGTCGAGCTGCCAAACTGACAGCTTTCGGTTCGTAGTTTCACACCGAGCAATACTTCAATTCAATTTTCATAGGCGCAACCTCCCGCCGCCACGATCTTCCTCTGGGTATCCTATCGGCGCCGGGGATGATTTCCAAGCTCCGTCGGACCCGCGGTAGGGGTGTGGCCATCAGGTCGCCGGCCCACCGGGGGGCCGGTTAGTGAGAAACCGTTGCAGCCCGCGGGGGCCACCGGTGTAGACGATCACATAGACGGCATGGGGGGTGTCGTAGACATCGGCACTGGCACGCGATGCTTGCCCGGCGTGCAGGTCGCGCATGTCGAAACGCCCATCTTTGCGGAAAATGTACACTTTGGCAAAATCGCGGCCATCGGGCGTGGTGAAGACAATGACCGGGACCTTCAGACCCTGGACGTCGTCGAAACCGCGATGGGTGACCAGTTCCCAATCGAATTGATGAGGCAGCTCGGTGGGCAGTTTTTGGGCGATAAGCCAATTCTGGATGTAGTCGTCGGGCCGATGCAATTGGTCGTCGGCTAACTCGGCCAACATTTGCGGATCGACTCTGGGCCGGGTGCTGGAAAAGATACTCAACCCCAGCAATACCAGAACCACAGCCGCGGCCACACTCACCGCCGTGCGATACAGTTGGACACGCAGCCGTGCTCCACGTTGTGTGGCAACGTGGGTGCGGATGCGATCGCGTAGGGCCGGGGGAACGGGTACGGCCTTCATGGCCCGGGCGATGGCCTTGTCAAAAGCCAATAGGGCTTGTGATTCAGCGGCGCAAACCGGGCACTGGGCGAGGTGTTGACGGAGAGCCGTCGTGACCTCCGCACCGAGTTCGTCGGTCGCGTGGCGTTGCCATCGCAGGTAGAACTGAGCGTCACGGCACTCCATCGGTCACCTGGGGGGAGCCGCTTACAGCCTTCGCCTCCGGAAGGCGCGGATGATCCCGTTCGTGGCTGGGGAACAGACGGTGGCGCAGGTACGCCTTACCCCGGGCCAACCGCGACATCACTGTTCCAATGGGTACATCCATTTGTTCGGCAATGTCGCGGTAACTGAATTCCTCAAAGTAAAACAAAATCAGGGGCGTTCGGAACGTTTCATCCAAGTCGTTGAGAGCTTGTTGTAATTTCCCCGGATCGATCTCCGGCAGTGGGTCATCGGGGGGGCGTTGGGGCAAATCCCCTAGGCTCTCTAAGGGGATTTCTTTGTGCCGTTGGCTGTCACGCACTTTGTGCAAGTACAGATTGCGGAGAATGCGAAACAACCAGGCTTTGGCACGCTCAGGTTCGCGCAATTGCGATAGATGGGCCAACGCCTTGCCAAAGGTTTCTTGCGTCAGGTCTTCCGCATCCGCTGGTGTACCACTGAGCCGATACGCATACCGGTACAACGATTCGTAATGGGCATCGATCAACGCAAGTAGCCCATGGGCGGAAGACATAACGCTCCCTCATATCTCATAGAACCCGAAGGCCGCCTTTTATTCCCCCAACGCTTCCACGTTTCTTACCATAAGGAAGGTGCTGTCCCGCACAAGGAACAACCGGCGGCGTTTCCTCGGTTTAGGGTTATTGGCGTTTCCTCGGGTTATTGGCGTTTCCTCGGGTTATTAGTGGGTAGTTCGTTTCACCCACGCGGACCTTTCCCATCAACCCGGCACTTCTTCTACCCAGCCACAATCCTGGTTGACTCATGACAGCCACAATCCTGGTTGACTCATGATAGGTATTGATCACGTCTAGGGTTATTCCGTCAAGAATGCGGTTGTACGACCGACCGAGTTTGCCGCGTTGAAAAAAAAACGCCAAAAGGGAATTTTTTTCGGGAATAATCGCTCGGCGTTGGTATCCCTGTGAACGTGGGTGTTGCGGAGGGTTGCCTCTGTTGGTGCAGCTATTGCCGAAGTCGTTTTTCATCAACGACTTGCGGCACAATCCGCAGTGGCAGTTGTCCTTCCAAGGCCCGACCGAAACAGAAGGCCGTGATCCCGAAACGGATCGGGATGCGGGATGAACCTCTCTGTTGTTTCCCCCTTGTGGCCCACGCGGCCGTTCCTTCACAGGAGTTTGCACATGAAGAAGGTTATCGTGGCTCTGGTTTTCGCCTTGGGTTTGGCCGCCATCGTCACCACGAGCGTGACCGGTTGCGGTGGTGACACCAAGAGCACCAAGAAATAATTACCGACCCCAGTGACGCCCCTCCGTTTACCACGGAGGGGTTGTCGGTCGGCATGGGCTGCTCCAGCGGATCCCTCGACCCACCCTTCATGTTCTCCTCTCTCTTCCAACCATTGACGTGACGGCCTCGGAGCGTTGGTGTGCGTGCTCTTTTG
>JANWYJ010000063.1 GCA_025055115.1 Gemmata sp.
ACAAGAAATGGGGGGGCCAGGGGTTCGTCACGGTCTCCCGTGGATGGGAGACCGTGACGGAGCTAGCGGGGACAAAAGCCGTTGGGTCGCGGCCAAGGCGATGCGACCGCGACCGCCCGTGTGGGCCTCAGCTGATCTTCCATCCGCCGCGGCGTTCGCGGGCTAGCATCTTATTGGCGGCGGCATCGGTGAAGGTGTACTTCTTCGGGTCCCACGTCAGGGGTTTGGTGGCATCCAAGCGCAGTGCGATGGTGCCCAAATGGCAGACGATGACCGAACCAGCCCCGACATCGACCCCGCAGATCGGAGTTTCTCGACTTTTGACACAATCCAGGAAGTTACCCATGTGATTGGTCGGCACCGAGGGATACAGTTTGGGCTTGTCTTTCAATTCGGCGAAGATCGCGGGGTCGCTGGCCAACAACAGTCCGCGGCTGACAAACAGCGTCCCTTTGTCACCGATGACCAGAACGCCGTTTTCTCCTCCACTGAGGTCGCCTTTGCGGGGATTGCCGTTGGCATCGACTAAGCCTTTCACCGTGGTCCCGTCGCCGTGGCTGACTTCCATCTTCACGCCGTTGGCGTAGGTGAACAACACTTTGAAGGTGGGGTGCGTGTCGTAACCATCGCCTTTGTCGTAAGGTTTTGTGGCACTGAGGACTTGTACCGAGCTTGGGCCGTTGCCGTCCATGTCGAGCATCCATTGGGCGATGTCGATATGGTGCGCGCCCCAGTCGGTCATTTTGCCACCGCTGTAGTCGTACCACCAGCGGAATTCGTAGTGGCAGTTGGTCTTATTGCCTTCAAGCCGGAAGGGCACTTTCGGCGCTGGCCCAAGCCACATGTCCCAGTCGAGTTCCTTTGGCGGGTCCACGGCCTTGATTGGTCCGCTGGTCGGGTTGGCCCCGATGCGGCATTCGATCTTTTCGATTTTGCCCAGCCGGCCGGCCCGGACTAACTCGGTCGCCAAGCGGAACTTGCCGCCCATTTCGGTTCGTTGCTGGCTTCCGGTTTGCAAGACGCGCTTGGTTTCGGCTGTGACGGTTTTCATCGCCAAAGCTTCTTCGACGGTCAGCGTCAGGGGCTTTTCGCAATACACATCCTTCCCCGCACGCATCGCGGCGATGGCAATGATCGCATGCCAATGGTCCGGGGTGGAGACGATCACAACGTCAACATCCTTGCTGGTCACCAAATCCCGGAAATCCTTGTAACCTTTGACGTCGTAGCCATCTTTCTTGTACTGAGCCACAGCATACTCGAGGTGGCGGCCATCGACATCGCACACCGCGGTGAAGTGGACTTTGTCTTTGTAACGCCGGGCTTCGTTATAAAGCGCATTTGAGCGACGCGGATTCGGCCCCACGCCGATCACACCGATCTGGATTTTGCCATTGGCCCCTGGTTTGGTGTCTTGGGCCTGAACGGCCGCACCGAAATACTCGCGGGCATGCCAAGCGGGCAAGCCGGCGGCGGTCAACGCGGCCACCGAGCGGGTCATAAATCCGCGGCGGGAGAGATTACCACGATCGAACATACCTCACCTTTCCAAGCAAAAGGGACGAGAGGGCAGGACGAGTTGAAGAAGTATGATAAGCGAGAATCGGCGGATGGAAACGACAATTCCCCGTGTTCTTGTGTTACCACCCGGAGCCGGCGGGCGAGATGGCCCCTCTCGTGGGCGAAATGGCCCCTCTCGTGGGCGACCTCTCGTGGGCGAAATGACCCCTCTCGTGGGCGAAATGGGCCAACGTCGATCAATCAATGGCCGGGCCTGACCCGGCTGAGCCGCTGGCCGGGGGCTTTCGGAGGCCATGGCTAGCCAGCCCGCCGGCCCTAAGAGCCTGCCGAGGCTTGGAGCTTCGGATGTGCCGATGCGGAACAGCCGAAGCCCCGACTCGCCGACCTCGAGGGCTACAACCGCCCAAAGTTGTTCAGAATGTGGTCAGTACCTTGCGGACTACTTCCGTACTACTTAGGAGCATCTGCTACAACCGCCCAAAGTTGTTCAGAATGTGGTCAGGTCAGGGTTTGGCGAAAGTCGCATCGTCGATCTTTTCCGCGAGGTGAATTTCGCTCGCTTCGCCTTCCAAGAACAGTTTGCCGTCCCGCTTGACGACGAACTTGACGGCCTGTTTGGTCCCCTGAACGTCCTTATACTGGCTGGGGAAGTTTTCTTCGATCACTTCTTTGCCCGACATGTCGTCCTTCACGATCGTTTCGATTTTCACGAGCAAGAAGGTCTCTTTGTCGAAGTACAAATCGACGTCGCGGTGCCCTTTACTGGAAACTTTGACACCGACCGCCTTACGGTTGTTGATTTCGACGTCCCCAATTTTGGCGAATTGGAATTGCTTGCCGCTCAGCGGGGCCAGGGTGGCAACCCAGGCCGCATAGGCTTGTTCGCGGGCTTCCGCGACTTCGTCGGCATCCATGTCTTTCACTTCTTTGTCGAATTTCGTCCAACCCTTGTTGCCAGCCAACACCACGACCACGGCGAATTTTTGGCCAGCGACTTCGATTTCGAGGTCCACCTTTTGTTTATCGCGACCCGAGACGGTTACGGTTCCACTCATGGGCAGGCCTTCGCCCATCCCATAGAAGGTTCCTTTGAACGTGACGCTGCCACCGGTGAATTTGGCGAGATTGTCGAGCCCGCCGTGGGCTTTGATCGCCTTCTCGATGATGGCTTTGGCGTCAGCATCGTCGGCTGAAACCGGCCACGCGGCAGCGAGAATCACCGTGATTGCGACACTGGCGAAGCGGACGTGTGCCATACTGAACTCCTGTGGTGAGGTGAAAGGGCCGGATCGCGCCTGTTACGACCCGGTGCGTTGGGTGATTCGTTCCCCAGGCGCGATTCTTTCTTCAGCCCCGGGCATTTTACCAATCCTTCATACCCACGCGGCGGTTGTTGTTTGAGTTTGAGTTGTTATTTGAGTTTGAAGGCTTCCTGTAAGCAGGCCAAGGCTTCTTCACCCCGCGACCGTTCCACAACAACACCGATGCAGACCTCGCTGGTGTTGATCATGGCGATGTTGATGCCCCGGCGGGCCAAAGCGCCGAACATCGTGCGGGCCACACCCGTGTGCGTCCGCATGCCCACCCCCAGCACAAACAGTACGGCAATATCGCCATCGCCCACCACGCGGCAGTTCGGATCGATCTCACGAACTACGTCTTGGGTGCGTTTGAGGGCGCGGGTCAGATCGGCGCGAGCGACGGTGAAGGATAGTTCTGCTGTGCCAGGACCGCTTTGGTTCTGAACAATCATATCCACCAGAATGCCGCCGGTGGCCACGGCGTTGAACACCCGGGAGCAATTGCCGGGGACATCGGGCAGGTTGCGGATGGTAATACGGCTTTGTTCGGTATTCAGATGAACACTACTGACCAGGACATCTTCCATCCCGGTCAGGCGGGCGATGGCGGCGTCGCGATCTTTGTCGTTGGGTGTCAGCAGGGGGTTGGGGCGGGGGCGAAATTCGCCGTTGGCCCCGGTTTTCTCGCCGGCGCCTTTGCGGGGGTTGGCCAGGCCGAAAGCGGTGTGTACGGCGCGCAAGGCCCGGCGGCCCCGGATGGCTTTGCGGCTTTCGAGGTGAGCACGTTTGATCGGTTCGCTGGGGACGGGGTCGGCCGAGTGCCAACCACTGCCATCGTCCGTGCCATCTTCTTCCACCAAGACACTGATTTTGATGTCGCCGGTGGTGATCATTTTCATGTTGATGCCTTCTTGGGCGAGGGCTTGGAACATCCGCTCGGCCACACCGGCGATAACGCGCATGCCCACACCCACCACCGAAACTTTGCTGACTTTGCTTGTGTCGTTGATGGTGGCGCCCCAATCGGCCATCAGGGGCGCGAGCGTTTTTTTCGTTTTGTCGAGTTCGGTATTCAGGACGGTGAAGCCGATGGTGGCTTTGCCACCTTCACCGACGCTCTGGGCGATCATATCGACAGCGATGTTGGCATCGGCCAGGGCGGCGAAAATCTGGTGGCTGACCCCGGGGCGGTCGGGGACACCTTCCAAGACCAAACGCGATTCGTCGGCGGCCAACGCCACGCCACAGACGGGGAATTCACTCATCCACGGTTCTTCCGGGATGATCCAAGTTCCGATGGTATCCGATTGCGAATTCCGTACCATCAGGGGGACGTCGAACTTTTTGGCAAACTCGATGGAGCGCGAGTGCATTACGCCTGCGCCCATACTAGCCATTTCCAGCATTTCGTCGTAACTGATGGCATCCATTTTCCGGGCATCGGGCACAATCCGCGGATCGGTGGTATAAACTCCATCGACATCGGTATAGATTTCGCACTGTACGTCGTGGCCGGCGAGCTTGAGGGCTGCGGCGACGGCGACGGCGGTGGTATCGGAGCCGCCGCGGCCGAGGGTGGAAATATCGCCCAGTTCATCGACGCCCTGAAAACCGGCGATCACCACGATGTTGCCGGCCTCCAGCGCCTCGATCAAGCGTTGGGTATCGATCTTCTTGATGCGCGCTTTGCGGTGGGTGCTATCTGTCACGATGCCGATTTGAGGGCCGGTGAAGCTGACCGCTTGTTCGCCCAATTCCTGGATGGCCATGGCGGTGAGGGCGATCGACACCTGCTCGCCGGTGGCCAAAAGCATGTCCATTTCGCGTGGCGACGGCGTGGCGGTAATCTCCGCGGCTTTGGCGATGAGGTCATCGGTGGTACTACCTTGGGCTGAAACGACGACAATCACCTGGTGGCCGGCGTGTTTAGCGCGAATCGCCTTCCGGGCCGCCTCCATAATCCGCGGGGCATCTTTGACACTGGAGCCACCAAACTTCTGAACAACCACACCCACAACAGCACCTCCGATCTCATTCAGCTAACCCAAGATTATCGCTATCGTATTGATCCGGCGCCGGCGAGCCGGTACCTTCAGCAGATACCAGCCTTTAACCTCCTACCGAAGGAACTATTCTGTGATGCGACTGTTCATTGCTGCCGCGGGCTTTGTGACGATTTTCACAACTACAGCGTGGGCGGAGAACTGGCCCCAATGGCGGGGACCGAAAAACGATGGCCATTCGAACGAAAAAGGCCTGCCGACGGAGTGGAGTAGCGACAAGAACATCCTCTGGAAGCTGAAGATGCCAGGGCAGGGTTCCTCGACGCCGGCGGTCTGGGGGAAACGCATTTTCCTCACCTCGGCGGATGGCGACGATATTGTCCTGCTGTGCGTCAGTACCGATGGCCAAGAGCAGTGGAAGCAGAAACTCTCGAACACCGGGCGGGTCAAATACAAAGGCGGCGAGGGCAATGATGCTTCGGCCTCGTGTAGTACCGATGGCCGGTATGTTTGGACGTTTGTGGGCAATGGCCAGCTCGTCTGCTATACCGTTGATGGTAAACTGGTCTGGAATAAGGACTTACAAAGCTACGGCCGCTTCAATATCCAATTCGGCTGCCACTGGACACCGGTTCTCTACAAGGGGAACCTCTATGTTCAGGTGATGCACCGCGGCGCGCAGAAACTGGTGGCTTTTGAAGCCACCACGGGCCGCGAATTGTGGCAGGTTGATCGTCCCGGCTATGGTCGGGGGGAAAGCCCAGACACCTACGCTTCTCCCTTCATTTGGGAAGGAGAAGGCGGGCCGCTGTTGGTCGCCCACGGCAACGATTACTGTACCGGTCACAAATTGGACAACGGCGAGGAAGTTTGGCGGGTTTACGGCTTGAACCCCACCAACAACAGTGCCTGGCGGTTTGTGTCGTGCCCCCTGGTGACGGCGGATTTGATTGTCGTTCCCTCGTGCAAAAACGGGCCAACGGTGGCTTTTCACCCGGTCGGGGCGAAGGGCCGGATCGATCCGGACAATAAGAACGAATTATGGCGGATCAAATCAACGCCCGATGTGGTAGCACCCATTCGCGTGGAGGATGTGGTTTACTTCACCGACAACGGGCCATTCACTGCCGTCGATGCGAAAACCGGCACACAACTGTATCGCGAACAGCTCACCAAGGCCCTGCACCGCGCGCAGATGGTCGCCGCCGATGGCAAAATCTACATCACAGCCGTGAACGGTGCCACCGACGTCGTTCAAGCCGGGCGAACCTTCCAACGGATCAGCACCAACAAACTCCCCGATACGTTCTACGCTTCCCCCGCGATCGCCGATGGCCGCATTTACCTCCGTGGCTGGGATTACCTGTGGGCCATTGGCACGAAGTGACCTCCTCCGTTTCTCGGAAGGATGTTTCTCAGCGGTCATCACGATGATCTGGCCTGAGCCGAGAGCTGCCGACTGTGTCCCTTTTCTCGGCATGATGTTGTGTGCTAGGAACGTCGGTCGGTGTTGCGGCAGACGGTGGCTGCCGACTGTATCCCTTTTCTCGGCATGATGCTCTGCGCAGCAAGTGTGCGCGTGAGGGCTGTGCGCGTAAGGACGAAGCGTTGGCCGGCATATGTTCACGGTGTTGGCCGGCAGATGTTCACGGCACGAGCCAACGCCGCGTTTCGCCGGGGGAGCATGCTTCCAACGCCGCGCTTGATCAGAAGGGGCAGCATCTTCCGCCGTGGTTGACCAGCAAGGGCAGTATCTTCCAACGCCGTGGTTGACCTAGCCCCCTGTCGCTCAATCTGAGGAGCCTCAGCGGCTCGTTCTGCCGGGGGAATATCCTTCCAACGCGGTGATTGACCCAACAACGTCGCTTGGAGTGGGTGGAAACAGCATCAGGGCGACCGGTGAGAACCAGGGCGACCGGTGAGAATATATTTCTATACGAATGAATATAGTGATCTTTTGATCATATCCGGTCGTCTCGATGCCTCGGGGTTGTGGCGTGCTCGCATGTCATCGGGAAAGCTCGCGGCACGATCCACCGGCAGGGCTGGTTGAGGTGGCCCCAGCGATATTGCAGCACGCGGTTCATGGGAAGGTTCGTAGTACGATCACCGGCAGGGCTGGTTGAGGTGGCCCCAGCGAAGCGACATTGAGGCACGCGGTTTTCACCGGTCGATTTCGCCCATGACGATGTCAATACTGCCCACAATCGCCGGAATGTCGGCCACGAGGCAGCCGCGACATAACTCCGGAATCACACTCAAGTTCGCAAAACAGCTCGAGCGTGCCCGCACGCGCAGCGGAACCGCCTCCTTCGACGGACGACCAACCACGTAAAAGCCCATCTGCCCCCGCGGGCATTCCGTTTCGACATAACACTCGCCCGGGTTGAGTTGTCGCGGCGGTTCGACGCGGTGCGCGTACTTGGTTTTCATCCATTCTGCGAGTTGGGCATCGGCTTTTTTGGCTTCGTCGGGGGTTAAATGGGGCTTGCGAGCGGCGAATTCTGCCTTGACCTTTTCCCCTTCGGCATGGATGGCGTCGTAGTTGTCGACTGCTTGCCGGCAAATACGAATCGACTGAACAACCTCCAGCATCCGCACATAGAAACGGTGCCAACAGTCGCCAATGACGGCCTCGGGTGGAGTACGATCGAAGGGCGGAATAGGCACATCGAATTGGTAGTGTTCGTAGCCACTGTAGGGTTCGATTTTGCGCAAGTCCCACTCTGGGTCACCTCGCCTGCGATCGAGCGATGCCCGCAGGACCGGCCCGGTGCAGCCATAGGAGAGGGCTTTCTCCTTCGACAGAACGCCGATGCCCGCCGTCCGCTTCACGAAGATGTGATTGTCGGTGAGAAGGGCGTGGTATTCTGGGATGCGCGGTTGGAAATAGTCGAGGAATTGGCGAACACGGGTGGTAAAACCTTCCGGTAGATCGTCGTGGGCCCCGCCGATGGTCAGGTAGCTGTACGTCAGTCGCGCCCCACAGACTTCCTCGAAGAGGTCGAGAATGTGTTCCCGTTCGCGGAAGGCATACAGAAACGGTGAAAAACTTCCCAAATCAAGACCGTAAGCCCCCATACCCACCAGGTGCGATGCGATCCGGTTCAACTCACAAATCAGCACGCGAATAATTTGCGCCTTCTGGGGAATCACCATGCCGCAGAGCTTCTCAATAGCCAGCGAAAAGCCAAGGTTCATGTTCATTCCCGCGAGGTAATCCATGCGATCCGTATACGGGATGAACTGAATCGGCGTCACATTCTCGCCAATTTTTTCAGCGCAGCGGTGCAAATAGCCCAAATGTGGCTGCACATCTGAGACAACCTCGCCATCCGTGCGCAACACCAGGCGGAGCACGCCGTGGGTACTGGGGTGCTGTGGCCCCATGTTGACGAGCATTTCGTCGGTGCGAACGTCAAACTCGATCACCGTGGGATCATCGGGTGGCATGGCGAGAAGTCCTTGTGGGCGGAACCGGGATTCTACCTCAACAACTGCTGATCAACGTAAATTTTGTTCGCAAAGGTCATTCCGTGCAGTTCGTATCCCTTCTCGGCCAATAATCGTGGCGTGTCGGCGTTATGATGGAACGTATTGTAAATGACCGTTTCTACGCAGATGATCTTGGGACGGTAACGGGTAAAATCGAGCGTCTTGAGAACCGCGAAATCCCAGCCTTCGATGTCGATCGACAGAATGTCAGGAGCCTGATGCCCGAAATACTCGGCGATCACCCGATTGATCGTCAGCAACGGCATCTTCACGACTTGCACCACCCGGTGCGGGCTGGTTTTCTCCACATGTTCTGCCTGCTGCCGATCGAATGTATTCAGATTGGGAGCCGACATGACGAAATAATCCGCGTGTTGCTGCTCATCGACACCAACACCGGCGACGAGCAATTGATCACCGGGGCGAATCCGGCGAATCTTCTCGGAGAGCGCGACATTCGGCTCGACGAGCACGCCGCGGCTACCCAGCGTGTAGAACAGATAGGTGTTATTGGCGGCGATCGGTTCGGCCGAGCCGATGTCCAGATAGGTGGGTTTTTCGAGTTTCAAGGGCGGGAACCACCCTTTCATGATCAGGTCTTCGCCAAACTGGGCGTAGGACATAGCCCCGTGGAGCGTTTGCTCGGCGGCGATTTCTTCCTCTTCAGGCGAACGAAACGCCCCCCGGCGCTGCCGCCATTCGCTGGCCGCCCAACCACTGGCGCCACCCGCAGCCAGCCCGATCACACTGCCCAGGACGCCCCCCTGCAGAAAAGTACGACGGGACGCAGCCGGCCTGGACGATATGTCAGTATATTCATTTGTATTCATAAGATTCGACTTCGGCAGATGGACCCAATTCTGCTAGCGTTGGGATATTCTGCTAGCGTTGGGATAGCGAGGTCATTTTACTGGAAGCGCAGGGGAAGATGTGGTGCTAGCCAATATCCGCAGGAGTTTTTTGGACCTGGAGGACTCCGTGATGCGTCGGTATCGATTTGTCGCCGTAATCGCGGTGGGACTGCTTTGGCCTCGCGTGGCTCAAGCCCTTGAACCGGTGCCGGTTGCGCCGATGCCGCGCGTGGCTCACAACTTCGCCCGCTGGGAAAAGAGCATCGCCGCTCACGAGCAAAGACTCCGAGAGAACCCGCCCAAGCCCCAGAGTGTGTTCTTTGTGGGCAGTTCGAGTATTGTCCGCTGGGATGTGGAGAAAGCTTTTCCCGGCAAAGGCTATGTGAATGTGGGGTTTGGGGGTTCGATCATTGCCGATAGCACTCACTTTGCGCCGCGGATCATCACCCCCTATCGTCCTGGAACGATCATCTTCTATGCTGGGGATAACGATATTGCCCGTGGCCATTCCGCCGAGCAAGTTCTCAACGACTTCCAAAAATTCGTGGCCGTGGTGCGCCAAGACAATCCCGAGTGCCGCATTCTGTTCATCGCCATCAAGCCCAGTATCGCGCGGTGGAAACTCTACGAGGTGCAGAAGAAAGCCAATGCCCTGGTGAAAGACTTCTGCCAAAATGAGAAGGGCTTGGTGTTTGTGGATATTGTGCCGCGGATGCTCAACGCCGAGGGTCAGCCCATCGCCGAGTTGTTTGTCAAAGATGGACTGCATCTGTCCGACCAAGGCTACGAGTTATGGAATGCGGAAATCCGCAAGCTATTGCCCCAACGGTGACAACCACCCACGATCGCGGAATTACACCTGATATACGAACCGCACAGACGCACCGCACGTTGATACTAACCCTGACAACCACCCATGATGGCGGAATCATACGGCCACGGATGTGTTTTTTGAGACACGGATGTGTTTTTGGAGAGATGGACCTTGTCCCCACAGTGACAACCACTCAGGATGGACGAATCACACCCACAGTTGCAACACGCGCAGTGCAGTTTCTTGCCACACCTCGAAGGCTTCGTCGCCGTCGAGTTCAGCCACCATGCCATCACCGGCACCAATGGCTGGGCGTGGACCACTCACGATAACCTCGGTCACACCGACATGTTCGATAGCCATCTCGAACGGTTCGGTGGCGATAGCAAGCGTATGCACTTGAGCCGTTCGAGCTAACTTCTTCAGATGGGCGATAGCGGCGGCCTTATCTGGTACTTCACACACTGCGCCATCGCCGCGCTCGATCGTTTCACGGAGCAGTATGCGCAACAGCTTGGCTTCTTCCGCCAACGGATTTTTCTCGCCTTCTTGCACAAACAGAACATCGAAGCGGATCGCGTCGTTACTGAGCCATTCGGTTAACTTCTCGATGAGGGCCACGATCAGTGATTGAACCAAAACGATCCGTTGGTAGGGGAGTTCGAGGTCTTTGCCGAGGCGAGTGGTGTAAAGATCGGGGAAGAGGACGAACACAAACGCGCGGCGACGGCGGAGGAACTGGTTTTCGTCGCGCGAATAGTAGAAGAGTTCGTCGCGAACGAATTTGATGTCGAACAAATCGGGGCTTTCGCGTTCCATGTACGCCAATTGGGAGTGCAACAGGCTTTCGATGGAACCGCGTGTGGCAATGGAGGTATAGCCGCCGACCGGATACTGATCGTCGTCGTGAATGCGGGTGGGCACTTCCTGGCGGCCAACGAGGGGTTTGACGGGTCGATTCGGCAGCCAGGCCAAGAATTTGGCAGTTGCCTGAAGAATTTGCCGGTGGGCGACATATTGGCCCATGTCCGCCAGCGCGGTGCCTTGTTCGAGGGCGAGGATGTCGGCTTTGTCAAGCAACTCGACGATCCGTCGGCCCGCCGCGTTGATCGCGGTATACATCTCGATGAGAAGCGGCAGGGGGCCCTCGCGTTCGAGCAGGTCCCAGCCGGCGCGGAGAACTTCCTCGGGTAGACTATTCAGCTGCGCGCGGATCACCGCGGGCGATAGCAGTACCCCAGGCAGAGCGGCTCGTTCGCGGATTTGATTGATGATATAGGCCAAGCCCCGGATGCGGTCGGTACCGCTATAGCGTCGCAGGGCGTTGCTGGCCCGTTCAAAGGTCCAGTCGGCGTAGAGTTTTCCCAAAATCTGGTCTTCATAACCGCGGCTGAGGGCCGGCGGCCAGCCAACAACCGGTACAACTTCGTGCGGCCGCTGTTCAAAATCCAATCCCAACGCGACATGGCCCATATCCGCCACCACGCCAAGAGGAGGCAGGGGATGGCCGGCGGAAGCAATGGCCATAGCCCATTCTAAAGCTGGTTTTACCGTTGGGGCGGTCGGTTTGGTCGCCCGTTGCAGCCACAATCCTTGGAGGATGTACTGTGTCGCCGCGTCACGATCACGGAGTTCTCTCACAAGCTCCATTCGGCCTTCTCTGCCCTCCCGAGGGTTCCTGCCGCAGTTACCTCATCCACTTATATCGCCGCTGCAGCCTTTCACCAAACTCCGTTGTCAAGAAATCCCCAACCGTGGGGGAAAAATGCCTGACCGTCGGGGGGTATAACTTTATTTGACAAGTGAATTGTGCCACAGCTTGCTTTCAGCAAAGTCGTTAAAGTTTACTGGGCTTCGTGACGATTTTAAGCCCGACGTGTGGTTGAAGCGAACGGTAATCGGCTGTCGCGGGGTGTCGCGGTGGCTGGGCGAGGGGCGCATGAAGTTCACGCGATTCCTTCTTCCCGGATGGATGCTCGCAGCATTCGCTGCCGCGGCGGCAGCGCAAGAGCGTCTGTCGCCTCCGGCGGATGTGATTCCCTCCGTACTACCGATGAACGCGGAGCAAGCTGCCAGCGCCATCCGGAACCGCTTGGCGGCCGAACGAACGGCTCCGCCACCGGCCGGCCCGCTGCGGATGGCCAGCTTGGAACAAATGGCCACATCAGCAGGGCCTTCTGCCGAAACCACCAACCCAATGGGCACGTTGATGGGTTTCTCAGGTCCAACTGGGGAATGGCCGGGCCTGCCTCCGGGGAGTTATCCCAGCCCTTACTATGTCGATGGCCCCGGTTGTTGCGGTCCGTTGGGCCGCAACGGCCGGATTGGCTACGAATTCTATACCTATACTGGTGTTAATCTCCCCTTTGGCGACGGCCTCCCGGAGTACATGAACGCGGGCTGGACCGTCGGGGGGGGACTACGCACCTTGCTCTTCAATGCGTCGCATACCGCGGCCTGGACGATCGACTTTGGCGTCAGCTACACACATAACTGGGCGGCGGGCACCGATGACCCAGTCAACTTGTTCCTGCGTTCACCGCCGTTGGTCAATCCCTTCACTGGTGTCGCCACGCCGCAGCCCGACCGCCTCACCTTCACCGCGATCCGCGAGGTGCATCGCACCAGTTTCAACTACAACCTGGGCCGCGATGTGTGGTTGTGGGGTAGCGGAGATACCGGCCGCATGACGAGCACCAATTGGCGGGTGGGGGCATGGGTTGGCGGACGCTACGGAACTTCCCACGTCGATCAAATCCCGCTCGATGAGATTGATGGCTACTCCCGGCGGCAGAATGTCTTTTTGGGAGTGGCAGTGGGCGTTCACTCGACATGGGATATCCCGATGGGCGGATGGATTCTCTTCGGTGGTGTGCGGACTGAATACGTACACGACTGGACGAATCTCACCCCACCCTTGGAAGGGAATATCCACAATGTGAATCTGCAAGTGACTTTCGGTATTCGGTACTAACCGACAACGGTTCACGAGCCGGTGGGGAGGGGGACCACACCGGTACGGCCCCGCGGTCGAACAGACCGTGGGGCCGTTTTCCTGACACGATGCCGCAGGATCAACCTTAATACGATGCCGTCGGATCAACCTTAACACGATGCCGTCGGATCAACCCGTTGGCAGTCCCCCAACACCGACAGCCTTCGCCCGCTCGTTTTCGTTTGGACGCGGCCACTGCCCTGGGCATACAAAAACTCTATCGCCGGGGGTGCCTCCGTCGGATACGGGGGCTGAGAACACACCCTTTGAACCTGAGCGGGTTATGCCGCTGAGGAAGGCGACTTTGGGCCATTGATGACCAATGCGGGATTCGGAACGTGATCCGGGGACAGCATTGTTCATCTCCATTCCCTGATCTCCCCATGACGCAAATCGAAGCTGCCCGCAAGGGCATTCTCACGCCAGAAATGGCCTATGTGGCCAAACGCGAAGACCTGGAGCCGGAATTGATCCGCTCCGAGGTCGCACGCGGGCGGATGGTGATTCCCGCCAACATCATTCACCTGCAGAAGAAATTGGAGCCGATGTGCATCGGTGTGGCCGCCAGGTGCAAAATCAATGCCAATATCGGCAATTCCGCTGTGACGGGCACCGCGGCCGACGAGTTGGAGAAACTCCACACCGCGATTCAACTGGGGGCCGATACCGTCATGGACCTGTCGACCGGAGGCCATATCGACGCCATCCGGCAGGCGATCATCGACGCATCCACCGTTCCCATTGGCACGGTCCCGGTCTACCAGGTGATTCAACAGGTCAAGGACCCGCGCGACATCACGCCACGAATGCTGCTGGATATGGTCGAACACCAAGCCCGCCAAGGTGTCGACTATATGACGATTCATGCCGGCATTTTGTTGGAGTATGTGGCGCTGACTGCCAACCGTATCACGGGCATTGTCAGCCGTGGCGGTTCGCTGATGGCCGCCTGGATGGTGGCTCACCATCAACAGAACCCGTGGTACACGCACTTTGGCGAATTGTGCGAGATCATGAGAGCGTATGATGTCACTTTCTCCTTGGGGGATGGGTTGCGTCCGGGTTGCTTGGCCGATGCCAATGACGAAGCCCAATTCGCCGAACTGAAAACCCTCGGCGAACTGACCCTCAAAGCGTGGGACATGGGCTGCCAGGTGATGATCGAGGGACCGGGCCATATCCCGATGCACCTGGTCAAAATGAATGTCGAGAAGGAACGGGAACTGTGCCACGAAGCCCCGTTTTATGTGCTGGGGCCATTGGTGACGGATATCGCTCCGGGGTACGACCACATCACCAGCGCAATCGGCGCGGCACTGGCCGCCGAAGCCGGGGCCGCCATGCTCTGCTATGTGACCCCAAAAGAACACCTCGGCCTGCCCAACAAGGACGATGTGCGCCAAGGGGTGATCGCTTACAAGATCGCGGCCCACGCGGCCGACATCGCCCGTGGTCGCAAAGGCGCCCGCGACCGAGACGATGCCCTCAGCAAAGCCCGTTTCGAGTTCGATTGGAACAAACAATTCGAACTGAGCCTCGATCCCGAAACGGCTCGCCGCATGCACGACGAGACCTTGCCCCAAGAAGTGTTCAAAAGCGCCAAGTTCTGCTCCATGTGTGGTCCGAAGTTCTGCTCTATGCGCATCACGCAAGATGTTCGTAAATTGGCCGAAGAAGCGCAGAAACTCAGCTTGCAGCTCGCGACGACCTGAAGCGGCTTGGCGTCCCCCTGCGCCGGGGGGCAACCTGCGGTGAAAAACGACGGAAAATCAAGGCTGATAAAGCCTTCGGTCTGGCAGCCACCGTTGGCTCAGACCTCCGGCGGTGCCTGCCAGGCCACATCGATCCGGGCATGCGGTGGGTGGTCGGCATCGAGATTCTGATAGGCGTCGCGGGCGTGGGGGCCGAGCTGTGGCAGATCGGTGAGCGGCACCTGCGGAAACTCGCGATAAAAGAGGATGTCGTCGGCTAAGGGAGCGGTGACCAATTCATGATGAGGAAAGGTTTGCCGCGTCAGGTCAATAAGGCGTTGCCCTTCCTCGCTTGGTGGGGCTTGCAGCACGATCAGTTCGGAGGGGCGCGAACCCGGAACGGTGAGAGTGGGAGCTGATTCATCGAAGGCTTCCGCCAGAATCTTCACCGCGCTGCCATCTTCGGTCCGCAAGCGGAAAAAGACCGTGGCCGGGTCGGAATGATCGAGGAGGCTATCCAACAATTCGCGTGATCGTCGCAGCAGAAGGTCCCGGAAAGCTGGTCCTTTCTCGGCCGGTTTCAAACAGACATGGCCTAGCCCGCGGAACTTGCGTTTTACGTCGTTTTGCAGAGATTCTTCCCAAGTCCGTAGCTGTTCGGCGGGTAATTGGGCCAAAAAGGCCTCGACCGCCGCACCAATATTGTGACAGCCGTCGGGCAGAATCAACTTTCCCAGACCGATCGGAGAAACCGCCGCCTGCATAGTTTTGGCGATGGCCGCATTCATTTCGACTATGGCGGCGCGGCAGCCGTTGAGTTCCCGCAGATATTCGGGCACGTTCTCAAGAAGCTTGCGGTACAGCGACAAGCCCATATCGAGAAAGTGCAATTGCAGCCGTTTGCGGGGATAGACGCGGAGCAATTCCACAGCTTCTGCGGCATTGGCCTTCCGGTGGACGGTGGCCGCAATCCCGGTAGCGTCCAAGGCGGCAATGGCGTGGATCAGCCGGCTGTAGGTGGTGCGCAGTTCTCGGTCGAGTTCGTCGCGGATCGGCTCGAGGACCTCAATCTGCCGTTTGAGCCGTTGCCCGAGTTGCCGCGTGGCTTCTTCGGCAGCTGCCAAGCGATATTCCGGCACTTCGAGGAAGGTGGCCGCCATCACCGCCACCTGACTTTCCCATTCTTTCGTGTGGTTTTCAAACTCGTGATCCAAAGCGGTGATCAGCGAGCCGCTGGTCGTGGTATCCCCTTCAGGTTTGCCCACCAGGCCAATGACCTGTTCAAAAACGATGCAGACACTCGCGGTATCGAGCCGTCCGCCGGAGGGTGTACGGGTCCGCAGTGGATCGACGAGGGCATCAAAAACCCGCTCCGGTTCATCTTTGAGGATGGTCCGGGCTGTATTCTCCAGAGTTTCAATGAGGGATTCAAAATTCAGTCGCCGTTGCAGCCATTGCTGTTGGACCCATTCCCCCACGGCGTCTTTGACGGCCGTGGCGTCCTTGCTAGTCCATTGTTGCAACAGTTTTTGGGCCAGACGAACGGTGGCGGTGGCCAGCAGTTCGTTCCGCGGCCAACTGAGGCGGAAAAGGCCGTAGGTTTGGCAACAGGGAACCGCAACGGGGTTGTTCTGGAGGAACTTATCGCGGTCGGTATCAACGATGCGGCCCGCGGGGGTGAGCAGTTCTTGGTAAAGGGTGCGGGCGGCGGTACCTAATACGGGGTCGGTCGCTCCGGCCTCGGCGTTGGGAGGTAATTGTAACACGGCGACACGAGCAAATGGGGCGTCGCCATCTGTGAGGGGGGCTTCCATCTTGTCGAAAGCGGCCTGATAGCGGCTAGCTTTCGACTGGAAATGGTACAATTCCGCCAACGCGGCGTACGTATTGCCCAACGCGGGTGTGCGCGGGACGCGGACGCCGGCCGGAGGGACGAAGAACACTCCGCACACTTCCGGTTTGAGATAACCAACTTGCCGCAATTCATGGCGAATCAGATAGGCGACATCCAAGAACATCCCGCTGCCGGTTCCGCCCGCTAGATTGGCCACGACATACGCCCGCGGTCGATTGCTACGCAAGCCCAATTGGGTGATATGATCGGCTTGAAGCAGAGCATCATCGGTGAGGAAAGTCTCGATTTCTTGGCGAATGCGTTGGGCAATCACGCGGTAGTGATCAATGAGGGCAAGCCGACCGAAGGCACGCACGCCGCGGGTCGGGCCGGGGTGGCGTGGCAACTTGTAAAGCACGCCGTGCGGCATCCATTGTTCGACCGATGGCAGCGAATCCCGCTGCAGATAGTGGGTGGAGCGATTCAAGCGGGCGGCGATGATTTCCCGGGGCGAGAAGGCCGCTGGGTCGTCGCTCGAAACGGTAATGTCCGGGTCCGTATCGATATACAGGGTGCGAATGTGTGGGGTTCGAGCGGGGGAGCCGTAGCGGGCCGCGATGAGTCGCTTGAATTGTTCCACAACCCGTCGCCCGGTTTGCCCAAGTGCGACGATCAATGCTGGGAGAAGGACGCCCTCGCCGGTTTTTTCGGGGGGGGCCAAACCCAGGCTGCCCATCCGAGCGGTTTGAAAAATCAGCGGGCGCGACAGGGTTTGCGCAGGGTTATTCCCAGCCGTTGCGGGGGTGACTAACCGGGGGGTGGACGTCGGGGTGACGATGGCCAGTCCGGGGGTTGAACCACCCGGTTTGATCAAGGGGGGTAGGGTGGCGGGAGCCGGCGTGCGGTCGCGAACAGCTGGGGTCGTTCGTACTGGAGCGGTCCCGGCTCCCATGCCGGCCATGCGTGTGGCTTGCGAGGAATCGGGGGCTATCACCGCCTCCGGGGCTGCGGGCACGGCAGGGGCGGCACTGCCTTGGAGCATTGTTGGCACGCTCGAGTCGCCCGGCGAACGCGCGGCTACCGCCGAGGCCACCGGAACAGTCGCTCCCATCGAGCGTACCTCCGGCAGGTCGCCCGATTTCAGCGCCCGGACCAAATCGGTGCACGTGGGCCAACGTTGTTCAGGGATTTTCGCCAACGCCCGGCTGATGATCGGTCGATCCGCGGGAGGAAGCGCGGTCAAATCCGGGGTGCCGTTCAAATGCTGCATCAACAATTGCCGCGTGTTCGTCCCGGTGAACGGTCGGCAGCCGGTCAGCAGTTCCTGGAACACAATCGCCAGGCTGTATTGGTCGGAGTAACGCGAGACCCAACCTTCGAATGTTTCCGGCGCAGCATAGACGGGTGTCACCCCCCCGGTCACGGTCGCCTTGACCCCTTCCAGAACCTTCGCCAAACCAAAATCCGCGACTTTGATGTGGTTGAAGACCAAAAACAGGTTCTGTGGCTTAATGTCGAGGTGCTGAATCTGATAGTGGTTGTTCATCAGGTCCAGCGCTTCGGCGGTTTCCTCCATGTAGCGGAGCAGTTCGTCGCGGGGAATGCCCGGCAAGCCTTGTCCGCGGCATTCGCGAAAGCGGTCCCACAGGTTGCGGTCGGCCAGCTCCATCACAATAATCAGCTGACCATCAATGACGCGAACTTGTTCCAGCGACAAGATATACGGGTGACGAATCCCTTTGACCCGTTCCAAGGCTTTGGCTTCTTGCTCCGCGGGCCGGCTTTCTTCATCCAATTCGTCCAAATTGCCAAAGACAAACTTCGCTGCCTTCAACAACCCGCCAGGCGCCTCCACTTTCCAAACTTCGCCAAAACCGCCTCGCCCCAAGCGCTCGATGAGCCGGTAGCCCTTCAACGGACCGGGTAACTCTTCTTGACTCACCAGACGAACCGGCATGTTGAATTTCAGCAAGGGATGAAGACGTACTGTCAGCGGCGTTACCGGCGGTGGGCGAAATACCGGCTACTAGTCTGTAGCTCAGATCGCCCCAAGAAGCAAAAAAGGATGTTGAGCGACACGAAAGTTTTTCCGGCCCCAATGGGAATTTTCTCCCTTGGGCGCGAATTTCTCGATGTTTCGCCCTCAGTAGCTATGGGCAATCCGACAGGTCAGCGGTAGGACAACAAAAGAACGCCGAAACGCGTCGATCTGCGCCGCAGTGTCGGAGATTCGCACAACCCAACGGAGGGAAGCTTCTCACCAACCCTTGGCTCGACCTGTTGGCGGTTCGGCTGGGGACAATCATTCGATATTGCGAGGGGATGAACTGTGAACCGTCCCGGATTCCCAAAACCCGCCCCGGCCTCCGCCAACCGCCGCCATGACGCCGAGGTGCTTTCTTCGCAGAGGTTTGCCGAATTCGTGTTCCCAAACCCCCCGCCGATGGCTTATCATGCGGACCTTGAACGTACGTTCTTCATCCCGGTGAAAGGAATCACCTGTTTATGACGACCACACCCGGATTATTAGTCAGTGTCCGTTCGGCCGAGGAAGTCGCTGCGGCCTTGGCAGGTGGAGCGGATATTATCGACGTGAAGGAACCTTCCAAAGGTCCACTGGCCCCGGCGGAAGCCGAAGTGGTTGCCGCGGTGATCGATGCCGTCAACGGCCGGGTGCCGGTGAGTGCAGCGTTGGGCGAATGGTCGCCGCATGCCATCACGGAGGCCCACTGGCATCTGGAATTACCACTGCAGTATGTGAAATGGGGCCTGGCGGGCTATGCCCACACACCCGGTTGGGGTGAAGACCTCCTGGAAACTCGACGTGAACTGCCCATATCCACGGAAATGGTACTGGTGGCTTATGCCGATTGGGAACGGGCCAAGTCGATTCCTCCGGCGGAAGTGGCGAAATTCGCACGGCGGTTCCGCTTCAAAGCGTTTCTGCTCGACACCTTCGGCAAAGATGGCCGAACACTGCTCGATTTCCTGAAGCCTGCTGACCTTGCGGAGATTGTTGACGGGCTGAAACGGGCCGATATCACCGTCGCTCTCGGTGGGGCCTTACGGCCGGAGCATCTCAAACAGCTCAAAGGAATGACACCACACTATTATGCCGTGCGAACCTCGGTGTGTGCGGCGAACAAACGCGACGGTGTCATCGACGCCACCCGCGTTCGGAAGTGGAAGGAACTGCTGGCGGCCGTCAAAGTGTAACATTCGCGCAAGCCCTAAGGGAGGGCGACAAGGCCTTCCCCCGTAGGGAGGGACGTGACCCTGAGGCGCGCGTCAGTTCTGGCGGTGGTGGCGGGCGATAGGGGCCTTCCCCCGTGGGGTGGGGGCGTGACCCCGCGGCCACACGCAGCGCAGACCGCACCCGTTTGGCAAATACGGCCCGTTCCCAAACTGTCGATTTGAGAATTCTGACTGATTGTTGATGAACTGAGACCGAACCTTTTGTTGATGAATTGAGACGAACCTTGGCCGATATGAGCTATTCCCGAACTGTTGGCGGGACTGACCATAGAGTTCAGCGCACCCGACTGATCATGGCGCGTCATAGCCCCCAAATCCCGAACTGTTGGCGGGACTGACCACAGGGTTCAGCGATGACGGACCCATTCCTGCAATTGGTAATCGACATACTGAACTTAACGCACCCGCGGTTTGCCTCGGCTTATGGTCTTACCTACACCCCCGAGGAAGCCGACGAACCGCCTGCGGCACGGAAAGTTCGCGAGCGGGCCTTCGTCATGGAGTTCTACCACGAATTCCGCCGTCTGTGGGATCAAGCCGAGCCAATCCGCCGTGGCTTGGGGCATCTGGTCCTTCAATCGGAACCCCAGGCTGGCTGGCGGACGCCGGATTTGCTCGTCTGGCGATTGGGCGAGCGCGGGGCCTCGGATAGCCGCTTAGCCGCCTTGAGCTTTGCGTTTCTGAGTAACCCCAAGGCGATTGCCGCCGATCACGCCCTGCTGGCGAAGTTCCGCAATCCGTTTCCCGATGGTCCTGGCTACTCGCGCGCCATCAGTGTGATTGTGGGGTGTCGCCGCGAAATCCCAGCCACTGGGTTGCCAACGACCGACGGTGTCGTCGTTCTCTTCTTCGACACCGCAACTTGGCAAGCCCTGGATGGTGGCCGATGAGGAGGCACTGGCAAGTCCTGGATGGTGGCCGATGAGGAGGCACCGATCAAACCCTTGCGTTCTTAGTTTACGCCCCAAGTCCTTGAGGAACTGATCCGAGGCGAATCATGCGTGGCTCTCTGTGTGTTCTGGTGATTCTCGGAGTGGTGATGATGTCGGTGGCCGTAACTTCAACCAGCGCCTCCCCGGCGGCGAACGCGGAAGACGTTCGGTTGGCGAATCTGTTTCAAACCTACTTGGATGAAGAATTCCGTTTCCACCCACTGTTTGCGACTCAGCAGGGAAATCATGACTTTGATGATCAACTCGATGATCTATCCCCCGAGGCTCAGCAACGCGACCGGAAACGCATCGCAGCCTGGCTGGAACGCATCCCTCAACAGATCGACTTCCAGAAGCTCTCGCGCAACGGTCAGATCGACTTCGAGATTTGGACGCACGCCCTCCGCTATGCCTTGTGGCTGGCCGACAACGACAATCGCTTCGTCTACGATCCACGCATTTACGGCGAATACATCTCCGATAGCGTGTTCTTGCTCTTGACGCAATCGACTCTGCCACGCGAACGGAATGTCGAAAACGCCGCCAAGCGCATCCGCTTCATTCCTCGCATTGTTGCGGCGGCGAAGGCCAATCTGAAAAATCCGCCGCGAATTCTCACCGAAGTGGCCATCCGCCGCAACCGCGGAGCCATTGCTTTTTACGAAAAGGATATTTACGAATTCGCCCAAGAAACCCCCGGGAGCGAACCGCTGGCAACACCATGCCAAGCCGCGGTCAAAGCCCTCCAAGACTACCAACAGTGGCTCGAAGAGAAACTTTTGCCCCAATCGCAGGGGCAATGGCGCCTCGGAAAAGAGAAATTCAGCCACAAGCTCGATTGGGAACTTCAAGCTGGCCTCACCGCCGATGAAGTGCTGCAACTGGCCGAAACGGAAGCGACACGCGTGGAAGGCGAGATGTACGCCTTTGCCAAACAGCTCTGGAGCCGACATTTCCCCGGTCAAGTCCTTCCCCCAGACGATGAGCCAGGCCGCCGGACAACCATTCAACGGGTCATGGATGAACTGAGCCAAGACCATGGCACCGCCGAAACGCTCATCGCCGATGCCAAGAAAACCGTCGCGAAGATCAAGGAATTCATCCGCGACAAGAAAATTCTCACCTTACCAGAACCAGATACCTGCCAAATTGTGCCCATGCCGGCGTTCCAACGCGGCTTCAGCGTGGCCTATCTGAATCCGGCTCCACCTCTGGATCCGAAGGCGGTCAGTTTGTATGCGGTGGCCCCGCCGCCGCAGGATTGGCCCGCGGCCCGGCAAGAAACCTTCTTTCGCGAATACAACTCCGCGATGCTGCAAATTCTGACGATTCACGAAGCCTATCCGGGCCATTATGTGCAGTTGGCCTACTCAAATCGTTGCCCGTCGCTGGTGCGGAAAATTCTCTCCTCAGGGACCTTTGCCGAGGGTTGGGCGGTCTACACCGAGCAGATGATGCTGGATCAAGGCTATGGCAACGGCGATCTCGGTTTACGTTTGCATCAGTTGAAGTTCTACCTCCGCGCTGTATTGAACGCGATTCTCGATAACAAAATGCACACCGCGAACATGACCGACGAAGAGGCCATGAAGCTTCTGGTCGGCCGGGGCTTCCAGACCGAAGCCGAAGCACTGGGGAAGATCGCTCGGGCCAAGCAAAGCAGTACACAGCTTTCGACTTATTTCGTCGGGCGCATGGCCTTTTACCGTCTGCGGCAACAGGTGCAGCGGAAACACGGCGACTCGTTCGAGTTGGGGAAATTCCATGAGGCGGTACTCAGCCATGGCACACTTCCCGTGAAGTATCTGCCGGAACTGGTGAAGTGACCGGGAGAGAAGGCGACAATCCCAGTGAGAGTCCCTGAAGACAATCCCAGTGAGAGTCCCTGAAGAACTCGCAGCAGATGAGACGAGTTTCCGAAGCCCTCTCGGCACGTGCCATGCAGGGTAGAAACGACGAAGGGGCCTGCATGCGATGATCCCGGCCCCTCGGGACGTAGCTTACGCACGGGCCACAAGCCGTGGAAACGATGGCCGGGGGATAGCAGCTCGCCACCGCGTACGCCGGCATCGGCCTTGTCACGGCTTTACCGGCGGTCGAGCACGTGCCACAGCGCTTGAACGAACAGATCGGCGTGAGCCGCTCCCGCGACGGTGATCACGGGGGGGCCGGTGGTGTCGTCGATCACCATGGGCCGTTTCTGCCACCGGATCGAGGGATCGTGGAAGTATCGTTGGAATTGAGAGTGGTCAAAAACTCGGGTGGGAATCGCCGCGGCGCGGTTTTTGAGGACCCCGTGGGCGGCGAGAACCGCTTGCCCGGCACAGATCGCGGCAATGGGTTTGCGCGCCTGGTGCATTTCCCGAAGGACATGATCCGCCACTCGCCGCCCCCGGCCCGTGGGAGCAACGTATTCATCGATCGCAAAGCCACTGAAGATCACGGCGGCGTATCGATCGAGTTTCATCCCCTCGGTCAGATGCACGTCGATGGCCAGGCTATCGTTGCTCCCGAACGCCAACGCCCGGGTTGCGGTGGTCGCGGCGATCTCGATGCGAATCGGTTTTTTCCCTGCGCGAGGGCGTGTCAGGCGTTGCCGGACTTCGACCACGTCGGCGATGGTAACTCCTGAACGGGGAACGACATAGAGAACAACAAGTTCGTCTTTGGGGGGTGGGGCGATGACAATAGGCGGAGCCGGTCGGGGTCGCCCGGGGGGGTGTTGGGGTTGAACCGTGGGGTCCGCAGGCCGCGAGGCCGGGGGCGGCGGCTCGGCTTTGGCGATATCTGGGGAAGTCGGTTTCTCGACAGGTCTCGGGCTACTACTGGGGACCATCGCCACGCCAACGAGCAGTAAGACAGCGGGTAGGCCGCCCACCAGCCAGCCGCGCGGTCGTTTCCACCACGACGGCCCTTTCCGGGGTGGCGTTGCTGTGTGGCGGGGCGGGGGATAATTGCGCCGGGTCGCTGGTTGCCGCGTGTTGTTGCTATCGGGAGTGTCTGTGGCTACTGGGACTGCGGCCGGGGGCGAAGAAAGAGACTGTGTCGGGCGATGGACCGCCACGGCCTCAGTGAGCGCGAAGGCTGCGGGCTGGCCGGCATCCGATCGGGTGAACGGCCACAGGGCGGCGGCCACCTCCGCTGCTTGGGCGTAGCGATCGACGGGGTTTTTCGCCATCATCGTGGCGAGGACGTGGTCCAAGCCAGGGGGCAGGTCGGGCCGTAGTTGGCGTATGGAGATCGGTTCGCAGTGCGTGTGGGCATGGAGTTTGTCGAGAAGAGTGGTAGCCTGGTGAAACGGGGGGTGCCCCGTCAGAAGAAAGTAGAACGTGCAACCGAGAGAGTAAATATCACTTCGTGGATCAACTTCATGAGGATTCCTGGCTTGCTCTGGGGCAAGATAGTCAGGCGTACCCAGCAGGAGGTGGGGGTTAGTGACGGTAGCTGCGGTCTGGGTGGTGGCGGCGTCTAACGACCGCGGCGCGGTGGAGAGCGGTTCATCGTCCAGACTGGCGAAACGGGCCAAGCCAAAGTCGAGAATTTTGAGTTGGCCTTTCCGGGTCACCAGGAGGTTGTGCGGTTTGATGTCGCGGTGGACGATGCCCTGTTCAGCGGCGTGTTGAAGTCCGAAAGCTGCTTGACGAATCAGCAGACACGCCCACGCCACTGGCAGAGGGCCTTTTGTGGCGACGAGTTGATCGAGACTGACTCCTTCGGCGAATTCCATGACCAAAAACTGGCGCCCGCCCACTTCGCCGGTGTCGTAAGCGCGGATGATGTTGTGATGGGCGAGGCGAGCGGCGGCTTGAACTTCGCGGCGAAACCGGGCGGCGGCGCTAGCTTTCGTCGTCCAATGGGCGGCCACCACCTTGATGGCAACAACACGTCCCATCCACAAATCTTCTGCTTGGTAGACAGTCCCCATGCCTCCCGTCCCCAGTTGGCCCACAATGCGATAGCGGGGGTGATTGAGAAATCCGGGTGGAATCGCCCGGGAGGCGGATTCGGCAGACGGTGCCGACGACGCAGTGGCCGCGGCGGAGACGGCGGGCGACGGCACCCGTGGTGCCGCCGCAGCAGCGGCACGGGCCAGTTGGGCCAGGGAATCGGGCGGAATACGTTGCAGAGCTTGGCAACACGCTTCACAACCCGCGACGTGGTCCGCAACGGTAGCGAGCCTGGGTGCGGGAAGTTCACCATGGGCAAAAGCGGCTAGGGTCTCCCAGTTTGGACAACTTTCGACAGTCATCGAGCACCATTTGTGACGGGCACTGGTCCGTTCCATTGATGATCGCACGAAAAACGCGCCACAGTCGGAGTGGCACTATTTCCGTGACCGCAGTTGGAATCCATTTTCCCGTTGCCAAACGATCGCGGCAGCGTCGGTGTGTGGTGGATGCCCCGAGGGTGCTAAGCCTCGTCCCCAGGCAATCCAGTTAGCCGACCAGTCCGCCGGCTTCTTCTCGAAGGCGTGCCAAGACGCGGGATTTGGCGATGTAGACGGCATTGGGCGAAGTCCCCAGTTCGCTTGCCACTTCCTCGGCTGTCAGGCCATCGAGGACGAAACGGGCGAACATGTGCCAGGTGCGTTCTTCAAAATCGGGCCGGATGCGATCAAGTAACATACGGGTGACGTGCTGATCGTGTTCGCGGTCCCAAGCGCGGGCGTAGTCGTCGTTGGGGTCTTCCAAACGGGCAAGGTAGTTGCCGAAGTCGGTTCCCCCAGGGGCGGTGACGTGCATTTGGCGGGATCGCCATAGAGTTCGGCTACAATTGGCGACAATTGCCCGCAGCCAGCCGCGAAAGGCTCCGGGTTGCCGCGGGTGGACAAACTCCGGAAACCGACGAATCACCACGGTCATCACGTCTTGTACCAGGTCGTCGGCATCGGCGCCACGAATATTGAAGCGTTCGGCCCAACGGCGAAGCAGCGGTGTATATAATTCCATCAAGCGGTTCCACGCGTCCCCATCGCGGGCATCTTTCAAACGCTCCAGGAGTGTGACCGAAGTGACCGGCATAATTCCTCCCCAACCATCACTTTACCGCGTTGGCGTCGCTTGTGGGAGAGGAACGAAGTAGGCTATAATTGGGCTTTATGAGTTAGTAGGGGGAGGTGACGTTGGCCGACCGTCCGCGTCTTTTGCTGATTGGTCCTTCCATCGGCTCGTTCGATAGCGTATTGGCGGCGGCGGCCGATGTTGAAGCGGTATCGAATGATGCCGCGGAAGTGGCACGCCGGCTTCGAGAAGGCGGTTACACCGCGGTGGTCGTGGCCCCGGATGTGGTGTCGGGCCTGTTGGACCGTTTTCGCCGCGACGAATTGATTATCGGTCATATCGACAAAGGGTTGGCGGTTCTCGATCCGCAGGGCGTCGTCTTGTGGGCCAATCCGGTCTTTCGCGATCTGGCCTCGGGTGAGCCTGTGGGCAAGCCGCTGTTGGCGGCTTTGGATGCGACCTTGGCCGCCGTCGAAGTGGTGCCCGACCCGAAGGCCGAGGCTTCCGCCAATACCCATCGGGAATGGATAGCGCCCACCGTATCGCGCTTAGCCGACCCGCTCGGCCCGGCCCGACAAGGGCGGGCGTCGTTATTGCGCGTGCACCGCTTGCATACCACCCACCAGCCGTATCTGGAAATCGACGTTCGCCCGGTATTGACCCCCGAAGGCGAGGTATCAGGACTCATTGCCCTGGTCCGCAACATCACCCCCGAAGTGGTTCAGCAACAGAAACTCGATGCCCTGCACGCCGCTGGGCGCGAACTGGCAGGGCTGGATGCCGAACAACTCACCGACATGAAGGTAGAAGATCGTGTCGAATTGCTCAAAGCCAATCTGCGGCGCACCATTCGCGATCTGCTTCACTACGACACGATCGAAGTCCGGCTGCTCGACCGCAAAACCAACGAATTGAAGCCTCTGCTGGCCGATGGCATGCTGCCCGAAGCCGCCGGGCGGAAACTGTACGCCCTGCCGACTGGCAACGGCGTGACCGGGCTGGTCGCTGCCACCGGCCAAAGCTACCTGTGCCCCGATACCGCCAACGACCCCTATTACATCGCAGGAGCGGCCGGAGCCCGCAGCTCCATGACCGTTCCCCTGAAGTTCCAAGACGAAGTGATTGGGACGCTCAATGTCGAAAGTCCGCGGGTCAACGGCTTTGGACCCGACGATCTCCAATTCACCGAACTATTTTCCAAAGAAATCGCCGCGGCCCTGCACACACTCGATTTGCTCAGCGCGCAACAGGTTTGCACCGCGGGGCAGTCGATCGAAGCCGTGAATAAGGAAGTCGCCCTGCCCTTGGACGAAGTGATCGCCGGAGCCAGTGTATTATTGTCTCAAGGCGATAATCTGCCGACCGCCACGACCGATCGTTTGCAACGGATGCTCGACGCCGCCCGGCAGGTGAAAGACAGTATTGCTCAAGTCGGTCGGGAGATGACCAGTTCTCCGGGCAAAAATCCGCAACCCCTTCTGGGCAAACGAGTTCTGGTCGTCGAATCCGACGAACGCTTCCGCCGCGCCGCTCATTTACTCCTCGGACGCCTCGGTGCTACCGCCGAAACCGCCAGTACCGGAGCCGATGGTATCGCGATGGCTGGCCGCGGCCACTACGACGCCATCTTTCAGGAAGTCAAACCCCCGGACATGGGCGGCTACGAGTGTTACCGCCGTCTCCGCGCAGCCTGCCCCACCGCCACCGTGGCGCTGACCACCGGCTTCGGTTACGACGAAGCCCATTCCATCGTCAAAGCTCGGGCCGATGGGATGAAATACGTTCTCTACAAACCCTTCCGGCAAGAGCAAATCCTGCGCGCGGTTCTCGGCAGCGAACTACCCACCCCCACGCCGGAGGGCAGCAAAACCAACTGACGTTCGCACCGGCGCTTCCACTGGCACAGCCGCATCGAAGGACGCGTGAAACATCTGTTCAATTTTTGCCCACACGGCCCATGCTTCCCCGCATTCTCGAAGACGAAGTGATGGACTCGGAGGCGGACGCCCGCGACTACGACGCTATGGACTTCACCGCGGTCAACCAGCAATTTGTGAGCGATTTTCTTGCTTGGGGGCACCCCAGCGGCGAAGTGATTGATGTCGGCACCGGACCCGGACGCATCCCTGTGGAGTTATGTCGCCGTTGTCCGCAACTGAACATTGTCGCCGTGGACCTGGCCGAACACATGTTGGCCTTAGCGCAGCAGCACATCGCCGCAGCCGGTTGGACGGACCGGATCCGTTTGGTGAAAGCCGATGCCAAACAACTTCCCTTCGGTGACCAAGCGTTTGCCGCGGCGATCTGTAACGGCAGCGTTCATCACATTCCCGATCCGCGCGCGTGTTTGCGCGAACTGCACCGGGTGTGCGGCATCGGTGGCACGATCTTCGTTCGCGATCTGATCCGCCCCCGTAGCGAAAGGGAACTTGATCATCTTGTCAAGCACTACGCTGCCGAAGCGAATGACCATCAGCGAGCATTGTTCGCGGCGTCGCTACGGGCCGCGCTGACCGTGGAGGAAGTCCGCGCGGCGGTGGAAAGCCTGGGCTACGGTCCCGAAACGGTGCAACAGACCTCCGACCGCCATTGGACGTGGGCGGCCACTCGGCGGCCCTTGTGGTGAGGAGCTGGTATTGTTCATCGGCGCAAGTGTCTTTGTCGTCTAGGTTTAGGTAGCGTCTTATGATGGTGTCGGAACTGGGGGCCTTGTTCGAGTGGTTCGGACGATGGACGGCGTTTGCCGCCTTGGCGGTACCGGCGATGCTGCGTGCCCTGCCACGCTGGCGCGATTGGCTTCGCCCGCTGTATGCGGTTCTTATCGGCGGCTTGCCGCTGGCGGTCGTCACTGGGATCGCCTTGGGGGTGGTCATTTGGCTTCATACCCGTGATGTTTTGGCACGCAGTGGAACGGGGGCCGTCGAATACTTACCGACGCTGTTAGCGGCAGCGGTGCTTCTGGAATTGGCTCCGGTGGGGGCGGGGTTGATTGTCGCGGCGCGGACCGGGGCGAGTCTGGGGGCGGAATTGGCGGCCATGCGCATCAGTGAGCAGATCGACGCCCTGGAATTGCTGGGGGTGTCCCCCTGGCGTCAGTTGGTCGGTCCGCGGGTCGTGGCCTGTGTTCTGGCGGTGCCATTGTTGCACATTCTCATTGCGGCCACAGCCCTTGGAAGTGGATATGTTGCCGAGACCCTCACCGGTTCCACCACTTATTTGAAGTACGACACCGCGGCTGTGCGGGAACTGGTGTTGGAAGATGTTATTCCGGCGGGGTTGAAAACGCTGGTTTTTGGGGCGGTGGTGGGAATCACAGGTTGTTTCATTGGCCTTCATCCGCGGCCCGGATCGGAAGGTGTGGGCCGAGCCGCGACCGATGCCGTGGTGGCATGTGTCTTGTTCGTCTTGGTGGCCGATGTTTTTCTGGTACTTCTCATCAAAGCCGGGCAGCAACTGTTGTGAATGTGTGCAACTCCAAAGGGGCGATTCCCGACCTGTTGAACCGATCTTAGCACTCCATTATCTTAGCACTCCATTATTGTCCGACGTTCTCTGGTCGAAAGCTGTTTCTCTGGTCGAAAGCTGTAGTCGGCGATTCCCGACCTGTTGAACCGATCTTGGCACTCCAGCTGTGCGGATCACCATGTGTGGGACGCTCCAGGTGAGACGAAATACCCCCTAGTGACCTCGGTAAGAAGTAGCGGAAGGGCGGACTGCCAAGCGTGGGGCGCTCCAGGTGAGACAGAGAACAAATACCCGAATTTCTTAAACCGTCACCGTGTCGCCGCGGTTAGGGGCCTCCACATCCGTAAATCCCATCGCCTTCAGACCTTCGGTCAACTTCTCCGCGCGAAACGGTTCACCGTGGACCAATCGGATCCGGGTGGTACGTTCCAACGGCGCGATCATTCGCAACAGGTCCGGATGATCGGCATGGGCCGATAGACCGTTGAGGACAACAATTTCCGCTTTCACGGGGATCAGCCGTCCTAACACGCGGACTTCGGGGCGTTTTTCGACGAGCTTGCGGCCCAAAGTCTCGGCCGCCTGGTAGCCCGCGATGAGAACCGTGTTGGCCGGGTTGCTCAGCCCGTGTCGCAAGTGATGCAGAATCCGACCGGCCTCGCACATCCCGCTGGAGGCGATCACGATACAGGGTCCTGTACGGTGGTTGAGCTGGACGCTTTCGGTGATGGTTTCGACATAGCGAACGTGCTTTTCGCCAAATAAGTCGGGGTGGGTGGCGAGCAAGGCGAGGGTTTCATCGTCGTAACACTCAGGATGAGCACGAAAGACTTCGGTCGCCCGGACGGCCATGGGGCTATCCACAAAAATGGGAATATCCGGCAGTTGACCGGCGGAGATGAGTTGATGGAGAAAGTAGACGATGGTTTGTGTGCGGCCAACGGCGAACGCCGGTATGATCACACGGCCGCCCCGTTGGGCGGTGCGTCGGACCACTTCGCCCAGATACGCCGCAGTTTCATCAACGGGTTCGTGGGTGTGGCCGCCGTAGGTGCATTCGGTGATGAGAACATCCGCGGGGGGAATGGGGTCGGGATGACGAAGAATCGGCAGACCGGGCCGGCCGACATCCCCGGTGAAGGTCACTCGTCGCTGCTGATCGCCCGACGTGATACGCAGTTGTACCATGGCGGAACCGAGTAAGTGTCCGGCTTCTACGAAGGTGGCTTCGATGCCCTTGACCACCCGGAACGGCTGGCCGCACGGGACCGCTTGCAATTTGGTCAGTGTCCGGAAGACATCGCGGCTGTCGTAGAGCGGTTGAATTTTCGGTTCGTTTTGGCCCCGTTTGCGGTTGAGGTAGCGGGCATCTTCTTCCTGAATTTTGGCGGCATCACCGAGCATGACCGCAGCCAAGGCCCGGGTAGCCGGTGTGCAGTAGATGGGGCCGGAGAAGCCGCGGCGGACCAGATTGGGTAAATTGCCGCAATGGTCGATGTGGGCGTGGGTCAGCAGAACTGCGTCGATGTCCTTGGCGCGGAAGGGGAATTCGCGATTGCGGCGATAACTTTCCGCACGCGAGCCTTGGAATAAGCCACACTCCAGCAGAACTGCCTGGCCACGGGCTTCAAGGTGGTGCATCGACCCGGTGACCGTGCCGGCCGCCCCCCAGAAAGTCACCTGGGGATGGGACGTGAACGACGAGGGCATGATGATTCCCGGCTCACTTCGTTTTCAGCAACAACACCATCAGCCCCGGAATCATCAGTAACAGTAGCATCGCCCCCAACCCAACGCCGATCCATGAGTACATACGGATTCGCCCCTGACGCAAGCTGCCCACAATCGACAGCGGCAAGCCGATGAGTACCATTGGGATACTCAATACCGCCATCACCCAGCCATACGCTTCCAAGCGGTGGCCAAACAGCAGGCCCGACATCACCAACAAAAACGCCGTACCATTGATAGCGACCCCCGCTATCCCCACCGGATTGCTAATCCGATCTTCGCGCACGTATTGTTGCTGTTGGCGGCGGTATTGGCGACGTTCGCGGAGGTCTTCGACCTTCTCTTCGATGTACTCACGAGGTTCCACGGAGAGTGGGAAAGGAACAATCGCAGGCGGCGCATACACAGGCCGCTGCATCACCGGGGGCGGTGGTATTTGGGGCATTTCCAAAGCCGTCGTGGGGGCCGTGGTGATGAGGCGCAAGGGAGCCGAGCAACGCGGGCAACGCGGCACGGTATTACCACTGGGTTCGGCTTCCCAATAATCAGCGCAGCGGGGACACTGATAACGCATGACAGTTCATCCGCACGATAGGTCCATCATCTCCTGGAGCAGCTGGCCACACCTCCGACAGGACCAACATTCCAACGATTCTCGCCGGAACTAACTCGGCATGATGTAAGGCTTCCGATAGGTATAGCTTAACCATTCATTTGCGCGTGGATGATTGGTGAACCGTTCGGTTTTCGCGTCCCACTCCAAGTAGGCTTTCATCCGGTGGGCGATATTGCCGATCAACGCGGCACTGGTACAGCGGTGACCGAATTCCACATCGCAACTGGGTGTTTGGCGGCTTTTCAGACAATCGAGAAAGTTGCGGGCATGGTCGGTGTCGAGAATGCGACCTTCGACCTTCTTGGCTTCGATTTCGGCCTTGGCCCCGTTGCGCCAGCTTTTCTCGAGGCTCCGATCGAGGGGGGTTCGCGCCGCAAATTCATTCGGCGTAATGAGTTCGGGCACAATTTCATAGCCGTTGGTCCGGAAATAGAGCGTTCCTTTCGTGCCGCGGAATTCGATTTCACATGGTTTGGCCGCCGGAAGTGCCCCCGTGGCATTGAATTGGGAAAATATGACGAGTGTATCGTTCGGGTAATGCCACAGCACTTCCAAGGTATCCGGAACTTCACGATTATCGAAGTTCGCGAATTTGCCACCCATGGCTACGACGGCCAGCGGAGCGTCAACTCCTAGTGAAGCATGGATTTGCGCCAAATAATGCACCCCGAAGTTGGTCAGTTGCCCGCCGGAGTAGTCGTAGAACCACCGAAAGCGGTAAAACGTGCGGTTCTTGTTGTATTTCCGCATCGGCGCTGGACCGACCCAAGCGTCCCAATCGAATCCGTCTGGCATCGCTTCACCGTCGGGTGGCTGGCCGATGCCCTTGGGCCACTCGTTTTGGACGTGGAAAGCCCGAACAACGGTCACTTTCCCGATCGCGCCGTTGCGGATCAACGACGCCGCTTCTTGGCACATGGGGCTGGACATTCGCTGAATACCACACTGCACAATCCGCTTGTGCTGGCGTGCCGCGTTGACCATGGCTCGGCCCTCCGCCACGCACAACGACAGCGGCTTTTCCACGTACACATCCTTACCCGCCGCGCAGGCCTCCACGGTCATCAGGGCATGCCAATGATCGGGGGTGACGATCACGACCGCGTCCAGGTCGCGTTGCTCGAGCATTTTGCGGTAATCCTTGAAGTGTAAAGGGTTACCGCCAATTCTTTTGGCCGCAAAATCCAGATAGGGGCGATAAATGTCGCAAATCGCAACGACCTCACAATCCTTCTGGGCCAAAAATGCACTCAGCACTTGATCACCCCGATTGCCCAAACCAATAAACCCGACGCGAACCCGGTCGTTGGCTCCCCACACTCGCCCCGCGCTCAGTGCCGTCGCCGCAGCGATACCGGTGGTTTGGGCGAATTGACGACGATTCATCCTGGCCATGACTGTCTGACCTCTCGGACGTTCTTCCCAAGGGGGCACAACGGTGATTGTTCGGAAGGATACTCGGTGCACTGGGCATGTCCAAGCCGAAAGTGGATTTCTTATTCGGATTGTCATTCCGAGGGTTCTGCGATTTATCTCAGCAACAGTAGGTAGAGAATGCCTAACGGCGAGGCAGATCATGTCGCTGCTGTCGTGAACGGGGTGTTGACTTCAGGCTTCCTTCGATGGAGCAAGGTGAAGTTCCTTCGATGGAGCAAGGTGAAGTCCCACCTCTGCAGCAGGGAACGCTAGCAGATGCGCGGTAATTGTTCACCTATCGGAAGAAGAATCACACGCGAAGCACCAATCGCCGTTCGGGCTACCACCATCGTAGGATGCTGCTGCGTGACCTGACCGATGATGGCGGCCTGTTGACCCAGGGGGTGTTGCCGCATCGCCTCCACCAATCGTTCCGCCGCGGCCGCGGGGGCGATCGCCACGACTTTGCCCTCGTTGGCGATCAGCAGTGGGTCCAGCCCCAACAAGTCGCAGGCCGCCCGCACCGATTCATCGACCGGAATTTGGTTTTCGTGAATTTCGATTCCCCAGCCGGCGCGGCTGGCAAATTCGTTCAATGTCGCAGCCAGGCCACCGCGCGTTGGATCGCGCAGGACGCGAATATCCGGGCAAACCTCGAACATCCGGGCGATTAGCCCATTCAGGGCCGCGGTGTCGCTGTGAGTGACCGTTTCAAACTCCAAGCCTTCCCGGACGCTGAGAATCGCAATCCCGTGGTTGCCCATCGACCCCGAAAGGATCACGGCATCGCCGGGGCGAATGTGTTCCGGACCCAACGACCGCCCAGGCGGAACCCAACCCACGCCCGCGGTGGTGATGAAACAACCGTCGCCATGACCACGTTCGACAACTTTAGTATCCCCGGTGACAATCTGCACTCCCGCTGTGGCCGCGGCGTGCGCCATCCGGTCGACAATTCGTTGCAAATCGGCCAGGGAAAACCCTTCTTCGAGAATGAAACTCGCCGACAGGTACAATGGTTCGGCCCCGCTGACGGCCAGATCATTCACGGTACCATTGACAGCCAGATCACCAATACAGCCACCCGGAAAAAATAACGGCCGAACGACGTAGGCATCGGTCGTCAGGGCTAAGCGTCCCGCAACCGGCGGCACGATCGCGGCATCGCCCAAGGCTTCCAGGGCGGCATTGCGAAACGCAGGAACAAACAAATGTTCGACCAACTCGGCGGACAGTTTGCCGCCGCCGCCATGACCCAACACCACCTGAGGGTAGTCTCGCCGTGGCACTGGGCAGGTAGCATTCTCGAAATTCACGCGCGACACGCGGTTCGCTCCGTTCCTAAGTCTAAGAGTCGTCCGTAGTTATAGTACGCTGCACAGGCACCTTCGCTGGAAACCATGGTGGCCCCCAGAGGCGTTCGGGGGGTGCAGGCGGTGCCGAAGGCTTCGCATTGGTGGGGTTTGAGCGTTCCTTGTAACACTTCTCCGCTGCGGCACCGCGGCGATTCTTGGGACCGAATCCCACTGAGGGGGAAGCGCGTTTCCGCGTCGAAGTCGCGGTATTTGTCGCGGAGTTTCCAGCCGCTGTGGGGAATGACACCAATGCCGCGCCAGGTCCGGTCGGTTTCCTCAAAGACTTCAGCGAGCATGGCTTGGGCCGCGCGATTACCCTCTCGTGTGACGACGCGCGAATAAGCGTTCTCAACGGTGTACGTGCCCGATTCGAGTTGGAGAATCGCCCGCCGGATGCCGTCTAACAGGTCGAGCGGCTCGAACCCGGTGACCACAATCGGTACCCGGTGGCGTTCCGCAAGCGGCACATATTGGTGATAACCCATCACACTGCAGACATGCCCTGCTGCCAGGAAAGCCTGCACCCGGTTGGTTGGCGACCGCATGATGGCCTCAATCGCCGGCGGGACCAAGACATGCGACACCAGGACCGAAAAGTTCGTCAGCCCTAGCCGCCGGGCTTGGTGGATGGCCAACGCATTGGCTGGGGCCGTTGTCTCGAAGCCGATACCGAAAAAGACCACCGAGCGTGTGGGGTTAGCCTTGGCCAATTGGATGGCATCCAGCGGTGAGTACACCACTCGAACATCCCCGCCGCGGCTTTTCACGCTGAACAAATCGCCGCTGGTTCCCGGTACCCGCAGCATATCACCAAAGCTGCAGAAGATGACGTCGGGCATCGCAGCGATCGCCAGAGCTTTGTCGATCAACTCCACCGGGGTGACACACACAGGGCAACCGGGACCGTGGATCAATTCCACTTCGGGAGGCAGCAGTTGGTCGATGCCATGCCGGAGGATGGAATGCGTTTGCCCCCCACAAACCTCCATAATCGCCCACGGCCGCGTGACCGTAGCCCGGATGTCCGCGGCCAGTTTGCGAGCCACTTCGCCGTTGCGGAATTCGCTGAGGTATTTCATGGTGTCTGCTCCTGCCCTTCATCGTCGAGTAAACCCAGCGATTCGAATGTACGCAGGGTTTCCAGAGCCGTCGTTTCGTCGATTTTGCTGATGGCGAAACCCACATGAACAATCGTGTAATCACCCACCGTGAGTTCGGGCAGGTACGCCAGACACACCTCTTTCACGACACCGCCGAAGTTCACTTTCCCCATGCGAGTGCCGTCGGCCTCATAGACCGATTCGACTCGCCCTGGTACGGCCAAACACATCGTTCAACCCTCCTGCTGCCAGATCATCACGCGGTTATTACCTGAGTCGGCAATGGCCAGCCGCGGCCCGCAACGACACACCCCATAAGGCCAGCAGAGTGAATCGGCCGTGACGGCCTGCCAGCGGTTTTCACCTGCGCTGGCGAAGGTCTCTTGACCGAAGACAGCGTTGGCGGGATGACCCGCCCCAGTGGTCGGGACTGTGTTCCAATGCACAACGCGGTTGTTCGCCGTATCGGCCACACTCAGTTCATTCTTCCACGTCGTCACGCCATAAGGGAAGCGGAGGGTGGACGGTCCAGGGGGAGCATACGGCGATTCATGGTTGGTGTCGAAAGCTGGTTGACCCAGCACCACGTCGGCGGGGCGATCGCTGACCGGGAACAGCCACCCCAAAACACGGTGGTTGCCAGCATCGGCGACGAACAACAGTTCCTCCGTGGCAGCCACTGCATGGGGCCAGCGGAAGGAATCGCCCGCGACCGGTCCGCCGCGATTCTCGGCCCCGTGGGTGGCATCCGGTTGGCCCAGGATGATGTCCGCCGCTTGGCCATCCGAGGGAATTCCCTGCCACCCCAACACGCGCCGATTGCCCGTGTCGGCCACCCACAGCCAGCCCTTCGCCCAACCGATGCCATACGGCCAGTAGAAACCACACCCCGAAATTGCTCCGCCGCGATTGGGTTCGGTCGCCTCCTGGTGCGGTTGACCGAGCACCGCCGCCGGGGGGGTGTTGGGGCTGGTCGGGATTCGGTCCCAGATCAGCACGCGATGATGCCATGCATCGCAGACCAATAATTGGTCATCGACAACCAGAACCCCCGTGGGGAGGTGAAGCCCCTTTGGTCCTTCGGTCGTGAAGTCGGGCTGGCCCAGCACAACATCGGCGGGTTGATGATCTTGTGTGGGCCCTGTGTGCCAAATGAGCACACGGTGATTGCCACTATCGGCGACAATGAGTCGCTGGGCATCGAGCCAGACACCGCGCGGGGCGTACAACTGCGAAGCTGTGGGACCCGCCGCGGGAAGGGCCAGCCGCCCCGGCGCTGGCGCTCCCAACCACAGGGCCGGTTTCATGATGACCACACCCACACCACACCGTTGTCGATTCGTACGGGGAACTGCTCCACCGGTTTCATGATGGCCGCACCCACACCACACCGTTGTCGATTCGTACGGGGAACTGCTCCAACTGTACCGCTGGGGCGGTCAAACACTCTCCCGTGTCGCAATCGAAGCGGAAACCATGCCACGGGCAGGCGAGGGTGTTAGCCTCGGGGTCGATCTTCCCCCCTTCCAGCGGTAACCCCTGATGGGGGCACTGGTTGCGATACGCCCGCACACCGCCAGCAGCCTGAATGACAAGCACCGACCCAGCCGGTGTATCAACAGCTGTGCCGCGGTCGGTCGCCAGTGCCGCGAGGGTTGGACCGGCGATCCAACCGTGCGTATCCCGTTTGCCTGCAGTAACGGGCAACCCCAAGGGCACGAAAGTGACGGCCTCCGCGGGTTCTGCCGGCACCTGCCGGACCTCCGTGATTTCCGGGCATTGCTCCTTGAGAGCCTCTTCGACCGTGGTCCGCAGAGTTACAGCCGCCATGGAGCAGCCCGTACAGGAACCGGACAATCGGACGTGGGCGATGCCATCCTGCACGTCGAGCAGTGTCACATCGCCGCCGTGCGACTGAATATGGGGCCGGATCATTTCGATGACCCGTTCGGCGCGGGTACGCAGGTCGGCCCGAATCAAACCATGCATGGCAAACAGCATCCGCACCACCGGATCATCCACCAACTCCCAGAGGATTTCCTTGCCGCGAGGGTCGGCTTTCAAGGCCCGCACGATTTTCGTGAAGCCGAGCTTGTGAATCTCTTCGACCGCGGCTTGTAGTGCCCAGGCGCGCCGCCGGGCTTCCTCCGGCAGTCCGCGAACCGCTGCCGCCGCTTGATCGACCTTGGCGGCCAGAGCGTCCAAGTCGTCAGCCGCGGGTGTTGCGAGAGTAGACGAAATTTCAGTCATGATCAAAACCCTTCCGCGGAGTACGTGGCATGCTGTTCCAGCCGCTCCAAGGCTTTTTGCTTCAACAAGTCCGCGAAAACGGCCGTCGCCATCGCCTGGACGATCTCGGCCACAGTTCCCACAGCCGGAGGTTCAACGCGCCGCCGTGGGACGGCACGCAACACAAAGCAGGCCCCATCGGGATTATCGAGCAAGAAATCCGCCATCACTGCGGTTACGAATTCGGTGAGTCGAACCGTGTCACTGTCCGGGTTTTCGCGGAGGCGGGCCAAGGCGTTGGCGGCACCTTGATTGCGTTGCTCGAGCCGTTCCACGAACCGTTCGACGGCCGTAGTGAGCAGGAAATCGAACTGTTGCCGTTCGTGGAGTTCCACCTCTTGACCTTCTCCTTTCTCTTCCTGTCCTACTCCCACTCTTCCTGTCCTACTCCCAGGAAATCGAACTGTTGCCGTTCGTGGAGTTCCACGATCAACTCTCGACGGCCGCAGGGTTGGCCGCGCGAGCGGCCGTGATGCTCTCGACTAACTCCATAACGCCCGCAGCGGCTTCCGCGTCCTCGTACCACTGGAACAGTTTGTAGGCTTCGTTCAACTTTTCCAAGGCAGCGGCAAACTGACCCAGGTGAGCCAGCGCATTAGCCTGATTGGCCAGCACGCGTGCGTAACCGACCGGATCGTCGGCCCGCGTGCGTACGCGCAGCACGGCATCGTAAAGTTCCACGGCTTGCCAGAGGTTGTCGGCCGGATGCCCCGAGGGCAAATATTGCAGAGCATTTGCGAAATTCAGCGTGGTGCTGGCCCAACGGGCCGGATCAGAGTCGCGGGTGAAGACCTTGAGGGCTTCGCGAAACGATTGAATCGCCACAGCCATGCGCAGCGGATCGCTGGCAGCGGTCGCCGGGATTGACAAGTAGGCTAATCCGAGGTTGTTGTGAACTTCTGCGTACAGTTCTGGGTGACAATCCACCGCCAGGCCGCAAGCGATGGCTTGTTGATAAGCATTGATCGCTTCCAGCCAATACGTTCGGTGGCCCTGCGCATGTTCGTGGTAGGTCGTGCCCAGGGCGAACCACAGTCCAGCGCGCAAGCGGATCAGGGGCGTATCCGCGGCCAGCTGAAGAGCGTGCCGGTAGTGGGTGCAGGCTTCCAGCCAGCGTTCGCGATCGGTTTTGAGAAAAGCCGCGAGTTGGCCCAACAACTGGGCCGCCAGAAGGGGCGAGGGAGTACGCGCCGCGGCAATTGCGGTCTGGAGATGCCTTTCAGCGGCTGAGGCATCGTGTCGTGCCCAGGCGGCGGCGGCATGGACCGCAAGAACGTGGGCCAACAGTTCACCATCGAGTTCATCGATCGGTGGGGGTTGGTCGATCCACCCCAGGGAGAAACCAATCACCTCCGCCAAGGGGCGCAGCGGTGAGGCGGAGGCCTGCTGGAAGACCGCGATCGAAGGGGATAGTACGAGGCGGTTGTAAACTCCCAAGGGGCCGTCGGGGAGCTGTTCCAGAGCCGCCGCGTGATTGCCCGCCAAGGCTGCGGCGAAGAATTGCCATTCCTTTGGCCAGAGGATGGGCACGTCGCCCCGCAACAATTGCGCAGCAGCTTGGCGATCGGAGGTGGGCGGAAGCAATAAGTAGCCCGCTGGCAGGGGGAAAAGGCCTACCGGTTGTGGCCGTTCTAGCAGATCAGTCAGCGGTTTCACGATGGAATTCCCCGGGCCATGTGGGTGAGCGTAGCAGAACGCGATCAGCGCCGCGTTGATAGTAGCGCGCAGCGACCATCGCCGCTTCGATTGTGGGAAAATCCGCAATCCGGTGCCAAATGGTTTCGACCGGGTGGCCCTCGGCTGCTGTCGTCCACCAATCGATCCCCAGATAAACCACCCAGCGACCGTTATCCGCCACGAGCTTGGTGATAACACCCAAGGCTTGCTCGGCTTGGCTCACGTGGGAACCTCCTGGAAAATCTGGGGCGAATTCCGATTCCGAAGAGCTGTGCGAGCTGGCCTATTCGGGCGCATCGAGAGCAATCCGTAACGCCCCCTGTTGCTCATCCCAGCGGGCGGGGCGCGGCCCTGGAGCGACATTCGCGCCCATCACCTCGCGCACCAAGACACTCCGTTCACCCGCGGCATTGCGTTGTTTGAGGAATAGCCCCCCGACCGCCGGACCCCGGGTTGGCAGCAGCCACAATTCCCCTGCGGTGCAGAGCGCTACCAAGACACCCTGAGGAAAGTACCGCTCGGCCACTTCCGGGGGCATCCGCACATAACCATCGGCTGTGAATTCGACGATCACGTTGTTAAGGACGATCACGTTGTTAAGGCTCTTGGTGTGTATCGTTCGAGTAATAAGTCGACCACATGGTTGACAGCCGCATCGACCGCCGGAGATAACCCTTCCCCCCATCTGGTTTGCTCGACTTCGATCAAGACGACGCGAACTTCGCGGGGGTATTCGTCTTTGAGCAACCAACGGGCGAAGGCCAATGCGTGATCCCAGCGGAAAGCGTGGAGATTGATGCCGGAAGGCGGCGGCCGTTGCTCAACTTCCGACCCGGGAAGCTCAAAGATCGACCCGGGGGGGGAACCGCTCGAACAGGCATCGATCAACACCACCGTGGGCACCCCCCGCATCTGAAAAGCGACATCCATGCCGCCGGTACCACCATCGGCACAGCGCACGCCAGGCGGCAGGCCGGCTTCCCACAAACGGCGAATCGCGACCGGTCCGGCGGCATCATCGCCGCGGAGCAAGTTCCCGCAGCCAATAATCAGTACACGGGGCGTGTTCTCCGCAGTCACCGCGAACCCTCGCCGATTCGGAAACGGGCCAGTTCTTGGCCGGTTTTGGCATCGTAGGTATGAACCGTGCAGACCAAACAGGAGTCGAACGACCGGGCGACATGCCCCATTTCCACAGGATCGGTCGGATCGGCAATGCGGGCACCGATGAACGCTTGCTCCATGGGGCCGTGGACGTTGTTCTGATCGAGCGGGCCGATGTTCCATGCTGTGGGCGTGACCACTTGGTAGTTCTCGATTTTCCCATTTTTGATGATGATCCAGTCGGAGAGGCTGCCGCGGGCGGCCTCGGTGCTGCCAAAGCCTTTCCCCTCAGCATGTTCGGTGGGTTTGCTGTAGAATTTATCGTGTAAGTCTAATTCTCCCAACCACTTACGAGCGAGTTTATAGTATTTGGCCGCTTCATGCATCCGGGCCATGACCCGTACCAGTACACTGGGGCCGACGGTGCGAATCGCGTCGAGAAAAAGCGGGTCGTAGTCCTGATGCGGAGCAGCTCCCGGGCGACCGGCGATGACCTGCCGGGCCAGAGGGCCGGCTTCCAGGGGGATTGGCCCTTTCCCCGGCACCCAATACCGCGGCGACTTCGCCCAACTGTACTTGCCTTGCTTGTGTCCTTCGGCGGGATCGATCGGTTCGGTCACACCCTCCCAGGGGTGTAGCAGCGAATGGCCTTTGTAGAAGCTGTGTGTCACATCCTCACGCACATTCGCTTGGTCAAAGTCGTGGAAATCGCGACCATCGTAGATACCACTGCGGTTGATGAGAGCGGCATTGCGTCCTTCGATCGTGGGCCGTTCGTACAGTTCGGGTTGGAAGTAGGTTCCGGTGGCCAGATAGGCCCCGCAGCCGCCACCGTATTGGTGCAAGCCAATGTCCATGCCCATGCGTAGGAAGAACCCACAATCGCTGTTGCGTTGGGCATCGTTTTCGTCGGCCCAATTGAGAACATCGTTCCAGGTTTTGTTCGCCAGCCAACGATCGACCGAACAACCCAGCCACCGTTTTTCGAGCCATTCGGTTTTCCAATATTCCAGAATGGCGATGGCCCGCGTGACATCAGCCAGTGTCGGGGCGCACATGACGCCGCCGGGAATCATGAAGCTGCTGTGCGGCCATTGCCCCCCAAAGATGGCGTAAACTTCCACGGGTTTGCCAGAGAGTGTGACGCCCGGTTCATAGCTGGTGCCCACGAAGGGGGCAAACCGTTTGACCGCCTCGGGGTAAAACGGTGATTTCGCGTAGTTCTTATTCGTCAGGTCGATGGCAAACAGGGCGTAAAACCATCGCGGAATGGACTGCAGTGTTTCGCACGCTTGCGCGATGTTGCGCACCAGGGTGGCGCTGGGTGGTACATGTGTGCGCCAGGCGGTATCGAGAGCATACGCGGCTTTGTAGAGGTGGCTGCCGCCGCAGATGCCACAGATGCGCGGAGTGACAATTAACCCGGCTTGGGGGTCTTTGCCTTTGAGGATAATCTCAAAGCCGCGGAACATGCTGGCTTCAGTCCAGGCATTGGTCACGATGCCTTGATCAACCTGGATGTTGAGGTCAAGGTCGCCTTCGACGCGGCCCAGGGGGCTGATACGTTGAGTATTGGGAGGTAGGAGCGTAGTAACCATTGTGAACTCCGGGAGAGTTGGAAGGGTAAGTGGCGATAAGTACGTGGAGGGAACGATCAGACGACAAACATGTCTTCTTTCGACCATTTGGGGGCGGCGATCTTGGCGGCCGCGGCGTGGGCCATGTAGGTGACGTGATCGACACCTGCAGGTACGTCTTTGGGAATGACACCGCTGATTTTCTGGGTTTTGAAGACCGTTCCAGGCATCAGATCGTAGAAGGGGAATTCGGGTTCGGTACAGCCGGTGCAGGGCATGCCAGCCCGGGTTTTGCTCGATTGTCGATTCCACAAAATCCGGTTACAGGGAGAATGGGTCATGGGGCCGCGGCAGCCAAACTCGTAGAACAGGCAGCCGGTGCGGGTTCCTTGGCCAAATTCTTTGGGTGATTGCTTGTACTCGAAGAACTGAACGCGCGTGCAACCTGTCTGGGTGAAGGTCTTGAAGAAGGTGACCGGGCGTTGCAAGTCGTCCAACGCGATGTCCTTGGCACGCCCGGTGGCGATGGCGACAAGTATTTGCGTGACCCAATCTGGGTGCGCCGGGCAACCGGGGATGTTGATGACCGGTAACCCCCAGCGGCTGCGGAAATCGGCTCCCAGATAACCCCCGTGAGCGCGTTTGACATACTGTAGCCCCACGTTATCGACCGGGTTGGGAGCTGTGGCTGGGATGCCCCCCCAACAGGCACAGTCACCGATAGCAACCACCGCATTGGCCACCTGGCTCAGTTCGCGAACCCAATCTTTCATAGGTCGATCGGCAAACATGTTGAACCGGCCGCTGCCGTGGGGACCGAGAATGACGGTGCCTTCGAAAACGAAAATGTCCAAGGGCCGCCGACCGCTCGTCAGGTCGTGCAGCAACGCTTTCACTTGGTCACCCAATTCCAAACCCAACGACGGATGCCAGATCACTTCAATCCCAAAATCGGTGACCAAATCGCAGGCACTCGGCTCTTCGGCATTGAGAAACGACATGGTATTGCCGCTGCACGCCCCCCCTTGGAGCCAAAGAAGCGTCGCCATAATCAACCTCCCATCGACGAGGAACAGCTGTGGGGTTAGTCGGTTCGTTGCGGCAGAATGATCAGGCCGCGGGCGGCCGCGGCCCGGAGCAATTCTGCAGGATTATGAACATTCAGCTTCCGCATGAGATTGGCCCGGTGGCGGGTCGCGGTGTGCGGGCTGATGAACAGTCGCTCGGCCACTTCGGCGGTGGTCAGGCCGTCGGCGATCAGTTGCAACACTTCGCGCTCGCGCTCGGTGATGTCACTATCGCTCAGTTCCATCCCCTGCATGCGTTTGCGTTCGATGAGCGGGCAGAGGTAGATCTGCCCCGCGAGAACCGCATCCAAGGCGCGGAAGAGGTCATCTTCCAAGGCTTGTTTGAGGATGTAGCCGTCGGCCCCTTCTCGGAGAGCCCGGGCGACAAAGGCGGCATCATCGTACATCGACACAATCAACAGCCGAAGCCGATCGGGGCGATCAGCCAGGCGGCTGACCACCTCCAGGCCATTGAGCCGCGGCATAGCCAAATCCAACAGCATGACATCGGCGGGAACCGTGCGGGCCAGCTCCAACGCCTCCTCGCCGTTGGTACCTTCGGCGACGACTTTGAACCGCTTGCTTTGGTTCAAAAGTGCGGCCAGTCCGCGTCGGACCAACGCATGGTCATCGATCAGAATGATGCTCGGTCGGTTGGCCATGAGAGATTGCCAGGCGTACGTTGATGGTGGTGCCACAGGGTCCGGATTGCACCTGAAATTCTCCGCCAAGCATGTCGACCCGTTCGCGCATGCCCAGCAATCCCAGACCACCGGTCACAGCCGTGGGGTCGAAGCCACAACCATCGTCGGTGATGATGAGCTGCAGATGGCGGGCGGAATGCGACAACGTCAGCCGCACGTTCTGGGCCGCGGCATGCTTAGCCGTGTTCGTGAGGGCTTCTTGAGCGATGCGGTAGACGGCAGTTTCCACCGGCGGGGGAAAGCGACGCGTGGGTTCATCGGCGAACAGTTGCACCCGAATACCGGTGCGGCGGCCGAAGTCGTCCGCAAGTTGTTGCAATGCCGCCGATAGCCCGCAGTGATCGAGTGTGGGTGGCCGCAGTTGCCGCGACAACTCGCGAATCCGCACCGCGGCATCATTCACTTGTTGCCGGAGCAGGTCCAATTCAGCGCGCAGGTCGCTGAGTTCTGCAGGAACGAGGCCGGCCACGGCTTGCAAGCTGAGTTTGATGGCGATGAGGGCTTGCCCGGTTTCGTCGTGCAGTTCCCGGGCAATGTGGCGTCGTTCGTCTTCGAGCCGTTGGGCGTTGGCGGCCGACATGGCTTGCAGCTGCCGGTTCGATTCCTCCAAACTGCGCCACAAGCGAGCGTTTTCGACGGCAACGGCGGCCATGTTGGCGAGCGTTTCCAGAAACGCGGCATCGTGCCAGCTGAACAGCCCCCCCTGGTAGCGATGCAGTTCAAAAAAGCCCAGCACCTGATGGCGATCGTTCTTGATCGGCACGCACATGGCACGTAACACGCCGTGGCGGTGGGGATCCGCCAGCGGATCGGCCGGATAGTTGTTGGAGAAGTAGGGGAATTCCGTGGCCAGGACGAATCCTGGGGTTCCTTCGCCACAGCGCCAGCGGCGGCGTTCGTCGTGCCAGCGGCCGGCCGACCAGTAGCCATCGCTTTCCATCACCCAACCCCCGACACCATCCGCAACGGCCAGCCCGGCAAAACCGGCCTCGGCTTCCAGCAGCCGCGCGGCTTGTTCGACCAAACGCCGCAGTAACAGTGGTGGAGCCAGATGTTGGTTGATGGTGGCATTGAAGGCCAAAAGCATTTCCATCGACCGGTTCCAATCGACCAGTCGTTCGAAAAGCCGACCGCGATCGAGGGCGATGGTGGCCGCATGGGCCGCGGTGGCGACCAGAGCGACGTCGGTACGGCGAAAACCATTTGTTTTGACGGCCATCACCACCGCTGTGACACGATTGTGATGGTCCAACGCGGGAACGGCGATACGATCGCCCTCGACGCAAGGCTGCTGGGTGCGACAGGCCCGCGCGACCACGGCCAGTTCCTCGGGGTGGCATTCAGCACCTTCCAATCTGCGGCCATTCTCCACGACCGCCTGGAGTTGAAAGGCCTCCTCGTCGACCCAACCGCAGGCCACGCGGTCGGCACGAGTCATGCGCGCGACAGAGAGGGCCACCACGTCGGCCACGCCGGCCGGGTGGGTTTGCCGGCCTATCAACTCCACCGCGGAACGTAGAATTTCCGTCGCCTGGTGGAGCTGGGCCAGTTCGCGGGCGGTCGCCGAACTGGCGCTGAGGCCGCGGTTAGCGACGAGCGAGCGATTCACGGCGGTTCTCCAGCATGGCGGTATTGGACTGTTGACGACGATCCACGAGGAAATCGAGCCAGCTAGTCATTCCCTGGCCCGTTTTGGCCGACACGATCAGAAGGGGCAGCCCGGGACGCACCGCGTGGAGGTTCCGTTCCGCGAGGGCAGGATCGAATTCACACGCCGCGGCCAAATCAGCCTTGGTGATGATGCCAACATCCGCGGTGTTAAACAGCGTCGGATACTTCAGTGGTTTATCTTCACCCTCGGTCACCGACAGAAGGACAACCCGGAGTTGTTCGCCTAAATCGTAGCTGGAAGTGCACACGAGATTGCCGACATTTTCGATGAAAAGGAAGTCGAAGTCGGCCAGGTTCCAGCCCACCAGATGGCGTTCGACCATCTCCGCTTCCAGATGGCAGATGCCGTGGGTATTGATCTGCCGCGCAGGTGCGCCGCTGCGGGCAAGACGAAGGGCGTCGTGATCGGTTTCCAGATCGCCGACCAGTGCTGCGGGGCGGTAGCCCCGGTCGCGAAGAGCCGCCAAGGTGCGCTCGAGAAACAACGTCTTCCCCGTGCCCGGGCTAGACACCAGATTGACGACAAACGTACCCGCGGTCTTATATTGAGCGCGCAGTGTGGCCGCGATCATGTCGTTTTTCTTGAGCAAGCCCTGACGAACTTCGAGAATGCGCGGGGTCGTCACGATCCGCCTCCTACTCCACCTCTAAGGATTCGATCTCCAATTCCCGGCCGGCGCGAACATCGCCACTGGGTGTGTTGCACACCGGGCAGCGGAAACTCTGCACACTCGGCAGTTCCACCTCCCGTTGACAGAACTGGCAAAACACGCGCACCCCCACCCGGCGTAGTTCCAGTCGCGATCCTTCCAACCGTGTTCCGGCCGTGGCCACATCGTAGGCGAAGCGCAAAGCGTCGATAGCGACCCCCGACAGATCGCCCACCCGCAGCGTCACGGCGATAACCCGCTGCGCCCCCGCTTCGATCGCGGTCGCCTCCGCCATCTGCACTAAGCGATTGGCCAGGGACAGTTCATGCACGGCTTGAGGCCCTCCGTGATTATCCCGGCGGTGGGCTGACCTCCGAGCGGTTGAAGGTTTGGCCATAGCGCTTGACGATATAAAGCCCCACACCCAGTGCCCGCTGCACATCAGGATCACGCAGCGCTTTGAATAAACCCCAGGGGCCGACGGGCTGATCGGGCCGATGCTTCGCCTCGCGGTACGGGCCAGCCAATTGCCGCCCCACTTCCACCAAGACCGCGACCACTTCCGGATCAAACAGCCCGGCGTTGATGAGAGCGGTGACGGCATCGATCACCTTCGGTACGCTACTGAGTACCTGTTGCAACTTCTTCGCTTCGAGTGGCCATTGGAAGACGCGGACTTCTTGGAGACTTTCGGCCACATTCTCTGTCAATTCCTCACCACGGCGGAGGAAACCGTCGATACTGGCGGCGCCGAACGCCAGCAGCGGCAGTTGATCGAGCAGTTGATGCAACGCGGCTAGCGTCGTCGGTGCCGCCAAGCGTTCGAGCAATCCGGCCTCGATGAGACGGGTGAGCGCGGGTGAAGTCAGGACGGGGGCCAGTTTCGTCACGGCGGTGACAAGTTGCGGAATCTGCTCGGCCCAGGAATCCGTGGCGGCCAGGGGCTGCGTCACCTCACTGAGCGCATCGTGGATGTTGTCGGTGAGTTGTTCGCCGCGGCGGAGGAAGCCATCGGTGGCTTCAACGACAAACGCCAGCCAGTCGAGCCGGTCGAGCAGACGTTCCAAGGCTGCCGCAGTCTGGGGGTCATCCAACCGCTGCAACAGTCGTTGCGACGGGGAGAGGGTCGCTGTGTGACCATTCGTTTCCATGACCGGCCTCCATCATGGAGAGGTTGCAACTGAGTGAGCCGGTACCACTTCTCTGAATTGCAACCTAACACTCTCGTCAAACCGCAACAATAGCGTGTTTTTGCTATTCTGTCGTCCAACCCCGACCATCGCATCGACCCTTCCCCGCCTGGAGAAAGCGTATTGACAATGGGCGGATTGTGTACTAATTTGCACATATCGCGGGCTGTGTGGTTCTGCGAGACGAGTCCTGCGACGACGATGGACAAGAACCGCCACAGTGATGCGCCACGCATCGAGGGTGCTCGAGGATTTTCGGAAAGATTGTCGCGAAATCAGAAGCCGCCAAGGTTCACGCTCGCGCTCGCTGCTACCATCGATACCCTACCCATTGGCGGCGACGCTTCAGAGGTGTCAGCACTACTCTGGAACACAGGGATGGGGGGCGACCCGTGACGCGGATCGACCCGCTGCCCATTGGTGGCAACGCTTCAGGGATTTCCGATTGTGGCAACGCTTCAGAGGTTTCCGAAATGCTCTAGAACACAGGGATGGGGTCGGCGTGGTACAGCTGATGCGGGCGATTTTCCGCATCGTACCAGGCGATCGTTTTCGGCAATCCGAGAGCCGTGTAGATGGTTGCGGCGAAGTTTTCGGGCGTTTGGGGTTCGGTAGCGGGGTAGGCCCCGTGTTTATCAGAAGAACCGATGACTGTGCCGCCGCGGACCCCGCCGCCGGCCAGCCAGAGGCTTTGCACGGCCCCCCAGTGGTCGCGCCCGGGTCCTTTGTAGTGGGCGGGCAGGGTACTGATTTTCGGAGTGCGACCAAACTCACTGGCCATGACAATCAGTGTGCTGGCGAGCAGGCCGCGTTGGTCCAAATCCGCGACCAGGGCCGATACGCTCTGGTCCATGGGCGGCAATAACTTCTCCTTCAAGTGGGGGAAAGCGTTGCCGTGAGTATCCCAGGTTTCGTTATTCCCCAGGTTCACTTGCACCAGACTGACGCCCGCTTCGACGAGCCGAGCAGCCATCAGCAGCGACCAGCCGAAGGCATGGCGGCCATAGCGGTCGAGGTCTTTGGCACTGGCACGGCTCAGGTCAAATGCAGCCCGCACGCGGGGATCGGTCAATAGATCAATCGCGTCGGCCTGACGACGGTGGAAAATCCCCGCGCTGGCGAGTTGATTGAGGTTTTGCCGCTGGGCATCAATGTGCTGAAGGATGGTGAGGCGGTCGTGGAAGCGTTCGGCCCCGACATCGTGCGGTAAACTGAGATCAGGAAGGGTGAAATGGTGCCGCCGCGGGGTGTAGGGACGTTGTTGATGGTCGAACTCGAACGCGGGGAACGCGCCGTAGGCTTTCGGTTCGAAGGGGCTGGCTTCGATGAACCACGGGTCGCGGTGGCGGCCCATCACGCCCGCGAACTGCCCCGGAATGACTCGGCCGGTGTTATGAACCAGCTTCTCGGGCAACACAATGGCCGGGGGCAGATTGTTACGGCGGAGTGCCAGCGCACCGATCAGCGCTGCGATACTCGGGTGATCGGTGGCCTGCGGTTTGTTCGGCTGGAAGCCGGGGGGTGCATCACTGCGCCCCGTCAGCATGATATGATGGCTGAGCGAGTGGTCGTTTGAGGAGTGTGTCAGCGATCGGACCAACGCCCACTTCTTCGAACAAGCCGCTAATCGGGGAAGATGTTCTGTGATGCGCAAACCCGGGGTTTGCGTGGCGATGGTGCCGAATTCTCCGCGGATCGTTTCAGGTGCATCGGGCTTCGGGTCGAAACTTTCGTGTTGAGCCAATCCCCCCGACAAAAAGATGAAGATGACACTTTGGGCGCTAGCCATGCGCTCGGCCCGCAGTTGTTGCCACTCACTGAGACCTAAACCCAGTAAACTGATTGCCCCGGCTTGGAGGGCATCCCGACGCGATAGCTGAGGGTGGCGGAATTCACGCATACCGACCTCATCCTGGCTGTTGGATTGATATCTTCTGCAAAAGACTCTTAGAAGCAACGAAAATTTCGCCGCTAGCCGTTAGGTGCTGCGGGAGCGATACTACTTTCCGGCGGCTCGATCACTCTCCCACACTGATTCCCACCAGAAACCCGATCGACGCCCTTCTGGAGAACACCATGCTCACACGGTACTTGCTCCCGCTGGGGGGCCTCCTCGCCTGCACACTGGTCGTTGCGGCTCAAGACCCGCAAGACAACCCCGCAGCTAAACCGCTCAATCGCGATGTGCCTCGCCACAAACAGTTTCTCGAAATTGTCAAAAAAGGCGAAGGTGATGTCATCTTCATCGGCGATTCCATCACGCAAGGTTGGGAAGGCAACGGCAAAAAAGCCTGGGCCGAGCATTTCGCAAAATTCAATCCGATCAACCTGGGTATCGGCGGCGATCAAACCGGGCACGTGCTGTGGCGGATCACCGAAGGGAAAGAGATTGAACCGCTCAAGCCGAAACTGGCCGTTCTGATGATCGGTACCAACAACACGGGCGCGCACACCCCCGAACAGATCGCCGGCGGTATCAAAGCCATCATCGACGAACTGCAAAAGCAAAAGCCGGACATGAAGATTCTGCTGCTGGGTGTCTTTCCGCGCAGTGGGGGCGGGGTCAGCAAAGAAGATACCGTTTGCCCTGCGGACAAGCTCAACAAGAAGATTCCCGCGATCAACGCGATTATCAGCAAATATGCTGATAATAAGAAGGTTTTCTACAAAGACATCGGCAATCGGTTCTTGAACAAAGACGGTGGCCTGGAACGCCGGATCATGTACGATTTCTTGCACCTCAGCCCGGAAGGCTACGCGATTTGGGCTGAAGCCATTAAAGACGACATCGCCCAATTGCTCAAGTAATGATTCTCTCAGCACCGCCGTGGGACACATACTGGCGATGGATTGCGCCCACGGCGGACTGGTACGGCCGGCCGGTTGCACTTCGTCCCATTGCGCACCTGGGATATTGGAAGGCGGATAGTTTCACTTCTTCCCGATGCTGTACAGGTGCGTTTTGGTGCGGAGAAACAGCTCCGCGTCGGCGATGGCGGGTGAGGCCATGAAGCCTTCAGCCAGGCGATTTTCGGATACAACGTTGAACTTGGGGCTTGCGCTCACAACGGTGATGCGTCCGGTTTGCCCGCAGAAGTAGACATGCCCACCCGCCGACACCGGTGAAGCGGTGAATTCGCCATCAAGCCGCTCGTTCCAATACACTTCACCCGTTTTCGCGTTCAGACAACTGGCGATGCCGGTATCCGAAACCATGAATAACAATTCGCCCTCGATCAGCATCGACGAGCGCGTACACACGTCTTTACTCGTTTGCCAGGCAATCGCTTCTTTCGGAACGTTTCCTTTTAACAATTCGGGTTTGAGGGCGAACAACTTCTTCGTGTGCCCGCTGTTGATGTACAGCAAGCCGTTGGCCAGCACGGGTCGACACGAGCCGTTCATCCCGCCGTGGGTGAAACGCCACAATTCTTCCCCCGTTTGCGGGTGGTAGGCGATGGTACATTCAGCCGACGGGCACACGAGCATCTCCCGCCCCTGCACGGTGATGAGGGTGGGAGTGGCATAGGCTTTCTTGTAGTCGCCATTGTCGGTGCTGTACTGGATGTTGCGGTTCATCTTCCACCGGGTTTTGCCTGTTGTCTTGTCGAGCGCGATCACATATTGCACATCGAAGCCATCGAAGATCAGGTAGAGCAGATCACCGTAGACCACGGGGGATGAACCAGGGCCGCGGAAGTGGTCACATTCCAGGTCGAGCCGTTCCCACAGTATCTTGCCAGAGTGGGTGTCGATACAGAAGGTGCCGTGACTGCCGAAGTGGGCATAAAGTCGGCCTTCTTCCAGGAACGGTGTGGGTGAGGCGTAACTGTTGAAGGGATGGCAGTAAGCGGGGTTCTTCTGAGTCCGCAGGCGAATGTCGTGCACGATAGCTCCGGTGGTGCGATGCACGCATACGGCGAAGAAACTCACCTCCTTCACGGGGTTGGGGGGCGCTCCGCCTTTCTTGGGCGGTTCTTTCTCGCCCGGAACTTCATCGGCGGTGGTGACCCACACTTGCTCGCCCCGCACCACCGGTGACGACCACCCTTTCCCATGAATCGCTGTCTTCCAGCGGATGTTCTCCGATTCGCTCCACTGGGTCGGTACATTCTGACTACCGGCACGCCCGTCGCCGTTGGGACCCCGAAAACCCGGCCACGCGTCCGCGGCCAGGGCTGCCCCCCCCAACCCCACGCAAATCCCCACAGTACATATCCTAATAACATTCCGCATTGGTGAGTCCTTCGATGAGTTCCAATAGAACCGGACGAACGAATTCAAACTACCGACAGCAGTCGCGAATTACAACGGACAACGGCTAGGGCATGAACTAAACTTCTCAGGGTACATTTCCTCCTGCTGTGGGCAGGGAAGGAATCGGGGTGTGCTGGCATCGACCCCCGCACCCTGCGCTTTTGCGACGGATAAAGTCGTCATGTCCAATCCTGAACTCGATCGGCTGCATGATCTGGCAGAACTGCCGTCGTGGCGGTGTTGGGGACCCTATTTGGCTGAACGCCAATGGGGCACCGTGCGCGAAGATTATTCCGCGACGGGTAACCCGTGGACCTACTTCCCCTTCTGGCATGCACACCGCCGCGCCTACCGCTGGGGAGAAGATGGTCTGGCCGGCATCAGTGACGACAAACAACACCTCTGCCTAGCCGTGGCCCTGTGGAACGGCCAAGACCCAATCCTCAAAGAACGGCTCTTCGGTTTGGCGAACACCGAAGGCAATCACGGGGAAGACGTCAAAGAACTCTATTACTACCTCGACGCCACACCCACACACTCGTACTTGAAGATGCTCTACAAGTACCCGCAGCGGGCGTTCCCCTATCAGCAGTTAGTCGAGGAAAACAAACGCCGCAGTCGGCTCGAACCGGAATACGAACTGCTCGATACCGGCATCTTCGACGACAACCGCTACTTCGACATCGTTGTCGAGTATGCCAAAGCTGGTCCGCGTGATATTCTCCTTCGGATCACGGCCTACAACCGCGGCCCTGAAGCTGCAGAACTCCATATCCTGCCGCAATTATGGTTCCGCAACACCTGGCGTTGGCGCACCGACAAACCGCGGCCGGTAATCACGCACTCATCCCACGGCGGGTTGAAACTCTTCCACCCCGAGTGGGACGCTTACCGCTTCTGGGCCGGCGGCGCTACACGCGTGGGGGAAACCTTCCACGTCGGCATACCCTCCATGACGCGCTGGGGCTACTTGTTTACGGATAACGACACTAACACGCCGGCTCTTTACGGCAGCAACGAGACTGGCTTTTTCAAAGACGCGTTCCACGAATACGTCATTCATAAGAACCACGCCGCGGTGAACAGTGCCGAAGGCGTCGGCACCAAAGTGGCAGCCTACTACCGCTTTACGATTCCCTCCGGCGATGGCGTTATTGTCCGCTGCCGCCTGCGCCACGCTTCCGACGGCCCCGATGATCCCTTTGTGGCCTTCGACGAAACCTTCGCCGACCGCATCCTCGAAGCCGACAAGTATTACGCCGAAGTGCAAAAAGAAATCCCCGATGCCGAAGCCCGCCGCATTCAACGCCAAGCCATCGCCGGGTTGATCTGGACCAAACAGTTCTACCAATACGATGTCTACCGTTGGCTCAAAGGCGACTACGCCACAATCCCGCCGCCCGAGCAGCGCTGGTGCGGCCGCAATCACGATTGGCAACACTTCAAAGCCGCCGATATCCTCTCCATGCCCGATAAGTGGGAATACCCCTACTTCTGCGCGTGGGATACAGCGTTTCATGCAGTGGCCTTCGCACCTTTTGATCCCGAGTTTGCCAAGGACCAACTCCTGCTATTGTGCCGCGAATGGTACATGCATCCCAACGGTCAACTGCCCGCCTACGAATGGAACTTCTCCGATGCCAACCCACCGGTTCATGCATGGGCCACATGGCGGGTCTTCCAGATCGACCGCAAACACCGGCATATGAAACGCACAGGAGGGCATGTTCAACACGGCCATCACGAGGAAGACGCTCAGGACGCCGATTGGAACTTCCTTGAGCGTGTCTTTCACAAGTTGTTGCTCAACTTCACCTGGTGGGTCAACCGGAAAGACGCCCAAGGTCGTAATGTCTTCCAGGGCGGTTTCCTGGGGCTGGATAATATCGGTGTTTTCGATCGCAGCCATCCGCTACCCACCGGCGGTTTCATCAACCAGGCCGATGGAACTGCATGGATGGCGATGTACGCACTTAATCTCATGCGGATTGCCTTGGAACTGGCGACCCGCAACCCTGTGTATGAAGACATCGCCATCAAGTTCTTTGAACACTTCCTGGGTATTGCCAAGGCCATGACCGATATGGCCGGCAAAGGGGTCGGCCTGTGGGACGAAGCCGATGGCTTCTACTACGACGAACTCATTCTTCCCAGTGGGCAGGTGATCCCGCTGAAGGTTCGCTCGATGGTGGGATTGATCCCGCTGTTTGCTGTCGAAGTTCTGGAACCCGAGTTGCTCGTCAAGATGCCCAACTTCGCCAACCGCTTGCGTTGGGTTCTTGAAAACCGGGCCGATTTGGCCAGCCTGGTTTCGCGTTGGTTCGAACCCGGACGCGGCGAACGTCGCTTGCTATCTCTGCTACGCGGACACCGCATCAAGAAACTGCTTGCGCGAATTCTCGATGAAAACGAATTCCTCAGTCCGTATGGTGTCCGTGGCCTGTCGCGCGCCCACCGCGACGAACCCTATACCTTCCGCCTCAATGGCCACACGCTGACGGTTCGCTATGTGCCAGGCGATTCCGATTCGGAAATGTTCGGCGGCAACTCGAATTGGCGTGGCCCAGTGTGGTTCCCCGTCAATTTCCTCATCATCGAGAGTTTGCAGAAATTCCATCACTACTACGGGCCGGACTTTCAGATTGAATATCCGGTTGGTAGTGGTCAGCGCATTACGATTCTCGATGCGGCCGTCGAAATCACCCGCCGTCTGACGCGGCTTTTCTTGAAAGACGCCAACGGCCGTCGCCCATGCTTTGGCCAGTCCGAAAAACTGCAAACCGATCCGCATTTCAAGGATTATTTGCTCTTCCATGAGTTTTTCCACGGGGATAATGGCACCGGTTTGGGCGCCAGCCACCAGACCGGTTGGACCGCCCTGATCGCCAAACTGCTCAACCCCCGCCGGGGCGAAAAACTCTACGACGATGTCGCTTCTGAAGCGCAACCTATCCTCCCCTCGGAAGACGGGGTTTCCGTGGGCACGCCAGTACGTGCTACAACGGATTAGCGATCGGCTACCGCAATAGGTTGCCTTAGCCATGCCACTGCTTGGCCTTGCGGTGTGTACCGGCTAGCCACACCACGAGCCGTCAGCGAATGCGCGTCGTTCACCAGGCACCACGCAGTGTGGCACTCTGCAGCCAGGCGTTGTACCACAAATCGAGCGTGAATTGAGCGCCCGCACGGACACGGGCCAGGATGAAGGCGCGGCTTTCCGCGGTCGGCTTGTCGAAAGCGCCAGCAGCATCGAATTCGTAACATTTGGCCACGTGCGTGTGCGATTCGGCAATGAATTTGTTCACGTAGGCCCACACGTCGTCGATTTTTTTGGCTTCCAAGCCACGGCACACTTCCTCCGCGGTGATTTTGTTCTTCTCGGGGAATCCATCGATCTTCGCATGAATCCCCTTTTGGCGGAAGCTGCCATCGGCTTGACGACGACCATCGTAATCGCGCGTTGTGTGCAGTGGCATCGCGGCATCGCCGGTGTAGTGACACAATACACCACCATGCACCAAACATTTCATCGGGATGGAGCTGTTTGTGGGGTTTTTGCGATAATCGGCAAAGGCCACGACGAGTTTCTCGTAGTTTTCCATGATGGCGTAAGGCAACAACCCGACCTTGTTCGGGTCCTTTTTCAATTCGGTGTAGATCATTTTCATGGCATCGAAGCGATGCGTGGCCGGTAAGGGGCGGCCCTCCAGGTCTTCCATATCGAGATAGTGGTTGCCCTCCTCTTCTGCGCGGAGAAATGGGGTGTCGCGGTTTTTCCATCGGTCTGGATCGACGGCGAAATGGGCCAGATGTTTACCACCGTTGCGGAAAAAAGCGGGCACGTCGTCGGGCAGGCGCGCCGCGGCCGCCTCGGCGATCGTTTCATGCCCGCCCGACCACCAGCCAATGGCCCAACTTCCTAATAATCCACTGCTGATAAGCGCAGTCGCAAGCCAAACCCCGACTCGACGTTTCATGGGAAAATCTCCTCGGGCGAATATTTCCTTATGCGTCATGATGTTGTCCGGTTATACGGCCTAGGGGCCACGGGTGGCTGTGATTTCTTGGTGAAGTCTTCACGGGACTCGGCCCCATCCGCCGATGGAAAAGATACCCGGTAGGATGTCGGGCCGAGTGAACGCGGCAAGATAACAGAAATGGGCGATTCGGGTTGTGCGCGTGGGTGAACCGCCTTCGCCATACGAAAACCCTCCGCAGCATCCGCCTCTGACTTAATCTTGCCGATCGTCAGCCCTCGGTAGGGAGGCCGGTTATGCCCCGTGTGGGTGGATGGTGGACTTTTGTTGCGTGGATGGTGGCCGGAGCCTTCGCTCCCGCCATGGCGCAACCTCTAGGTCCCATCAGCCCCTTGGAACCGATCAGTCCCGTGGAACAAGGGGAAGGACCGCCACCGCCTGCGGCAACCACCGATCGGTCACCACGGCCGCCGATCCTTGGCGCTCCGGTCGGTATTCCCGATGCCAACCCTCCAGCGCCACGAATTTCACGCCAAACATCAACGGCCCAACAGCCCTCCGAAGGCCCGCAACCAGCTACACGCGCAGCAACCGCTACACGCGCCGCAACCTTGGGTGCGCCGCGTGCCACCGATGCCACCGGCGCCGTGACAATCCGCAGCACGCCAGTGTCGTCAGCGATTGTGGATGCGGCGATTGCCCAAACGGCATATCAACCGCCGGCCCGCGACCCCGTCGCCGAGTTCTTGAACCAACGATCCGATTCCAGTCACCCCCGAGCGCCCCAGCACGATTCCACGAACGCATCGGCAAAATGGGGCGATTGGGGCCAGAACATGGAGACGATCTTTGGCCAACGTGGCGGCGGTTGGTTCCGCAGTGATCACATGTTCGATGGCTTTATCTCGCCGGTCACCAATCCGTTTTTGTTTGAAGACCCGCGCTCGCTCACAGAAGCCCGCCCGATTTTCATTTACCAAAGAATCCCCTCCAGCCAGCCGGATTTCCTCGGCGGCAGTATTTCTTACTTCGGCGTACAAGGTCGACTGGCACTTTCAGACCGTTGGTCGTTCGTGTTCCACAAACTGGGTGGAATTTGGATCAACCCGGGTTCCACGTCACGCTTCGACGATACATCGAGTTTTGCGGAACTGTGGTTGGGCCCTAAATGGACCTTCTACCGCGGTGAGGAAAACGGCATCCTGGCTGCCGCTGGGCTACAGTTTCAGTTACCAGTAGGTTCGCGCAGCGCTTTCCAAAATAACGGGAATCTCTCAATCGCCCCGTATCTCAGTTACGCGCAGAACTTTTTACGCGATTTTCAGTTCGGCAGCCTGAACCTGATGGCCAACACCGGCTTTGCATTTGCCACCAACAATGAACGGAGTAGTTACTATTGGCTCTCCGCTCACCTCGACTTCGACGTGATGAACGCCCACCGCTTTTATCCGCTGGTGGAGTTAAACTGGTTTGTCGTCACCAATAGTGGTCGAGGCACACCGATCGGGGCCGAAGGGCGGGATTTAATCAATTTCGGCGGCCAAGCAGGAGGTACGGGATTGTTGACGGGCGCATTCGGTGGGCGTGTGAAGATTACCGAAAGTGCCCAACTGGGGGCCGCGTTTGAAATTCCCTTTGCCGGGCGGCGCGATCTTTTCCGCAACCGCTTCACGGTTGACTTTATTTTGCGCTATTAATCGCCAATTGCAAATTTGTTCACTAATTTCTCATTTTTGACGCGCAAAACTGGTCTTTTCTCACACGCTTCCCCTTGCTATGTGCCAGTCTCAATAGTCTGCATGAGCTGCTGGGGGGAGCAAACCATGCCAACGAAACGCTGGGTAGTTTGGGCTTGCGCAGGATGGATCGCTGGCGCTGCCGCGGTGATGGCTCAGCCACACTCAGGACAAGCGACGACCGCGGCCAAAACCACCGACAGTCCGGCCGACGGGGAGAAAAACGCCCGGGAGTCGTTTGTTAGTGTTGTGAGTGAATCGCGAACAGCGCTCGCAAAAGTGCGCGATTACACGTGTACCTTTACGCGGCAAGAACTCATCAACGGGAAAATTTCCGCCGAACAAGTTGCCGAAATGAAAGTGCGGACCAATCCCATCGGGGTCTATGTTCGTTTCGCTCGCCCGGAGTCGGTGGCTGGGATGGAAGTGGCCTACAGTGCCACCCGCAAGGCGGACCGGATGCGTTACCGCCCAGCGGGTGTTGCAGGAGCGAAAGGCTTCCAAACCCTCGAGCTGAATGATCCCAAGTTCCTTACTGCCAACCGTCATCCGGTCACGCAATGGACGATGGCGGCGATTCTGGATCGCGTCGCGGCGGCGGTGGCCCGTGAAAAAACTCTCAACAACCCAATCGAGGTGTATCGGAGCGATTACCAATTCGCGGGCCGTAACGTCGTTCGTTACGAGGTACTTCTACGGCGTCCGCATGCATTTCGTACCGCTTATCAAATGCTGGTCTACATCGACAAAGAGACCAAGCTGCCGTTACGTTACGAAGCCTATGATCAGCCCAAGCCCGGAACCCACAGTGGCGACTTAATCGAATCGTACAGTTTTAGCGATGTGAAACTCAATGTGGGGTTAGGAGAAAATACCTTCGATTATTAAGAATGATCATGAGGATCATCAAGAATGTGATAGTGAAGAAAATAGAGATTCTTCACTGTGCAGAAACAAGGAACAGACCCAATGAATCTCTAATAACTTCACGATGTCTAATAACTTCCCGGCTGGAACTTGAATCGGGTATGAAGACCATGATTTAACCAGCCTTCCGAGTCGGAGTCAGCGTATCCGGTTCATTGGCGATGGTGCGGCGTGGCGGGTAGTTGAGTTAACCCGCCTTCCGGGTAGGAATCAGTGTATCCGGGGTATGATCGGCAACATATTTGAGTAATCGCTCCCACGCATCGTCGCTGAAAGGCGTTTCTCGGGCAATGCGCTGGAGGTCGGCCAGCAAATCAGCCGCGGACGCATACGGTTGGGCTGCAACAACGGTATCGGCCATCGGCGGTTCGGCATCGGCTTCCAACCGCCGGATGACGTTCCACAGGCTTTCGGGAAAAGCCTTCGACCGGGCGTGGCGTTTCTTGCCGATCAATTGCGCCCAACCGAACAAGACTTGCCCGAAAGCCCGCAGATCGCTAGCGAATGAGACCTCGGATGGGACCGGACCAACGGTGAGCCACAATGGTTCACCAAATCCGAGAATTTTCAGCACGCCCTGGGCTGTCAGCAAGAAGGAATCGGAGGTGAGTCGGCCGTGAACCAACCCCATGCGGTGCGCTGCGTCGATGGCTCCGGCCGCCATGGTCGCTAGGCGTACCCAACAGCCCGGATGGGCCGCAAAAGGTGGCCAATCGGCACTCAGAAGACCGTTCAACCATTCCATGAGCACCGCCGGCCGGCCGTGAATGTCCAGAACTTCCACCACCGTGGCCAGATGCGGGTGCGCTACATCGCGGACGGCAGAGAACTGCTGCCGGAATTCCTCCACGTGGGTAGTGTGAGGCATTTCCTCTTCGGCCAAATGGCGTAGAAGGAAAACACCGTTATGACCGCTGGCGGCCCGCTGGGGATCAAAAACGCGGTAGACGACTTCTTTGGTGGACGCGCGCACGCGGTCGATGACTCGGAAGCGGCCGAGAACGAGGGCATCGAGATTGCCCGCTTCAATCAGAGCCAGTTGATAGAGTGTGATAGCTCCGCTGGCAAGTAACACATGCCGCAGCGTTCGCCGCTGCCGATGCGCTTCGGCCCACAGGGCCGTCAGTGTCTCGGTATCAACCAATCCGGCGGACTGTAAGAGTTCGCCCAATTGGCGGTCGCCCGGTTCGAGTTCCTCGACCGCCAGTGTCGGTGCCGATGGGGTCGCGGTGGATGAACCCTCTGATGCTGATGGGGGGTCAGGAGTATGAATTTTCAATTCGCTGCTGCGCTGTGTGGCGGCATTTGTGCGAGCCAGTTCGCGGAGTTTTTTGCGGTACCATTCGCGCATATCGGCCAGATGCCGTTCCATTTCCGTTCGGCGGGCCGTCAGTTCTTCGCGTTCCCGGCGTAAGCGTTCGGTTTCTTCGGCCAATTGGCGGGTCGCATCGGCCGCCGCGGTGGCCGCCTCCGTGGCGGCCTGCGCTTTGGCTTCCAAGCGTGTTTCGCTGGCGGCGAGTTGTCGCCGGATTTCCGCGATAATTCCTTGCCATTCGATGATTTGTTGCCGGAACGAACTGACGGCGAGTCGATGTTCGTCTTTGGCCCGTTCGAGTAGTTCATACTGTTGGCGGATGCGTTCGGCTTCGGCATGAAGTTGGGTCCGAGCCGTTTCCAGGTCGGCGCGGCTGAGTCGGGCGAATTCATGGAGTTCGTTCAGGTGGCCGCGGAGCATGTCGCGGGCGTTGGCGAGCCGTTCGAGGGCCAGTCGGGTGTGTTCGTCCAGTTCGGGGGCTTGGGTCTGGAGTGTTTCCAGTTCGGCCACGACTTTCTGGCGGAATTCCTCCAATTGGGCACGTTCGGTGGCGCAGGCGGTGCGTGCGTCGGCGAGACTTTTGCGTTCCGCCGCCACCGCCGCGCCGACATCTTTGAGCCGCGCAATCTGTCGCTTGAGGGCTTCTTCTTTGTGGGTGTTAGCGGCCGCTTGTTGCTCTAATAGTTGGTTTTCGCGCTCCAGTTGTTGGCGGCGGACTGCGAGTTCTTCCTCAGCGGCTTGGCGAGTCGCGGCTAGTTCGGCTTGGGCTTCGGCCAATGCAGCGCGTTCAGCGGCCAATTGTCGGGCCGTGGCGTCGAGTTCTTGGCTGCGCAGGGCCAATTCTTCGGCACGGCGGCGTAATTGCTCTTGGAAGGCCAGCCGGGCTTCTTCGGATTGCGCCAGGGCCGCTTCGCGTTCGCGGATGGCGACACGATCGGCTTCCAAACGGGACTGCAAGTCGAGGGCTTGCGTGAGTCGGCCTTTGAGCATACCGGCTTGTTCGGCGACTTCCGCAGTGCGGAGGTCCAGCTCGGCTTCTCGTTCTTGCAGACGTTGGGCTTCCGCGGCGAGGGCGGCACGTTGGGCTTCAATTTCGGCTAGAGCCGTGGTCAAGAGGGAATCGCGTTCGTCGAGGCGGCGGCGTTCCTGTTCCGTATCGGCCTGAACCGCGTTGAGCGCTGCCCGGAGTTCTTCGGCTTCTTGGATACGTCGGCGGAGTTCGGCTTGAGCCTCTTCTTCGCGTAGGCGAGCCGCGGCCAGTTGCCAGGCTTGGCGTTCGATGTCGTGGCGGGTGCGTTCCAGTTTGGCACGCATTACGGCCACAACTGCTTGCTGTGCTTCGATTTCCGCTGCCCGTTGCGCCAAGAGGGCCGATTGACCATCGAGTTCCGCCTTCTGCCGGTCGAGGCGTTCGGCCTCCGCGCGAAGTCGTTCTTGTTCGGCGGTGGCCAGCCGAACCGTTTCTTCCCATTCGCGGGCTTCCCGTTGCAGTTGTTCAAGTCGGGTATCAAGTTCTTGCGTTCGGGCAGCGATGGTTCGCTCGGCCTGTTCCACCGCGGCCAATCGGCGTTCCAACACGACGACATCATCATGAAAGCGAACGCGCTTTTGCTCGAATTCCTCCTGGGCGCTGCGGAGCAACTCCTCGCGACGGCTCAATTCGGCCTGGCGGGTTGCAAGCTCCGCTTCCCAGTCCTTGAGTCGTTCCTGCGTCGCTTGTGTTTGGGCCGCAAACGACGCCTGCATTTTTTCGAAGATATCGCGATCGGCCGCGAAGGTTTCTCGTTGGCGGGCAAGTTCCTGGGCCTGGGCGGCGAGACGGATTTGTTCTTCGCGAAGCTCGTGGCGCTGGGGTTCGAAAGCTTCGCGTTCGGAGAGAAATTGCTCCCGTTCCCGTTGCAATTCCGCCCGCTGCCGTTGGCATTCGGTGGCCCAGGTCTGTCGCAGCTCTTCCAGTTCGCGTCGGAGCCGTTCGGCGGCGGCGGCACGTTCTTGGGCGAGTTCTTGCTCGATAGTTGCGCGCCGTTGGTGCCATTGGGCTTTATCGGCTTGAAGTTCTTCCGTGAGCCGGTCGAGTTCACGTTGGCGACGGACGAGTTCGGCGTTCTGCGCTTCCCAGGCGGCGCGGCGATCGGCTTCCTCGGCCTCCAGTTTCTGCCGGCGTTGTTCGAGCCGCCGATATTCTTCGGCCCAATCGGGGGGCGGGGCGGGGGGGGGCTGCCGAACCGGTTCGGCCAGTGGCGTCTCGTCGGGGGGGATGAAGTGTGGTTACAGGTAGGGGCCCGCGGCACAGGTGGGGACATTTACCGTGAAG
>JANWYJ010000100.1 GCA_025055115.1 Gemmata sp.
GGTTGCGTGTGATCGTGCTGGCCCAGGGTTGCGTTCCCTTTCCACCGGTCATCCGCTGGTGGGATAACATATGAAATTATTTACACTTGGATCATTTTCCACCGCCCGCCCGCAAACCGCAGCGTGAAGAATAGTCCCCGAATCCAAATGTCAGCGCACATGGCGATCCAGGCTCCAAGTAGTCCCAAGTCGACCTGCGGCAGTTCGCCCAACGCTCCCAGCACAATGGACGTGCCGGTCAGCCAGTAGGCCAACGGAATGCGCACACCCAGAAAGCCTAGCCAGCTGATCAGGACGGGCAGACGGGCATCGCCCGCGCCTCGTAATGCGGCGGTGAAGATGATCTGCGCGGCCAACGCGGGCATCGCCACCGCGATCAGCCGCAACACGGGCACGCCGGCTGCTACAACGGGCTGTAATTCCGGTTCGGGGCAAAACAGGCGGAACATCGGTTGGGCGAAGAGAACAAACAGCAACCCCATCACGCACATCACTCCGCCGCCTAGCGCGTAAGCGGTCCAAGCGCAGCGAGCGGCTCGCGCAGGCATCTGCGCGCCGAGATTCTGCCCGACCAATGTCATCGCGGCTGTGCCAAAGGCCCCCCCGGCCAGATAGGCCAGGGCTTCCCACCGCAACGCGATGCCATGCGCAGAAGCGGCTGTATCGCCCAAACGGTTCACCAAACTGAGAAACCACAATTGGAAAAACGCAACCGATAGGCTATCCACCGCCGCAGGTACACTGACCCACAATAACCGGCGAAGCAGCGGCCTATCAGGCCAGAAATGCCGCCACTGCAGCTGCAATCCCGATTGGCCGCGCGCCAACAGCCGCACCAACCACACGCAACCGATCACATGGCTAAGCCCCGTTCCCCAGGAAATCCCCACAAATCCCAGACCCGGCCAAGGACCAACCCCAAAACACAGGCTCCACGCCAACGGAATGTTCACCACCGCGACAAATCCCAGGACTTTCAATCCGGTGCGTGTATCACCAGCGCCGGCCAGACAAGCCACACACGCCGATTCCGTCATCTGAAAGACCAATAGAGCCGCCAGCGGCGTTAAAAAGCTCTGGCAGTAATCGGCGGCGTCGCCGGTCAGCTGCAAGGCGGCCAACAGCGTTGGCAGACCGAGCAGAGCCGCGAGGGTGCCCACAGCGCCGAAAACGACAGCCAGCAGCACCGATTGACCGGTGGCATGCTGAGCCATGGTGCGGTCCCCAGCACCGATGAAGCGAGCGACCAAGGCGGTGCTACCGACACTCACCAACACGGTATAACTGGATACAAACCAGTACAGGTAGCCCGCGGTATTCAGGGCTGACAGGTAGCGTTCGCGGGCGCTGGGATCGGGGAGAGGAAAGCGACCCGCCAGGAATTGATCCGACAATTGAACGATCAAGTGCAGGTACTGCTGAGCCAAGGCGGGTAACGCAAGGGCCAGTACCTGCCGCCAAAGTGGCCGCGTCCATCGCTCCGGCGGCCCTGTTGCCACATTCATGCGCTGCGTTTTACGGCCAACGTTCACTTCTTGGTACTTTTGCTGCGCCGCGATTTGCTGCTACTGCCCACCGGCGGCGGGGTGGTTTTCGTCCACAGGGTGACGCGAACATGCCCCATCGTCAGTGTTCCTAAGACATCCGCGCTTGACCCGGGGGTGAAGACATCCGAGCGCAGCGAATAGATCACTTTACGCCCTTCTTTGCGGTCATCCAGAAGGCCAGCTTGCCGCATCACACCCAAATGGTGCGACATATTCACCATCTCGATACCCACCGCACGAGCAAGAGCGCCGACGTTCATTGGACCGTGTTTGGCCAATTGCCACAACACACACAATCGGGTTGGCTCGGCGATCGCGGCCAACAGAGCCGCGACTTTGCGCGCTTCAGCAAACTCCGTCATAATCAGCACCACTTCGATCCAGCCGCAACCGGCGGCGTCGGGGCGGGAACAGGGGGAGAAGAAATCATACGAATCATCCCTGAGAGGTTCCACCATCCCGGGCCGAAAGTCGTGCGTTAATCTTTCAGAAAATACCGCAAATCCGTGGTGATTTCGCCCACCCCGGAAAGTTGGAATGATCGCGCGATTCCGGGATTCTTGAGGCGATACCGAAAAGTGGCGCAAGTTGTGAGCCGCGGTGCGTTCTGCCAGCGCCACCGACGGCCCCATCGCAACACCCCTCTGGAGAACCGCGACCATGACGCCCCTTGTGCTCACCCTGACCCTGACCACACCGGCTCAACCGCCCCTGTTTCGCCCACCGGCGTCGCCGGCTCCGTCGGTAGCTCCCACCCGGGTCGCTCCGAATATCCGCACATTACCTCATGTCAGCGGTTCCCCCTATCGGCAACCGGGGATAGGGCCTGGCCCACTGCTGCCTGCGGCGCCCGTGTATCCCGTGGTGCCTGGGCCGGAGATTCTGCCGATTCAACCTCCTGCTCCCGTGGTGCCTGCCGCTCTGACGTTGGCGGAATTTTCCCGATTCTTCACCCCGACTCCGGGTCTGCATCGCGTGTGGCTGATTCATCCGGTGACGCAACAGCCGGTGCAGGTGTGTTTTACGCTGCCCAATGGCCAGCTAAGGGAATTTCGCGTCGATCGCCGCTCGATTCGCTTCGAATTCTCTTGTGGCGATGTGGAAATCGACTTCCGCAGTAATGGTACGGTGCGTATCGACTACGATCGCTGACTTTCTGCGGCCATCGGAGCCGCGTAGCGCGGATGATCCTTGGGGAAAGTAAGGGCATTCTCATATTGGGACAGCCAGGGAATTCTCATACGCGAGTCGAAGTGCCCCTTCGGCTCGCGTTGTATCTTTTCTCGGGTTGCTCGTGTGACACTCGTCGCATTGTGGTGAGCGTAGCCGTTGTGTGACCTTCCGGGCCAAATCGCGGTCGTGGAGAAAGCCGGTTGCGAGGGGAGTTGGTCGGGAAACGGCTTTCCGTTGGCGAGGGGAGTTGGTTGGGAAATGGCTTTCAGCGACGGATGCCGCCCGCGGGCTGGAGGGGTGGGGAGGTCGGGCGCGGAATCGCGTTGGATGTGCCCGGCGGTGAGAGAGGAATCAGTGGTTCGATCCGGAGGTCGTCGAAGTAGGCCACACCTGCGCCGGTTAGAGCGACGGTCAGGGACACCAGACCGCTGGCTGGCACGCGGCGGTAGAGATGGTATTTCTTCCAGCGGTTGTTGGTGGTGGTGAGGCGTACGCCGAGAGGTTCGCCGCCGATGTCGTCATAAAACAAGGCGCCATCGGCGGTGAGCGTGATGGAACCGTCGATTTTCACCCAACCGCTGATACGGACCCACGAGCCGGGGGGCAACCGGACGACGGGGCTTTCGACGGCCAGGAAGGTTCGTTCGAGGGGGTGGGTGCGGAGCGGGCGCACGTGGCCGTGGCGGTCGGTTTCGACGCGTGGGCGGACTTCGAGTTTCAGCACGCCGCGGCCCAGTTCCGGTGGGGGGGGGATGTAATTGTCGCCTGGGCGGCGGATGGGGCGGCTGGGGGCGAATATCTTCGGTTCGGGCGGCGGTAGCTTCACGGCGGGGGCATCGTCCAATTTCGTGGCTGGTACAATCCCGGCGGCGACATCGACCTGATCGCAGGGCAAGGTACCGTAGCGCGCGCTCCAACCGGGCAGTTGATCGACGGGAATGCCCTCGGGGGGAATGACCCCGGTGAACTCAAAGGCTCCGCCGGGTAGGACATTGGCCCCGGGGCGGGACGATTGGATTTCACGGGCCAGTTGCCAATGTTTGGGCAGGCTGAAGTAGCTGACCGCGTAGGGGCTGGCTGTGGGAATGTCGAGCGTGGCAGTCGCTTGGTTCCAATGGTCGCGCATGATCACGCGCAGTGGGCGTAAGGCGCGGTGGGCGTCCGCGAAGGCTTTGTCGTACAGTTCCTGAGCGAAGTGGCGGCGGGCGTCGTCGTGGTATTTGGCGGCCGTTTCCAAGAGTTTGTCGGCACCGCGAACGGTCACGCCCAGTTCGGTCAATTTCGTGTGAATGGCGAGGGTTTTTTCGTATTGCTCAGCGGCCATGTCGATCGCCCAGCGTGCGGCGAGTTTGCCGTACTTGCGGTTGTAATCTTGCCACCACGCCACTAAGCCGTGGGGGCTTTGGTCGTTGGTGAAGACAATGGGCGTGACCAGATCGAATTCGTGGATGGTCAGCTCGGTACCACCGGTCACTTTGCGGACATGATGGCGGAGGCATTCAGCCCCGGCGGGGGTGAGACGCCACGGGTCGGCACCGTCTTCGACCAGGGGTACGACGACTTTCACGGCATTCAAGGCACCTTGTTCGGGAACGTACTGGCTGCCTGAACCCATCCAGAGGGGCAACAGGATGGTTCCCCGACTGGTGCGCAGGCAAGCCGCTTGGACATTCGGATCGCTGGTCGGCAGCCACTGGGGGTCGCGATCGCGTGGGGCTGTCAGCAGTGGGGCGAGCATTTCCAATTCGCAATTGAGAATCGCCAGGCCTTGCAGGCGGGCACGGCCGTGGTGGCTGTCAGCCAAGAACCGGTCGGACCAGAAACCCAAACCGCGGCAGTTGCAGGCGATCGCGATGTACGCCAACAACCGCACCTGCTCCGGCTGTGGTCCGATCGGATCGGTGAAGGGGTCGGTCGGTTGTTGTTCGAGAACGGTGTGGATGTACCAATCGGGCAGATGATTCTGAATCCACGTCCAGAACAGGGCGCGGCGGGAGGTCAGTTCGTTGCGCTGTTGGAGCCAGTCGCGGTAGGTTGAGAGTTCGAGGCTGGTGAACAGTGGCCAGCGATGAGTGCCGACCACATCGAGGAAGGTGGCGTAGGTGGATAAGCCATCCCAAACATCAGCTCCGAAGGGGCGTTTGGGATCGAATTCGCGAATGACGTTTTTCGTGCGTTCAACGGCGGAATCCTGTTCGGCCACGCGGCCACCGCCAAGGTCCCAGAAGAGCACATTGGTGCTGGCGAATTTGCGGTAGTAGTTGTGGAGCGCTTCGCGGGCCGCGTGAACCGTCGCTGTATCATTCCCCGTTGGCGCCAGCGGGGCTGAAGGAATCACTAACCAGCCTTCGCGGTTGGCTTCGGCAAGCACGTCGGGGGCGACATCCGCGGGCACCCACACGGCATCGAATCCCGCCTGACGCAACACGTACAGCGGGGTTCCGGTATGACGAATGGCTCGGAAGAAGAACGGCTTGTTATCGACACGCAATTCGCCCAAGTGGTATTCCGCGGTGCGACCACGCAGACGAGCAACCGTTTCCACCGGTGTGGCCGGTTTTCCAGGGGGGGAAAGCTCCGACGGTTCGAGGCGCTGGACCGGTCCAATGTCGAGATCATCGATCCAGATATCCACAGACCCCGGACCGGTGTAAACGTTGAGAACCAACCGGTCGATGAATGCCCCGGAACTGTTGATAGCCCGGCCGTACTTGGTTTGCAGAACTTGCAGATGCTTGGCCACCAATTGCGGCACATCGGTGAGACTCAGTTTCTGCCATTGGCGGGTTTTGGTGTAGGTCTCGCCGACAATCAGCATTGTCAGTGGGGTTTCGGGGCGTTGCGGATGCGGTTCTTTGGGCAAAACCACCTGGGCGCGGATTTGCACGCCGGGTTTGGTGGCTTTGACCCAAACGCCCGCGAAAAGGGCTTCGCTCACGGGGGCCGGCGGCGTGTCATAACAGTAGTGAATGAATGCGGCATCGCCGGTTGCGGCTCCTGTGACCAGGCGCAGGTGTTCGCTGGTGGGTTGGCTTTTGAACGACTGATCCGTGATGTTGTGTTCCTTCACTTCCACGGCCACGTTGGCATCACCGCGCACCCACACCACGTTTTTGCCGCCAAAGCCGTAGCGGTAAATCGCATCGCCACGGGCCGGGACCAATACCCCACTGAGGACGGCCAGCATCGTCAGTCCGCCTACTAACGCCCCGACCCGCGCCCGCATGGCGTTCCTACTCCTCAGCCTAAGGATTTCCGCCGGCGACCTATAACCGCAGCGCCACCAGAGCGGAAGAGCAATTGCCCGCCGCCGACCTGTGGCAAGCGGCCGCGGCAAGCGCCGATGAATTCTCGTCGCCGCCGTGGGCAAACCTCGGCCGCGTTGCTACTCTTCCTCCGACAGGTTGTGGCCTGTTCATCCATTGCCCCAGAGGAGGAAGGAACGCATGAATCGTCGGATCATCGGTGCTTGGGTTGCCGTGCTTCTGGCCGTCGGCATGCTGCCGGCTCGGGCCGACGACAAGGAAGTTACCTGGATTCGTGAACTCGATACTGTGGAATTGCTCTTCAAAGTCGGTAAAGAAACAGCCACGTTCGAAGCCCATGTGGGCGACAACAGCATCACCGTGAAAGGCAAACTGACCCCGGTGAAAGATAAGAAGGATTTCGTCACCTTCGAAGTCGTTGACGTGATCGAAAAAGGAGAATTCCCCACCAAACCGAAAAAGGGAGATAAATTCTCCTTCAAATGGGTGGTGAAGGACGACAAGGCCACCATCTCGGAGATCGAAGGGACACTCGATGATGAAGCCAAGCCGGTCGTTGCCGGTGATTACAAGAAGAAGAAACAGTGATCACCCACCGATCATGACCGGCGAGCCAAAGAACAAGGCGCAGTAGACCGGTGATCGTAGGCTGAGCCGGGCGCACATCCCATCCCGAGGGGATGCCACGGCCGCAGACAGTCCAATAGACCGGTTGTCCGATGCTGAGCGGGGCATTGTCCATCGCCAGTCCTGGAGGTGGCCGCGATTCCCGGTCGCCTCCGGATCGTTTGATCATCGCCGTTTCTTCATCCCATCAATCCGTTTCTTCATCCCGTCAAAAGAGCTTCGTGGTCGCCTCGCGACGAATGACCCCGTGTGGGGTGAATCGCCACCGCCGCGGGCGGATGCGGGTTATTTTGCTGGGCGGTTCCCCTTGCCGTTGGTGTGGAGCCTTTGCCTAGGTAACCGCCGCGGGCGGACGCCGGTTATTTCGCTGGGCGGGGCGGCAACGTTGCCGGAATCGCCGGCGGAAACGATGCTGCGGGTGCCGGCTTCACCACGGGCAGTGGAGACGCTTCGGGGTCGGGCACGATGGGTGGCAGATCGGTAGGTTCCCACGGCAACGGTGGCAAGCGGGGGATGTAATCGCGTTGCGGCAGTTCGGGCAATTCGGGTCGTACCGGGAGGGTGGGGGGCGGAACAAACAACACCGGTTGCGACACCGGGGGCCGCAGCGCGATCGGCTGCGGTGCCAACGGTGGTTCGTGGGTCAGGTTCAATACGGGAGGTGGGCTGGAAAGGGAGGCTGCCGGCGGTGGTGGTGGCGTGGCCGTTCGCCGCGAGCCAGCCAATAGCTCATTCCCCATGGAGCGGAACAACCGTGGACCCAAGGGGGGGGAAACGACCGGCACCGGTGGTATCGCAACCGAACGCTCCGGCCCAGCGGGGAGGCGTGGTTGGGCCGTCGGGGGAGTCGGTGGCGCAGTTCGGACGATCGCCGCGGCGTTGCGTGGGCCGGGGGGGCTGGCCAAGGGGGGTTCGTCCGTGGGAGTCAGCCCGTGGTCGGGTGTTTTCGCCCCGCGGTAGCCCATTAGGTGGTATTCCCACAGCGTTCGCCTGGCCGCGAGGCGAACGGAGAAGGAGGTATCACGGTCGGCGGCTTCTTCGAGAGCTTGTCCGGCGAGGGCAAAAACCTGCCCCAACTGCCCTAACGCATACGCTGCTTCGGCTCGGACGGCGGGGGAAGAATCTTTTTGCAGCGCCAGCACCAACGCGGCGGCGACTTCCGGATATAACCGCGAGTCGGCGCGGCCCAGTTCCTCGGCCGCTGCGAGGCGTTTCTTCTCGTCTGGGTCGGCGGAGAGTGTTTCCATCAGTGTGGGAACCCGGGTCGCATCGGGCCGTTTTTTGAATAAGCCCGGCCCGGCCGTCGCTCCTAACGCAGCGACCATCAGGCCCCCCCACGCCAGTAACCACACGTTGCGCGGCACCACGACGCTCCCCTACCCCGGAGCTGGCCGCTGCGTGTGGGTCTACAGCCCGCGCCGCGGCACAGCCTATCTGTGAATCGTCGTCGTCACAGGGAAGTTGGGGAAGATTTGGTGGAAGAAGCCCACGCCGCGACACCCCCCACCCCTACGCGCGCCACAGCAAACAGAATCGGTGCGTCGCCGCGCTCCTCCAATTCGCAATTCGCGGATGATCGTTTCAATCTGCCCTTTCGGTTGAACCGCTAGAGTTGCGCCGGCTTGATACAGCCAAACGGCTGCCGATCGCGGCGCATTACAAGCCACCGAGGCCGTTGATGGGGGGAATGGGTCCGGTGGGTCCGCCGCGAGCGCGATTCATGAGGGTATCTTCCTGCTTGGGTTTTGGCGCAGCGCGATAGGTGGCGGTTTCTGGCAGGTTATAACGAGCTTCATCGGGTGGCAGGACGTATTCGTCTTTGGGCGGTTCGTAGAGGCCGTATTTGTCGTGATAGCAGCCGGTGGCCGTCCAAGCCGCGAGCAGTGCGACGAGGGCCCGCATCGTCGTGATCCCCTTGACTCTGCGAAGTTTTTTCCGCCGCCGATATACCACCGTGGAGCTGTCGTGCAAGGGGAATTGGTGCGGCTAGTGGGCTGTGGTGCCGTTGGTGTGGCCGTTTTTCTGCCATCGGGTGGGTAAGCAGCCGGTGCGGAACACATCGCTGAGCATCTGCCGAGCGACAGGGTCGGTTGTGACTGCCTCAACGGCGCGCAGGGTCTGGTCGATGGGGTAAATCGTGCGTTTCAGTTGGACTTCGTCGCCATCGATAATGGCATAGGACGCACGGGGATCGTTATCGCGGCTCAAACCGACACTGCCCGGATTGATGATCCGTGTTCCATTGACTTGGAGCGTGTACGGGATGTGCGTGTGGCCGACAATCACATAATCGACATTCAGTCCAGCCAGTCGGGGTTTCCAGAATTCCGGGTCGGGGGGGGCATATTCATCCATTGGGTCGCGCGGGGTGGCATGAACCAACAGATACCGCTTGCCACCGAGCCAAAACATGCGTGACGTGGGCAGGTCGGCCAAGAACCGACGTTGTTGCGGGGTGGTTGAAGCAATTGAGAGCGGTCGGGTGACGGAGGTGAGATAGCGGAAGCCGCCGGTGCCGTGAATTTCCACATTCTGGGCGACACCATGATCATGGTTGCCGCGGACGGCATAAGTGGCCTGGGCTTTCACCCACTCGATACAGGCGGCTGGCTCAGGGCCGTAGTCGACGATGTCGCCAACGCATAAACAGGCATCAAACGGTTCCCGAATCGCCTCTAACGCCGCACGATTCCCGTGAATGTCGGCGACGACTAATACGCGCATACCCCGGCCTCCTGCCGATTGATTGTACATCCGCCAGTCGCTGCGTCACCCAGTCGTCGGCGAGAATTACTTGACCAATTCAGGATCGACCGCAATATGCGTAACTCCTGGAATTTTCCGGAGTTCGGCGGCGAAATCCCAGACATCGGCAGGTTTGGCGCTCCATCCGCGGATGAACAATCCGCCGTCGGGCTGCGCTTCGACGGTCAGATGGGCAAAACGGGGATTCGCTTGACGCAGGGCCTGCACGGTGGCCGCGACCTCGGCGGGTCGGGAAGGAGGCGTGCTGGTGAGCGAACCGGGCGCCGGTGGGGCGGACGGCGACCGCGGTCCAGTGGTCGGATGGGGCACTACCGGCGCGCCCAAAACTCCCCCGACCAACCCAGGCGGCAACGCAGGTTTCTGCACCACAACCGTTTGGGGCGTAGTTGTCTCCGCGATCGTATCGGTGACCACGAGGGGGGATGGTGGCGGCAAATACCCGGGCGCTGCCGTGGGGGCTAGGGCTACTCCCGGCAGTGGCGCTGGTTCGCTGGCGGTGGCGTCGGGCTTTAATCGTGTCGCAACCGCCCGCAGCAACCGATCCGGTTCGCTATGAACAAAGCACGTGTTGCGTACCGATGCAATACCGGGAACTGCCCGCACCAATTCTTCCAGACGCTTCTTCAGACTTTCGTTCGCCACCGGACCACCCAACACAACGCTCCGATCCACGACACTAACCACCACGTTGACATCCTTCAACACAGGGTCGGCGTCGAGGGCGGCCAAAATCGCCGTGGCCAGCGTCACATCCGAGATCGTCGCCGCGTTGGCGGATGAGGTCGGCACTTCCTCACTCGGCCGCGACGGTTCCGAACCGCCGACGGGGACCAGTCGCGGCTGAGCAGCCCAAAGCCAACCGGCAGCCGAAGCGACCAATAATGCCCCCCCGATAACCCCGCACAGCCCAAGGGGATGTGAAAACCGTGACAGATGCATGACCATGGGGAACCTCATCGGTGTCGCGTGCGGCGGCTGCGTATCGCGAACTGGTGTCTCTATTGTTGGTCACGTTGGATCGGGAAGAAATTGCGCCTTGTCATTTTTACAACCGCAGCGCGAAGAATTGTTCAGGCGGCAGCAGGTGGCGAATCCGTTCGGTCTGGGCAAACTGTAGGGGGCTGCGGCTGCTCGCGGTTCAGCTTGGACAAGAAGGGAGAAACGCAGGCGGCATGCGCCAA
>JANWYJ010000025.1 GCA_025055115.1 Gemmata sp.
GGACGGCCAGAATGAAGTACTCGCTGCAGCCGGGATAAAAGCGACACATCGGCGGCAACAGCGGTCGGATGAGCTTCTGATAGCCGCGAACCAGCAGAATCAGGAGACCACTGAGGGCGACAGCGGGTCCGTGCCATAACCAACGGAGTGCATTCACGGTGGTGCCTCCCTGGGAAGGTGGGGCGTTTCGGCCTTAGGTTGGCCTGCAGGCGGTTGTGTTGGAGACGGGGCGAGCGTGTGGGCGCTGGGCTGACTGGGCTGAGGCTGGGCGACGGGGTTTTGTCCGCTGGAGGCGGGCGGCGCGAGCTTCCGGGCCGCTTGGTGGGCCAGTTTGACAAGCGACGCTTGGAGGGTGGGCAGCGTCGGTTCGGGTCCGGGGCGGGGAATGAGAATCAGGTCAACACCGGGTGGCAGTTCGTGTTGTGTGAGGCGAAAGGCTTCACGAAACAACCGCTTGTAGCGTGCCCGAACCACGGCGTTGCCGATTTTTCGCGACACCGAGCAGCCCAACCGCGGATGCGGCAAGCCATTCTCGCAGGCATACACGATCAGCACGTTGTCGGAAACGGAGCGTTTCCGCGCATAGCAGCGCTCAAAGTCCGCGGCACTGCGTAGCCGATGGCTTTTGGGGAAGGTGAATTTCACCGCATTGACTCCTGCGCTGCCGGGCGCGTGGGCCAACCTGGATTGGCTCTGGCATGTACTGTTCGGGAGCCTTCTGGCATGTACTGTTCGGGAGCCTAGCTGGTGTGGGTTGGCCCGTTATGCCCAGGGTCCATGAACCCGGGGGTTGTGCGGGTTGCGTCGGGCGAATTCTTCAATCAGCTTGCGGCTGGTGTCGTCGAGTGGCCCTGGGGGCACTTCCACTTTGAAGACCAGGTATTGGTCGCCGCCGGCGATACCTTTGCCGCGCAGACGGAGTTTCTTGCCGCCGGAGGTGCCCGGTGGCACGGTGACGGTCAGTTTGGTACCATCCAGCGTGGGGACATCCACTTTGGCCCCCAGAACCGCTTCGGCCAAGGAAATTGGCACTTCGAGGTAGATGTCGTTACCGTCGCGGCGGAAGTAGGGATGGGGGGCAATCTTCACCCGTAGCAGAACGTCGGCAGCGCCGGTCGCTTCGGCTGGAACGCGCAGTTTCTTGCCTTCCTCAATCCCCGCGGGCACTTTGACATCAATGCGTTTGCCGTCGATTTCGAGCGAAACCGTGCCACCGGTGGCAGCGACCATAAAGGGAACAACCACTTCGCTTTCGATCGGCTCGACGCGGCGGCTGCGGGCACGGCTTTTGCGTCGTGGGGTGCCGAAAAACTCGCCCAAGTCCACGCCGCCAGGGCCGCCAAGCAGATCGAATAACTGCTGGGCCGTTTCTGGGTCGAATTGCACGCCACCCGGCCCGGTCGCAAAGCCCCCTGGAAATCCGCCCGAGAACCCCCCCGGAAAACCACCAGGGAAACCTTCGGCCTGGCCACCGCTGAACCCGGTCTGGGGGCCGGCAAACCCGAATTGATCGTACTGCGCCCGCTTCTTCTCATCGCCCAAAATGTCGTAGGCGGCCTGGACTTCCTTGTATTTGGCGTCGGCTTCTTTATCCCCGGGGTTGCGGTCGGGGTGATACTTTTTGGACAGCTTGCGGTAGGCCTTGTTGATCTCCTCCGCGGTGGCGGAACGAGACACACCAAGGACTTCATAGGGGTCGCGCGGCATAGTGCTGGTCGCGGGCATGGATGATGAAGTCACCACCAGGAGACTGAGAAAATTGTAGCGATCCAGCCAACCTGGCTGGTCTATCAACCGTTTAGATAGCAGACACCAGGGTAAGATTCGCCTCTTTTTTCGCGAGAAACGCCAATGGTCAGTTCGCATCGCCGAGCCTTCAGCCTGATCGAACTGTTGGTGGTGATTGCGATTCTCGCCGTGTTGATCGGGCTTTTACTGCCAGCCATTCAGAAGGTGCGGGCAGCCGCGGCCCGCGTGCGGTGCAGCAATAACCTCAAACAACAAGCCCTGGGTCTGCACTCGTACGCCCAGGTGAATGACGATCGGTTTCCCCCCGCGTTTGCCGGCCCCGACTTTGGCGGTTCCTGGGGCTGGGGCGCCTACCTGCTGCCGTTTATCGAACAAGAACCGCTCTTCCGCCAATTGGGCATCGCCACCGGAACCCGCTTCGGCGGCGGTGGCACGTCGGTGCAAGCGACCGATGTTCCCGGGGGCTTCAGCCAAGTGGTGCTCAAAATTTTCCTCTGCCCCGCCGATGGAGCCCCCGAACTGAACCCACTGCGCAACCAACACGCCAGCTCGAACTATCATGCCGTCTGCGGCCCTTATTCCTTCGTGGAAACTCGTATGGACATCGACTACGGCGGCATCATGTACCTCAACAGCCGTACGCGCATCCTGGACATCACCGACGGCACTTCGCACACGATGCTGGTCGGCGAATGCCTGTTTGATGAAGCGAAACGCTGGCGGGCGGCGATCTGGGCGGGGATGACGGGGAACCCCAACGGCGTGGTGCAGATCAGCGACGTGATGTGGTGGCTCGACGACGGTGAATCGCGGCTCTTTGGCACCGCCCCCCAGGCCTATCGCTCGCGTCATGGGGAGGGCGTGTTCTTTAGCTTTGCCGATGGCTCGGTTCGTTGGATCAGTGCTTCGGCCAACCCAGCGCAGCTACGGTGGCTAGCCGGGCGGGCTGATGGCGCTGTCGTCCCGAGCGATTAGCCCTCGCCGGCGGCCTGATCGCTATCCATCGCCCGAAGTTCTTCTTGCACAAGCTTTTGCAACCGATGCTTGGCCAGATACACCTGCGAGACGCGCAGCCCCAACTGATCGGCCACTCTTTGGGGGGCGATGCCGTCGAGCGCGGTCAGCTTGAAGGCCAGCCAAGTGGTCGCCGCGACACGTTCTTTGGCCCGCAAAAGAGCGATCTCCAGCAATTCTTTATCGAACATGGCCTCCACGCGGCTCGCCAGGTCTTCCCGCGCTTGAAGGGATTGCAGCTGATCCAGAACGCTGCTGTCGCCACTGCCGCGCGTCCGTTGCCCGGCTTCCGTGATAAAATCGTGCCAGGCATGATGGGTGAGAGTTTTCAACCACGCCCGAAAACTTTTGCTCGGGTCGTACTTGAACTGCGGCAGTTTCGCGGTCAGTCGTAACAGAACGTTCTGGGCGACATCTTGGGCATCGGCTTCCTGCAAACCCCAATGGGTCAGCCAGCCGCGAATGGCCGGACCATACACACGCACGAATTCCGCCCACGAAAGTTGGTCTTGAGGGTCTTGATGGAGGCGATGCAACAACGTCACACGTGTCGTATTGGTGGCCGTATCAACACCCATCCTGAAGCCTCGTGGGCGGACAATCGAAAACACCAGCGGACTGATGATACCTTAGCTGATCAACCGGCTTTCAGGAAGGCACAGCGGCTGCCGAATTGCCAGAAATTTGTGACTCGTGACGTATTTGGTACCAGCAGAACCGCGGCGCTGGCCACTCGCAAGGGCCGTGATCCTGAGAGGTGGATGTCGACGGATAGAGCAATCTTGCCCGGAAAATGTCACGCCGAAACCATGGCCAATTCGGAACATAGGAACACTCACGGCTTTTTCATCCTTCTTCAACCCGAATGGGCACGCAACATTCCCCCGGCACAACTCGTCAGGGCTTCGCACTCCCCGTTCCGCTGGCATACCGCCGCAGACCTCGGCCAGCGATGGGGGCCGTGGGGCTGGCCACAGGGTCCGAAGCGTACCACAGTGTTGGGGGTCGGTCGCCGGGGCAGTCGTGTACTACACGAGATAGTGGAACGACCACGGTTCCGATCGACCATCCAACAAATGCCACGTTTCGTCGCAGCCCTCGCAACCATCGGTCTCCTGGATCAACAGCGCATGACTGAAGGCCCAGCGATGCGATGTTTCGTCGAAGCTCTTGCAACGGAGTCCTGGCAACGGAGCCACCGAACGACCGCGGGCTGTCTGATGCAGGCCGTTACACTCGGATGCGTTCGGCGTTTTCTTCACCTTCACCCGCGGGCTGTCTGACGCAGGCCGTTACACTCGGATGCGTTCGGCATTTTCTTCACCTTCACCCGATTGGTCGCTCCACCAGGTCAGCGGATCGACGCGATAGTACGCTGCCAGCAATTCGTAAATCGCCGGGTACAGTTTTTTCAAATCTCCTGGCCGGCAGTAGAACGCTTCGGTGGCATCGGCGAAGAATTCCGCTTCATTCTCCGCGGCATAGGGGGTGAAGAAGGTCGGTTCGTGCTGTTGGCGGATGGCGCGGCGGTGATCGGCGAAGGCCACCGCCAGGACATACTTCCAGCGGGTTTCGAGGTCGCGCTGGCCTAGGTGGGGTGTTCCTAGTGCTAATCCCTCGACAAAATCGAGTTGATGGGCAAATTCGTGAACGACGACATTGAAGCCGGCCTGCGGGTTGCGCCCTTCGTGAAGGACCTCATCCCACGCGAGCAACACCGGGCCACGATCGACCGCTTGCCCCGCGTGGGGAATATCGGAGAGGAAGTCGTCTTCCCAATCGTCGCCAGCCACCGGGGTTCGGAACTCGGTGGGGAAAACGACCACCCGCTTGACCCGCGGAAAATAGCCCCGTTCGGCTCCCAGCAGCAATAAGGCCGCTTGGGCCGCAATCGTGACCATCATTTCTTCCGTGACACTCAGCAGCCCACCGCGGGCCAGCCACTGCTTTTCGGCAATCAAAATCCGAATGATGTCGCGCAAACGGGCTTGTTCCGCTGCAGCCAGCCGCGGATAGTGCCCCACATTGCGTTCCAGATGCGGCAGCCACCATGGGGGGAAGGGTTCGGCGAGTAACTTCTGCCGACGCCGCTGGCGGAACCACGACAAGAACATGCCGCTATTGTACGTCCCCAACATCCTCCGGCGCTGCGGTCTGAACCTTGCTGGCGGCGGATGATCCGAGGGGGTTGCTTGAACTCGATTCCGTCCCTGTTTCTGCGAGAGTCTCAACCCTGCTGGTGGCGGATGATCGGAAGGGGGCGATCGTCGGGGGTATGGCGATTCAGTCCCCATTCCATCACCCTCGGTCTACCAGGTTGCTGGGTATGGAAAAGCCGCAGGCGTCGTGGATAGGGCGATTCAGCCTCCTTTCCGCCAAGAGCGGCTGACGGATGGCGGAAGGCGATTCAGCCCCTTTCCGCCAAGGTCGGCTGACGGATGGCGGATGGCGATTCAGATGGCGGATGGTCGTTTCAAATACCAACCATGTCAAATACCAGCCATGCCGCATGAACCTTGCTTTTGCGGTGATTTTCGCGCTGTGAAACTGCCTTGAGCCGGCTCAGGTCGAAGGGGTGCTCGGGGTGGTTGGCGGTTCTCCTTTGACGCGGATCAACAGCCGGTTGCGGCTATAGGTGCGAACATCCCATTGTTCCGGTTCGGGAAGGCGGTGGAGGGGGAACCCGTCTTCGGCCTGGATGGTGAGAACCGATTCCGGGGCGACTTTGTGCAGAAGTTCACGAACAAGCGTGAGGAATTCCTCGGCTTTTTCACTCAAATCGGGGAAGGGTGGGCTGAGGAAGAGGTTGACCGGTTCGGCGGGGGGAACCCAGCGTTGCGCCCAGCGGTAAGCATCGGCTTTGATAACGTGTGTTTGCTCGGCAATGCGGAAGGCCGTGGCGTGTTTGTGAATGTCCGCCACCTGCCGGGGATCATTCTCGATGAACCGAGCGGCTTTGGCCCCCCGGCTGATCGCTTCCATCCCCACAACGCCTGTTCCGGCAAAAATGTCGTAGAACTCGCGATCGGGAATCGCGTTGCCCAAAATGCTGAAGAACGCTTCGCGGACCATCTGGGGCGTGGGTCGCATCCCCGGATGAACAAGCACCGTCAATTTGCGACCCCGGAGCGAACCGGCCACAATGCGAATCTGGGTTTTCTCCGCCATGATAAAATTGTACCGCCCCGTCGTGCGGCAATGCGCCCGTTTACCGCTTGTGCTCACTATGGGCATTCTACCCACCTGCTACAAGCCCTCCGGACCAACCCCCGCCGGGAACCCGACGGCCACCCTCCGCGCCCGAACCGACACTTCCTCTGCCAATCATGGTATACCTGCCGGTCATGGTATACCTGCCGGGCAGCGGGAGCTTTCCTCGCCAACCGGTCTTTTCCCTATTGCCGACAAACGCTATAAGGCGACGTCGCAACGCTATAAGGCGACGTCGCGGAAGCGTGCCCCGCACATCAGGAGGTGGTGATATGCGTACGGCCGGGTGGATTCTCACTGCACTGCTGATCGGCGCAACCATCAGTGTGGCGCAACAGCCACCCGCGGCTCCACCGGCCCCGCCGGGTCCGCGGCCGACGACCCCAGCCGATCCCAAACTCGACGCCCATTTGGCCGAATGGGAAAAGAAAATGGCCCAAGTGATCAACTTCCACACACACATTGAACTCAAACGGACCGATGCCCTGTTCAAGAAAGACACCAAATACACCGGCTCGGTGCTGTGCATGAAACCCAAATACGCCATCCTCCGCATCGACCGCATCAACGCCGACGGCAAGAAAGACCCCCTCGACTACGAAGCCTACATCTGCGATGGCAAAGCCATCTACGCCTACAACGGTGTGCAAAAAACGGTCACGGAAATCCCGATTTCGCAGCAACAGCAGGGGGTCGATAATCTGATGCTCGACTTTCTTGCCGGTATGAAGGCCAAAGACATTAAAGAACGCTTCGACATCACTTTGTTCAAGACCGACGACAACTACATTTACTTGGACATCAAGCCGCGGCGGCCCGCCGATCAGCGCGAATTCCAACATCTACGCATGGCCCTGTTTGGCCCCGGTCCGCGCACGGCCGCGGTGGCCTATCTGCCAGCGCAGGTGTACCTGCTGAAGCCCAATGGCGATGCCGAGCTATGGACGTTGAGTGAACAGAAGGTGGATATTCCGAATATTACGGCCGAGGTTTTCAAGTTCAGTAAGGTCCCCGACGGGTGGAAATTTCAGCAAGCTCCAGCCGCGCCTGGGCCGGGTGTTCCCCCGGGAGGTGCGGTCCGCCCCAATGGTCCGCGTTAGACAAGAGTAGGGCGTAAACACTTAACCCGCGACCACCCGCGCGGGTTTCGTTTTTTCGTACACTTCCTAGTATTTCTCATTCCACTTTCACGCCTTGCGCGTAACGATGTCAACAACCCACCGGTTGCGCGGGCGACCGGGCGCGGTGTCCGATCCAACCTCTCCTCAAAGGGGGACTCGCATGCGTGCGATCCGTTGCTTCGTGGCAGCTTTGCTCGCTGCTGGGATGGTGACTCTCGTTTCGGCTCAGCCGGGGCCGGGCTTCGGCTTCGGCTTCGGCGGCCTGGATGTGACCAATGCCGTCTTAACCAACACCGACTTGCAGCAAGAAATCAAGGTCACCGACCAACAGAAGGAAAAATTCAAACCATTGGCCGACAAACAAGCCGAGTTCGCCAAAGAACTGCGGGAGGCCTTCGGCGGCGGTGGCAAGTTCGACAAGGAAAAATTCGCCGAAATCAACGAAAAGCGCACCAAACTCAACGAGGAAATCCGCAAAGTTGTCGATGAAACCCTCACCGCCGAACAAAAGAAACGCCTCAAACAAATCAGCATTCAACTGCTCAGCTTCAATGTGTTCAATGATCCCAACGCCAAGGGTGGTGGCGGTGGCAAAGGCGGTGGTGGTTTCGGCTTCCGACCCACCGAAGCTCAACGCGAATTGATCAAGGAAGTGCAAAGCGCCCTGAATTTGACGGATTCGCAAAAGAACAGCATTAAAGAGTTGACCGCCGAGTTCAACCGCACCAGCGGGGAAATCCGCCGCGAAGCCGGCATCGGCTTTGGCTTTGGCAAGGGCAAACAACAACAGCCCGATCCTGAAAAAGTCGCTGAAGCCAACAAGAAGATCGAAAAACTCCGCAGCGAAACGTGGGCCAAGATCGAAGAAACCCTCGATGACAACCAAAAGAAAGCCTGGAAGGAATTGGTCGGCGCTCCGTTCGACATCAGCAAGCTGACGCAACCGCGCCAGCCACGGCAACGCGACTAAAGGCGACCGCGTCCGGGTGGCTGTGTCACGCCATTGTAACGGCGATGGCGCTGGCGTCACAGGATTGTAACAAACCGTTGGCCACTGTCCGCGATTTGCCCACGCGGACAGTGTTTTTTTCATTTTCTCATTCCCATTTCACGCTTGGTGCGTAACGATGGCAGCAACCGTGCCCGTCGGTCGGGCGTCGGAAGTACAGACCCTATCCCTTTCCTGCTGATGTGAGGAACTCGCATGCGTGCCATTCGGTGTGTTGTTGCCGCGGTGCTGGCCGCGGGTATTGTGAGTGTAGTGGCTGCCCAACCGGGGGGTGGGTTCAACTTCGGCTTCGGTGGCGACCTCAGCCTGTTGGTCCTCAACAACAAAGAGTTACAGGAAGAATTGAAAGTGACCGAGGCGCAGAAAGAAAAATTCAAAGTCGCTTCGGAAAAACAAAGTGAAATGATGAAAGAATGGCGGGAGGCCTTCGCCGGCGGCAAGTTTGACAAGGAAAAGTTCACCGAAATGCGGGAAAAAGGCGAAAAGATCAACGCCGAAATCAAAAAGATCGTGGATGAGACCCTCACCGCCGAGCAAAAGAAACGGATCAAACAAATCACCATTCAGCAAATGGGCTTTGCCGTCTTCAACGATCCCGAGGCCAAAGTCGGCGGCAAAGGCGGCTTCGGCTTCCCTGTGGGTGAAGCCCAAAAAGCCATCATGAAGGAAGTCCAAGAAACGCTGAAACTGAGCGATTCGCAAAAGAGCGGCATTAAGGGCATCAATGCCGATTTCACCAAAGAAAGCCGGGCGATCTTCCAGGACGCCTTCATGGGCGGATTCGACCAAGAGAAAATGGCCGAAGTGGGTAAGAAAATCGAAAAACTCCGCAAAGAAATGTGGGCCAAAGTGGAAGAACTGCTCGACGACGATCAAAAGAAAGCGTGGAAGGAATTGACTGGGGAACCCTTCGACATAACCAAGCTGATCCCACAATTCCCGTTCCCCAAACAACGGGATTGAGAACGGCGGCGGTGGTGGTGCAACGTCCATCCCCGGCCCGGCGGCCCCAGGCCGGGGACATTCAGACCGCAAGCAGTTCCAAGCCCGATCGCCAGCGCTTCAGAATCGTTGGCTTCTAGCGTCTTCGCAAGCCGCGGTTGACCCGGTTTGATCGCGCCGCGGCATGCACTGGCGACAACAGGGCTAACCATCGTCTTACTTCCGATAGGCTCCCGGGTTTCGACCGGGCAGCGGCCTGGGCCGAGCTTCCCCAAGGTTGCTTCTCCAAGGTTCTCGACTCGGTATCGTTGATCGTTGTGGGTGCCTAGTCGACCGGGCAGCGGCCTAGGCCGAGCTTTCCTAGCCAGCACCGTGCCACACCGTGATTGCCTTCCTTGGCGTACCCGCCGGTGGCCCAGAGAGGCGCGGCGGAAGGATTTCGCAGTCGGTTAGACCCATTTCACCAATACGCCGAGATAGTGTTCTTTGTCGTTGAGCAGCCCTTCGTAGGCGGTGCCGAGTTGTTCGGGGGTGATAGTGTGCGTGATCAGCCCGGCGAGGCTGAGCCGCTCGCGGGCCAGTTGCCGTAGGAGCCACTGTTGTGCTTTGTCGATAGTCCACGCTCCAGCCAGGCGAGTATGGGCCGGTTCAAAGAGCATGTTGCCATGCGCACCGGTCACTTCCAGGTAGCGGCGGTGGAGATCGTCGTAGAAGTTGACTTCCTTGGCCCGTCCGCGGGGGCTGCCAACAACGATGACTTGCCCGGCATCGCAAGCGAGGCTCATTGCGGTGGGAATCGCGTCGGGGATGCCGGTGGCGTCGGCGACGATTTCGGCTCCACGTGTACCGAGAAAGTCTGCGAGTTGCTCTTTCACATCGCCGCGGGTGGGGTCGATGACATGATCGGCCCCTGCGGCTTGGGCGGCTTGTCGGCGCATGGCTACGGCGTCGATTCCAACCACGGGGCTGGCTCCCGCGGCGATCAGGCAACGGAGGGCGAATTGCCCGATGATCCCCAACCCCAAAACCGCCGCACTGCGGCCAAGGGTAATCCCCGCCCGGATCGCTGCCCCCAGGCCGTAGCGGGCAATGCAGGCGGTCGCCGCTTTCTCGAAACTTAAGTTGTTGGGTAGCTTCCAGATACGGCAACGCTCATGACCCAGCGTCAGCAATTCCGCCGAGGCATGATTCCCGGGGAAACTGACACGATCCCCCTCGACCCATCCGCCGGGGAAGTCCCGGCCCACTTTCAGCACACGCCCAGCCGCCGAATAACCGCTGCGGAAGGGGAATTTCCAATCGGGCAACAGGGGGTCTTTCAGCCATTGGTGCGTCCCGGTGTAGACGGCCAGTTCGGTTCCCGCGCTGATGGCCGAATATTCAGCGGCCACCAAAATTTGATTGGGGGCCGGATCGGGAAGTTCGACCTCCCGAACTTCTGTCTGAAAAGCTTCGCGGATGATCGCTTGACGGGCACGCATCATAACCACCTCAATATCGTCAGGGCCATGGTTGAGGCGAATTGTAGATGCCGAAACCGTTCAGGCGATGTTTTCTCCTCGTTGGACAGCGTACAATCGTCCGCAAGTGGGATTCGCTTCGCCTTCGCCACAGGGGCAAGATTATGGCGCTGCGTTGGGCAATAGCCATCGGCGGGTCGCTGATGGCCGTGGTGGTGGTCGCCGCACAACCCAAGGGGAAAAACCCGCCGCTGGTGCAGTTTCCGTCATTCGGCACAACACCGGAGCAATTTCAGCAGTCGGCCTGGAGCCGTTGGAGCGGGCAGCTTCTGCTCGATTTGGAGAATGTCAAAACCGATATCGGAACGGCTCGGCTAACGCTTCCAGTGCGAACGGCGATCAATGCTCACATCGAGAATGCCATACGTCAAACACTGGAGCTGGATCAGCTCATTCGCCGCGGGGGGAACCGGTCGCAACTGTTGGCTGCGTTGGCGGAAGTCGAGCGGGCGCTAACGCAACTGGCGGCGACGATCAACCAGAATGCGGCGGCCCGTGCGGCTGCCGCCGCCGCCCTGGGGCGAGCCGATACCGCCTATCAGCAATTGGCAGTCGCTTTAGGGACCGGCGACAACGACCCAGTCCGCAGCCAACGCCGCCTCATCCGCCTGGGGGATACCCTCGACGATACCGCGGAGGAATTGCGGAATCTGGTGGGCGAACTGGTGGGCGGCAACGACCGGACGCTCGAGCGTACCCTCGGGGGCTACGCTCGCGAAGCCCGGTTGTTGTCGCGGCGCGTGCGCGACAATGAGGAGACCACGTTGATCCAACGCACCTACGCCGCGATGGGCCAGCGCTGGGCCGAGGCCGCGACCTTGTTGACCCGCCTGCGACCATTGCCCGCACCGATTCAAACGCAGGCCGCCCGGCTCGATGGCCTGCATCGGCGGCTGGGCAGTGTGTTGAATCTGCCCCCGTACCCCCCGGGCGTCCATCCGCCGCCCTTCGGACCCGAGAAATCCTTCGCCTTCGCCGTCGGGGCCGACCGGGGGGCACAACCGCGCGTTACCGTGTTTGCCGATGAACGTGGTACCGTGGCCTACAACTTTTTCGCGTACGATGTGAAATTTGATGGCGGCGTCCGGGTCGATATGGCTGATCTCAATGGCGATGGCATTGCGGAATTGATCGTCGCCCCGGGGCCGGCGACCACCCCGGTCTCCCTCCCCGTGCGCGTCTACGACGGCCGCGACCTCAACTTATTGGTCGAATTCATCCCGTTCAACAACTGGAAAGGTGGTCTGTTCGTGGCTGGTGCCAATCTCCAACGCGATGGCCGGGCGATTCTGGCCGTCAATGCCGAGGGCACGCAACATGTGAAGGTTTTCGATCTGGCCCAAGGCAAGGAGATTGATAGCTTCTTCGTCCATGATCAAAAAGTGACTGGTGGTGTGCGGATTGCGTGGGGCGATGTCAACGCCGATGGCACACCCGATCTGCTGACGGTCAATGGGCCGGGTAACGCCCCCACAGTGGTGAAGATTTTCAACGGTCGCAACCGCGATGTTCTCGCCGAATTCCCGGTTATCGACAACAAATACCGCGGCGGAGCTTACATTGCGGCTGCCGACCTGACCGGCCACGGTTCAGCCCATCCGGTCGTGGGTCTGGATGCCGGCAGCCCGCCGATAGTCCGTATCTTCGACCCCCGCGGCCGCGTACTGGCCGAATGGCTAGCGTATGATGAAAAATTCCGCGGTGGCGTCCGTGTGGGGGTAACAGCCAACCAGCACGTGGTGACCGCTCCCGGCCACGGGATGAAGAATAGCCCCCTCCGCATCTTCAACACCGCTCGCCTGAAAGACCGACCCATCGAGTTCGTCCCGTTCAGTGGCTTCGATGGGGGACTTTTCGTGGGCGGTCGATGACGCAGGTTCCGATGATGGCGTTTCCCACTGCAAGGGCGTTTCCCACTGGATGAGTCAGACAGAAAGGATCGGCAATGCGGCACGGAATTGTGATATTGTTGACGATAATTGTGCCATTTGCCAGCGCACGCGGCGAAGACTGGCCTACGTTCCTAGGGCCAACCCAAAACGGGGTTTCCCCCGAGAAAGGCCTTCGAGTTCCGTGGCCGAAAACCGGTCTGAAGAAGGTTTGGGAATGCGAGTTGGGTTTGGGTTACGCTGCTCCGGTGGTCAGCAACGGTCGGTTGTTTCACGCCGACCGTTTTGGCGACCACATTCGCCTCACGGCGCGCGAGGCCGCCACGGGGCGGTTTTTGTGGAAGTACGAGTACCCCACGCAATACGAAGACCGCTACGGCTACGACCCTGGTCCGCGGGCCTGCCCAATGGTCGATGGCGATCGCGTCTATATCCACGGTCCGGACGGGGTTCTCTGTTGTGTGAATGCCAATAACGGCCAGGAAATCTGGAGGGTGGACACGCACGCGAAATTCTTTGTCCACCAAAACTTCTTTGGGGCGGGCAGTGTACCGGTGATTGATGGCGACTTGCTCATTCTGCCGGTGGGCGGCAGCGAGAAAGGCCCGCGTCCGATCGACTTTCGTAATGTGCAATCCAACGGCACGGCGATTGTCGCCTTCGACAAGAAAACCGGTGCCGTCAAATATGCGGCCGGAGACGAACTGGCCAGTTATGCCAGCCCCATCATCGCCACGATCAACGGCAAGAAACTGGGGCTGTACTTTGCCCGCGGTGGGCTACTCGGTTTCGACCCGCAAACCGGTACCACCGCGTTCCACTACAAATGGCGGGCCAAAATTGAAGAAAGCGTCAATGCCAGTAACCCGGTCGTGGTTGGCAATACCGTGCTCGTCACCGAGTGTTACGGCCCGGGGGCCGCTTACATCGACCTGAGTCGTGGCAAACCCCAAGAAATTTGGACTGACGCGGCCAAAGACCGTTTCGACAAGTCGCTGATGTGTCACTGGAACACGCCGATTCATGTCGATGGCTTTGTCTATGGCTCCAGTGGGCGGCATACCGAAGACGCCGACATTCGCTGTGTCGAACTCAAAACTGGAGAAGTCCGCTGGCGGCAGCGACGCACCAAACGCTGCAGCCTGACGTTGATCGATGGTCACTTCCTCAGTTTGAGCGAGTATGGCGAGTTGGCCCTCATCAAGGTGAACCCAGAGAAGTACGAGGAGATTTCCAAGTACGAAGTGCCCGGTTTGGAGTATCCCTGTTGGGCGGCTCCGGTCGTTAGCAACGGCTTACTTTACGTCCGAGGTGATGGCAAGCTGCTGGCTCTCGAACTGATCCCCAAGAAGTAACGGACTTTGTAGCGATGAGGCGACCTCGTAACCTCCTTCGTGCTCCGGCACCCCCGCTGTTGCTAGGTGCGGAGGAAGAATTCGCCATCGGACGGGACCATTGATGCCGGCATGATCGCACGAGCACGCTGGTGGACGGCGATTTCTTCGTACTCCGATTGCTTCGTACTGCGCGGTGTGGTGACAAGGTGGTGACAAGATCGCAGAAAAACCGACTCCGCGGAAAGAACGGGTCGGGTGGGTCTGATGGCACGCCGACGTAGAATGCCGCCAGGAGGTTCATCATGGGGCCATTCGCTACGGATGCGGTGCCGCTTCTGCATGGGGTGCGTGTTCTCGATGCCAGCCGCGTGTTGGCCGGGCCGTTCTGCGGCCAATTATTGGCCGATTTGGGGGCCGAGGTGATCAAGCTGGAACGCCCTGGCCGCGGCGACGACACCCGCGGCTGGGGGCCACCGTATGTGCCCGGCTTCCAGGATCTGTCCGCCTATTTCCTGTCGTGTAATCGGGGCAAAAAGTCGCTGACCCTCGACATCGCTTCGCCGCAAGGCCAGGACCTGCTGCACCGGTTATTGGCCCGAAGTGATGTGTTGATCGAAAATTTTCGCTCCGATAGTGCCGAAAAACTCGGATTGACGCCATCGCAACTGTTGGCGCGGCATCCACGCTTAATCGTTTGCTCGATCTCAGGATTTGGCCGCACCGGGCCGATGAAGGACGTTCCGGGCTACGACTTTGCTATCCAAGCCCTCAGTGGTTTGATGAGTATTACGGGTCCGCCGGAGGGTCCGCCGTACAAGGTCGGTGTTGCGGTGGCTGATATTCTCACAGGGCTTTATGCGTCGTATGGCATTGTGGCCGCGTTGCATGCCCGCGGCCGCACTGGGCATGGCTACGCCCTCGACTTCGCCCTGCTGGATTGTGCCTTAGCGGCGCAAGTCAATGTGGCGCAAGCCTTTCTGACAGAATCGGCACGCGGTCAGAAACCCTTGCAAGCGTGTGTGCCGCCGCGGCAGGGCAATGCCCATTTGCAGATCGTCCCCTATCAACTGTTCGCCACCGCGGATGGCTGGCTGGTGTTGAATGTCGGGAACGATAGCCAATGGCGCGCTTTCTGCACTGCGGCGGATGCCGCGGACCTCGGCCGCGACCCCCGGTATGCGACCAACCGCCACCGGGTGGAACGGCGCGCCGAATTGGTACCCCAGGTCGAAGCCATCATGAAGCGGTTTTCGACCGCGGAGTGGACCCGGCGGCTTTCTGCGGCGAACGTACCGCATGCCGAGGTCCGCACTTACGCCGATGTTTTCCGCGACCCACAAACGTTGGCTCGGGGGATGAAAGTGACGGTCCACGATCCGGCCGGCCAGCCGGTGGAACTGATCGGCAACCCGATTCACCTGCACGGGGCACCGGTCGCCGCGCCGCAAATGCCGCCACGGCTCGGGGAACAAACGGATGCGATTCTGACCAGCGTTCTGGGCTTAGATGCAGACGCCATCGACCAATTACGGCAACAAGGCATTGTCTAGCATCACCCCCATAGCGGGTGTACAGAATCAGTACGGGCGAAGGGGGGGAACCAGTCGCTGGCCGACGACGTTTTCCCAGCCCCTGGGCAACCAGCACAAGCGATCGGCCGGAAACCGATGAGCTTGCGGATTATGTGAGCTTGCGGATTATGGATGACACACCCCGCGCCGCTTCCTTAGAATTCTCGGCACGCAAACCCTTCTTTTTGGAGTTGCTGCGATGCCAACCAATGCCCCTCTCAATCGGAAACTGCGCATGGGTCTGATCGGTGGCGGTCACGGGGCCTTTATTGGCCGTGTCCACGCCACGGCGGCCATTCTCGACAATCGGGCCGTCCTGGTCGCCGGGGCGCTGTCCAGTGATCCGAAGAAAGCCAAGGATTCGGCCCCGGATTACGACATTCCCCCCGATCGGGCCTACGGTTCGTATCAAGAAATGGCCGCAGCGGAGGCGAAACGGCCCGATAAAGTGGATTTCGTCTCCATTGCCACCCCCAATCACACCCACTTCGAGATCGCTAAAACCTTTGCCGAAGCGGGTTTTAATGTGGTTTGCGACAAACCCCTGACCTTCAACCTGGCGCAAGCCGAAGAGCTGTTGCAGGTGGTCGAGAAAACCGGGGTGGTGTTCGCGGTCACGCACAACTACACCGGCTATCCGTTGGTGCGGCAAGCCCGCGACATGGTCCTCAATGGCGAATTGGGGGAAATCAACGCGATTCGTTCGAACTATATCCAGGGTTGGCTTCGGACCCGGCTAGAAGCCCAAGATCAGAAACAAGCCAAATGGCGGACGGACCCCAAGCAAAGCGGCGCGGCGGGCTGCTTCGGCGATATTGGCACGCATGCGTACAATCTGGCCCGCTACATCACCGGGCTGTGGCCGCAGGAATTGTCGTGTTCGTTGAAGATTTTTGAAAGCGGCCGGGCCTTGGACGATTACGGCGTGGCCTTAGTCCGCTTCGAGAATGGGGCGTTGGCGACAGTCACCGCCAGTCAAATCTCGCATGGTCGTGAGAATGATCTTTTCATCGAGGTTGATGGGACGAAAGCCGCGGTCGAATGGCATCAGGAAGAACCGAATAAGCTGATCGTGCGGAAAAACGGTGAGCCGCACAAAATCTACACGCGCAACGGCGGTCCGTACCTCAGCGCGATCGCGACAGCCTCCAGTCGTTTGCCCAGCGGCCACCCGGAGGCGTTCTTCGAGGCATTTGCCAACATTTACACGGCCGCCTACGATGCGATGATCCAGCGTGCCAGTGGCGCGAAGTTTGAGACCGTCAACACGATCTACCCCAACATCTACGATGGCGTGGAGGGGATGCTGTTTATCACGCGCTGTGTTGAAAGCAGCCAGCAGAACGGGGCGTGGGTGCCGTTTCGTCATCCCAAAAGCCGTCGCTAGGCGCAAGCGGCTGGCTTGTTGAATGGGATCGGGCTCCGCTGGTGGCGGCTGGGCGAGCAGACCAAGCCGCTTCTCCTGTCGAGAACGCTCATGGATGACCTGTTGCAGAACCCGTTTTACCAATTCGCGGCCATTCTGGCCTTGGCCAGTGTCGCCGGGGCCGTGGGTCTGTGGCTACGACAGCCGCTCATTGTGATGTTCATCGCGGTGGGCATTGGGGTTGGTCCGGCGGGTCTGGGCATCACCCATCCTGAGGAAGGGATCGATCTGCTGGCGCGGATGGGCATTGCGGTATTGCTGTTTCTGGTCGGTTTACGGCTCGATTTTCATGTGATCCGCACCATGGGGCCGGTGGCGCTGGCCACCGGCTTGGGCCAGGTCCTTTTCACCTCGGTTGTTGGCTTTTTGATTGGCTTAGCATTAGGGCTGGATGTGATCTCGGCGGTGTATGTCGCCGTCGCCCTGACTTTCTCCAGCACCATCATCATCGTGAAACTCCTGTCGGACAAACGGGAAATCGACTCGCTGCATGGCCGCATCGCCGTTGGTTTTCTCATTGTCCAAGACCTGGTCGTGGTGGTGATGATGATCGCTCTTTCAGCGTTTGGAGCTGCGGGGGAAACAGCGAACCCCATCCTCAATGGCGTGTTGCTGACCATCAAGGGGGTTGGCTTTCTCACAGCGGTGGCGGTACTGATGCGCTTTATTCTGCCGCGGCTGGTGCGGTGGATGGCGCGGGCGCAGGAATTGCTGATTCTGTTTGCTGTGGCGTGGGCGATGCTTTTGGCCAGTGTGGGCGATACCCTGGGCTTCAGCAAGGAAGTGGGGGCGTTTCTGGCCGGGGTGTCGCTAGCCTCGACGCCGTTTCGCGATGCCATCGGCGGGCGCTTGGTCAGTCTTCGCGACTTTTTGCTCCTGTTTTTTTTCATCGAATTGGGGGCCGGGCTGGATGTGATGCTTCTGGGCGGGCAATCCGTCGATGCTGTGGTGCTGTCGCTGTTTGTGCTCATCGGCAATCCGCTCATTGTGATGGTGATCATGGGATACATGGGTTACCGGAAGCGGACGGGTTTTCTCGCCGGCCTGACCGTTGCCCAGATCAGTGAATTTTCCCTGATCCTTGGGGCTTTGGGAGTTAAATTGGGGCACATCACCCCCCCGACGCTGGGGCTGATCACGCTGGTGGGTTTGATCACCATTGGCCTGTCCACATATATGATTCTGTATTCGCACCGCCTGTATGAATGGCTCGCCCCGTGGTTATCCCTGTTTGAACGATCGATCCCGCACCGGGAACAAGGCGACGAACCTCCACCCGTGTCGGTCGACTTCATCCTGGTGGGGCTGGGCCGCTATGGTAACAATATGGCCCGGGCGCTGCGGCAACGCGGGGCGAGCGTCTTGGGCGTCGATTTCGACCCGCAGGTGATCGCGACCTGGCACAAACATAAATACTGGGCACAATATGGCGATGCTGACGATCCCGAACTGGCTGCGTCGCTGCCGCTGGGGCAAACACGCTTCGTGGTGTGTACCGCACCGCGGTTGGAAACGAACATCGCGGTCTTCCGGGCCGTAAAAGAACATGGCTACACGGGGAAAATCGCCCTCACCGCGCATCATGCCCACGATGCCGAAGTTCTTCAGGGATTAGGGCCGGATCTGCTGTTGATGCCGTTTGTCGATGCGGCCCATGAAGCGGCGGAAGTACTCCTCGCAATGGCCCCAGCGCCGGCGAGTACCCCCCCCGTCTCTTCCCCCGCGCCGTCCTCTGCCGGAGCCAACCCATGACGCTGCAGTCGATCGTTGTCCCTCTGGACGGCTCGCCGTTTGGTGAATTCGCGCTGCCGTATGCTCTCAGTCTGGCCCGGCGCGCCGGTGCGAAAATCGAAATGATCCATGTCTATCAACTGCCCGAGACCACCGAACGCAGCCTGGTGACAGCCCTGCGCGACGATCACCAGGCCGCCGAGCAAGCACGCCACTACCTCACAGAGGTCGCCCAGCGTCTCCGCGCGGCGGCCCCCGGCTTGGACATCACCGCCACGCTCGTGCAGGGCCGCATCAGTGAGGCGATCTGCGATCACCTGACGACAACCTCGCCCAGCCTGGCCGTTCTCACCACCCACGGCCGCGGGCCGCTCAGCCGCTTCTGGCTTGGGAGTGTAGCTACCGACCTCATGCAGCGCAGCCCCGTACCCCTTCTGCTAGTGCGTCCCAGTGATCATCCCCCCGACTGGACCGCCGATGTGGCCCCCCAGCGCATCCTCCTGCCGCTCGATGGCTCTCCCTTCAGCGAACAGATTCTCCCGCTGGCCATCGCCATCGGTACCCTGACCCACGCCACCTACCGATTGCTTGAAGTGGTTCCCCCCGCGGTACCCGTCGGTGGCGATGGACTGACGCTCTATTCCCCTCCCAGCCCCGCGGTGGTCCAAGAATGGGCCTGCGAAGCCCAAACGTATCTACACTCGGTGCGGTCGCGTTATCCCGCACTCCACGGAGCCGAAACCTACGTCGCGGCCGGTTGGCCCACCGCCACGACCATCCTGACCGATGCCGCCGACCACCGCATCGACCTCATCGCCCTAGCCACCCACGGTCGCAGCGGGATTGTGAAATTCCTCCTCGGCAGCGTTGCAGATAAAGTCGTCCGCGGGGCCGGCGTTCCCGTCCTCCTCAGCCGCCCCACCGCGAGCTAACCGCCATGCCCCCTTTCCCTCAGCACCCACGATCCTCCGAACACCAGCTTTTTCTGGTGTTGTTCATCTCCAACAGTGGCGGCTGGTGAACACCAGACCTGTCGGGACCCACCAGCGTTTTTTCGACCACACCTGAAATATTGACCCACGGATGAATCATGGCCGACAATGCGACATCACCCCCTTGGCATGCGCTGACCGCTGAACAAGTGGCAGCAGAATGGAAAGTTGATCCATCGGTGGGGCTGTCACCGGAGGAAGTGGCCCGGCGGCAGACCCAGTACGGCCGCAACGAAATCACCCGGTCCAGCCGGCACGGCCTGTTGGTCACCTTCTTATTGCAGTTTCACCAACCGCTGATCTACATCCTGTTGGCGGCAACGGTTGTGACGCTGTTGATGGAAGAGTACATCGATGCCGGAGTCATTTTCGGCGTCGTGTTGGTCAATGCGTTGGTGGGAATGCTACAGGAACATCGGGCAGCCAAGGCCATTGATGCCCTGGCACGGGCGATGATTGCCACCGCCACGGTGCGCCGCGGCGGGCAGATGGTGCGCGTGCCATCACCGGAGTTGGTTCCCGGCGATGTGGTGCTCTTGCAAAGTGGGGATCAGGTTCCCGCCGATGTGCGGCTGATTCGGGTCAAAGACCTGCGTGTTTCGGAAGCGGCGCTGACGGGTGAATCCGTGCCTGTTGAAAAAGCCGTTGAGGAAATGCCCGCCGAAACCCCACTGGCGGATCGCAAAAATCTCGCCTTCGCCACGGCGCTGGTGACCTATGGCCAAGCCACGGGGATTGTGGTGGCCACCGGCGACCGGACCGAAGTGGGCAAAATCCAACGGCTCATCAGCACCGCGGATGAACTGGCCACACCTCTGACCCGGGAAATCGCCCGCTTCAGCATGTGGTTGATGTACGTCATTTTGGGGATTGCCGCCTTCACCTTCGTCGTGGGGCTTGTCCACAAAACGGATGTCATTCTGCTTTTTCACGCCGCGGTCGCTTTGGCGGTGGCCATGATCCCCGAAGGGTTGCCGGCCGCAGTGACCGTGGTGTTGGCGATGGGGGTGCGGCGGATGGCCGCCCGTCACGCCATCATCCGCAAACTGCCCGCGGTCGAAGCGCTGGGCAGTACGTCGATCATCTGCTCGGATAAAACGGGCACCCTGACGGAAAATCAGATGACGGTGCAGAAGATCTGGGCCGGAGGCCGCCTCTTCAGCGTCTCCGGCACCGGTTATGCCCCGGAAGGTACCATTCACCCCGACGACCAACAAACCGACGATATCACCCCCGTTCTCGAATGCTTACGTTGTGGCGCTTTGTGCAACGATAGCCGCCTGGTGCAAAAAGAGGGACGCTGGGAAATTGACGGCGACCCCACCGAAGGGGCCTTGCTCGTGGTGGCCCGGAAAGCCGGCCTGGACGAAGCGAAACTGGCGACCGAACTGCCGCGGATCGATGCGGTACCGTTCGAATCGGAACATCAGTACATGGCCACCCTGCACGATGCCGGCGAAGAATGGCCACGGATCGTCTACCTCAAAGGTTCGGTCGAAAAGACCCTCGAACGCTGTACGGGCATCAACCCGGAGGAAGTTCATGCCGTCGCCAACGAAATGGGAGCGTTGGGCTTACGGGTGTTAGCCTTCGCTCAAAAAGAACTGCCGCCCGACCAAGCCACCCTCTCCCACGCCGACGTCCAGACCGGCCTGACCTTCCTCGGCTTGCAGGGGATGATCGACCCGCCACGAGCCGAAGCCATTCACGCCGTCCGGGAATGCCACCGGGCGGGCATTCGCGTCAAGATGATCACCGGCGATCATGCCACCACCGCCGCCGCGATCGCCGCCCAACTGGGGCTGGGCCATCCCGACGGCATCGACGGTCACCCCCCGGTCATTACCGGCCAACAGCTCACAAGGATTCCGGATGAGAAACTCCCCGCCGCCGCGACGGCCGCCAGTGTCTTTGCCCGGGTGACACCAGAACAAAAATTGCGCCTGGTCAAAGCCCTTCAAGCCGATGGCAGCGTCGTCGCCATGACCGGCGACGGCGTCAACGATGCCCCCGCCCTCAAGCAAGCCGATATTGGCGTTGCGATGGGCATTACCGGTACCGAAGTGGCCAAAGATGCCGCAGATATGGTGCTCACCGACGACAATTTCGCCTCCATTGTCGCCGCTGTTGAAGAAGGACGCGGCGTCTTCGACAATCTCACCAAGTTCATCGTCTGGACGCTGCCGACCAACCTCGGTCAGGGCCTCGTTATTCTCGTCGCAGTCATGCTGGGAGTCACACTGCCCATGCTCCCGGTGCAAGTGCTGTGGGTGAACATGGCCACAGCGATTTTCCTGGGCATGACCCTGACCTTTGAACCCAAAGAACCAGGGCTGATGGACCGGCCACCCCGCGACCCGAAACAATCCTTCATCACGCCCGAATTGCTGCGACGGATGGTATTGGTCGGCCTGGCCATGCTCGCCGGAGCGTTTGGCCTTTTTACCTACGAAACCGAATACGGACCATGGGCCGGGACCGAGCACGGACTGACTGTGGGGCGAACGGTCGCCGTGAGCGTCTTCATCCTGGTGCAATCGGCCTACCTGCTGAATTGCCGACGCTTGCGGCAATCCGTCTTTGGCGAGGGTTTCTGGAACAACCCCTGGGTGTTCGCCGGCATCGCCACGATGCTGCTCACACAAGCCCTCATCGTGTACACTCCGGTGCTGAATATCGCGTTCCACACCGCCCCTATGCCGTTGGCAGCATGGTTGCGCGTGCTGGCAGTGGCGGTGGGGGTGTTCATCGTGGTGGAAATCGAGACCTGGCTCGTCAACCGCTATCAACATGCCACCGGTTGAAGTCCATGCCCATCACCAACAGACTGCACGGCCGCCGCGACCCTTGCCCCAACCCCCGCTGGCCCACGGCGGAGCCGCTCCTGCGGGCTGGGAGAGTTGCTCGCCATTCTCTTTCGTTGCTCCAACCCCCGCTGGCCCACGGCGGGGCTGCTCGGCACGACCGTAGGTGACGGTTGTTCGCCAGTCGCTCGAAAATCCCTTCGGCTTGCCCACAGCAAGGGGGCGCTCGGTGTGATCTCAGGGGGTCGCTGAAAGCAGGAAATGGAGTCAGCCCGCCTACGGAGGTATGGCGCCATCGCGGCGACCTTCAACCGGAGTGCCACTACTTCCGCAGCGGTTGGGTCGTTTTCACCCGCATGAAAAGCTTGAAGCCACGGGGTTGGCCGTGGACAAAAACCTCAACCCGTTCCGCCAACTCAAGAGCTTGCCCCAGAGTTGCCAATTGTTCACCCAGTGCCGGGGCCGCGTCTGGCGGGATCAGATCGGCCCATGTGAAGAATTTCACAAAGTCCAGACGGTGATCCTTCAAATACCGCCGCAAGTTGGGGCCATGAATCCGGGCCAGCAACACCGCCCCGCCGGGTTTTGTGTCCGCTGGCGGCGGTGTGAAGGCTGAGATCGCCGCGGGGGAAGTCGCCACCAGCAGGTAGCGGTCTTTGATTGCAAAGCACGGTTGCACCCCGATGGGTAGCCCGGTTCCGCGCAGGGAGGTGATGGTCACTCCGTCGACCGTTTCTTCGTGCAGTTCGAGCTGGTCGGTGTGTTGGGCGTTGTAGGTGATACGGGCCGTTTGGAAGCCGTACTCCAACGATTGCAACAGTGCCTTGTGGACGACAGCGGCTTTTTCACCTTCGGCCGAGATGCGCACGGCTCCAACGAGTACCGGGAACTTCGCCTCGGGGGCGGGGGGCAGTGCCCACAACCCGGCATCGGGGCCGAGGGCTTGCAGCACCTGAGGCAGTTTGTCTTTACCGATGATTGGCCCGAACGTCTGCTCGAGGGTTTTTTGGAGAGGAGGGCCGTTGTGGGTGGGGAGCTGGCCTAAGAAATCGAACAGATCGCGAGCGGGCAGGTGGCCGGCGCAGGCGAACAGGGCGTTGTCGGGAATAGCTCGCCACAGGGTTGAGGGGGTTCGTTCGCCCACCAGCCATTTCGCGGCGGCGGGAGGGAGTTTTTCCTGGTGGAAGTGTGCGGCCAAGCCCAGTTCCACTCCGTGGTCCGTCGTCAGATAGACGGCGACACTTTCGGCAGCACTCCAAAGCTGGGCGAATTGGGTCAGCAGGGGTTGTTCTTCGGGCTTGGCATTCTTCAGAACGGCCGCCAGTTCTCGATCTAGCGCCCGTGGCTGCAGCAGCAGAATCGCGGCGGCATCGGCGACCCCCAGTTGCGTTAACCGACGAACCAATTCCGGTGGTTGATCGCGGGAAGCCCGGTTGGCTCGGTCCAGCGCGGCTTTCAAGTCGCTTTCGGATTGGGTGAAGATGAACACCCCGTCGCGGAAGGCGTAGAAGTCGGACGGTCGTTGTGGCCGTTGCCGTTCGAAGTAGCTATGGGTCCCATGTCGGCGTTCGACGACGCCTTGGATTTCCTTGGCCTGGGTTTGGGCGTCGTTGAGTTGGCCCATCAGTTGGGTTAGTAACTCCGGCTTGCGGGGGCGTAGCAGAATCACAGAGCGTTCGCCGTCGGGTTTCTCGGGGGGGGCGGGGTTGTAGGCGAAGACCACCGCATCTCCGATGATGTCGTGGAAGAATTGTTGCGGTGTCACTTCCAAGCTGGCCAGAATGGGGAAGAGCTGGTCGCGGAGAGTGGCCAGCGGGCCAGTGGTCAGCCATTGCTGGCCCAACGCGGTGGAGGGAAACCATTCGGCAAAAGGCGATGTGAGAATCGCGGTCGAATGGTCGCGGAAATTTTGCAGAACCGCGACCAGGGCGAAGTCTGGCGGAGCGAGCTGCAACGCCTCGTCGCGGGGCGCGGCTGTGACCGGTGGGGTGCTCAGGCTAGCGACGAGAAATAGGGAAAAAAAGCGTGTTTTCATGATCGCATATCCTGCCATTCAACAGCTTGACTCCCACCGAAGGTCTGTGGCCATCGCGCTGGGCGAAGGGTGACACGAAGGCGAGGAACACCACGCCTCGACCGTCCCCCCCACTCCCGGCACGCAGAAGCTTTGCTGTCGTGGCGAAAGTGTGCCGCGTGGCCGGTTCACCCTGTGGGAAGCCACTCAGGAATTAGGTTTCACACGGCCTAGATCGCGGAGCAAGCGGTCGAAGGCTTTTTCCGCAGTCCCGGTAATCGGTTCGAGACCCATGCGCGCGATGGTGGGGAATTCCGCGAGTGTCTTGCGCGCCGGTTCGAGAGCCTGGGCCGTCGGATCAGGTAGCGCCGGCGGTTTCGTGAACGGGGCCGCCAAGGTATCGAGCCATTTGGGAGCAACCGCCATGGATTCACTGAGCGATTGGGGCGTAGTCCAGAGGTTTTCACTGGCCTTGGCCCACTGTTCGCTCAAACGCACGGGGGCTGGCGGCGCTGGTGGGGGCGGCACGGGTGCTGGTGCCGCGGGTGGCACGGCCACGGGGGGCGGGTCGGACTGCTGAACGACGTCCACGTTCCCGGGCACGAGGGGGCCTTGGTACAAGACGCCAATGGCCACCAGTACCATCGCGGCGAGCGTCAGACCGCCGATGAGAGTGGCCCGCCGTCGCCGCCGGCGCGCGCGGCGGTCGGCCATGACGGCATCGAGGATGCGATCGGTCCTACTGTTCGGCGATTCAACCCGGTCAGAGGGTGCGGTAGCCAGGGTGGTGACAACGAGTCGGGCCGCCTGAAGACGTTCGCGGCAGGCCTGGCAGGCCGCGGCGTGGCCATCGGCTTGTAGCGTGGCCCAACTCAGGTCCCCATCGAGGATACGCTGGAGCGTCGCGACCGTGGCCTGGCATTCGGGAGCCAGGGGTTCGCGGTCAGGGATTGAATGGTGTCGGTGAGCCATGCGTGGATCCGGGTTAGGTAGCATGGGGTTGCTCATCCACAGCGATGAAGCCGCGCTGGCGGAGCCGTTCGAAGATTTCGAGCCGGGCGCGGTGCAACCACGTTTTGATGGTGCCGACTGGTCGTTCCACAGCGGCGGCAATTTCGTCGTAGGATTGGCCGAACTCGTGGAACAGAACGAAGACCTCACGATAATCGGGTCGTAACTCATCGACCGCGTTCCGAATGGCGTGGGCCAGTTCGGCGGTGTCGTCGGGGCGATGATGATCGGCGGCCTCGTGGAGGTAATCGGCCAATTCGGGGCGTTTCCCGCGCCGGCTGATCCAAGTGCGGCAGCGGTTGATCGCGATGCCCAGAATCCACGGCCGCAGCGGCCGGGCCTGATCCCACCGCGATAAGCTGCGGAAGACGCGCAGAAACACTTCCTGCGTGACATCTTCGGCGTCGTGTTGGTGGCGGAGCAGCCGGCGGCAGATCGCGAAAACCTCGCCCGCAAAGCGTTCGACCAGTTCGCGACAAGCCGCAGGGTCGCCCCGCATGCACCGGTTCACCAGCGCGGCGTCGGCAGTCACAATCCATCCTCACTACCCGAATTTACCCCGTTGACCGGGCGGAGTTTCAAAAATACTTTTCGCCCAGTTGGGTGGACTATTCGTCCGGCGATCGGTTTTTCCTGCGGAAATTTCGCTACGGCCAAGCCGGCGAGGGGGTTCGGTATTGTCGTTGCGACAATGTTTCCGTTCCGAGTTGGTGACGCGCTCTCGCCTGCGATGACGTGCCCAGCGAAGCGGTGTGCTGCGGTTGCAGGGGGGTATCTCGGTCACCTTGTCTCCGTCGACCGCGCCCATGGCGTGCCCAGCAAAGTGGTGTGCTGCGGTTGCAGCGCTGCCCCTGCGGCCGCGGCGCGGCCACACAATCCGCCAACGTCGTGTACAATCGCAGTAGACCTAGCGCGAAGCGGTTGGGAAGCATTTTCTTCACCGCAGAAGGGGGATAACACCATTCTGATGAATGTGGTGGCGGCGGATTCGGCGTTATCGTCGTCCCCGGTTGGGGGCTTGGTGCAATCGCCTCCCGCCGAGCGGGCCAACGTACTGCTCGCGGTGGCCCAGGCGGTGGCGGCCCATGCAGACTTGGGGGCGTTATTGCGGGATTTGGCCGCATCCTTGGGCGACCATTTGCCGCCTGGCTATATCAGCTTTGCCCTGCTGGATGTCGCTTCCCACACAGGGAAATTGCAGTTTCTTGAACCTGTTGGCCGAGCCGCACCCCCCCATCGCGACGATACTCCCACCGAGCTACCGGCCAACGAATCCCCCACCGCCCATGTTTGGGACACGCAAAAACCCCTGTGGCTCGACGCCACTGCGGGTGGCGATGGCCGATTCCCTATTCTGCAAGCCGCCTACATCAAGCAAGGGGTCAAAGCGGCGTGCTTTGTTCCACTCTCCACGCCACGACGGAAGCTGGGCGCGATGGCGTTTGCCAGTTACCGCCCCATCGTTCCGGCCCCCGGGGATGTTGATTTTGCCATGCAAGTGGGGCGGCTGGTGGCGTTGGCCGTGGAAGGGGCGTTAACGCGGCAAGAATTGCAACGGGCCAACGAACGGCTAGCGGCCGAAAAACTGTACCTCGAAGAAGAAATCCGCATCGACCGGCGCAGCGACGAAGTGGTTGGCCAGAGTGCCGCCTTGCAGGAAGTCCTTCAGCAGATTGAAGTTGTGGCACCAACCGATTCCGCCGTCCTCATCACGGGCGAAACCGGTACCGGCAAAGAGCTGATTGCCCGCGCCATTCACCGGCTGAGTCGCCGCAGCGATCGGACGTTCGTGAAATTGAATTGCGCCGCGATACCCACCGGTTTGCTGGAAAGCGAATTATTCGGTCACGAAAAGGGGGCTTTCACGGGGGCGGTCGAACGCCGCGTCGGTCGCTTTGAACTCGCCGATGGCGGCACGCTATTTCTCGATGAAGTGGGGGATATTCCGGCGGAACTGCAACCGAAGTTGCTGCGGGTGCTGCAGGAGCAAGAGTTTGAACGTTTAGGCAGTGCGAAAACTCTGCGGGTGAACGTCCGCCTGATCGCGGCCACGCATCGGAACTTGGCGAAAATGGTGCGCGAAGGGAAGTTTCGCGAAGACCTTTACTACCGCCTGCATGTTTTTCCGGTTCATTTGCCGCCCCTGCGAGATCGCCGCGAGGATATCCCGGAGTTGGTGCGGCATTTTGTTCACTTCTATTCGCGTCGCTTCGGCAAAAAGATCGACACCATCCCCGCCGAGGCCCTGCGGGCCTTGGAGCAATATCCCTGGCCGGGCAACGTTCGGGAATTGCAACATCTGATTGAGCGAGCGGTGATCCTGTCGCCGGGTCCGGAATTGCGCGTGCCTCTCAGCGAGCTGGTCGTTTCCCCGGTCGAATCTGCGGTCGTACCGCCGGCGGGGGCCTCATCCCGCTCCTGGACCCTCAAAGACAGCGAACGGGAGCTGATCCGCCGGACCTTGGAAGAGTGCAACTGGGTGGTGGGGGGGCCACAGGGGGCGGCGGCCCGACTGGGGCTGAAGCGGACAACGCTGTTATCGCGGATGAAGAAACTGGGGATTCAGCGGCCCGGGAGTTCGCGTGTCGAATAATCGTCATCGATGTGACGATGACGACGAAATATCGTCGCTCATCCTCGGACAGTTAGGCGTTGTCTCCGAATCAGCGGGGAGCAGAGCTTCAGGATCAGTGAAGGATGTGGGGCTGATCGCGCGGTGCGATGGAATTTGTGCAGGAATTCGGCGTCGGTTGGATGAAGTGGTACGCCACATGCAGTAAACCCGCCTTAGTGTCTCATTTTCGTCGTGGAAAATCCTTGTGAGGTGAGGTTGTCATGCCCGGTTGTTGTTCGCGCAAGCCTCATCGCGGCTTCACGCTGATTGAATTGCTGGTGGTGATCGCGATTATCGCGATTCTGATTGGCTTGCTGTTACCGGCGGTCCAAAAGGTCCGCGAAGCGGCGGCCCGGCTGAAGTGCCAAAACAATCTGAAGCAGTTTGGGTTGGCCACACACAATTATGAAAATACCTTTGGTTATCTTCCTCCGAGCCAACACACAGTAGTCTATCCCAATCCTTCAACTGGAGTACCCACCACTTACTCATCGGGAGCGACACTCCAAGCATTGTTGCTGCCGTATTTTGAACAAGCGAATAAATATAATCAGTTTGACATGGATTATAATGTAAACAGCGATGCTCCTTTGCACTCAGGCATTCCGGCGAAAACTGGAGCCAACTCGGCTGCTCGCACAGGTGACGTGCCGATTTTCCTATGCCCTTCGGATCCCTCGACGCAAACCTACTTTGGTGCTGGTCGTCAAAATTATTTTGGTTCTCTGGGGGCCTATGCGAATTACCGAGGTAGTAATCGCACGTACCCCGAACTCGAAGGCATCTTCTCGATTCCATTTCCTCCGGCTGGGCAGCTGATGCGGGGATTTCCGATTCCAAGCATCACTGATGGCACAAGCAACACCGTGTTGTTTGCCGAAGTGATGCGGTCAACAACCGCTTGGAACGCAGGTAGTGGTATCCGCGACAATATGACGATCATCATTAACAGTGCCAATACTGGTTACAACGAACTCGACGGAACAACGATCAGTATGTGTGCCGATGGCTCCAATTGGAGTAGTTCGATCAAGTATGTGGGCTACCAGTATTACCGTAACCTGCCCTCGAATTTCGTGTTCACCCATACGTTGCCTATCAACTGGAATAAACTGAACCCGACCGCTCAGCGATATAGCTGTGGGAACACGGCCTTCACCTCAATGCACATCGCCGCGAGTAGCTATCACAGTGGAGGCGTGAATGTATGTATGGCCGACGGGAGCGTGCGATTTGTTCGGGAAACGCTGCCCTTTGCCACATGGCGGGCCATGGGAACCCGTGCGGGTGGCGAAACCATCATCAACGACTGACGAATTTCATCAACTTGAACGCCGCCCGCGTTTCTCCGCGGGCGGTACCACTTACGTCACCCTCTTTTTCGACACAACATCGTCATGCTAAGAATCAATGCACTCGCCGTATGTCTTTTTGCGGTTTGTGGTTGCGCGGGTGAATCGAATGATCTGCCACCTCCACAACAACCTGGAAAAGAAGCAGCCCTGACCGAAGTTGCTGGATTGCTTCGCACTGCAGTGACCGAATCGGGACATGGTCCCCAAAAACTGAGTGACTTGGCCCGTTTTGAACATGGTTACCCTTTGGGCTATGCCGCCATCAAGTCCGGTGATGTTGTGGTCATTTGGGGGGCCAAGGCTGCACCAGAGGGGGAAGTTGCGGCGGGGCGCGCCGGTCAAAATATCATCGCCTACGAAAAACAAACTCCCACCGAAGGAGGTTTAGTGCTCCTCGAAAATGGTACTATTAAGCGGATGACCGCTGAGGAGTTCAAAGCGGCTCCCAAAGCGCGCTGAGACACGATCGGATGATTCGTTCGACCTATCCGCGAGGCAGCGCCCGACGTGACGACGTCCTGGTCTTGATTGGGCGACGTCCTCGTCTTGATACGGCTGTCGGAATGCGTCTGGCGGACGGCTTTGTTTGACCTGATCCCTTATCCGGGGGCTGATGACCCCCGTGTTGGCTTATTGGAACATTTTCAGAACAATTGCCGCACAATCTTCAACTGCAAAAGCCATCGCTAGCCTTCTCAGCTGCCGTCAACACGTTCGAGGACGTTTGCAAACACCGGGATAGTTGCCGATACGGCTTATCGTTCGGCTTGTGTCGGGTTTTCAAACCGTCTCTACCAATTCCCCGGCCAACGCCATCGCCTCACTTGCCCTCAACGGCTTCGCTGGCCCGGCCCAAGCGGTCCAGAACGAACACGCGGACACGCCCCTGCGCTGGCACGGCCAGGGTTGCGGTGCCGTCGGCTGCCAGGCCGGTGACGTGTGTTTTCCATTCTTGGCCTGCGTGTGTTTGAACGACGACAAAACGCGTTCCTGCAGCGGCTTTCACCTGCATGGTCGTTCCGTCGCGGTGGACGGTCGGAGCAGCCGGGGGCGGTTTCCCATCCGCCAACCACGCGGTTTCTGGCACCAACGCCGGCTCTGCGTAGGTCTTTTTCAACTCGTCGGCGATGCCACCGCTATTGCGGAGCAGAGCTTTCATGCTGAAATGAATGACGCCCGGAGGTTCGACCTTCTTGCGCGTGAGGGTGATTTGATCGCGAATTTCGGTGGCTTTCCAGCCCTTTTCGGCTCCCGTGACGCGGCTGGTGTACAGTCCGGGCCACAGATGCCGCTGATGGCTGTTTTGCCCCTGCCACCAGGCCAATAACTTTGGGAAACTTTGCTTCTCTTGGGCGATCGGCCAGTACAGTTGGGGGGTGTAGTAGTCGCACCAGCCTTCATTGAGCCACAATTTGGCGTCGGCGTACAGTTCCGCAAACTGGTCGAAGCCGACAATGCCTTCCGGGTGCCCCGGGCGCCAGATACCAAAAGGGCTGATACCGACTTTCACCCAGGGCTTCAATTTTTTCGTCTGGGTATACATCTGTTTGACAAAGGTATTGACGGCGTCGCGCCGCCAATCGTCGCGGGTGAGCTTTCCGCCGGCTTTCTGATAGGCGTTCCAGGTATCCTCGTCGGGGAAGGGAATGATCTGCCCGGTGGTGTCCTTCTCTTTGTAGGGGTAGAAGTAATCGTCGATATGGATACCGTCGATGTCGTAACGGCTGACAACATCACGGATGACCGCGAGGGAATGGGCTTGGACGTCGGGGTGGGTGGGGTTCATCCAGAAGTGGGTGCCGTAGGGTTTGGCGATGTCGGGTCGGGATTGGGTGATGTGATTGGGGGATGGAGGGGATTTGGCACTGGGGTGCCGGGCGCGGTAGGGATTGAACCAGGCGTGCAATTCCAAACCGCGGCGGTGGGCTTCTTCAACGGCGAAGGCCAGGGGATCGTAGCCGGGCGATTTCCCCATGGTTCCGGTGAGGTATTCGCTCCACGGTTCCAGCTTCGACTCATACAACGCATCGGCCATAGGGCGAATTTGAAAAACGACCGCATTGAGCCGCAATTCCACGCAGCGATCAAGAATCGCCAACAGTTCCTTCTTCTGCTCGTCGGCGGTGAGGCCGGGTTTGCTGGGCCAGTCGATATTGGCGACCGAGGCGACCCAAACCCCACGAAATTCGCGCGACAGCGGGGGTGGGTCGTGGGCTGTTACCAGTGGTGACAGGCTGCACAATGCCAACGCGGCCATCAGCCAGCGGATCATGGTGAACCTCACAACAGACGGTGGGAAGTTGATAATAGCGGCGGGGAGGCTTCAGCAATGGAGCTTCCCTTCAGTGAGCGTCGGGGCGTGGACCATCCACCGCATGGCGGGGGAAGCGCCTTAAATGGCCGCAGCCGCCTTTTCGAGGGCCAGCCGAACGGCACCTTCGGCTGGTTCAGTGACCAGTGTGATGGGGCAGGGGTTGATGCCGTGTTCGGTCAATGCCGTTAGGAACCGTTCGCGGTAGCTGGGGCAGCTGATCATCAACCCCCCGGCCAAGGCCAACGGGAAGGCGTTACCCAGATTCAGTTTCTGGGCCGCGGCCACCGTGGTGGCGGCCAATTCATGGGCCGCTTCCTGGACGATCCGCAAGGCGGTGGGGTCGCCGGCATCGGCCACGGTGAGAATCTGCGGGGCCAAAGCCGCGATAGTGGCCCGATCAGCCCCCCGATAGACGAAACCCACCAACTGTTCGGGCCGGGCCAATCCGAGAGCCGCCAGCAGTCGTTCGGTCAGGGGGGTGGCTGTGGCACGGCCATCGGCGGCGCGGGCGGCGGCACGAAGCCCGGCCAGGGCGACGGCATAGCCACTGCCTTCATCACCCAAAAGCGGTCCCCAGCCCCCCGAGCGGGCAGTGCGGCCATCTGCGGTGCGAGCATAGGCCATCGAGCCAGTCCCCGCGACGACAGCCACCCCCCAGCCCCTTGGCGTGCCTGCGGCCAGCAGCAGTGCCGCATCTTCAATTACTTCAACAGTTTCCGCCAATTTGACACGATCAGCCCAGTCGCGAATAACCTCTTGATCATCCGGTCGGCCGGCACCGGCCAACCCCAAGAATGCCGTGCGTACGCACCGCCGGACTTTTCCAGCGGCACTGAAGGCGCGATCAATAGCTTCATCGAGGGCCGCCAGGGCCGCTGGGGTGCCGACCACCTGCCGGTTCGACGGTCCTGATTCACCCCGGCCCAAAAGCTTCATGTAACCGTCACGGGTGCGTGTGGCCAACAACGCGACCGTTTGCGTTCCACCGCCGTCAATACCCAAAAAGAACTCTTCGTGCGAAGCCGAACGGAGATGGTAACCGTTTTGGGTGTGATGACTGCCGTTTTTGCCACTGATCATCACCGCGCTGCGGACCCGACCATTCGCTTGACGCAGCCGTTCGCGGGCTTCCTCGGGCGAAACTCCTGCTAAATGGCAAACCAGGGCGGTTTTCAGTTCCCGATTGCACCGTTCGAGCAGCACATCCGCCGTGTGAACGTCCAAGCCGGTGACTTCCCGGACGATGCGGTTGGTGCGATGACGCAGTTTCTGATTGGTCGCTCGTAAATCGACCATCAAATTGCCATAGGTTTTGCCCAACTGCACCATCGCGCCGGTACTGAGCATGTTCAGTACCAACTTGGTAGCCGTACCCGCTTTCAGGCGGGTGGAACCGCTGAGTACCTCCGGTCCCACCACCGGCGTGATCGCCAAATCCACGCGGGCCGCGATTTCCGAGTCCGGATTGCACGACAGCCCGATGGTGAACGCCCCGACTTGCCGGGCGTAATCGACCGCGGCCAACACATAGGGCGTCCGGCCGCTGGTGGCGATGCCCACCAGCACATCATTCGCCGTAAGTTTAATCGCAGAAAGGTCTTGCACAGCGTATTCGGGATGATCCTCCGCGCCTTCCACCGCGCGGACCAAAGCGGTTGGCCCGCCGGCGATCAACCCCACCACCATATCCGGGGGGGCGTTGAACGTGGGTGGGCATTCGCTGGCATCTAACACCCCCAAACGGCCCGATGTTCCCGCACCGATGTACACCAAGCGCCCCCCGTGCCGCAGCCGAGTGGCGATCACCTCGATCGCTTTGGCAATCGCTTCCGCTTGCGTTGCGACCGCAGGCACGACCCGGGCATCCTCGGCATTCATCAACTGCACCAATTGCAGCGGCGTCAGTTCGTCGAGGTTGGACGACGCGGGATTGCGGGCTTCAGTTTGTAGATGATCCATAACGCGGCAACCCAACCGACGAGGCACTAGGGATGACGAAATTCATGAAACGATTCCAGGAAAGATTCACCATGCAACGAGCGTGCCGCCAGCGAGGCCAGGCTACCAGCACGTCGTCCACTTGACTATTCCCAGGAGAATCCGAACGTGGGGGGCCTTTCAACAACTTCTGGAAGGAGTATAGCTTGGAATCGTGGGGGTAGACCGTGTCGATGAAGCCGCCGAGAAATCGACACTTCCCTGTCGAATTATCGACACAGACCGACAGAATCATCTAGCCACCATTCGACCTTCGTTGGTTCGCCAGCCCAGCGGCGGCGACCGTCGTCACGGTGCCCACCAACGCCAACCAGGGCCAGGCCACAATCGGTTGCCGCAACACCATCGGCAGACCTTCCCAGTGGGCGAATAGGCCAGTCGACGGTAGCCACACCGCGACGACCACCACCAAGCCGCACACCAGCCCAACCAGCGCCGCCGCCGACGACACCGGCTGCGGCAACCGCCCCAGCGTGAATAACCCCAGTATCAGCCCGGTCGTCAGCCCGGCCACGCTCAACACCATCTCGATGACGCTCCGTTGCAACGCCACCGCGGCGAACAACGCCACCCCCACTTGCGCACAACCGAACACCACAGTGAATCCTCGCGAAACGCGCAGGTAATGCCATTCATCCCGATTCGGATAGGCGGGGCGGTAAAAATCGTTCACCACTGCCCCCGCGGAGCTGTTCAACGAGGATGACAGGGTGGACATCGCTGCGGAGAGGACCGCGGCAATCAGTAATCCGACCACACCCGGCGGCAACCGGTGCACGATGAAATAGCCAAACACCGCATCGCCTTTGATCCCCTCCGGCAGGGCCAACGTACCTTGTTGCCAAATGACATACAGCCCGACGCCAATCAGCAGAAACAGCAAGAATTGCAGGAAGACGACGAATCCGCTGCCGATCAGGGCGGCCCGGGCCACTCCCAGCGAGCGGGCACAAAGAAACCGCTGCACCATCAGCTGGTCGGCCCCGTGGCTGGCCATTGTGAAGAACGCTCCCCCGACAAGACCGGACCAAAAAGTGTATACCTTCGTCGGATCGGTGCTGAAGTCGAAGAGGGTGAATTTCCCGGCCTGGCTCGCGGTGGTCACAAAACCAGACCAACCATTCTGGATTTCGAGGGCGATAAAAACCGCGGCAATACTGGCCCCCAACATGTAGACAGAAAACTGAATGACATCCGTCCAAATCACGGCCTCCATACCGCCAAGGTAGGTGTAGAGGATGGTGGCGGCACCCATGACGACAATCGCCACGGCAATATCCCAGCCGGTGAACTGATTGAGCAGCAGTGCCGTCAGGAAAAGTCGCATACCGTCGGCGATGGTGCGTGTGACGACGAAAATGCCGGAGGCGGTTCGTTGTACGCGGGCATCGAAACGCTGGCGTAGCAGTTGGTAGGCCGTCAAGAGTTGCCCGTGGAAGTATTGCGGCAACAGCAGCCACGCAACGAAGCATCGGCCGACGATATAGCCCAACGCCAGTTGCAAGAATGTCAGATTGCCGCCCTGGGGGTTGAAACCCAGCCCCGGGACACTCAGAAACGTGACGGTACTGGTTTCCGTAGCGACCACCGAAATCAAAACGAGCCACACACCGACGCTCCGGCCACCCACAAAGTAACGCTGCGTGTCCCGCTGCCGCCGGGCGAACCACGCCCCCAGCACGATTGTGGCAGCGAAGTACACCGCCACCACCGCCACATCCACCACCGGTAACCGCGCCACTAACATACAGAGCGTCTTTCGTGTTCCTGGGATCGAGAAGGACTGTTGTATCAATTGACCGTCAGCAATAGAGCCGCTTGGTAGGGTTCACGCCTCAAGGTCCGCCGACGGTCACCACGGGGTTTTCTCTATTGGGCATCAGGAATAGAGGCGGTGGGCACCAGGTCCAGGTTCTCATCTTCACCTGAGGAGGACGTTATCTCCAGGGGGCATCAGGAATAGAGGCGGTAGGGGCGGCTACGTGTGGCGAAGGCCGCTTCGTCCGCGTCCCAGGCGGCGGCGATGGTGCGCCAGGGTGTACCAGCTTCGAGGGCGCGGCGTTCCCGATCGCTGCCGAAAAGTAGGTCGATGGCGAGGCGATCGGTCACGAATTCGTACTCTTCCGTTCGCCAAGCAAAGCGGGAACCACACAGTTCTCGCAAATGCGCAAGCACCGCCAGACCGGTCCGTACTGGGAGAAAGGCCCGGCGATCGGTGATATGCAACTGCACGCCGCCGCAATCCAGCCCGGCGAATTTATGGAAGGTGGGGCGGAACCATGCGGCCCGAAAGCGCACGCCCGGCAGTTGTTCCGCTTCCAGGCGCTGCGCCAACTGCCGCGGTTCGATCCCTGGGGCACCACACAGTTCAAAGGGCCGTGTCGTGCCGCGACCTTCGGAGAGGTTCGTTCCTTCTAACAAACACATCCCCGGGTAGACCAACGCGGTGTCGAGTGTTGGCATATTGGGTGAAGGTAGTACCCACGGCAATCCGGTTTCGTCGAAGTACCAGTCGCGTCGCCAGCCGTCGCAGGGGATGATTTCCAACGCCACTGTCGGTACACATTCGGCCTGATAGAGGCGGGCCAGTTCGCCGATAGTCAAGCCGTGCCGGGTGGTTAGCGGATGCGGACCGACGAAGCTTGTGAAAGCTGGCTGCAACAGGGGGCCTTCGATGGTCGTGCCGCCCAGGGGGTTGGGCCGATCGAGGACCACGACCCGCACGTCATTGTCAGCGCACGCTTGCAAGCAATACAGCAACGTGGCGTGGAAGGTGTAGTAGCGGCTGCCGATGTCTTGCAGATCGACGACAAGCGTATCGAGGCCGTGGAGTTGTGCGGCGGTGGGGCGCAGCGATGCCACCGACGCACCATAGAGGCTGTGAATCCGCACCGTGCCGCGGTGAGCATCGCCCACGGGGATGAGGTCTTGGGCGGTTCCTGCGAAGCCGTGTTCGGGTCCAAAAAGAGCCGCGAGAGTGACACCCGGTGCCAGGGCCAACAAATCGGCCGCATGAACGAGGTGGGAATCGACCGACGCTGGATGACAAACCAAGCCGATCCGCTGCCCACGGAGGGTCTGAAAGCCCGAATCGCGAAGAACATCAAGACCGCTGCGCATCAGGAGCCACCATCACGGACGAAGCCCGACAACCGGCAGGGTGGACTCACACCCCCGGTGAACGGGAATGTATTAAAAGGGGATGGCATCGTCGCCGGGGGGTGATGGGTTGGCTGGGGAAGTCGGGGGAGGAGAGATCCCGCGTGCGTGGGGTGGCCGCGTCATCATCTTGGCATAGCCGGTGTAGCCGGCGAGGCGGTCGCGGTCGTGCGGATCGCGGCTGCGGGCGAGCTTACGCATGATGTCGCGCAGGCGGGCGGGCAAGCGCACGCCGCCGTGGCGGGTGAGAATCGCCCCGGTGATCTCAGGTTCTTCCTCGCGTGAGTAAACGCGCCAGCCTTTGTGCGGGTGAAGCGGGTAGCCGAATTCAGATAAGATCGCCCGCACGCGGACATCGAACCCTGCAGGCGGTGCCGCCCCCACCGACCACGAAAACGCCAGATCGTCGCAGTAGCGGCTGTAGCGCGCGCCGGCCAGCGCTGCGAGGTTGGCCAGCCGTGTGTCCAAGTCGCGATTGACGAGGTTGCTCAGCCCAGGGCTTGTGGGTGCCCCTTGTGGTAGGCCGTCGCGATCGGTGGTGAGAACGGTCAGCACCCGGGCGGTATCGTCATCGACACGCTGCCGCCACCATTGTTCCACACGGACGGCGTGTGTGTTGGGGAAGAAGTCTTGAATATCGGCCAAGATAATCACCGCGGCGCCAGCATGCCTCCAAACGTGATCGGCTGTCGAACGCCCCGCCTGATACGCGAGTGCCGCGGGGTGCGGTTGTTCTGTGGTCAAGTAGCGGCGAATGATCGCGTGTTGCAGTTTCTTGAGCTTGGCATCGGGTTCAGCGATTTCGCGCCAGCGGCCATCGCGTTTAGCCCGGTAGAACCGCCGGTAGTGGAAGTGCGGTTCCAAACTTCCGGTCGTGAGGATGTCGCGAAAAACTTGCGGTGGCAGTGCGAGTGTGGCCGACTCTTCGTTCGTGAACACTTCGAATGAAGGGATTGCCTCGCCAGAAAGTGGCTCTTCCGCCTGCTGGCGGCGGAGCGTTTGCGCTAGCAGCTCGAAAAGCGGCCATGCCATCAGACACTCCCGTTTTTGCGTGGCGTTAACAGATCAGCAAGGTTCGGCAGCAGCACCACGTTGCCGCCTTTGCCGGCCAGAGCCAGAAGTGCATCGAGTTGCTGAAGACGAACCACTTCCGGCGATTCTGCAAGGATTTTCGCCGTATTCGCCCGCGCCCGGGCGGCGGCGACTTCATGCCGCGCTTTCACCAACTCGGCCCGGCCGGTGCGGTCGGCTTCGACCTCCAACATCAACACCCGCTGGACTTCCCGCGGCAGAATCACATCGCGCAGGCCCACGCGCGTCAGCTCAACACCGTACCGCCGTGCCGGTTCCACCGCCAGCTGCAACAGTTCGTTACCTAATTCCGCGCGGCTTTCGAGCAATTGGTCCATCGTTTTGGCCGATACGACATCCCGCAACGCCAGTTGCAGCTCTTGGTGAAGCTGCTCAACATAGTTTTCCACGGCCTGGAAGGCGAGTGTCGGATCGGTGACGCGGTATTGTGCTACCAGTGTGATGCGAACTTCGATCTTGTCGGCGGTCAACAGTCCTTGGCCGGCCACGATGTGGCTCATCTCGCGCAAGGAAATCTTCGCCACTTCGACCGGTGCCCAGCGGCCAAAGCGGTACCGACCCGGTTCCAAAACCCGCTCCAGCCGTCCTGCGCGGTATAGCAGCCCCCGCTCGTACTGCAAGATGGTGATTTCCTTACGGAAACCCAACCAAATTCGCTTCATCGGTGTCATCATGGTGCAGTCTCTGGGTCAGTTCGAGGGCCGCTCAACCCGGTGGGGATAGCGCGGGAAACCAGGGGACGCCAGTTGACGCGCTCGTTGTTCGAACCGCGCATGCCGTCCGAACGTCGAACGCGGGTATCCCTAGCGTCGCAAGCCAGTATCCGGCGTCGGTCTGGGCAAACCGAACACCGCCGGGTCGAGCAGCTCTGACACGTTCTCATTGCGCAGCGCGCAATGAGAACTCACTGACATCCCACATGCGGAACACCCACCCGCACCCGGGCAGCGCCGCTGTCAGCGTTTCCTAGTCTAAAAGAGCCAGAACAACGGCACAATGTTCGTTGTGAAGCGACGATTTTCCCGAACTCTCTCAGATTTTGGGGTAACGGAATAATCGCCCCTCTTGAAAGACCGTTCCCAGGCTCAGAGTCATTCCCCAGCCGCGCCTAGTGATCGGAGAACGCCCGGGAGGCAATATCCATCGGTGCCGAGTGCCGATCCAGTGGATGAGACACACCTTGCGCCAGGAAACTTTGGCTCTTGGCAATAGTTTTTGGCATCTGTCAAGCACAGAGTGGCTCGTTTATCACCGCGTGACGAGCAATCGTTGGGCCGTCATCACCTTCTTTCTGCTTGCGGCGATACTCAACGATACTCAACTTCTGCTTGCGGCGATATTCAACGAGCGATCGTGCCGCGGCGAACACCCACGGGCTTTCCGGATCGCGGGCGGCCCAAGGGGTCGGGGGTAACAGGGCCGAAGCCATTTTCGGCGGGTTATCCCATCTTCTCCCCTGTGCGCACCTTCGTACACTGATGGGCGAAGGAATCGCCCTCCAACCCTCGCGGAGCGGGTTTGCCCGCCATGTCGATTGTGCTGTCTGTCGCCGGTCAACTGACGGTCGCGGAAAAGCTGTCGCGGATCGCCGCCCGCGATTGGCTAGCGCGTGCGGCGGTGTGGTTCGAGAGCATCGGCGATGTGGTCCTCGAGGCTCGCGTGGGTCGCGATGCCGACGAGAAACCGGTGTTGCAAGTGGTTCTTCATCCGGCCGTGCCGCCGGTTGAAATCCGCTTGGGCGGCAGCGGCAAGCTCCGCGTCTGGGCCATCACCTGCCCGGCTGGTCCGGGTTATCACATGTACCTGTGCGATTTGTTGCGCCAGATGGCCGAAGATTTCGTCTTCACATGGATGGACGATGATTGTTTCGACCCGACGGGTTACTTCCACACACGGCAGCGGCTCGTGTGTGAACAGCGTTTTCTCGACTGTCTGCGCGAACTGTGCGCGACAGCTCCGGCGACGTTGGGGCTGCCGCGGGATCACGGCTTCACTTACCCGGCGGAAGTGCTGACGCCTGTTGGCCCGCGAACGCGGGCGTGGTGTGCCGAGGTCGCGGCTGATCCGCTCCAAGGTCGCGATTTCTTCCCGTGGTGGAACCCACAACTCGACGCGGCGTTTTATCGCGGTCGGGCCTTGGTGCGGTTGTGGTGTGATTTCTTCTGGCGGCCGCCGTTGACTGAAGACGAAGGCGAACTGGCCGATCAAATCGCCAACGATCTGGCCAGCGCTTTCAAGCTCGATCCGGGCATTGAACTGCCGTGGGTGGAGTGGTTGGAATTGTTAGCTGCCATTGAGAACGACGCTGGTTTTTGCGTCACCCCCAAGGATCAGGTCTTAAGCATCGAGTTGTGGAAGCGTGCCGGACCGCCGCCGCCGGAGCCGGGCCGCTGCCGGATCGGTTATCGGCGCTGGCCGGTGCGGGTAGCGCTCGAAGGCGGTTGGCAGATCGAAGTTCCCGGCGAGCTGGCTCGGGAATGGAATCGGGAGGAACAAACCTGGACTGCTTGGGACCAGACGCGCACGGTATGGTTCCAAGTGTTGCGTTTCACCAAACGGGATGGTGAACCCCCTACGGCGGAGGAAGCTGCTGACGTTGGGCGTCGGAGTTTACCCGACGGCGAGCAGCTACCACCGGTGGTTCGTGCCGGCTTGCGCGGCGAAGCTGTCTTCGGTGTGGTGGAGGAGGATGGTCGGAAGTTGTGGCGGCTCAGTAGTGTGACCGGTGTGCGTGGGCAGCTGGCGGTCTGCAACGTCTACAGTGAAAAAGAAAGCGATCGCGATTGGGCCATCCGCACCTGGCATTCGCTGCAGCACAACCCGTCGCGCGATCTGTGAGCGCGGCGGTCTAGTCGGCCGAGGGGCGTGGGCGATGGCTCCAATGGGGCAGCGGGGGGCCTTTCACCACAACGCCTTTCTCGTGCCAACCCATGTAAGCGCGCACATCGCCACTGGTGTAGCGAAGTGTCAGCCCGCAGCGGCGGCGCGGGCTGGTGTTGGCGTCCGAGCCATGCAAAAGCAGGTCCGAGTGCAGCGCGGCTTCACCGGCTTTCAGTTCCACATACACCGGCTCTCCGTATTTCTCGACTTCGGGCACGGTTTGGTTCAGGACGTTGGCTTCGTCGCTTTCGCTCAGTTTGTAGGTCAGATGACCGAGTCGATGGGTGCCGGGGATGTATTTCATGCAGGCGTTGCCGCGGTCGGCGTCGTCGATGGCCAGCCACACGGTGATGGCTTTGCTGGGGGTGAGTGGCCAATAGCTGGCGTCTTGATGCCAACTGACCGTTTTGCCATCGTGCGGCATTTTGCAGAAGAAGTGCGCACCCCACGCCACGACACTGTCGCCGAGCAAATCGGCAACGAGTGCCACGAGGCGCGGATGTGTCAGAATATCCCAAACCCGGCCATGACGCAGGTGTGCCGAGCTGATCGAGTAGCTGTCGTGGCCTTGTGCGAGGTATTGGGCCAGCAAGCGGTCGAAGTAGGCGCGTAGCTCGGTGATTTCGGCATCGTCGAAGATGCGAAAGGGCATGAGGTAGCCATCGCGGTTGAAGCGTTCGATGTCCGCGGTGGTTAGAACTTGCGGCGTGGGATTGACCGCGGGGTGAAACGACAAATCGCGTTCAATAGCCTCAAGCTCGTCGGTGGCAGGAATCGGTTGGAAGGTGGTCGGAGCCGTCATGGTTAGCTGAGTGCGGATGCGGGGGGAGGTTAGCCGGGGTTCACCCCAAGTTACGATCGGGATTGGAGTTCTTGCCAGAACAGGTCGCGGCCTGCGGCGTAGATTTCGCTGGCGCGGAAGTCGAAGACCTTTGCCACTTCGCTCGATTCTAGCCCGACGGAATCGAAGGCGACATAAAAGAGTCCGTTCAGGTAACTGATGCGGGCATCGCTGATCTTTACCTTGGGTTGCTGGGGTCGCATCTGGAAGCGGAATTCCGCCACGCCTTCCAGAACTATCCGCAGGCGTAACGGACGCGGAGGTTGGCCAAGGTCCGTAATCGCCTCCCGAGCGCGGATGCGGAATTCGACGGCTACCGTCCGCGGTCCACGATGGCGGATTTTGACGCTTTGCAACGCACCACCCAGCAGTCGGTGTGTGCGCACGAATTTCGCCAATTCGTGCGGCTCCAGACGGGTCAATTCCGACATATTGCGCATCCCGGGTTATCGCAGTCTTGTCCACCGCGACTCTTCCTATTCTACCGCAGGCGCGGCCCTCAGCCCACGCCCAGGTTCGACGTTCTAGAGGGAGCGCCGAGAGGCCCCTTCCAGTATCATCACCACATCGGTAAACTTTCTGGAAGATTCGTCCTGCCGTTGTGAGCGTCCCGCCATGATCCGCCTATCGTGTTGGTTTGTCCTGATCGTGTCGTTGGTTGTGCCAAGCACAGGGGTGATGGCGCAGCCACGCCCCGTGGCCCCGCCCCCGCGTACCAAAGACACGGCAAACGCCCCTCCTGCCGCGGGTCCCAAGCTCCCACTGACCGGATTGACCATCGCCAAGCCCATGTTCGACGCCTGCATCTACCATTACCCGGTCAGTACCCAAAGCGCACAGTGTCAAGCTTTCGTCGATCAGGGTTTGGGAATGTACTACTCGTATGTATGGATCGAAGCGGCCCGGGCCTTTGAAACCGCTCTTCAGCACGACCCCGAGTGTGCCTACGCATGGCTGATGCTGCACCGCTCCCTGGAGAAATGGGGGCGAACCGGCAACGTAGTTGCTCCCCCTGGGCCGCTGACGGCGCTGGTGGGCGGCGCGATTGCTGCCCCACTGCCGGACACCGTCGGCAAGAACGCCCGCGACTATGCCTTGGAACGCGCGCGACAGCTCATGCCCAAAGCCAACGCCCGCGAGCAACTTCTGATCCAATCACGCTTACAAGAAAAAGGTCTGTGGCCGAATGTCGCTGCCGCCGAGCGGATCAAAAAAGCCCAGCAATCCCTCGACGAACTGCTGATGCTCTATGACGACGACGAAGAAGGCTGGTTCTGGCGGGCGCAACTGGCCCGCAGCGATGGCCCGAACGCTTCCGCGGTGTTCTACAAAGCCCTGCTGAAGGTGAACCCCTTGCATCCAGGGGCGAATCACGAGTTGGTTCACTTCTACGAAAACATCCGCCGCCCGGCGTTGGGCTGGCCGTACGCGGAGAACTACATCCAATCGTCCCCCGGCATTCCCCATGCCTTCCACATGCAAGCCCACCTGGGCATGCGCATTGGCAAGTGGGGTGTCACCACCGACTGGAGCTGGCGGGCCATCGAACTGCAACGCGAATACCACGCTTATCAAGGGGTCACACCGGGGGAAGACCATCAGTTCAATCACCACATGGAAACCCTCACGCGCAGTTTGGTTCACGATGGTCGCTTTGCCGAAGCTCGGTACATACGATCACTGGCAGAAGGCTACAAGTACAGCTACCGGCCCGAATGGCTGCGGATGGCCATCACCCAACAGGATTGGGCCGAAGCCCAACGGCTGGTAGAACAATTCCGCCGCACCGATAAAGCCGCAGGAGCGTACTACGCGGCCCTGGTGGCGCTAGAAAAAGGCGACTCCGACCAGGCCGGACGCGAAGTCGATACCCTCCGCCAACTGCAACAGACCAAAAAAAACGACCGCACCCTCGAACGCCGCCTCTGGGAAGTGCAGGGCCGCTACCTGTGCCAACGCGGCGATAGCGAAGCCGGGCTGAAGCTTCTCAAGAAACTCGTGGATGCCACCAAAAACGACTTCAGCCACCACGCCTGGGGTAATGGCGCGGTGTACATGGAATCGTGGGGCCTGGCGGCGCTGGAAGCCGGTGACGCCGAAGTAGCCGCGGAGGCCTTCCAAGAAGCCCTCGCCCACGATGCCGGCAGCGTCCGCGGCGCGCTGGGCATGTGGGCCGTATGCGAACGCCTGGGTCGTACCGAAGAGGCCGCCCGCTACATGAAACTGGCCCAGCGAGTGTGGGCCAAGGCCGACCCGAAAGACTTCGCCCGCCTGCAATCCCACATTGCCCAACGTGCCGCCAACATTAGCGTCGGCCCCCAACGACCATGACGCCCGACGATCAACTGGCTCGTCAGCCACCGTTTCAACTGCCGCTGGTCACCCAGACCAACGCACAACAGGAAAACGCACCGATGGTTGCTCCCGAGGTCATCATGAAAGGCACTCTGTTAGGTTGGATTTTCACCCTGGGTCTGCTGTGTTCGGCGGTGGCCGCGGCCGAACCGTGCCACTCCGGTCTACCCGTGGGCCAGCGGCCCGGGCCGTATAGCTTCCTCGTGGCTACCGGCCCGCAACGCGGCCAACAGACCTGCTACATCTGCGAACAACACGACGAGAACAAACCCGGCGTTATAGTGTTCGCCCGTTCACTGAATTCTACACTCGGCAAACTCCTGAGTCAACTCGAATCGGCGCTCCAGCCACACAAAAATTCCGGATGCAAAGTGTGGATGACGTTGCTGACCGACAAGGCCGATCTTGACGCGCTGGCCAAATGGGCGCAACAGCAGGGGCTGAAAGCGTGCCCGGTGGGGGTGTTCGAGGATGCCGATGGTCCGCCCTCGTACAAGCTCAACAAAGAAGCCGACGTGACGGTGATTTTCTTCACCCAGCAGAAGGTGGTAGCGAATTTCGCCTTCCGCCCTGGGGAACTCGATGCAACCGCGATCGAAACTGTGATGAAATCCGTGCCGCGGTTGTTTGACAAGAAATGATGGCTTCGGCAGTGAACACCCTCTGTGGTTTGTCGTTACGACCGGACGTGACCGACACCTTCTGTCACGAAGCACTGACGGCCTTCGATCGTTACGCGGTTGCCGATAGCTTTACGACCCGTCGCTATCGCCTGCGCTATGTGGTGTGGAGTCGCCCTGCCATCCGAGGCCATGTGCCCCTGGTGATAATTCACGGGTTGGCCGACGCCGCCCGTGGCTTGGCGATGGTGATGTATCGCTTGGTCGAACAGATGCCGTGCATTGCCTATGAATTGCCCAACGGGCTTGACGACGGCGCTTCCCTCGGATCGTACCGCCACCAGCACTATGTGGATGATCTGGTGGCACTCCTCGATCATCTGAAGGTCGATCGCGTGGTGCTGATGGGTTCGTCGTTTGGCACAACGATTGCGCTGGCGGCCTTGGCCCAGTATCCGCAGCGTTTTCCCGCGGGTGTGCTGAAAAGTGCTTTTGCGTATCGGCCGCTGCGCTGGTATGAGCGACTGGGGGCACGACAAGGCCGCTATTGGTCGGGTCGGCTGTGCGAGTTACCCTGGCGCCAGTTCGCGTTGCGCTGGGCAGACCCGGCGACGTGGGCGGGTTGTTCCCCGTTGGCCCGGCAACTGTTTTTGTACTGCAACGGCCAAACGCCGATTCGTGCCGCCTGCCGTCGTGCCCTACTGCTGGACCGACTCGACCTTCGCCCATTGCTGAAGGCCATCCGAACACCGATTCTGCTGATTGGCGGCGACCGCGACGGCATTGTGCCGCGTCGCTATGAAGCAGTATTGGAAGCCGGCTTGCCCGATGTGCGGCGGGTGGAATTGGCCGACTGCGGCCATTACCCGCAGTACACGCACCCGATCGCCACAGCCCACGCGATACGGACGTTTCTGCAAAAGGGTTAATCTCCAGACGCCGCCAGACGGGCTGCCAGCTGCACGGCATGGACGAAACTGGAGACATCGGCCCGGCCTTTCCAGGCGATGTCGAACGCTGTACCGTGATCGACGCTGGTGCGGATGATGGGCAAACCCAAGGTGACGTTGACGGCTTCGTCAAACGCCAGGGTTTTGAGGGGGATCAGACCTTGGTCGTGGTACATGCACACATACGCATCGCACTGCGTCCGGTATTTGGGCAGAAAGGCAGTATCGGGGGGCAGCGGTCCTTGCACGTCGATACCCTCGGCGCGTGCGGCGGCAATCGCCGGGGCGATGAAACGTTCTTCTTCTCCTTGCCCGAACAGGCCATGTTCGCCGGCGTGCGGGTTGAGGCCACAGACGAGTAACCGGGGTTGGCGGCCGCGGATGCGGTGCAGGGCGTCGGCGGTCAGTTCGATCGTTGTCAGGATGCGTTCTACGCTCAGTAACTCAGGCACTTCGCGATAGCCCACATGAGCCGTCACCAGGCTACAAGTGATGGTTGGCGACGTCAGCATCATGCACCACTGTTGGCTTCCGGTCCGGTGGGCGAGAATTTCGGTATGACCTGGAAAGGGGATTCCTGCGGCGTGAAGGGCTTCTTTGTGAATCGGTCCGGTGGCGATAGCATCGACGCGATCGGCCAAGGCTTCATCAATCGCCCAAAGGATGAAGTCGTAAGCCGCGCGACCGCAGGCTGCGGAGACCACCCCAGGTTCGACGGCCGCCGCCGGCAGGCTCGGCACGTCGATGACGGTTGCTTGCGCGATGGTACGCCACACGTCGGGCCACTGTTGTGCAGGCAGTATCCGCGGCACTGTAGGCCACTGGAGTTGCGCGGCTACCCGGGCTAGCACGCCCGCATTACCGACCACCACAGGAATGCAGAGCGACGTGAGGCGTTCGTCGCGGAGTAGCTGCAAGCACAATTCCGGCCCGATCCCGGCGGGATCGCCCATGGTGATGGCGATGCGCGGTAATCGACGCTGACGCTGCTCAAGTGCCGTCACGAATCATACTCCATGTATCATGGGGGGCGTTATTGGGGGCGTATTTGGGAATGTCGGTGGGTAGTACCCGACCGCAAGTGCAATCCAGGTCATCCTCCAGGTATCGTAGCCCCGACGATTTTGCTAGCGAGTTGTGGCTGGGCCGGCGCGGGGGCTGGGGTTGTTATTCGTTCGATCGACGTTGGGGGGGCTGGCGGTAATCGAGCGGCGGTTTTTGGTCTTTTTCGAGCAGAGGGGTGTATTTCCGTCCGTCGAGTCGCTGGGTGTGTTCGGCTTTGGCGGCGGCGCGGAGTTTGTCATCGGTGAACAGGTCGTAGGCGGTGGCGGCGAGGGTGCGGGCGGCGAGGTTCATCCCTTTCTTGCCGATGGTGGTGCCACCACACGCGACCGCTTGCCATGAGTGCCCCGGCGTGCCGGGAACCCAACAGGCGGTGCTGAAGCCGGCGACTGGCGTGACCCACGAGACATCGCCGACATCAGTACTACCGCCGCCGGTTTTCCCGGAGTTATCGAAGACTTTGGTGATTTCATCCAGCGGTGGGGCTTTGTCGGGGAAGGTTTCGCGGAGGCGGAGGGCGAATGCCATTTCGTCGTCGTCGTAGCGGAGGTCGTTGAGGGCGGTGAGATTTTTGCGCACAGCTTCGGCGAGCGGGCGGTTGGGCAAAAGTTCCATCGTGCCGCCGAGGTAAACGACTTCGAGGCGGGTTTCGGTGGCTAGCGCCGCTCCTTGGGCGCATTTGAGCAGGCGCGGATAGAGTTTCTGCACTATTTCGGCTTTGGGATGGCGCACGTAGAAGAAGCCTTCGGCGAATTCAGGCACCACATTGGCCGCCCCGCCACCGCTGGTGATGGTATGGTGCAAACGTGTGCCTTCGGGGGTGTGTTCCCGCAATAGCTCGACGGCATGCATCGTCAGCACCAGGGCATCGAGGGCACTGCGGCCTTTCTCAGGCGAGCCGGAGGCATGGGCGGCGATACCGTGGAAGCGGAATTTCACGGCGATGCGTGCCAGGCAACTGGCGTCGCCGGCGGCATTTCGTGAGCTGGGGTGCCAGTGCAGCACGGCGTCGCAATCGTCGAAAAGCCCTGCGCGGGCCATGAACGCTTTGGCGGCTCCGCCTTCTTCCGCGGGGCACATGTAGAAACGGATCGTGCCTTTCAACTGGCCGGCGTGGATTTGTTCGGCGATGGCGATCGCCGCCGCAAGCGACGCCACTCCAAAAAGATGGTGCCCACACGCATGGCCGTAGCCGTTGCCGTCGCGACGCGGTTGGCGGAAGGGCACGGCTTCTTGCGCCAGTTCGGGGAGGGCATCGAATTCCCCCAGAATGCCAATGATGGGCTGGCCCTGACCCGCCTCCGCGATGAAGGCCGTCGGGATGTCGGCCACCCCCTTCTTCACCTTCATCCCAGCTTTTTCCGCGATCGCGATGAGGGCGGCACACGACTTCTTCTCCTGATAACCGGGTTCGGCCCAGTCCCAGATTTTCAACGCTGTCGGCCATGCGGCATCGGCCTGCGTGCTGGCCGATTTGATCGCTGCATCCTTCTGACCATAAGCCCTTACGGGAAGCACTAGCAGCGTAATGGCAACGAAGAAACGCATAAAAGTTCTCGGTGGAGTTGGGGGACGGTTGTTGTGGGAAGCGGCCTTTTCGGGCAAATCCCGTTACGGCCGAAGTCACTGCGGGTGTACGCGTCTGGATTGATTGTCGTCCAAAACCTTGAACGCGGAAAGTCGAATTCGTTTCGCGGGATGAGTCGCCAGGCTGTGGGCGAGTTCAGGGGCTTGGTCGCCGGGCGGCGGCTGCCGGGGGGCATGCGGCCTACTATGTTGAAAGAGGGTGTGGGAGGTTGCATCTGTAGGTATGCGTGCCACACACCCGCGTTACAGGATACCATCTCATGGCGACGGAAGCGGAACTGAAAGCAGCGAGTGAAAAATTCATTCCCAAAGGTTATGATCCGCAGCTTTATAAACTGCGGCACTCCTTGGCCCATGTGCTAGCGCAAGCCGTGGTCGAGCGATTCCCTCAGGCCAAACCGACGATCGGTCCGCCCGTCGAGTACGGCTTCTACTACGACTTCGACCTCGATGTGAACCCCACTGAGAGTGATCTCGAATGGATCACCAACCGTATGCGGCAGATCATCCGAGGGAATCATCCCTTCCAGGTGCGCGAAATCAGCGCTGAGGAAGGCCGCCAACTGTTCCGCGATAACCCCTACAAACTGGAACTGATCGAGGGGCTGACCCGGGGGCACGATGAATACGGCAACGCGGCGGCGGGTCCGACAACGATCACGGTCTACCAACACGATACATTTGTCGACCTCTGTCGGGGTCCCCATGTGGCCACCACAGGGGATTTAGACCCCCAAGCGTTCCAGATTCAGCAGGTGACTGGTTCGTACTGGCGTGGCGATAGCAACAACAAAATGCTCAAGCGTTTTCATGCTACCGCTTGGGCTAGTGCGGCCGACCTCCAAGCCCACCTGGAGCGGCTCGAAGAAGCGGCCCGACGCGATCACCGCAAACTCGGCCGCGAACTGGAGCTGTTCGCCAACGAACCGATCTTCGGCAGCGGCTTTCCCATGCTGTTGCCCAAAGGGGCCACGATCCGCCGCATCCTCGAAAGTTTCATCACCGAGTATGAACGCAAGGCAGGTTATCAGCACGTCTTCACCCCCGATATTGCCAAAAAAGAACTGTACATCCAATCGGGGCATTGGTCGCACTACAAAGATGGCATGTTCCCGCCGATGGTGATGGGCGACAAAGAAGGCGAAGAGGACCTGGTGTTGCGGCCGATGTGCTGCCCTCATCATATTCAAGTGTACAAAAGCAAGGCCCGCAGTTATCGCGACCTGCCCGTTCGCATTGCGGAATTAGGCACCATGTACCGCTTTGAACGTTCGGGTGTCGTCGGTGGGCTTTCGCGGGTCCGCTGCATGACTCTCAACGACGCTCATTTATTCGTTCGCCCCGATCAGATCAAATCGGAGATCGCGGGAGTTTTGCAACTGATGAAGAAAGCCTATGCCGATTTGGGCATCCAGGAGTACCGCTTCCGGCTTTCGAAACACGACCCCAACGACAAAGAAAAGTACGTCGATAACCCGGCGATGTGGGACAGTAGCATCCGCATTTTGCGGGAAGCCTTGGTGGAATCGGGATTGCCGTTTTTCGAGGCCGATGGCGAGGCCGCGTTCTATGGCCCCAAAATCGACGTCCAGGTGAAAGATGTGATGGGTCGGGAAGAAACCCTCAGCACCATTCAGCTCGATCAACACCTGCCGGAACAATTCCAACTGGAATACAAGGACCGCGACGATACCCCCAAACGCCCCGTGATGATTCACCGGGGGGTCATCAGTACGATGGAACGGATGATGGCGTACCTGATCGAACTGTACGCCGGAGCCTTCCCCGTGTGGCTGGCGCCGGTGCAGGTGGCGTTGGTGCCCATCGCCGATCGTCACTTCGAGTATGCCCAAAAACGCGCCGAGGAATTGATCGACAAAGATTACCGCGTCGAGGTGGACCTCACCCACGGACGCATGCAAGCCAAGATTCGCGACGCCGCCAAACAGAAGATTCCCTACGTTCTCGTCATCGGCGATAAAGAAGTGGAAGCCAATGCTGTCGCGGTGCGCCTGCGCGATGGCACCGACCTGGGGGCCAAACCGTGGGCGGAATTCCTCGCCATGCTCGAACACGTGGTCCGAAGCCGCACACAACAACTGATACCGTGACAACAACTGATACCGTGATGATACCCTTCCCCGTCCGCGGGTTCCCGCGGTAGATTGCTACTGCGATAAACCATGGGGGCACCCTTACCAGAAAAGAATTTCTCAGCAAGGAGAACGATGTTTTCGTGACAATACCATTTTCCAAGGAGACCGATGTTTTCGTGACAATACCCTTCGCCGTCCGCAGGTTCCCGCGGTGGGGAAGGTCACGTCGCGGACGCTTCCGGGTGTTGAGATGTTCGTCGCGGACGCTTCCGGGTGTGGAGATGTTCGCCGTGGAACGTCGGCGATTCTGAGAATGTCGCGCCGAAGTGCTGATCCATGATGACTATGTAGATGCTCATTCATTTTTCATGATTTCGTCTCAGAATTGGCACATTTTTGGGGGAACATCAGGCGCCACGCGCGGGGCTTCCGCGAACCTGGAAACCCCAACCCGGGAAGCCACCCAATCCCGGCGGGAATCGCCAACGGTTCTGGCGTGGTTCACGGTTCGTTAACTCACCTACCCAGAAAGCCACTCAAGCCCGGTGGGAATCGCCAACGGTTGTTGTGGCTCCGTTGTCACTGCCTTCGGCACTGCCGCCGACATCTTCGAACTACCGCTGGCATCATCGACAAGCCCGGTGGGAATCGCTAGCAGTTGTTTTGGGCCCCGTTGGGGGCTGCTATCGTCTACTTCTTGGGGGATGACTTGGCTTCAATCCGATACAGGGCTTTCTCGGTTCGCACAAACAGCGCCTGACCATCGACCGCGAAGCTAGCCAGCGATCGCTCGCCGAGTTTGTTGGTCGCGACCAACTCGAACTTGTCCCCAGGGGTGAAGATGGTGGTGGTGCCGGCTTCATCGAGAAGGTAGACCCGGCCACCGGCATAGATTGGTGACGCGGAGAACGCCCCACCGATGCGTTCGCTCCACCGTTCAGCGCCGGTTTTGCCGTCCAAGCAGGTCAGAACGCCGCTATCCGACACCATGTAAATCGCATCCCCTACGGCCAGCAGGGACGGATTGAGCGGGACATTCTTTTTCACAGTGAATGCGACGTGGGTTTGTGTGACATCGCCTTGGCCATCAGGGCGGATGGCCAGCAGGGTCGGTGTGGTGTAGCCCGTGCAGATGTAGACCAAGCCATTGGCGTAGATCGGTTTCGGAACGACCGAGTAACCCTTACCAAAGCTGACCCGCCAAATTTCCCGGCCAGTCTTCGGCTCTAACGCCAGCACGACACTACTGCCCACGGAGATAATCTGCTGCTGACCGTTAACGGTAATAACCAGTGGTGTGCTGAACGAAAAGGGCAAACCGGTGATGCCTTTGCGGGGTGTTTTCCATGCCAATTTCCCGGTGCTTTTCTCTAAGGCGATAATGTGTTGTTTGTCGAGGCCATCGGCACTGAAGATGAGCCGATCGCCTACCAGGATGGGGGAACCGCCGTTGCCGTGCATGGGGGCGTAGCTGTGGTCCTGGGTGGCCCATACTTTCGTACCGTCTTGGGCACGTAGGCATGCGGTACCCATGTGTCCGAAATGAACGTAGACCATACCGGCTTCGACCACTGGGGTCGGGCTGGCGTGGCTGTTTTTCTTGTGGGGCTTGGGGGCGTTGGCATCTTCAACGAACACTTCCTGGTTCCAGAGAACCGCTCCGGTGAGGGCATCCAGGGCCAGTGCCCGCAGGGATGGCCCGCCGGTTTTCAAGGGAACCGCGGTGGTGAGATAAATCTTTCCTGCCGCAATCACCGGTGACGACCACCCCAGTCCGGGAATCTCCTTCCGCCAGGTGATGTTGGTTGTGGCATCCCATTTCGTGGGCAGGGGGCCTGGGGCATGGCCTTGGCCGTCAGGCCCCCGGAATTGGTTCCAATCGCCCGCCTTCACCGGCACGATAGCCGCCAACATCCCGCATGCCAAGACGCTAGAAACAACACGCTGCATAGGAAAAGTCCAATCGGGGCCAGGGAATCGGCTCATTCCGTGTCGTCGAGAAAAGTGGCCAACGCAGCAGTCGGCCGGGACCGGTCGTGGTTGCGGCGCGGTCCATGTCCATTCCGTGTCGTCGAGAACAGTGGCCAACGCAGCAGAGGAAGGAAAAGACGATCTGAAACGTCAGCGTCGCGAGGGTAGTGGCGCAATCGGTGCGAAGGTACCGGCACGATATTCGGCCGAGCCGAAACCGAGCATGGGGTAGAAGATGAAACCGAGTAAGGCTAATCCGAGGCCAAAAGCTTCCGATTTGCCGAACCGCCGGGCAACTTCCAAATTCACCAGAATGGCCGCGATGATCTGCACCACGGGCAAAAGTACAAGGACGTACCACAGCAGACTCAGTCGGGCGACACCCACGACCAGAACGTAGATATTGTAAAACGGCACCAGCGCCGCCCAGGCCGGATGGCCGGCTTTGGGGAAAATTCCCAGCCACCCAATCACCACCCCCGGCACCGTGACCGCCGCCCACACGAGCAAATACCACAGCAGATCATCCACACCGCGATACCTCTGGCACAGCCCGCGCACCTTCCGCCCTGGGGCCGCGGGCCTCTGGAGGTGTTGTATACCGCCGCGAACCGATGGGTGAAGAATCCCTCCTCACCACGCGTCGTCCTCATCCTTACGCCGGCGCTGACGATACAGGTACTCGGCTCGGCCAAACGCCAAAATGGGCAAGAAGATCGGAGTGAAGAAGGCCAAACCCAAACCGAAACCAGCACTTTTGCCAAAATTCTCGGCCACGGCCACGAAGACAAAAAGGGCCGCGATGGAGTTGACGAAGGGTATCAACATGAGAATGAACCACATCAATTCTTTTTTCGCCACTCCACAGGTCAGGACATAGACGTTGTAAATGGGGATGATCGACGCCCACCCCGGTTGTCCAGCTTTCACAAAAATCATCGATATTGAAGCGATCATCAGGAGGATGAACCCCAGGTTAAACGCCAGAAAGGAAAATAGCAGCTCCATATGAGCCAACTCCTGCAGGTCGGTAAATCGCGTGGAACGGACCGGTTTCGTTCCATCGTCAGGGGAAATGGTAATCCGACACGAAGCTGCGCACAATCAGGGAAGTACAATTTTTGCACAGCTTCATGTCGGAACGGTTGTTTTGCAAAAATCGATTTGAATTATGGCCTCCGCGATGGGAAAAAGCAGCCGCCAGGGCGCGGACGCAGGCGCCCCGGCGGTGGGCGGAGAGTCAGCGTACCTCTCCGTAGGTATGGTCAGATGATGTCCTTGGTGAACGGTTTGGCCTTCTCGACAATTTGGATGGGCCGACCAGTGGCGGTTTCGTTCTTCTTGGTATGGTCGATGCCCATCAATTCGCACACCGTGGCGAGGAAGTCTTGCGCGGTGGTGGGCCGTTCGATGACGGTGGCCCCTTCTTTATCGGTCTTGCCGATCACCGCGCCTTTTTGCCCAGCACCGAACATGGCCAGGCTCCAGGCACGCGGGTAGTGGTCGCGACCGGGTTGGGCGCCGCGGTTGTTGATGTGCGGGGTCCGGCCGAATTCGCCCATCCAGATGATCAGGGTGCTGTCCAGCAGCCCGCGTTCTTTCAGTTCCACCACCAGCGTGGAAAGGGCTGCATCCACCTGTTGCGACAAGGTTTTCACGCGGGCGAAGTTGTTTTGGTGGGTGTCCCAGCCGCCCAGCGACACTTCGATAAACGGCACGCCCACTTCCACCAAGCGGCGGGCCATCAGGACACCATCGGCGAATCGCCCAGTACCATACTTGCCTTTCGATTTGTCCGTGGAGATGTCGAAGGCCCGGGCTTCGGCCGATTGCATCAGCCTGACCGCCCGTTGGTAGGTCGTTTTGTGGTCATTGATAACATCGGCTCCGTATTCGCGATGGAAGGCTTTCTCCATTTGCTCCAACAGGCCGACGCGGTTATCGAATTGCGACGCGGAGATGGCGCTTTTGAGATCTTCCACACCGCGGTTGGGGTCGGTGATCAGCAGTGGTTGGTGTTTGGGCCCCAAAAAGCCCGCGCCGAAGCTGCGGCCGCTGATGCAAACGTAGTTGGGCATTGGGCTTTCGGGCCGGCCGACTTCCTGCGACACAATCGAACCGATCGACGGGTAGATGATACCCCCTTGCCCTTCGCGGTAGCCAGTGTGCATGTAGTATTTGGCCCGAGGGTGGGCACCCTCGGGGGTTGTCATCCCGCGAACAATCGTGCCCCAATGCATGATCTTGGCGACTTCGGGCAGATGCTCGCTGATCTGCACACCTGGAACGGAGGTTTTGATCGGTTTGAATTCCCCGGCACCTTGGCTATCCGGTTTGAGGTCCCAGGTATCTTTGTGGCTGGGGCCACCATCCATCCACAACAGGATGCACGATTTGACTCTCCCCTGGCCGCCTTGGGCAGCGGCTTGGGCCAACAAGGGCAACCAGCCCGATAACGACGGAGCGAAGACACCGGCTGCAGAGAGCTTCAGGATGTCGCGCCGGGTTTTTTCTTGCAGTTTCACGGAGAACATAACGTTCCGGTCTCCCCTGGAGGTCGATGGATATTCGCCAATGTTCCGCGTCCTTGGGCGGAACGCACCACAAACAGCTAGCGAACCAATGTGAACTCGCTACTATTGAGGACCGCCCAGAGAATATCACTGTACGCGGTCATACCCCCCACCCGCTCGACGTAACTCATGAGGTTTTTGCGTTCTTCGGCCGTCGGGCGGCGTGAGAGAGCCGTCAGATAAATGCGCTCAATCGCCTCGGCGGGGGAGCTATTGCCGACAATCGCCCGAACGACCGCGGGGTTGTTCGTGATGGGAGAGTTCATCAGCCGCAGAGCCTGGGGAATGCCAGCTTCGTAATCGACGACACTGGCTTCCTCCGCCCCCGCCAGGAAGAAGTTGACGAACTGCTCACGGGCACCGGCCCGCGCTCCTTTGGGGGCTACGCCGACCCGGCCACCTTTGCCCATCGTCCGTTGTGCCCCCGTCACTTGCGTCAGCGCGTCGAAGAGTTGTTCGGGCGTCAGGACCTTGACGGTCATGTGGCTGAAAAGCGTTTTGTCGTCTTTGTTGTCGGGTGTCGATTTACTGGTGCGCTGGTAGGTTTCCGACAAGCAAATGGCCTTCAGCAAGTATTTCACGTCGTATTGGCCGGTGGTGGCGATGTGGTGAGCGAGCGAATCGAGCAGTTGCGGATGGCTAGGGGTGTTCTCCGGCAGCATGTCGTCGATGGGGTTGACAAAACCATAGCCGAAGAGGTGTGCCCAGAGGCGATTGACCAGCGCCCGGGAGAAGAAGGGGTTCTCAGGAGCCGTCATCCATTGGGCCAAAGCCGGCCGGTAGGGTTGCGTCGCCTCGAGCTTGGGTTGTTCGCCGCTGAGGAATCGAACCGGGACGTTTTTCGTCGATTCAGGGAAGAAATCCTTCTGACGGCTGCGCGTAAAGCCTTCTCGGACGCCAATTTGCGTATTATCGCCACCTTTGTTGGCATTCTTGGGGTTATCGGCCTGCACTTTGGCGTAAAACCCGGCCATTCCCCAGTATTCCACCTGTTTCCAACTGGTGAACGGGTGATTATGGCATTGGGCACATTGCAGTTGGATACCCAGGAAATGCTGAGCCGTGGTGTCGGTCAGCTTATCGACCGAGCGGTTGGCGAGGAAATAGGTCACGGCGGGGTTGTCGGCCACAGTTCCAGTAGCCGTCACCAAACTTGTGACCAGCTTATCCCAACTGGTGTTGTTGTTGAATTGCTCTTGCAGCCAATCGTACAGCGGTTCTTTCAATACGAAGCGATTGGCGGAGTCGCGGGGGAAGAGTTTGGCGGTCCAAATATCGGCCATGCGCCGGCCAAAGTTCGGGTCGGCCAGCAACTCGTCGATGAGCTGGGCGCGTTTGTCGGGCGAGCGGTCGTCGAGGAAAGCCTTGGCCTTCTCAGCAGTCGGAATCGTCCCGGTCAGGTCGAGATATATGCGCCGGAGGAATTCCTCATCACTGGCCCGGGCCGACGCGGGAATCTTCGCTTCAGCCAATTTCTGCGCGATCGCCGCATCGATCAGCTGGGCTAGGGCCGCGGCGTCTTTGGTTTTGGGGACTGGCAATGACGCCACCGGGGCTTTCACGGCAGGGTTGGGTTCAGGGAATTTGACGTTCTCGGGAGGATCGTCCCGCTTGTTCTTGTTCTTTTTGTTGACTTGGGCGTGCACATCCAACAATACCCCATCGCCCACCAGAAGGGCCAAACCGGTCGTGAGAGTGAATAACGCCAACGAACGCCAACGCATCGACAGTCCTCGTTGTGGTGTGCACCCAACCATGACCACCAACTGATTCCAAACCACACACTCCGATTCCAACCCACAGGCTCAGACGGAGAAATGACTCCGATCCCGAGACTCTGGAGGATAGAACCCCGTGAGGTCCGCGGGGTTTCGTCCCTGTCCTCATTCTGAGAATGCCAAGCCACGACCGGCCAGACATGAGAAAAAGATGAGCAAAAAATGAGAAAATTCCGAGAACGACTCGCGGATTCACAGCCCGATGGGTTATAACTTGTACGAATGCCATGGCGTCCGTTCGCCGCAGTTCGTTCGCCGCATCGGGATGCTTATCAACTGGCTTTCCGGTGTGGCGGGCGCTGAGAAGGTTAGACCTCTTGGGTTCTGTGACTTTTTCCGTTTTTCCTGCAGGTGCTGTATGTTGGTCTGCATCCAACGGGATCGTGGCTTTACGCTCATTGAACTGCTTGTGGTCATCGCGATTATTGCGATTCTGATTGCTTTGCTGTTGCCGGCGGTTCAGAAAGTCCGTGAGGCGGCGGATCATCTCAAATGCAGTAATAATTTGAAGCAAATTGGTTTGGCGTTCCACTCGTTCAACGATGCCCATGGGGGGCTGCCGACAGCGGGCAGCGCGGGCAATCACGGGGGCCGCTGTGCCGCCAACCCGTCGGTCTTCCGCGAAGATTTTGGTTGGACCTACGAAATTCTCCCCTTCATCGAACAAACAGCACTGTACAACCTTCCGTCCGACTCGCGCATCAGCGGTAGCCCGGCCGATGGCACTTGCACCCAATCCGCCGGCCCCAACGATACGCTGATGCGGCGAACGCTGATTGCGACCTACAACTGTCCGGTGCGCCGTTCGCTATCGTTGTCGCAGAATGTGGCGAAGTCGGATTACGCAGCCAATGGTGGTACGCGGCTGTACAGTTGGCCGTTCGACGGCCCGGTGATCCGTGGTCGCGGTTCCGACAATTACTTGCAAGGTGGCCCGCAGCCGATCAGCAACATCAAAGATGGTTTGTCGAACACGATGTTTGTGGGCGAAAAATTGGTGAATATGCACCCGGCCAAAGACGACTATGTGGATAACGAATCGTGGGCTGGCCCGGGGCAAGACGGCGACATCTACCGCGGCTGCCGCCCCAATGGCAATAGCTGGATGACGCCAGTACCCGATTTGTACATCCCCGCGCCCTCGTCCTTACCCCCGACCGATCCCAACTACTGGCCCACCGACTTGCACTACCGCTTCGGCTCGGCCCATGTCACCGGCATCAACACCGTCTTTGGCGATGGCAGCGTGCGAACGATCCGCTACACTGTCGATCCGGTGGTGTTCATGCGGGTTTGCCGGATCAACGATCGCGGCGTGGTCAGCCTCAACGACCTGTAACCGCTGACATCGGGTCACTTTGAGAGGTTCTTCAACTCCCTGCACTGCAGAAGTTCTCACGAGGAGAAACTGGTGATGACGGTTCGTGCGCTCACCCTCGCCACCGGCGGCTATGTGCTAGCGGCGGTGCTTCTGATCGGTTGTTCCAAAACGGAAACTGTGCCCACCGATCCCGAGTCGCTCAAACAAGCCGCGGAGGAATTCAACCGCCGCGCCCAAGAAGAAAACAAGGCCAAACAGAAGGACAAAGCCCAGCCGGTGGATTGACCGCCTCGGTTCGGCGTTCCGCTTGTTGTCGTCGTCGGTGGTCGAAACGGGAGCCGCAGTGTCCTCCGAGTGGGGATCAACAGCACTGCCACAGCCATCACGACTTTCCCAAGAAACCTGGGTGACGTTCCGGACCATTTCCCAAGAGGGAAAAGGGTACTCCCAGCGCACCCTGGCTGGGCAGTCGACCCCCCGACACGCTCATCGGCATCGGGCATCATTACGATCTTCAATCAGACCCCGACTGGCTGGGCAGTCCACCCCCGGACACGCTCATCGGTTTTCAATGCAATAGAGGAACTTCTCGCCGCGCAGGAACAACTGCTGGCCGACCGCCACGGGCGAAGCGTCGATGGTGTCGTCGAGTTTGTTCACTGCGATAACGTCGAGTGAATCGCCGGCTTTCAGTACCACTGTGGTTCCATTCCGATCCACGAAATAGACGCGGCCGGCGGCGGTTATCGGGGAGGCATAAAAGCTGCGTACCTGCGGCAGCCGTTCCTTGTCGAGAATGACCTTGCCGGTTTTCGCATTCAGCACGGTGAGCAAGCCGTCGTTGCGTTCGGTGAAGTAGAGATGATCGCCCACCAGAACGGGGGAGGGAACGTAGGGTGTCCCGCTGTTGTACCGCCAATTGACAGCGCCGCGTTCGCCCAAGTCGCCCTGGGCCGATAGCGGAACGGAAACCGCGGCCGCCCCCCGATAACCGCTGACACAAATCACGGCATCACCGAACCGCAGGGGCGAGGGAATGGGATTGACTGTCATGCCCGCGCATTGCCAGATGAGGTCGCCGGTGGCGAGATCGTAACTGCGGATGCGCGTGGTACCGTTGGTGATCACTTGCGTTCGCCCGTCGTAGTCGACGACCAATGGCGTGGACCAGGTTGTTTTTTCGTCGCGCTGGGCTTGCCAGCGGGTCTTGCCATCGGCCGTGTTCAGGCACAGGAGCCGGGAATCGGCTTCTTGGTCGTAGTTCAGAAGCAGTGAATTGCCGTGAACCACGGGAGTTACCGCTTCGCCCCAACCCAGCCGCGTGTGCAGGCGGCCTAGGTCCGTGCGGCTCCACAGAAGCTGGCCTTCCAAGTCGTAACAATACAGGCCAAAGGAACCAAACGAGACATACAGGCGCTGGCCGTCGGTGGTGGGGGAACCGGCGGCGTAGGAATGGGTTTCGTGGGTCCCTTCGTGGGGCACCATTTCCGCTGCGGTTTTCTCCCAGAGCTTTTTGCCACTGTGGCGATCAAAACAATACACCACGAACTTGTAGAAGTTCGTCGGCGGTGTCGTTTTGACTTCGAAGCGCGGATCACGCGGTGGCAGTTCGTTCGGTTGGGCTTGGCGGTCGGTCTTGATTGCGGTCAGGACGAAGACGCGATTGCCCCAGACGATCGGCGTGGCACTACCTTTGCCCGCCAACGGGGCTTTCCACGCGATGTGGGTTTTGGCGTCCCATTGCGTCGGAGGGTTGGCTTTGGGGGCCGAACCATTGGCGTGGGGGCCGCGCCAATGATGCCAGTTGTCTTCAGCGCCGGGGGGAAATTCGGCCGCACTGGCCACCGCGACAGTGAGCCAAGCGCAGCCAACGGCCGCGAATCGAAGCATGGAACAACTCCGCGAAAGCATGGAACAACTCCGCGAAAAAAAAACCTCGGAAAGCACACCGCCATCGACTGTCGGGGCGACGGAGGCCAGTGCGGCTCCGATCGATCATCCCGTGTGGAGCGTTGCACAGTCGGGGTGATTGTAGCCAGCATGCACAACCGCCGCGAGCTGCTGCGGGAATTTTCTCGGAAGGCAATGGTGACAGGCCGACGCGACCGCGGCCGTTGGTCCGGCCCTGCCGATGTCGACTTTTTTGGCGAATTGTTCCCCGCGGAACGTCGGCGATTGTCAGAACGTCGGCGATTGTCAGAATGTCGCGCCGAAGTACTGGTCCTTTCTAGACATATGAATACTCATGGGGAATTCATGATTTTCGCACTGGAATGGCACGCGATTTCAACTCGGCAAAGTAGAGATGCCAGTGCGTTCCGGCACTGCCGATCGTCAGAGATGCCACCACGCTCTGGCACTGCCGATCAGTGCGTGTTCATCCGTGGCCGACCAGGTGAGCAAGGTCTTGGGCCGGTTTGAGAGCAGCTTGGCGGATTGCCGGGTGCGTTTCCTGGTTCACTACGCCGCCTGAGTGGTTGGTCTCGGCAGGCTGATGGTGATGACGCGATGGTGATGATGCGATGGTGATGACGCGGGGAATCGTTAGCGCAGTGACGTGGCGAGTAGGACGCAGCCTGACAGCGAAGACGTACCAGGGGCCACGCGACTATCGTTACCCGTGGGCCACGCGACTATCGTTGCCCGTGGGCCACGCGACTATCGTTACCCGTGCGTGGGCTCTCAGGTAGCTAACTTCACGCCCCCTTTGATGGGTACCAACCACGGCTGGGTTGTTTCGAGATCGTCGCGGAGCATGCGGCAGAGGGTGTCGAGTACTCCATCGGGCACTGGGGCCGCTTCGAGTTGGCTGAGGAAACCGGTCAACAGTGACCAGAGAAACAAAGCATCGACATTGAAGGGGTCTGGCGTTTCGCCTTCTTTCAAAAGCCAGATGGGTTCATCGCCAAAGGGTTCCTCGGCAGAACCGGGGGCACCGTGGCGTTCGTGGGCCTGCGGATGCAAAACGGCTTTGCCGAAGCCAAAGGCCGACACCGGAATGACAATGGCATCGGCCACATGGTCGGACTGTTGAATGAGGTTCACGAGTGGTCCTAATGCGCGCATCAGGACGTTTTCGGTGAGGGCTTCGCGGGCCTCGTGCGCTGATGCAAACAAGGCATCCGTTTTGCTTAACACCAAGGCGATCCCGGCCGGGCGTTCGAGTGTGCGCAAGCGTAGGGCCTCGCGTAAGTAAGCCGCGACGATCCGCAGATCGTTGGCATAGCGGCGGCGGTCGCGGGGACTGGGGGCGGCTGGCGGGCAGGGCACAACGGCCCACAGCACATCGGCATTCACGAGGCTGCGCAAGTATTCCGTGTAGCGTTCTTGCAATTGCGGCTCAGAATCGGGCATGGTGTGGGTCAGGACCTGCCCGATCACTTCCTGCATCCGGCAAACCGCTTTGCGTTTGTCGCCTTCCGAAAGGCAATAGCGCGTGTGCGATACCTCCAGCGTCGGCGGCAGCCCCGACTTTTGCAGTAGCTTCTGTGCGGCTTCCGCTTCCCGAATCATCCGCGCCACTTCACGCGGGTCGGCCGCATCCAGATGCAACCCCGAAGGCAGGTAATTGCCAACAAGGCTTTCGCTGAGGGCATGGAAGAGGGCCGATTTCCCAGCATGACCGCGGCCAATACAGCCGATTTGCATCTGGTAGAAATCGGGCTGGCGTGACTTACTAGTTCGCGGTGCTTTCTCCGCTTTGGCGGCGAGGGCCGGCGGTGGGGTGGGTGCAGCGGCCGGGGGCACGTTGGGAATTTGCGTCCGTGTGCCGCAGGCCGCACAGCGGGCCCGCTTGCCCGCATACTCCGCCGGCACAAAATACTTCATCCGACATTCCGGATTGGGACAGCGGACCGTCAGTTGCGGTTTGTCCGCATTGGGGCCACGACGACCAGCCATAACGATTCCCACCTCAACTGCAGGTCAGAGGGAAACGAAATCAATTCTCCGAGCGCGCGGCACGGCGGGCGGCTGAAGCCAACGCGCCGGCGGCTTCACGGCGTTCAATCGGTCGCAACAACGGCACTCCGACGGGTAACGGTTCTTCGATTTCCTGGGCCTGCGGCATGGCCTCGAGGGGTTCCTGCGCATCCGCTGGGGGCGTTGTCGTCGCCGGGACGGATGGTCCGTCGGCGGGGGGGGCGGTCGTCGCTGGAACTGCTTTGGGCAACGCTTGTTGCGCCCATCGCGCAGCCTGCTTCGCCACGTCGATGGCCGCAAGCAACGGGATCAGCGGAGCCACCAGCACACACGCCAGCGACAAACCGAACGCGGGCGAACCAACCGGCGGCAGCCACCCCAGCGCGCTGGGGAAATCGGCGACGATGGCCGTCAGCTGAGGCGGAACATCCCCCGGCTGAAGCGTCAGGTAAGCGCCGGCACCCAAAAGCAGAATCAGGGCTAACCGTAACGCCCAACTGGCGATTGTCAGCACCCCTCGCTGGACGGAAGGAATCGGCAAGCACAGGGGCAGCAGAACCACCAACCCCAACCATGGGACAATTTGCTCGGCCATACCGGAACCTCAACACCTCAGCAAACCCGCTTTCCGTCCATCAGCCGCAACACTTCAGTTTACCGCGCAAACCGCCAGGAGGGGGAAAAACCCGGCCACCACGGCGGCATTCTTTCAGTGATTCGCAACAAGTTGTGCTATCTTCACGCGTCCAGCGCATCATCGCGCCTTCGCTCAGGTGTGTTTCCTTGCGTACGATCGACACAACCGCAATAATTGCCGCTACGGACCGGTCACGATGCGCCGGCGGCCGCCATCCAGGAATTCCCCGGTTCCACCGCCCTTTCGACCATTGAGGCCCCTTCGGACCTTCTTTCGGACCTTCTGACGGGAGCAACCCATGCGCATGCGAAGGCTACGTCGGATCGTTGTCAGCTTGGCCTTGTTGACGTTATTTCTGGATAAGAAAGAACTTGCGGCTTCCGATCCCTCGCCGCCACCACAACCTGCACAGGCCCCCAATGTGGTGTTGATCGTGATTGACGATCTGGGCTGGCGCGATCTGGGTTGCTACGGCAGCACTTTTTACAAAACGCCGCACATCGACCAATTGGCTCGCGAAGGTCTCCGCTTCACCCAATTCTACGCGGCCAGTCCGGTTTGCTCCCCCACACGGGCTAGCATCCTCACCGGCCGCTACCCCGTGCGGGTGAACATCACCGATTGGATTCCCGGACGCAAAGACCAACCCGACCGCCGCTTGAAGCGCCCCGCGATCCGCGACGCCCTCCCTCTCAACGAACTCACCATCGCCGAAGCCCTCCAAGCCCGCGGGTATATCACCGGGCACATTGGCAAATGGCACCTCGGCGGCCCCGGGTTTCTCCCCCAAGACCAAGGTTTCGATGTCAACATCGCCGGCGGGGCCAACAACGTTCCGTTCGATTACTTCGCCCCCTACAAAAACGCGCAAGGTCAAGTCATGGTAGGACTTGAGAAATCCGAGGCCGGCGAATACCTCACCGATCGGCTGGCCCGCGAAGCCGAAAAGTTCCTCGACCAATACCACGACAAACCCTTCTTCCTCTACTGGCCGCACTATGCCGTGCACCGCCCACTCCAAGCCAAACCGGATGTCATCGCCAAGTACCCGAATGCCCCCCAAGCGGGTCGCCAGAGCAACCCAGTCTACGCCGCGATGATCGAAAGCGTCGACGACGCGGTGGGGCGTCTGGTCAAGAAACTCGACGACCTGAAACTGACCGAGCAGACACTGGTGATCTTCACCAGCGACAACGGTGGCCTGGCGACGATCGACGGCGGCCCCACAGGGGCCACCTTCAACGGCCCGCTGCGCGAGGGAAAAGGCTACCTGTACGAAGGCGGAATTCGAGTTCCGTGTATCATGAAGTGGCCCGGCCATATCCGACCAGCAACAACTACCGACGACATCAGCGGCACAATCGACCTCTTTGACACCATCCTCGAAGTGACGCAACCCGCTGCGAAAAGAACCCCCGAACAGCCATCCCCCCCGCGCGATGGCGTCTCCCTGGTTCCCCTTTTCCGCGGCAAAAAACTCCCCGACCGCGACCTGTTCTGGCACTACCCGCACTACTCCAACCAAGGCGGCAAACCCTGTAGCGCCATCCGCCACGGGGATTACAAACTCATCCGACACTACGAAAATGACCGATTCGAACTCTTCAATATCGCTACCGACATTTCCGAACATCGCAATCTGGTTGCGGAGAAACCGGCCATAGTTCGTGAACTTTCCGACAAACTCGCGGCCTGGTTGAAAGCCGTCGAGGCCCCAATGCCCACCCCCAATCCCCACTATCGACCCAACCCGCCGAACCAAGACGGCATCATCACCCTGCCCGCCAGCACGGCCCTCATCGCCGGTGTGCAACTCCGCTACGAACCGCTGCCCCACAAAGCCACCCTCGGCTTTTGGACAAATCCCGACGACATCGCGATTTTCGACTTTACCGTGGAAAAACCCGGACGATACACAGTGGAGGTGCTGCAAGGCTGCGGAAAAGGCAGTGGCGGCGCTCAGGTGGAACTGGTCGTCGGGGCCGAGAAACTGACGTTTACCGTGAAAGACACCGGCGGCTTCCAAAACTTTGAGGCGATCGAAGTCGGCACGCTCACCATCGCGAAAGCCGGCCGCCACACGCTCAAGGTCATCCCGAAAAGCAAACCTGGCCGGGCCGTGATGGACCTGCGGCAAATCGTTCTCAAGCCCCTTCAGTGAATGCTGGAAAGGACTCCTGACCCAGGGCGACTCTGGAGCAAGCCGCCGATCAGGGCACAAACTGTGACGAAGCAATCCCGGATGATCGTGGGGCGGTCCTGTGGCCCAATCGGTGGAGTCGCTCGTTGAGCGGAGCGGTTGTCGTTTCCCTCCCCCGCTCGGCCCCGCTTATTCCTGGGCATCAGTGGCTGTCGTTTCGGCGACGGAATGCAAGGCGTGTTTGTCCCGCCGTTCGCGGAGAACGTCGATCCAAGCTCCGCCAAAAAGTGTGAGAAACACGCCATAGCTCGCCACACCCACTACCACGGTCACTACACCCACTAAACGCCCCAACTTCGTGATCGGTGTCAGGTCGCCATAGCCCACGGTGGACATGGTCACCACGCACCACCACATAGCATCGGAAGGCTTGGCGAACTTGTCCGGCTGCACCGGATGCTCGAAATAGAACACAGCCAGGGAGTTCACTAAAATGACCAGTAGTACCACGGTAATGACTGCGCCCAATTCTGCCCGGCAGCGGGAGAAAGCACGCAGGAACAACGCCAGCGATTCGGTGTGGCGGAACAGCCGGAACATCCGCACCATGCGGAGAACGCGCAACCCGGCCAACTGGCCCGGGTCGGCCAATAAGCCGATGTAAAACGGCATCACCGCCAACAGATCAATCACGGCCAGAAACGTCAGGGGATAATGCCGCCGATCCGTGGCCGTGATCCAGCGAATCAGATATTCCGCCGAGAAGACCAACGCCACAACCAATTCGTTCCAATACCACCATCCGGTGCTGCGCAGGCTGTCGGTCTCAAGTTCCAGCTCCACTAACAAGCAACCGATGCTGTAAACCGTCAGCGTGATGCTGATAATGTCGAGATACCGACGCCACGAGGAAGAAAACGGTCGAGGATTCGTGTTCACAGTCATACTCGCGTCTGCTGCCCTCATCCCGAACCAGGGCCGGGCAGCATTGTGACGCGCGAACGCCGTGGCGGCAACCTCAAGCGGCCGCTTACTTCCCGGTTAGCTCCGCCACCACAGCAGCGGCTTCCGGATAGAGTTGGCGCAACGCCTCAAGTACGGCCTTGGAGTGCACCGCGATATGCCGCGCCTGCACATCGGTATAGACGAAGTTTCGCACCAACCCATGCCGGTTGCGGTCAAAGTTCACCCCCACCAGCTCCCCAGCGCGATTGAGCACCGGGGAGCCGGAGTTGCCGCCGATGGTGTCAGCGGTGGAGACAAAGTTGAACGGCGTTTTCAAATCCAGTTTCGATCGGCCATCGAGCCAGCGCCGCGGTAAGGCAAAGGGTTCTTGGCCATTGCGTTGGGCGGATTTCTCAAACGCATCCCCAAAAGTGGTGTGGAAGGGCAACTGAATACCATCGACTTCGTACCCTTGCACCGTACCGAAGGCCAGCCGCAAGGTGAAAGTCGCATCCGGGGCCACCGACTGGCCGTACACCTGAAAACGCCAGGTGGCGAGTGTGGCGTAGGCTTGACGCTCCGGTTCTTCCACTTCGGTCTCGTAGCGGCTGCGGAGCTGGCGAGCTGCGGCATCAATCGCTCGGACCAGCACGATCATGGGATCGCGACTGGCGTTGATCGCCTCCTGACCGCCGTTGACCAGCCTCTGGCGTTCTTCCGGATCGAAGAGTTTGGTCCCACGGACCAATTCTTGGGCACGGGCCGCGGGGTTCTTCCCAGCTAGAACCCGTTGCACCAATTCGTGTTCACCGCCCAGCATTTCCGCCATGAAGGTGAGCGATGCCGTCAGTTTGGCCCGTTCTAGCTCGGGGTAAAGCGGTGCCGGGCTGAACAATTGAAACTTCAGCGATTCCAAATGGCTATCACGATACTCCCGCAGCCGCTCGGCCGACTTCTTCGGTAATTCGTCGGCCAGTCGCACGCAATGCCGAGCAATGGTAAACAGTGGTGAGAAGAACGCATGACCAATTTCAAAAAGGTTATACGGCTTCTCGAACTCACGGAGTTGTTGTTGAATTGTTTCGATACGGCCGAAAGTGCCTGCGAAATCGGGCGGTGGGCTACCCGTGGCTTTGGCCTGCTGAACAATCCGTTCGCGGAATTCCGCTTCTTGCTTCCGCTTCAGCTCCATGATCTGCGGGTCCAGAAGGCCTTGGAGTTGCCCACTGAAGGCTTTGCGGGCATTGGCGACGCTGTGTAAGTCGGTGGCCGCTTGGCGGGCATTCTCGCTGCTTTGCTCGCTGTACTGATGCAAAGCGGCTTCGAGCGTGCGGAGGCGGGCCAGTGTGTACGGAAGGGTGAAGTCGCGACGGTGCTTGAGCCGAGCCAGCGTTTCGAGCCGCTGCGTGGTCCCAGGATGCCCGGTGACGAAGACCAGATCGCCCTCCGCTGGCCCGGTGTCGCTCCAGCGGAAGAAATGGGGCGTTTTCGCTGGTTGGCCGTTCTCATAGGCGCGGAAGAAGGCCACATCGAGATTCATCCGCGGATACTCGAAGTTATCGACATCGCCGCCGAAACTAGCAATCGCCCGTTCGGGAGCGAACACCAGCCGCACGTCGGTGTACTTCTTGTAGCGGTAGAGGTGATAGGCCCCGCCGTTGTAAAGGGTGACGACATCGGAACGAAGCCCGGTCGTTTTCAGAGATTCGTGTTCGAGGGTGCTCATCACGGCGCGGCGGGCAGCGAAGGCTTCCGCGGGCGACATGCCGGGTTTCACCGCGGCGTTCACCTCTTTGGTCACATCAATAATTTCCTGCAAGACATTAATTTCCAGATCGGGGCACTTCAATTCGCGCTCACGACTGGCGGCCACGAAGCCATCGCGGAGGAGGTCTTCACCCGGTTTGCTGAGTTTTTGAATCGCATCGGCCGCGACATGGTGATTGGTAACGAGCAATCCTTCGGGCGACACGAAGCCCCCTGAGCCGCCGCTATTGAGTCGGACCGAGGCGAGCATGGCGTTGCGGAGCCACGCTTCGGTGAGTTCAAACTGGTATTTGTCTTTCAGGTGCTGCCGAGGTGGGTCGTTGAGCAGCCACATGCCTTCATCGGAACGTGCCGTCATCGCTGCACCTCCCAGCCCCAGCAGCAGCGCCGCGAATGGATACCAGCGCATGGCGGAAACTCCTTGCGTAGCGGTTGGGGGAGAAAGCCCTGGGTTAACACCACTGGCCCGGGGTGTTTCCCCCGGGCCAGTGTATCGCGCCTGTCGCTGTGCGGCGGTATCCCAGTGAAGTGAAAACCTTCGTGAAAACCTTCAGCCGCGGTATTTGATCATTATTACCCGCACGATGTCTTTGGCTTCCGCTACGGATAATTCGAGCTTCTTTTGCAGTTTTTCGAGAATTGCTTTCTCTTCCGTTTCCACCACACCATCGGCCAAAATCACTTCACACGCGTGAGCAAAAACCGCCGCGTGAAGTTCTTTGGGCAAGGCTGGGACGCACTTGTCGATGACCGCCTCAGAACCTTCTTTTTTGATGATTTTGATTATCTTTGTGACATAACTTTGGATATCGTCTCTAGAAGTGTCTTCAAACAAGCGCATCCGAACGACGGGTCTGAATACTTCGGAGGCTTCTTCATCCGCCAAGTGCCCATCAGCGGTTGCCACGGCCAGAAGAATCCCCAGAAACGCCTCTTGTTTAGTTGACATCTTGTCAGAAGATTTTTCCTTGAACAAATTGTCAAACAGTCCCATGATATGTCACTCCTGAAAGGACAATCAGCATACCATTACCCAACATAACCCTTACTCCAGTTGCGTCAAGCAACTTCCTTCCAACGGTGAGGAAAATGCTGATGTTTCGTGTACCCGTTGTCGTGGTTGGTGCGGTGGTTCTTGGTCATCCCTTGATGGCCCAAACGCCTCCAAGTTCTAGCAAACCGCAAGTGCTGCTCATGGGCGATTCCATCCGCCAAGGTTATGCCCCACTGGTGACTCAGAAACTCGAAACCGTCGCCGAGGTGTTCAGTTTTCCTGACAATGGCGGCGACACGACCACCACCCTCCAGCAACTCGAAACGTGGATTCGCGACAAGCACGGGCCTTTTGCCGAGCGACCGAATGTCAATTCTCGCCCCCCGCTGATCGTTCATTTCAACTGCGGCTTGCACGATGTGAAATTCACCGCCGCTACGCAGAAACATCAAGTGCCTCTGGAGGACTACGAGAAGAATCTTCGAGCGATTGTGGCCAAGCTCCGTGAACGCACACCTCATGTGTACTTCGCCACCACCACGCCTATCTTAGATGAGCGGCACGCTGCCCGCAAAGCCGGTTTCGCCCGCTTCAACAAGGACGTTGAACGCTATAACGAGCGTGCCGTGCAAGTGATGCGGGAACTGGGCGTACCCGTCCATGACCTCAACCGCATTGTCCAGGATGGCAACCCCGCCGAGCTATTGGGCCAAGACGGTACTCATTACACCCCTGCCGGCAACGTTCGACTGGCCGAGGCTGTCGTCGATTGTCTGCAGCGGAAGCTGAAACTGCTGACGCCAACGGTTCGCACCGCTCCGGCCAGTGGACCGGAAGCCGTGAAAGCCTATCAGCAAGCGGAAGCGGCTTACGATCAGCTGGTGCCCGAAGTGTTCAAGAAAATGACGGTACCGGAGTTCCCGGTCCCCGCGAACCCGGCCGAATGGAACCAACGCCGCGCGGAAGTGAAAAAGAAAGTCGTGGCCGCTTTGGGCGATCTGCCACCGCGGCCAGAGAAACCGCGCGTTCACCGCGTTTCGGTGGAACTTCATCCCGGCTTCCGGCTGGAGCGCTTGCGCTTGGATAACGGGGTGGATGGTGTCCTGTCGGCCCTGCTACTCATTCCGGAACCGCTCAAAGCCCCTGCCCCCGCCATTCTGTGGCTCCATTCGTCCAGCTACGATCATCATCAGTTGCTGCAGCCCAACACCAACGGCGGTGAGGAACCGCTGGGGATCACATTCCTCAAACGCGGTTGGGTGGTTTTTGCTCCTGATGCCGCGTGGTACGGCGACCGCGTCGGTCAAGGGCCGGCGGGAAGCCGCGAAACCGGCCGGGAACAGCAGGATAGCCTGCACAAATACAACCTGTGGTTTGGCCGCACGCTCTGGGGCATGTTCGTGCGCGACGATCAGGTGGCCCTCGACTATCTCACCAGCCGACCGGAAGTCGATCCCAAGAGAATCGGGGCTACGGGTATCAGCATGGGCAGCACGCGGAGTTGGTGGCTAGCCGCGGTAGACGACCGCATCGCCTGTGTCGTGGGTGTTGCGTGCCTGACACGCTACGAAAACTTGCTCAAACACGGGCAATTGCGGCAACACGGCACGTATTACTACGTCTACGGTTTGCTGAAACACTTTGATACGGAAGCGGTTGTGTCGTTGATCGCGCCGCGGCCGGTGTTGTTCCTGACGGGCGAACTCGATGCCGGCAGCCCCGCCGACGGCATTAAGGTGATCGAAACCAAAGCCGGCGGCGTGTATCAAGCCCTGGGCGCAGCCGAGAAGTTTCGTAGCATCCGCTACCCGGATGTCGGCCACACCTACACACCAACGATGCGGAAGGAGATGCTCGCCTGGTTCGACCGCTGGTTGAAGTGAGCTGTGGCCGCCGCACTCCCTTGTGCGTCTGGGAACTGTGCCCCCGGCCAGGGCGACGACGGCTAGCACTCGGCAAACCATCCGTGTTCCGCGAACCATGTGGTCATATCGCGGGTGAGTTGACCGCTATTATCCATCCGCGGGACTTTGTGTTGCCCGCCGTACTTGCCGCGGGCTTTCATCCACTCGGCAAAGCCCCCGCGCTTGACAACCCGCACCTCCGGCATCCGCATGGCCAAGTCGCCGACGCGGTGCGGCCCGTAGTCTTCATTGAGCCGGGTCAATTCCTCGTCGATCAGTTGGGCGAAGCGTTGGCCATCCGGAGCGGCCTCGGCGAATTCGATCAAGTACAAATGATGGCCGGGTTGGTGCGGGTCCGGCGGGAAGACCGGGCCGACGTGGAAGTCGATGGCATCCACGCCGCAGTGGTGGGCCGCGAAGGCGACGGCTTTTTCGACTTCTTCACTGATCAAATGTTCGCCAAAGGCCGAGAGAAAGTACTTGGTTCGCCCGGTGAAGCGGATCAAGGGTGGATGACGACGCTCAAAGGCGATCGTATCGCCGACAGCGTACGACCAGACGCCCGCACAGCTTGTTAGCACCACTGCATATTGCACACCCACTTCGACATTGGCCAAGGTATGCCGTGTGGGGCGGTCGCGATGCAATTCTTCCACAGGCACAAACTCGAAGAAAATCCCATGATCGGGCACAATCCGGAGCAATTGGTAGCGCGGGTCTTCGGTAGCGATGAAACCTTCTGAACACGGATACACTTCGCAGAACTGGACCGCATCACTGCCGATTTCCCGGCGAAAGAGGTCACGGAAGGGGTCGAACTTCGTTCCGCCGTGGATGACCAGGCGTAATTGAGGCCAGATTTCGGCAATCGTTTTCTTGCCAGTCACTTTTTTGAGTTGGCCGAACAGAACGAGCATCCACGCGGGGATACCGCTGATCGCGGTAATAGGTTCGCCAGCACTGAGTTCAGCAAAGCGGCGAATTTTGGCGTCCCAATCGGTCAGAAGGCTCAGTTCCAAGGGGGGGAAGGTATACGGCCGCAGCACTGCGGACACTTCCTTGGCCGCGATGCCGCTGAGGTCGCCGGCGAAGCTGCCGTTGGCTTGTGGGCGCAGATCGGTACTGCCGCCCAGGAAAAAGAATTTGCCGGTCAGCAGGCGTGCGGCCGGATAGCAATGGCGGAAAAAAGCGGTGGTGGTGAAGGCCGCTTGGCGATTCGAACGGACCATCTCCCGCGATACTGGGATGTACTTGGTCGTTCCGCTGGTGGTGCCACTGGAAAGGGCGAAGTAGGGAATGCGGCCCGGCCAGGTGATGTCGTCGAGGTGGGGGTAGGCATCCTTCCAATACGTATTCCAGAACCATTCATACTCACGGACCGGGACGCGGGCCTGGTAGTCGGCGACTGAGCGAATGCGGGCGAAATCGTGATCGCGGCCAAAGCGCGTCTGGCGGGCGCGACCAACGAGCCGTAAGAGCGTGTTGTGCTGAACCGTTGCCGTATCCAAACGATCGAGCGTTGCCACGCGATAATGGGCATACCGGACCAGAGCGGCATCGGCGAGCCGCCGCACCAACCGGGTGTTCGCCAGGGGGGCCAGGAACGCCGTACTGGGCATGAGAACCTCCTCGCAGCTCAGAGGCTTTCCGTGCCACGGATGAAGCGCCGTGGGCTGGAAAGCGTGAGAGCCTACCCCCGGGGGTAGGCTCCTATTGATTGTAGGCACAGTGAGCTTGTCGCGCGGCGTGGTTCGTATGGGCCGATGGGCCGGGCAGCGCGGCGTTCACTTCGTGGCTAGCAGGGTGCCGCGATAGCCGCGGCAGACATAAACCCCTCCCGGCGGCAGATTGAAGGGAACGAATCGGAAGCGAACATCGTCGAAATAGCGGCGGTACAGTTTGTAGTACACCAGCGGCATGACCGTGATTTGCCGGAAGGTACCGTTGGGGACGATCGTCCGCGCCGCCACTTCCAGAACCGCATCGCGGGCGGCAGCCGGGAACGACGGCAGCGGCAAACCGGAGATCACATGATCGACCTGACGAATCCCGCGTTCGGCGAGTAATTCGCCCAAACGAGTGGCATCACCCAAAATCACATCGACATTGGCGGCATTCCGGAAGCGCTCACGCAGCCGGCTGCAGAGGATGGGGTCCAGTTCGATGACGATGAGTTTGGTTTCTGGGCGGGCCAGTTTGGTCATCACCGTGGTGATCGGCCCGGTACCGGCTCCCAATTCGACGATCGTTTGGGTATTGGCCCAGTCAATCCCATCGAGCAGTTTGCGGGCCATAAATCGCGAACTGGGGGCAAACGACGCAATCTTTTTCCCCTGCGTCAGAAAGGCTTTCATCATGAGCCACCAGTCGGGTCCTTGGGCGGCGCGTGTTGGCGGCGGCGGGGGGTGGGGGGAGGCGTTGAGGGCCGCGGAATGGGCGGCGGGTTCGGGAGGGGGCGCGGAAGCCGCGGTAGCAGTTGCGGCGGCTCCGGGCTGGGAGTTTTGCGTCGTCGCCATAGATGACATCATGAATGACCGTGGTGAGGATTGGGTAACGTTGTTTGGAAGCGGTTGGTCATTGATTCCCCGCGGCCGGTTTCGCCAGAATCCATTGGGTCCACGACGGATGCGCGGTGGGTTGGGGTGAATTGAGGAAATCTACAACCAACCGGTTGATGAGCCAAGGTTTCTCGACTTGGGGGGCATGCCCGCAGCGGGGAATCTTCCGGAAATAGCCTTTGGGTAATTCCCGCGCGGCTTCTTCGGCGGTTCGCGGGCAGCAGACTTTGTCGTCGCTGGCGGTCACCAGCAATGTCGGGGCGGTGATCAGTTTCAGTTTGTCGCGCACGGAGTGTTCTAATGTTCCACTGACGGTGCGGAGGAAGCCTTTTTTCCACAGCCGGCTGGCAAATTTGGCTTTGTAGTAGCGGAGAATCTCCCGATCGACGCGGCGCGGCTTGTGAAACACGCTTTTCACCATGGAATGGGCATCCTGGCCACGGACGCCGTCGATAATCGGCAGCCGCTCCACATCGCCCATCCCCGAGGGGCAGATCAACACCATCCGATCGACCAAACGCGGATAACGCACCGCGAATTCGACGGCCACCTTGCCTCCCAGGCTACTGGAAACCAGATGGTACGGCGGCGTTTGCACGAACTGATCCAAGTAGAGATGGAGTTGCTCAACGAGATAATCGACGGTGATTTCTTCTTTCGCGGCAATCTTGCGATGGAGGGCGTCCCCTTCGTAGGCCAGGATGTTGGGGGCGTGCACCTCAAAGAACCGCGACCAATACTTGCGGTTGCGGTACCAAGATTCTGCTTGTTCGGCCAGTCCGTTGATCAAGATCAAAGGCCGGCGACGGGCATAATGTTGCGGGCGTAACCGTTCGAGTAAACCCTTCAGTGGGGAACGCATGACCGGGTCACTCCGCGGCACAAGCTTGGGAGAAAATCGGATGAGTGTTGTTACAGAATAGCGTGACGACCAGTGAAGTGTAGAGAAAAAGTGAATTCTCGCCAAAATCTAGCTAGTAGTTGCCCTACAAGCCACAGAATCGCCGTGGTCCACGTAGCCCGCTTGGCTTCGCCGCATCGTCTTTTCGGACGGCGAACGGCCATAGGGAGGAAAAACTCATTGCACATGGTTGCGTGGCATCGCTAAGATGAAACGCAAACCACTTCGCGCGATCCCGTTGGGGAACACTCATGCCGAATTTTAAGGTTCCGTGCCCCAGTTGTGAGGCACCTGTACTTATCAAAGATGTCAAACTCGTCGGCTCTAAGGTCGAGTGTCCCAAGTGTAAGTACCGCTTTAAGGTCGAAGAACCCAAAACGCCGGGGGGGAGTGAAACCCGGGCAGACGACGGCAAAAAAGATGACCGCGTCGCCAAAACCGACGACAAAAAGAAAGCCAAAGCGGCCGGCTCGAATAAGAAGCTGGTCCCAATTCTTGCGGGCGTTGGTGCGGTGGTGCTTCTGATTGGTGTTGGTTGGGCTATGTTCGGAGGGGGCGATGCGAACAAGAAACCCGGCGGCCCGGGCGGCGGCTTCACCGGCCCGGTGAACACCGGCGGCAATTCCAACAACGGCGACGGTACGGAAGACGGCACCGATCCGACGAAGAAACCCAAAGAGCCAGGCGAACCGTCCGTGCCGTCCATTCCCCGCAGTACCAAGGTTACCGCGAACCTGCTGCCCGGCCAAACCGTCGCCGTTTATCGCTTCAACATGGATAAAGTTCGCGAAAACCCCCTCTACCCAACCCTGGCAGAAGATAACCTCATTCGGGAAATGGTCAAACAGTCGCTGGGATTTTCCCTCGCGGACATCGATACGTACATCCACTGCTTCGTGGGAGCGGATCGGGCACCGTTTGGCCTTATCAAGTTGAAGAATCCGAATGTTGAACCGACCCTCATTGGCCGTATGAGCCGCCATTTGGAGGCCACCCCGAAACCGGTCAATGGCCGGAATTTGTACAAAGTCCGTTACAATGCCCTCATCAAAGCCGTTTCGCAATCCCTCTCGTTCCCCTCACTTTTTGGTGACTTCTACGACACCGTGCCCGATGCGACCCCCGACGGTGGCAAAGACCGCGTGATGGGGGTGTGCGTTTATGACACACAACATCTCATCCTGGCCGATTATACGGTCCTCGACCGCTTTCTAGGCGAACTCGATGCCGACGGTTACCCACCGTTCCAGACGGTGTTGGTTGAAAATACGCCAGCGCCGCCACCGAAAGCGAAAGGTCCCACCGATACGACGGCGATTGGAGAAGAACCGAAACAACCTCAAAACCCAACCCCGCCGAAAACACCTCCGCCCGCCGACGGGCGGCCCTTCAGCACCCGCAATGCCTACCGCACCATCGAACCAGCTCTCAAGAAAGCTCTTGATGAACTTGAGCCGCCCTATGTCAAGCCCATGTTTGTTTATGCGGAAAAATTCGCCTACGCCGAATATGAACCGGCGCGGATGAAGAAGGACTACGAGCTGCTCGCCGGCATACTCAATCCGATAGCCCAACGGACTCGCTATTGGGGCGTGAATGTCCTGTCCTTCACACCCCGCGAAATTGTGGCCAACATGCGGCTCACCTTCGACGGCATCGACGATTCGCGGACCTTGGCCAAAGAACAACTCAGTCCTGCGCTGCAGAAACTGTCCGAACTTCTGACACTGTATCTGAAAATCCCCATACAATTCCGCGACTACACGGCAGGTGGAACGACCACACAGCCAGGATTGGGCATTCCCGATATGAATCCGGGTTTCCCGGGTCCAGGTTATCCCGGGCCGGGCTATCCTGGTCCCACTGGTCCTCCGGGCGTAGGTGGTCCTCCGGGCGTAGGTAGCCCGAGTACCGGCTCGCCGGGTTCCCCAGGGATCGGCAGCCCCGGCCCGGGTTATCCTGGCCCCATCGGCTCGCCGGGTTCGCCAGGGATCGGCAGTCCGGGGGTGGGTTCGCCCAGTGGGCCGCCGTTCCCACGGCCCAAAGGTGGCATTGGCATCGGCACGCTTCCGCCCGACGACGAAACCGACGATGGCGACCGCGGACGCCTGCCGGTTCGGCCAACCTTCCCCAAGAACCCCAATCAGCCGTTCGACCCCAACCGACCCTTCGACCCCAACCAACCGGTCGATCCTGATAACCCCACGTTGCCCCCGTCGCACATCGACTTGGGGATGATCGACAACCAGCTGCTCATTGGGGTGGAATTGTTCTGGACGGACACGATCTACCGCGTCGAGATCGCACCGCGGGTGGTCAGTGTCATCAACCAGGTGAAGGGGAAAATGGCCATTTTCTCCTCGGAATTTTCGTGGGAGGTATTGGCTCAGGCTGGCCCCCGGGCGGCGACGGAACCGAAGCCGGACAAAGAGAAGATGATGTTCCCCCGCGGTACCGCCAAACGAGTCACGGGCATCGACCGTTACGGGTTGGAGCATCTGCCGATCACACGCGTCAGCTTCTTCCACGAACTGCTGCCCTACTTGGGCCGCGGTGAACTGGCCCGGCGGATCGACCCCCGGCATGCGTGGTTTGCCCAAGAATATGAAAAGCCAGACCCCCAAGCACCCCACAAACCACCTGTGGTGAAGGTGGACAACCTTACCCCAGCGACCGAGTGGGTTCCCGAATTGCTGGTGCCCTACTACCCGCAATCGGCCTGGCGAGCGTCGATGCCCGATTACGCTCCCAACCACACTCTTGGGGCGACCAATTATGTCGCGGTCGCCGGTGTCGGCCTCAACATCGCCCGCAAAGACCCGTCCAGCCCCGAATACAAAGGCAAAGTCGGTATGACAGGCTATGCCTGGGGTTCCCGGGTGGACGAAGTCAGTGATGGCCTTTCCAACACGATCTACTTGTTGCAAACCCCACCGGGATTGCAGCAACCGTGGATTGCCGGGGGCGGAGCGACTGTTCGCGGCTTGGACGAACGCGATCCCATGGCCGCGTTCAAGTATCAGCACCCCGATGGCACCGGTGGCTGGCGGGAAGGAACCTACGCTCTGATGGGCGATGGTTCGGTGCGGTGGATTCCGGCCCATATCGACCCGAAAGTGCTGCATGCCCTGGCCACCCGAGCCGGTGGTGAAAAACTGGCAGATATCGACACAGTGGCCCCGAAAGTCGAACGTCCCAAGCCCCCCGCGGAGCCGCAACCGGAACCCGAACCGGTCCCCAGCATCGAGGTGGCCCCCCCACCGCGTGCGAAAACTGAGGACCGGAACTGAGCCGGGCTGCCGCAACTTCCGAAGGGTGCTATTGCGGCGTTGAGATACTTCCGAATGGAACTATTGCGCCGTTGACTCGAAGTCCGGCAGGGCATTACGTCATGCCGGACTTTCTGCTTTTCCCCTCGGACCTTTTCATTCAGCTGAAGCGGAGTTGTGATCCGAACCCCCGTTGAAGCGCTGCGATGCGCAGTCGCACCCACTGGCGCCACGTGCTTCAACGGAGTTGTGATTCAAACCTCAGTTGAAGCCCGGTGTGGCGTTGCGTCATGCCGGACGGGTTCAGTTCAGGCTCTGCCAGTGGTGGCCTGGCGGAACGGCGGCACGGCACAATCCGCCGTACCAACCGGATCAACTAACGTCTGGCGCGGCCGGTGATGGCCTGACATGGCCGATGACCACATCCATCTGGCGCGGTCGGTGATGGCCTGACATGGCCGATGACCACATCTTCCGGCTGAACGTGGTATCAACCAACGTCTGGCGCGGCCAGCATGAGGTCAGGGAACGACTTCTGGTTCATCGGCCCGGCTTGACTCTGGTCGTAGTTTTCGGGTTTGGTTGCGGTCAGGGCCTGGGCCGATTACCATTGGGGAATCGCCACCCGTTCACCGCCTTTCATTGCACTTTCGTGGGCACAAAGGCCCACGAGCGTCCAATTGGCGCTGGTGCGTGCATCTGGGAATGCCGGTCGTTCGCCCAAGACCGCCATGAGGAAGTTGTGGGCCAGGTGCGGGTGGCTGCCGCCGTGACCGGCTCCTTGCACAAAGCTCAGGTGGGTGGCATCGTGGATGGCCCCGGTGAATTTGCGGATTGGCTCTGGCAGTCGCCCGGCAAAGTCTGGGACCTTCACCCGCCGCGGAATCTGCGGTTCGGGCAAGCCACGCATGTGCAGCACCGGCTCCTCACCGTCCAGTTGCTGCCACTCGAAACTGACGTTCGAGGCCATCACGTCGAAACTTTCCCGATATTGTCGGGCCGTGTCGTAGAGGCTGCGGGTCACTTCCGCACAAATATCGCTGTCTTTGATTTTGAAGGTAGCGGTTTCAATGGCGAAGGGCGAACCGTAAATCGGGATATATTCTTCGCGGATCCGTCCCGACCCGTGGCAGACCACACTTTCCGCCATGGCCAGCTTCCCCTTGGCCGGGTCGGAGAGAATCGCCAAGCACGGGCTGACGCAGTGTGTGGCGTACCACATCGGCGGTAAACCCGGCCAGTAGCCTGGCCAACCGTCCATATCCTGTTGGTGACTGCCGCGCAGGAACTGAATCCGCCCCAGCACGCCTCGGTCGTAGAGGTCTTTGACGAAAAGGTATTCCCGGCTGTACACCACCGTTTCCATCATCATGTAGACTTTGCCGGTCTGCCGTTGAAGTTTCACAATTTCCTCAATTTCCTGCTTGGTTGTGGCCATCGGCACTGTACAGGCGACGTGTTTGCCGGCTTTGAGAGCGGCGATGGTTTGCGGCGCGTGATCGGGAATGGGGCTATTGATGTGAACGGCGTCGATATGGGGGTCTTTGAGTAATTCCTCGTAATTGCTGTAGGCTTTGGGAACGCCAAACTGTTTCTGGCAGCGTTCCAGTTCGGCCTTGTTGCGTCGGCAGATGGCGTACATCTCCGCGTTGGGGTGCGCCTGATAAATCGGGATGAATTCGGCCCCAAAACCTAGCCCCACAATAGCGACGCGAACGCGTTGAGTGCTGCTCATGTGTGCCACCCACAAAAAGGAAATGGAAGAACTTGCTCGCAGATTACGACAGTGACCGCACGCGGGCAATGAGAAAGAGCGATCGATTGCCTCTTGGCTCAGGTGGCTGCCTTCATCTCACATGGTGGCCTGAATTGTGCGAACCTTCTGCGTGGGAATGGCTCTTGTTAGGGAGAACACCGGTGGCGGGGCAACGGCCACCGCCTATCCCAAGCGGGTATTTCCGCAGGGGCGATGGTGCGTCGCCGGGGGTTCGGATGGCCGATACGGGGCGATAGGCCCCGCCGCAGCGCCGGGCGTTGGGGAGTGGTCGGGGACTGACCGGGTCCCTGGGGATGGATGCTATGAAGAAGTTTCTCGTACTGACTGTGATGATTGCCGCCGTGGCTGTGGCGGTGCTGGCCGAGGCCAACCCTCAGATGTTGAATCATGGGGTCAGCGCGGTGGAACCCCTCATCGTATGGAGCGAGGAATACATCGCCGCCAACCCAGTGCCCGTGCTGATCGCCCTCGGCACGTTGGTTTTCACCATCGCCTACCATACGATCAAAGGCCGCGCGCTGCGTCGAGCATTGGTGGCCGCGTCGACACAATCGCCGGAATCGCCTGTGGTAGTCCGCGCCAAGGCCCGTGCCACCCGGGCGCAGTTGATTGCGGACCAGATTCAGCTCGAAAACCGCTTGCGCAAGCTGCCCGCTGAGGTGAAAGCCGCGGAGAAGGACGCTTGCTATACTGAGCAAGCGGTTCAGGAGGCGCGCCGATTGCTCGTCACGAAGCTGAAAGCTCATGAAGAGGCTGTCCGCAAGTTGAATCAACTGCGTCAGGAACTTCGCGAAAATGAGCAGGAACTGGTCGCGATTCGCGAAGAACTGGAGAAGTTGGCCGACCAGGTGTAACGGCGGCGCGAACCGATCGACGGCCCGGGTCGTTGACCGGCCCGGGCCATCGCGTTAGCATCGGGGTATGCCTGCCATTGACGGTATTCTCGAAACCGCACTTTACGTTGACGATCTCTCCCGTTCGTCCCGGTTCTACCAAACGATCTTCGGGTTCAAACCGGTCGCGGGCGATGGCGAGCGGTTCATGGCGTTGCATATCACCGGTCGGCAGATTCTGTTGCTCTTCCCGAAACGCCGTGCTCCCTCCGCAGCGCATCTGGCCCACGAGGGGAACGGCCGGCTTCATCTCGCCTGGGCCATCGCCACAGAGGAACTGGCGGCATGGGAGGCGTGGCTGCACCAGCATGGGCTGGTGGTGGAAGAGAAGAAGCACTGGGAACGCGGCGGATGGAGCCTGTACTTCCGCGATCCAGATGGCCACTTGCTCGAAGTTGCCACACCGGGAATCTGGCCCGGCGTGTACTGATGGTGATCGGCCATTCGCCCCTGACGGTTGAGAATGGAACAACACCCCCCGCCGACGGCGACTTCCTTGAGCGTGCCGATACTTCCAACTCCCACCGCGCTCCAGGTGGTAGGAATCGACCTGGCAGGGCCGGCGAACGCCCGGGATTCGGTGATGGTACAGTTCCACACCCACGGCGACACGTTGCAGCTTGGCGAAGTTCACCCCGGTGCCGACGATCAGAGCATTTGGGAACGCTGTTGCCGCTGGGCGACTCAGTCGCCCATTGTGGTCGGCCTGGATGCCCCGCTCTCGTACAACGTGGGGGGCGGTGATCGCCCCGGCGATGCCCGGCTGCGTCACGCCCTGGCCAGCGTCGGCCTGCGGCCCGGAACAGTCATGCCGCCGACTCTGCACCGCATGGCCTATTTGACGCTGCGGGGGCTGGCCGTGGCCCGGTTGCTGCAAACGATCACGCCGCGGGTTCCGGCCATTGTGGAAGTGCATCCCGGTGCAGCCTTGGCCCTCCGCGGCGCACCAGCGTTAGCTGTGCAGACCTTCAAACACCAACCGCGCCGTCGCCGGGAATTGTTGCGCTGGCTGGAGAATCAGGGACTGAAGGGCGTTGCCCGACTGCGGGCACCCAGCGATCATGTGGTCGCAGCCTGCGCGGCTGCCCTCGCAGCGTGGCAGTGGCAATTGGGGCAAGCCGTCTGGCATGAGCCAGCCGCCCCACCCTTCCATCCTTTCGATTATGCGTGTTGAAGAGGCGGTCCTACAGTTTGTCCAGCTGACAGCAACTCGGGCGTTACTTCCCTACTTTCGCTACTTTCGATGATGCCTGTTGAAGAGACGGTCGGTGGCATTTCCACCGCCGATGATGCTTGTTGAAGAGGCGGTCGGTGGCATTTTCCACCGTTGGGGGGAACGGTCGTAGCACCCATCGACCGTTGTGACAGGATAGAACCCGTTTGTTGCGACAGGATAGAACCCGTTGTAGAATCCGTTCGCTGACTTCGTGACGCTTGCATTCGCGTTGTCGAACTCAATGGCGGGCCGTTGTGGCGGAAGATCCCACGTTCGCAGAGAAGGGGGTGGCAACTGGGGGCCGCCGTGGTCGGACTCATCGGCACGTGCAGCTCCTAGCCTTTCCTGGCGTTTGTTGGCGGCACCCAAGAATCCGACAATAGCCCGAAAATCCGCCCCTGTGGTCACGATCCGGGCATTCTTTGGATTTCAACAGGGGATGACTGTATGCTCAAAGTCATTCATTCATGTGCTCGATGGCCCGAGAATCCGCCCCTGTGGTCACGATCCGGGCATTCTTAGGCCGCAGCGACGACGGGCAGCACATAGGGCCCTTTGGGAATGACCGCGAGTTTCGCCTGCGGGCCATAGGCCGCTAGGGCATCGGCCACGGCTTGTTCCACGCTGGCCACCGGTTCGACCCGGCAGCGGCGCAGCACCTCCGCCGGCAGCCCATCACTGACGACCTTGACCCGGCAATGCTTGAGCACCTTCTTGAGCATCACCAATTGCCATTCATCCATCTCGCAAGTATCCGACTGTGCAGGTTGATCGTAAGCGTTCGTGGCGTCGTAACGGTCCAGCAGGGTGCGAAACTCGGGGCTACCCAGCCCTTCCGTCAGGCTCGCGGCCAGGATGATGGTGCCACCGCGACGCACGATGGGCAGTGCCCCGGTGAGACCTTTCACGGCTTGATACCATGTGGTATCGAGGGGGTAACCGGCACAACTGGTGACCACCACATCGACTGGGTGGGGAATGCCCGCCCGAACCACCTTCTGACAGAAGGCGACCCCCGCTTCCCAGGCCTGAATCATGTCGCCAGCCCACAACCCCGTGATGCGCCGGCTCCCATCAATGCAAACGTTGACGATGAAATCGCAACCGGCCATCTGGGCTATGAGTGTGTTCTCCTCGTGAACGGGGTTGCCATCAATACTGCCGCAATCAGCCTTGGGATGTTCCAGAAAACGCGGACCATGCCAAACTTTCACCGTCTCTAAACCGGCGATCCCCGGGCAGATCACCTTGCGGCCCCCGCTATAGCCGGCCATCAGGTGCGGTTCGATCAGCCCGGTGGTGATTTTCAACTCCGCCCGCGTGTAACGTTTGTCGATCCAGACTGGTACACCGCGGGGGGTGGTGCCGAGAAAGTCGTGTTCGTCGTGGGCTTTACCGTGATGGTTTTCGCAGCGGTAGTGGGTGGCAACATACTCGCCGACCAGTTCGATCAATTCATCACCGAGGTTGGGGCGGTGCAAACCGGTGGCCACCAGGATCGTGATTCCGCTGCGGGGAACCCCGGCCGCTTCGATGGTACTCAGCAGGGGAGGCAGTAAAAAGGCATTGGGCACCGGTCGGGTGATGTCACACACCACGACACACGCGGTCTTCTTTCCACGCGCCAGTTCGGCCAACGGTCGGGTGCCAATCGGTTGGGCCAAAGCGGCCTGGAGAGCTGCCTCCGGGTGGGCCAACGGTGGGGCCGGTTGAAGAGTGAGCGGCGGGGCAATAAGCCGCTCATCGGGCAACGTGACCGTCAGTCCGGTTTTGCCATAATCGAGAGTGACTTGCATGAGAATGATCAGCTTAGTGATGATGATTATGATCTTTAGCCCGGGCCAAGCGGCTCTGGCCGTCGGTGGCTCTTGCCAGCGCCAGCCGCCGGTTCTAGGATCACATTTCCGGCTTCTGTGGGCTACCGACAAACCATCACAACCGATTGCACTATTATGTCTATCGATAAAAGTCTGAAGCGCAAAGGCGGTTTGACGAAGCAGCGCTGTGTCCTGACGCGGGCAGAACGGATTGCCAAAATGATCGAGAATGGGCAATTCCCCGAAGGCCGCAGTCCCTATGGGTTACCGAAAACCCGCGTGCAGAAGATTGTGTTGAAGAAGAAGTCGAAGAAGGAAGCGGCCGAAGGCGAAGCCGCGGCTGGTGGGGCTGCGGCCAAGAAGTAGCGGGTCGTGGAGCTTTGGCGGGGTCGTGCTCGCGTCGTCAAAGTGCTTTGGCGAGCTGCTGCGGCCAACACCGAGACGATTCGACCGCCTGGGCGGCCCATGTTGGCTCTGGGATGGCCTGATGCGAGGTCAGCCCGGAGCCAATATTCTCTCTTCCGAACCAATCATGCCGTTTGCGTATTTGGCCCTGGGTTCTAATCTCGGTGACCGTTTCGCGCAACTGGCGGCGGCCATCCGCCGTTTGCGGGCTGAGCCGGGGATACGGGTGCACGCTGTGTCCTCGTTTTATGCCACAGCGCCGGTGGATTGTCCGCCGGGTTCGGGCGAGTTTCTCAATGCCGTGGTTGCGGTTGAGACTCGTCGATCCCCGCACGATCTTCTGCAATGGCTTTTGCAGATCGAACGGCAGTTCGGCCGACAGCGGGGGGAACCGAACGCCCCGCGCACCCTCGACCTCGACCTGCTGCTCTACGACGACAACATTATCACCTCCGAGGAACTGACCGTTCCCCATCCGCGGATGCATGAGCGGGCCTTCGTTTTGGTGCCACTGGCGGAGATTGCTCCGCACGTTCGCCATCCGCGCTTGCAGAAAACGGCCCGTGAACTGGCGGAAGCCTGCCCGGCCGACGGCGTTCGCCTGGCCTCTCGGCCTGCGGCCGCTGCGCCGTTATGTCTGGCTGGCGTGCGAGCCTTGGTGACTGGTTCGACCCGGGGTATTGGCGCCAGCATTGCCGAAGCGTTGGCACATCAGGGAGCCGAAGTCATCCGGCATGGCCGCCATCCCGTGCCGGGACGGCACCTGGTCGCCGATCTCCGCGACCCCGGCCAGGTCGATCGACTGGCCAACGATGCCTGGGACATGCTCCAGGGCCTCGATCTTCTGGTGTGTAACGCAGGTGCCGACACCCTAACGGGAGAAGCGGCGCACTGGTCGTTCGAGCAGAAGTTGCACGAGTTACTGGCCGTCGATGTGCTTGCGACGATTCGCCTGACGCGCCTCATCGGCCTGCGGATGAAGACCAACGGGCACGGGTGCATTCTCACGATGGGGTGGGATCAGGCCGAAACCGGGATGGAAGGCGATAGTGGGGAATTGTTCGCCGCCGTCAAAGGGGCGGTGATGTGCTTCACACGCAGTTTAGCCAAGAGCTTGGCCCCGGAAGTTCGCGTCAATTGCTTGGCCCCGGGATGGATTCGCACCGCGTGGGGGGAAACTGCCAGCGACCTCTGGCAAGAGCGGGTTCGCCGCGAAACCCCGCTGGGTATCTGGGGGCTGCCAGAGGATATTGCGGCGGCGGCGGTGTGGCTGGCGAGTCCGGCGGCCCAGTTCATTACCGGTCAGACAATCCGCATCAACGGCGGTGCCGTTCGAGCGTAAATTCCGGAAAAAGTCAGCCACCCGCTGGGTCCGCGTCGCCACAGGGTGTGTCCAACGGCGTCAGCGTGGGGGGACAGGAACGCATACCGCAAGCGCGTTGTTCGAACGTCCATCCGGGAGAGGCTCTCTACGGATACCGCAAGCGCGTTGTTCGAACGTCCATCCGGCAGAGGCGCGCGCCTGTTCCGGCGTCATCACTGGTCGGATGGATGGCGAAAGAGTCGTCGGCTATTGTGTTAGCGGAATGCGCGCGCCGGTTACAGCGTCATCACTGGTCGGATGGATGGCTGTTCAAAGGAGTGTCATCGCCAAGGCCGGCAGTCTCGCCTGTTCCGGCGTCATGAGTTGTCGGATGGGGCCACAGGACCATTGGCTTGAACCATCATTCCTATTCTCCGGCCGGTGGGACGCGGTGGATGTCGTATCTGTGCATTCGATCGATTCCTATCGGCTTTCACCACTACCGCCGGAAAACGGCGGGTTGGGGAACACAAACCGTACGAAAGTTGGGGAACACAAACCGTACGAAAATCGACCAAGCTTTGGATATCGACAAATCACCGCCGTATTTTCCGGCGGGTTGGAGGAGACCATCGGCGGTCGGTCGGAACCGTGACTCCGTGGCGGTGGTCGCAGGGATGTTGGGCGGTGTCCAGCAAACGTCCCAACCAGGAATTTGTTCTCCTCAGCCGCGGCGGTGGTCAGAGGGATGGTGGGCTAGGCCCAGCCTACCGTTCGGACCTGGACCGACCCCGTCGATTCGCAAACCCTCACACAGTAGGGATTTAGGGGTGACATTGCGGCATTGGCGGGTGGTATTGCATAGTGGCGGGGTCTGAAGACGCCGCCACATCCTTTTCTTGAAGCCCCTCCTGGGCAATGCCACCAGTCCCACCCGTCGGGACGAGTGGGAGTCGGGACTAGTGGGAGGAGAGAGGCCACACCCTTTTCTTGTGGCTACTGCTGGGCCAGGGCAGCGGTGCCTTCCAAGGTGCTGCGTGAGCACACCTGTCATCATCGTCACGATGATGCTTTTTTGAGACCACTGCTGGGCCAGGGCAGCGGTGCTTTCCTCCCCAAAGCCCTCCGGCAAAGACCGACGGTTCAGCTCGTTGGGTCGGCTCAGCTCGTTGGGCCATTATTTGGCGATGGCATCGGTTCCCTGGCCGGTATTCATTTTTCCACCGCCTTCGCCGCTGATCTTGATGCGGGGGTCGTCCTTAACATTGACCGGTTTGGGGTCTTTGTCAGCGCTTTGCGAACAGCCGCTGACCACCAAGCCCCCCACGACAAACGCAATCAACACAAGTCCCTGGCGTACCATAACAACTCCTGTGCAAGGCTGCGGTATTGCTTGTTGTGATGCTGTGAGCAGAAAAGTCTATTGGTACAAAACAGAAGAGTCTATTTGTACAAAAACTGTGATGTTTTGTACAAAAATTGTGATGCTGTGAGCGGCACCGTCTATTTGTACAAAAATTCACAAGCGAAAATGCGGGCACTTCGTGGGCGAAATCACCGTGGGGCATTCCCGGCGTGGGAGAACAGATTCGGGCGAGCCTGGATTGCGTTTCTCCCGTGCCGGGGTGGCCCCACCAAGACCTCACAACTTGGCCGTATGACAGTCGATCAATCGACGGACATCACTTGCCCATCGGCTCGACCGGTCAGGTAGACGTAGAGGGCAAATTGCATGTCGGGCGGGATCGAACGCACCGAGCCATCGGAGTAGGTCACGTTGATGCGGTTTTGCGCATGGAAGCTACCCGGTTGGTTGTTCGACATACCCATGCCGCTGGGGAAATCGGGGGGGAAGCGGCAGTTGGGGTTGCTTCGGTTCGGGCAGGTGCCAAAGTTCGAGTAGAAAATAGCGCTGGGCCACGACATCAGCCCCCATCCCTCGCCTGTACTGAGGCGCACAAAACCGCCAGCCGATTCAGCAAACGCGATCGTGGTGGAAGTGCCGTCGGTGATGCCGGTGATCTTCACGCGGGATTGGTAGTACATGACCCCGTAGTAATCTTCGTAATCACCGCTGGTACCGGCTGGTCCGGGCGACATATAACCGCCCATCGGAGCGTAGTTGGTCACACCGAGAATGCCGATGGGTGGGCGGCTGCTGTAGGTGTAGCTGGTGTTGGTGGCTAACCCGGTGGGGAAGTTTTTGGGTGCAAAGCCGGCTGTGCGAATTTGCAACTGCGCGAAGTTGGTACCCGGCGGATATTGTGACGCTGGGCATAAAAACGTGCGAATGTTGGCATCACCGCCCCAACGACCGCGGGGTGGGGTGGCGGTGGCACTGGTGGTGGTATTACCAGCCGCGGCTGAAAACCAGTAGGTTCCCGTGACCAAGTCGAAATTGTTAAACACCGCTTCTTGTTCAATGTAAGGCAACAGATAGACCAGCCCGCTGGTCATCCGGGCATCTTGCCCGGGGGGCAAGAAACCGTTGCTTGCCTCATAGTTGTGCAGAGCCAAGCCTAACTGTTTGAGATTGTTCCGGCAGGTTGTCATAGCGGCGGCTTCCCGCACTTTTTGCACAGCGGGTAACAGTAGTCCAATCAAGATCGCAATAATGGCAATCACAACGAGCAACTCGATCAACGTGAAAGCGTTGCGAGTGCGCCTGACACGACGATGTGGCATCAGAAGCCCTCCCCAAAACGGCGGGTCCGACGGACGATCGGAGTGGGAGCCGATCACGACCAATCCGTACATACGCCCACCCAAACATCCAACTGAACAATCATAGTTCAGTTGCAATTGAAAAAATGAAAAATGACCGCGGCAGCGATTCGTGTGAGGTGGGAAGAGGGGTTGGCGTTGGCCAGTTCGCTGGACAGCACAGCGATGCCAAGCGAGTCGTCAACCATGAGGCCGCCTCACTCTTGCTCATCTTGGGAATTGGCGAACAAGTGTCAATAGGATTTTTCACCATTTCTACATATCTCCTTATCGCCACAAGTTGCTTTTACGGGTCTTGCTCGTACGGGACTTCGCCACATGAAAGGATTTGATCTTGTGCTATACAGCCGAGTCCTGGTGCGGTTTGAACTTGTCGTTGGAGCACTTCGCCCGCGCCGTCCGCAGCGCGTGCATAACAGCCAAGTCCGAGTGCAAGCTGGGACTTTGTCCCAGTGCAGCTGGAACTTCACACAAGTCCTGGTGCAGCTGGAACTTGTTGTTGGTGGCGTTGGCCTTCAGACACCATCAGGACAGATGGTCAGGATATGCCGCAGAATGTCGCGCACGGAGATCATGCCGACCGGTTGGTCGCCATCCACGACCGGGAGGTGGCGGTATCCCCCCGCATCCATTTTGCTCAGGGCCAGCGCGAGAATATCGGTGGGGCGAACAGTTTCCGGTTGGGGCGTCATGAATTCGCTCACCGGTCGGGTGTGATAGTCGGGTTGGCCGGCAATTTTGGTGAGGAAATCACGTTCGGTGAGAATGCCGACCAGTTCCCCCGCGGCACCGGTGATCAGAACGGCCCCGGTTTGTCCGGTGATCATTTGCGACATCGCCTCGCCCAAAGTCGCGGTCCGAGGAACGGTCAGGGGGGGGCGGGGCTTGAGAATCGCGACCGGATCATTCATCAAACTGGCTTCGACCGGTCCGTGAACGATCGGGGTGTCCAGTTGGGTCAGCGCCAAGCCACAGTGGGCGCATTGATCCGCCCCCGGCGGGTTCTTGTCGTAACCGCAAGCGGGACAATACATAACGGCAACACACGCCTCAACTTAGGCTGGACGCAGCGACGGGCTGGCGCTCCGCCGGGCCTTCGCCGCAAACCCTGGGGCGCGGCGGGGGAGGAAACCCCGCATCGTCCAGCCCCCTGGTGGAGCCGGTCGGAAGGTTCGTTGCCGACCGTGTACCGGGTGTTGGCCTCCGAGGCGGCTGGGGTTTTAGGACACCGTCCACACGTCTTCGGCCTTGAATAAATCCTCCAGCCGACCCGGTCCTTTGTTCTTCTCCACGGCGGCCTGGATACGTTGTTGGAGCAATTCCTCGTAGGTGGGTTTGATTACACTGCGGAAAACCCCCACCGGTTCGGGGAAGGAATCGGGCTGGCGCGGTTGGTATTTGAAGCGGCTGAGCAAATAGGCCAAGGTGGGGTCGTCGGCGTGGGCATCGTGCGTCAGGAGATCGTCGATTTGGCAATCCTGGCCGATGGTGACGACTTCGGGTTTCAAGCCATTCAACCGAATCCCCTTGTTCTTATCTTTGCCGAAGATCATCGGCTTGCCGTGTTCCAGGTACAGCACGTTGTCGGCTTTGATGGCTTTGTCGGTGGCGTATTTGTACACTTCGTCGTTGAAAATGACGCAGTTCTGGTAAATTTCGACAAACGCACTGCCTTTGTGAGCCGCGGCTTTTTGCAGCGTGCTGACCAAATGTTGGACATCGACATCAATCGTGCGGGCGACGAAGGTGGCTTCGGAGGCCAGAGCGATCGTCAGCGGGCTGATGGGGGTTTCGAACGATCCGCCGGGGCTGGTTTTGCTCATGGTGCCGATGCGGCTGGAGGGCGAATATTGCCCTTTGGTCAGGCCGTAAATTTCATTGTTGAACAGTAGCACCTTAATATCCATGTTGCGGCGCAGAGCATGGATGAGGTGATTGCCGCCGATGGAAAGTCCGTCGCCGTCACCGGTGACGACCCACACTTGGAGGTCGGGGTTGGCGAGGCGTAAGCCGGTGGCGAAGGTGGGGGCGCGGCCGTGGATGGTGTGGAAGCCGTAGGTGTTCATGTAGTAGGGGAAGCGGCTGGAGCAGCCGATTCCCGAGATGAAGACGATTTTCTCCCGCGGCACGCCCACGGTGGTGAGGGCTTTTTTCATTTGGGCGAGGATGGAGTAATCGCCGCAGCCGGGGCACCAGCGGACTTCTTGATCGGTGGTGAGGTCTTTGGTGGTCAGGGTCGGAAGGGTTGTGGCCATGGTGAGTATTGTATTGTGGGGTAGTAGGGATGGTTCGATTTTCGACAGTGGATGGTCGGTTCCGGGGTTCTGATGAGTCGGGCGTTTCACTCCGACAAGCATTTTTCGATGGCCGCTTCCAATTCTGAGACCAGAAACGGCTTGCCTTGAATTTTGTTCAATCCGATGGCGGGGACGAGGTATTTGGCCCGCAGTAGCCAGCACAATTGGCCGGTGTTGAGTTCGGGGACCAGAATTTTCTTGAAGCGTTGCAGAACCGCGGCGGTGTTTTTCGGCATCGGGTTGAGGTAGCGGAAGTGGGCTTGCGCCACTTTCAGCCCTTTGCGTTGCGCTCGTTGGACGGCCGTGGTGATACTGCCGTAGGTTCCGCCCCAGCCGACGACGAGCAGTTCGGCATCGGCAGGACCGTGTACTTCCAGATCAGGAATGGTTTGGGCGATGTTGTCGATTTTCTTGGCCCGGGTTTCGGTCATCCGTTGGTGGTTGGCGGGGTCGTAGCTGATGTTGCCGGTGACGTCTTGCTTTTCCAGCCCGCCGATACGGTGTTCGAGACCGGGTGTGCCGGGGATGGCCCAGGGCCGGACCAGGAACTCGTCGCGTTTGTAGGGGAGGAATTGGCCTGCGCCGCCGCCTTCGCCATCACCGACTTCGTGCGTCAGCTGGGTGCCTTCGCTGTTGGGTTGGGTGGGATGGGTGATGCTGATGCGGGGCAGTTGCGCCGGGTCGGGGATGCGCCACGGTTCGGAGCCGTTGGCGAGGTATCCATCCGACAGGTAGAAGACGGGGCACATGAAACGGGTAGCGATCCGGACCGCTTCGAAAGCCATGTCGAAGCAATCGGCGGGCGATTGCGGGGCGACAACGGCCACGGGGCTATCGCCGTTGCGGCCAAAGAGGGCTTGAAGCAAGTCGGATTGCTCGGTTTTCGTCGGCAAGCCGGTGCTGGGGCCGCCGCGTTGGACGTCGATGATCACCAGCGGCAATTCGGTCATCACGGCCAGGTTGATGGCTTCGCTTTTGAGACACACGCCCGGCCCGCTGGTACCCGTGACACCAAGGGCGCCGCCGTAGCTGGCGCCAATCGCTACGCCACAGGCGGCGATTTCGTCTTCTGCTTGGAAGGTTTTGACCCCGAAATGCCGCATGGCCGCTAAGCCTTCCAGAATCGGGCTGGCCGGAGTGATCGGATAGCTGGCGTACACCAAGGTTTTCTTGGCCACTTGGCTAGCCGCCACGAAACCCAGAACCGCCGCATCGTTACCTGTGATCTTGCGATACGTTCCCGGCGCAAGTTTCGCCTTGGCCACATGATATTGCACCGGCAGCAGTTCCACGGTTTCACCGTAGTTGTAGCCGGCCTTCAGTGCCCGGATGTTAGCCTCCATGATGTGGCGTAACTCCGGTTTTTTGAACTTCTCGCTGATCCATTTGAGCGTGGGTTCCAGGGGCCGCTCATAGAGCCAATAGACCAGCCCCAAGGCGAAGAAGTTTTTGCACCGGTCTTGTTCCCGCGGTGTCAGCCCGCAGTCTTTGACGGCTTCGACGGTCAGTTTGGCCACGGCCACACGAATGACCCGGTAGCCGGCGAGCGACCCATCGTCGAGGGGGTTGGTTTTGTAAGCGGCTTTTTTCAGGTCGCTGGTTTCAAAGCCATCGCTATTGACAATGAGAATGCCGCCGGGTTTGAGGTCCTTCAGATTGGTTTTGAGCGCGGCGGCGTTCATCACCACCAACGTATCGAGTGTATCGCCGGGGGTGTGGATGTCGGTACTGGAGAAGTGGACTTGGAAGCCGGAGACGCCCGCCAGAGTACCGGCCGGGGCACGAATTTCGGCGGGGAAATCCGGGAGAGTGGCGACGTCGTTACCCAAAAGGGCCGAAGTATCGGTGAAGCGGGTGCCGGCTAGCTGCATGCCGTCGCCCGAGTCGCCGGCGAAGCGGATAGTGACCGATTCGAGCGTTTCAACTTTCTTGGTCCGGTGGTGCAAATGACCGTTGCTGCTTTCCGATTCAACCGTAGGACTGGCCGATACCGTGGTGGTGGCGGAGCCGTTTTCGGAACTCATAGAATCCTGAACCTCGTGGTAGAACGGGGGAGAGGGCGGTGCGGATGGCCGGAAGCGGTTGCCCACATTTTACACCCCAGTGAAAGTGGGAACAGATGAACCCCCTTTAACTATTGATCTTAGTTGCTATCGGCGTTGATGAGGAGATGAATTCAGTCGGCCGGGCCACGCGGTCCGCCGCTGCGTCCGTCGTGCCATAAGAGCCTCTCTGAAATCCCCAGGGTTTTGGGCCGGGAATTGTCCGCGTGGCGATGGCCGCGGAGCGCTTTGGGGCTTTGGCGGCTGAAGATCTCGCGACAATTCCCGGAAAATGTTCGCGCCATGGCCTTGCGCACCGGGGAGGAACTTCGCCCGTGCCAGAAACTGTGCCAGAAACAGGGGATGGGGCGCGCCGTGATACCCCTCACATCGCCTACCGCCCAGAGGGAACATCGCCTACCGCCCAGAGGGAGTATTCCCCAGTGCCAGAAACAGGGGGTGAGGCGGTATTCTTCCTGCGCGCCGCGGCCTTGCGAACCCGAAGACCACGCGCTGCACTCCTGGGCCGGGGATCGCGTGGGGGCCGTGGCGAAACGGAGCCACCCCGGGGGGCCGCGAAAGCCCGCGGGCAATCGCGCCAGAAGCGCAGATGGTTTGGCCGAAGTTTTGGTGAAATGTTGTGGTGAAATTAAGTGGTGAAATTAAGCTGCAACGGCCGGTTTTTCGGTGGAAGTCGTCGTGAAACGGAACCACCGGGGCGGATACATGATAAACGCTTGCGCTACCAACACGAACATCGCAATATGCCCCACGGTGAAGACGATCTGCGGTGTGTCGGGGTAAAACAGCATGTTGTGGAAGATGCGGCCCATGAAGGTTTCACTGCCGCGAAATTCCTGACCGCCCAGTTCCCGAAGTTGCTCTTCCCACACCGTCAGCGGGCAACGCAACCCCACGATCTCTTCGTAGGCCACAATTCCGATGGCCAGCAGATGACTGAAGCGGAACCACGGGTTGCGTGCCCATTGCCACCGGAACGGAGCGGCAATGATGATGATCAATTGCCCCACCACCACATACGCGACATAGGCGAAGTGAATGCCGACAATGACATCCGCGGCCAGACCGTACCACATGGTGCAGCCCTCATACAAGTTGCCAGAACGAAACAAGTTGTCAGAACGAACATTCGTCACGCCGCGTGCCGTTGCAATCGTTGCAATAGTATGAGCCACGGGGCAGCGATTTATTCCGCGTTCTAAAGTCCTATCTTGTCGGCATGAGTTTCTCCCGATGGCTTCTGCGGCTTGTGCTTGGCCCGCGCCGCCCCATCACCGCGGGCACTTTGCGCGTACAGGGCTTAAAGGCCCCGGTAACGATTCGTCGCGATCGCTGGGGCATTCCGCACATCGATGCTGCGACGGAAGCGGATGCGTACTTCGCCCTGGGGTTTTGTCAGGGGCAAGATCGGGCTGCGCAGTTGGAAATCATCTGGCGGTTGGTCCGCGGACGGCTGGCGGAATGGGTGGGTCCGGCCGCGGTGATGGCCGACCGCATGAGCCGGCGGATTGGCTTTTTCCGAGCCGGGCAAGCCCAAGTTCCGGTGTTGGTTCCCGAGGTGCACGATGTATTTCACGCCTTTGCCGCGGGAATGACCGCGGGGGCCTCGGTCGGTTTACCCCGCCCACCCCACGAATTCGCCATTCTGGGGGGAGAACCGTCGGCCTGGACCACCGCCGACGTCCTGGGGGCGATCAAACTGCAATCGTTTCTCCTGCCGTCGAATTGGGATGTGGAACTGGCACGCTTGCGGATTCTTTTGGCCGATGGGCCGGAAGCACTGGCGGCCCTCGATCCCCTGGGGGCACAGGAAGCCCTCCTCCGGGCGCGACCGGACCCCAGCGATTCCTCAGAAGCTTCCGGTTCTCTGGGCGCATCTCTGGGCGCAGGTCCGGGTTCCACCCATTCTGTGTCCTTAATTCCTGTGCTGGATCGACTGGCGGCTGATCTGGCGGCCTTGCAAGCCTATTTTCCGCGCGGCGGTGGCTCCAACAACTGGGCCATCGCCGGCAGCCGGACCCAATCTGGCCAACCCCTTCTGGCCAGCGATCCCCATTTGGCCCCAACCTGCCCGCCGCCGTGGTACTTGGCCCACGTCCGTACCCCGGCCTGGGAAGTCGCCGGAGCGACGTTGGCCGGCACCCCCGGATTCGCCATCGGTCACAACGGCTTCTGCGCTTGGGGGGTGACAGCGGCATTAACCGATAACACCGATTTGTTCATCGAAACGCTCAGCCCCGACGGCAAAGCCTACCGGCAAGCCGATGGGACCTTCACCCCCTGTGAGGTGGTGAAGGAGGTGATTCGCGTCAAAAACGCCCCCGACGTGGTCGAAGAGGTCTTGCTCACGCCCCGGGGGCCAATTCTGTCGCCGCTTTGGCCCGATATTCCTCTGGCGCTGGCTTTGGCGGCCACATGGCTGCAAGCGCGACCGCTAACCGGCTTCTATGGCGCTCCGCGGGCACGCTCCTTCCACGAATTCCGCCAGCATTTTGCCCAGTGGCCCGCGTTGCCGCTCAATGTCGTCTATGCTGATGCTGCCGGGACGATTGCCTGGCAACTCACGGGGGAAATTCCGCACCGCCACCGTGGCTATGGCTTGTTACCGCAACCCGCCGATCGGCCCCAAGCGGCCTGGGACGGGGTGATTCCCTTCGACGAAATGCCCTGGGTCGTTAATCCCACCTGCGGCTACCTCGCCACCGCCAACGATCCCACGCACCAGATCATCGCTGCGGCCACCCCCGCCGAATCCGCGCAAGCCACGGCTCACTGGTTGGGGGCAGATTTCATCGACGACTTCCGCGCTCAGCGCATCCGCGAACTTCTCGCCCACCGTGAACACGGCTGGACCGTGCCAGAAGTCGCGACACTGCAACGGGACGTTCAATCACTCCCCTGGCGGCAGATGCGCGAAAAGGTTTTGTCGCTGCAGCCACAGGATGCCGACGCACAATTGGCCCTGCGTGTCCTGCGTGATTGGGATGGTCAGGTTCACACTGAATCGCCGGCGGCCGCGGTTTATGAGTTGTTCGTTGCGGAGATGTGCCAGCGTGTGGCGAAGGCTCAAGCTCCCACCGCCTGGCCGCAGGTTGTGGGCGAATCACGCTGGGGGATGGTTGATCATAATCTGTTCATTGATCGCCGTGTCGGGCACTTGGTGTGGTTGCTGCGCGAGCAGCCATCGGGGTGGTTCGCCTCGTGGTCGGCGGAAATGGAGGCGGCTTTGGGGGCTGCGGTGCGGTCGCTGCGGCGTTGGGCGGGTCCGGGGGTGGCGTTCTGGGCCTGGGGCCATCTGCGCAGGCTACGGCTGGAACACCCGCTTTTGGGTCAGCACCGGTGGCTGGGGGCGGCGTTCAACCTCGGCCCCATCCCCTGGGGCGGTGATGCCAATACCATCAGCCAAGCTGCGGTTCGTCCCGCAAATCCCACGGCCTTCACCCACAATATCGCCAATCTCCGAGCTGTTTTCGATCTGAGTAACCCAGGACTGAGTACTTTTGTGCTCTGTGGTGGGCAATCGGGCAACCCCGCGTCGCCCCACTATGCCGACCTGCTCCCGCTGTGGCAACGCGGTGAGGCGATTGTGATACCCTGGGACCAACCGGCGGTCATTCGGGCCACCGTTGATACACTGCGCTTGTTGCCGCCCACCGAGCCAGGAGCCGACTTGCCGCCTACCGAGCCAGGAACCAACGACCCGTCAAATTCCCCGTAATACGGGCCGCTGCGCAGTTCCTGGGGCCACGGTGAAGTACACTCGCATTACCAACCAACCCCGTCCATCGGTGCATGTGGCCACGATCGGAGTGAGACATCCGTT
>JANWYJ010000022.1 GCA_025055115.1 Gemmata sp.
ATCCGTGCCTTCCACCGGCTGAGATCGCCTTGGAGAGCCAGATCGATCGTTCCTTGGGTCAGGCGGCGAAGATCGTCTACGGGTTCGATCAAGGCCACGGTCAGTTCATCGGTTCCAGCCCGCAGGGTGAGAGTTCCTTCATCGAGTTGGATCGGGCCGTGATCGGGCTTTTGTCCGTGGGCCTGGCACTGGAGGAGGAAGGCCGGTTCCCGAAGCCCTTGGTTATCCGCCCCCGTCAGCAGCAGGTTTTTAAGTTCGACCCGAGCACTGGCTGTGAACCTCGCCTTATGGTCCCGCTGGGCGGTGAATGCCGCGTGGGCTTCGCCATCAATGCGAAGCGCGCCCAAGTCGATGAATTGGCTTAGCCGCTGAGCCAGCCGATGAAGATAGACATTCGCCGCCACTTGGACGGTATCCGGCGTCGTACGGGCGTTGAGAGCGATGAAATCGGCGGTGACGATGAGTTTATCGAACTGGGGGAATCGGCCATGTGTCGATCGGCTGGTGAATTCCATGTGCAAGGGTTCGTCCCAACGGTACTTTTGGCCAGCCCGCCGGGCTTCAATCGCGGACGCATGGACGACGCCGTCCCAAACCACACACTCGGCTTCGCGGTGGCTTGTCAGACGCACCGTAAGCTGCCCGCCGTCGAAGGTTGTGCCCTCTTGAATCCGTAAAAGCCGAGGGAGCTGTGCTGCAAGTGCCGCCAACTCGATCTGGGCCTGCACGGTTATCCCGGGTTGTGACACCAGGTTCTCCGCCCACTTGTCGCAATCAAAAGTGCCTCCCACCGACAGCGTACCGACATCGCAGGCGAGCGCGAACGTCCGCACGTGGAGCCTTTTCCTCGCCAGTTCAACATCCAAGGGTAGTTGTGCCGAGGCGAGTCGAAGGGTGTCGCCGTGAAGTTCCGGCCCCGTGGCGGCGAATTGGTCAACCCTACAAGTTCCGACCACAGCAATGTGTTCATGTGTCCACATAAATTTCAGCTGACACGTCAAAAAACCGGCGAGGCGGATAGGGGTTCCGAATCGCGTCCACAGCGGAGCGGTTCTTTCCAACGGAAAGTCGCGTGTGTGCAGTTGCAGCTCGTGGGCATCACCCAGTGTCGCTTGCGCGTGGAGTTGACCGGTTGTGGCTTGGACCTGGAGCGTGATGGGTTCGCTGCGACTGGCGGGGATGCTGACCGTTCCGGTCAGACCTTCGATCCGCTGCGCCTGATTGTCGGATGAATCGGTGAGGATAAGTTGACCATCAGAGAAGTGAATCGTCACGGGACGGCGTGCGGATGGTGGGGTGGTGTTGTCGTCAGCGAGGTATTGGGCGAACGCTTGTTCGATATTGGTGCTGCCATTGGTGCAGATGACCGTGATAACCGGTTGATTCAGGGTCAATGGCCCCGGGTCGGACGAATCGCGAACCAAGGCGAATAGCGTTTTCGCGGAACTGATCGCGGCGATGTGGGCGATCGTGTTTCCCGCTGCGTCGGTGAGTGTCACGTCGCGGAGTTCGATGGGGGACAACCAATGGAGTGACGCACTCCCCACCCAGACCGAGCCGCGCAGTTCTCCCAGGGCTTGGCGTGCGAAATAGTGACGCAGTGGCGTCTTGGCGACCAGTGTCGGTGCGAACCAGATACTCAAGGCTCCCAGAAGCGTCAGCGGCAGAAGTCGCTTCAACCTTCGGCGCAACCCTGTGCGTGCGGCTGGCCGCTGGGGTGATGAAGGAGCGACAGGGAGAGCCTCGGGGGCCGCCGCGTTTGTTGAGATGGACATGAGGCCTCCTGCACCAATAGTCGCTATCCAGCGCATCCTTGGAAATCGCCAGCGCATCTTTGGGAATCGGCTGGCCGACGGGACTGAGACTACATCGACCGACGGGAATGGCGGAAATTCGAGGATGCGGGAACGACACAAGCCGCAGTGATGGCGTCTTCCGCGGACGGCCAAGGCCTTCCCAGTCGTGATGGCATCTTCCGCAAACGGCCAGGGCCATCCCAGTTGTCGGGCGGGGGACAAGCCGAACAACCGTGTCCGAGAAATTCGGTCCTATGAAAATGCCGCTGAAAATCCCGGTTGTTGGGAAAGGAATAAGCCGAACAACCGGGAGGGTTTTTGATCAAAGTGAAAATTTCCTGCCTTATATGAACGAACGTTCAGTGACCAACGTTGAGTGACCGAGTGTTTCGTGGTTTAGTGACCGAGCGTTTCTTGGAACAGTTGCCGCATGCGTTTCCATGAGTCTTCATCCGCGGTTTTGTTGTAGGCCATGCCTTTGATTTTGTGCTTATCGGCATGAGGTACGGTGAAGCTATGGACGGTATCCTTGTACGCCACGAATTCGTAAGGAGTTTTTGCGGCATCGAGTGTGGCCCGGAAGCTCGTGATATCCTCCGGTTTGATGAAGAAGTCGTCGGCTCCGTGAAGAATCAACAACCGCCCCTTGATGGCTTTCGCTTCGGCTTCGGTCAGTTTGGGTAATGCGGCGTGGAAGGTGACGATGGCTTTCAAATTGGCCCCGGTGGCGGCCAGTTGAATGCAGGTGCTGCCGCCGAAGCAGTAGCCGATGGCCGCGAGTTTGTCGGGATCGACATTGGGTTGGCTTTGGAGTTGTTGCAGAGCGGCCGCAGCGCGTCCGCGCCAAATGGCGATGTTTTGCCGCACGGTGGTGGCCATTTTGCGTGCATCGTCGGGGTGTTCGGTCGTTTGGCCATCGCCGTACATATCCGCGGCCAGGGCGACATACCCTAGCTCAGCCAATTGTTTGGCACGATTTTTCGCATAGTCATCCAGCCCCCACCATTCATGAATGACTAGCACTCCAGGGCGTTTGCCTTTCAAACTGTCGTCGTAGGCGAGGAAGCCTTTGAGCTTCACGCCATCGAATTCGTAGTCCACGGTTTTGGTGACGACGGCCGCGGGGGCCATCCCGGCGGCTGACACGACTGCCAACATGGCCAAGACGCTCCGGATCATGGTGGTGGGTCTCCTGGAAAAAGGGAATGGGCGGAGGAGATATTGTAGGCGGGAAAACCACAACCGCGCCTCACACGATGGCTCACCAAGCCATCCTGAGTGCGGCGCGGTTGGTAAAAGAAGGGCAAGCCGTTAGTTCAAGCGGTGATGTCGCCAGCGAGTTTGGCTAGCACTTCGTGCGTGAGGGCGTAGGGCACCTGCTTGCGACCGCTGGTGTTGCGGCTGGCGTGGAAGCGGCTGACGGTAGCCCGATGAGTGCCGTACAGGTGGACTTCGTAGTAGGCGAGTTGATCACCTTTTGGGGACGGAGCTTGGCTGCGCAGAATGGCCTCGTGCCGGGTTTCGTCGACTTCGAGCAACTTGAGCGGCTCCAGTAGCCCTGTGACCCGTTGGGCGATGGCTTCGGCCCAAGAGCGCAAGGTGATTCCCGCGGGAGCAGGATCGGTCCGCACCAGCGTCATTTCCCAGATCAAGCACGAGAGGGAATCGGCTTTGTCGACCAGCAGTTGCACCGACCAACCGGTTTCGGGGATGGTGGTGATCAGGGAATGGCGACCGGTACCGGTGGGGTGCCATTCACTTAGTTTTTGGAGTAGTTTTTCGGTCATCGGTCCCTCCGATTGCTTGTTGGGTGTGTTCGCTGCCATCAAAGCTCAGTAGTGTCGGTTGGCCATCGCAAACGGTTTCCAGGTGTACCGGTCGCGCCCAGATGTACTGCAAGTTTGCAAGCACATCGCGTGCCTCGTCTAATTTTAAATCTATCCCATGATGTTCGTGTCGCAACAGCAGTTCGCCGCGATTGCGGTGGTTGCCGTCGATGACATAAATCCAGGGTTTGCCAAAATTCGTTAGGCTGAAGAGCAGACGCTGCTTGATTTTGTGGAACTCGCGGCTCTCGATGACGTAATTTTTGGTCTGCTCCTGATAACTGAACGAAAAGAGGTTATGCTCCTTGCAGAATTCGGGGGTTAAAAATGTGTCAATGAAGGTGATGTCGTTGTGAATTTTCCGCACTTCGAAGATTTTTTGCCGCCCCAGACCCAGTTGTTTGTCCCAGGTGCGTTTTTTCTCCATGTCGTCGCAGTTTTCCCATTCGGGGCCAAACTGCCCCATATTCCAGCGGCGCTCAATATCGCGCAGTAGTTCAATCCCCAACTTGTACGGATTGAGGCGGCGGGAACTGGTGGCCATAGTCCCCGAGTGATGATCGGCATAGTCGATCACTTCGGAAGGCTCGAGCACCTTTTGCGTCATGATGGTGCTGTGCCAATAGCTGGCCCAGCCTTCGTTGAGAATCTTCGTTTGGGCTTGGGGGAAGAAATAATAGGCTTCGTCGCGGATGATGCTGAGGATGTCGCGTTGCCAGTTTTTCATTGGAGCGTGTTCGATGAGAAAGAGCAACACGTCTTTTTCGGGTCGCTCGGGGAAGTGCAGAATCCGCCCGGCCGCTTTGCCATCCTCCGCTTCCGTCGGTTTGTTGTCGGTGCGTGGATTGATGTAATCCGCCATGTAGCCTTTGGCTTTAAATCGTGGCGTGCCTTCTGTTTCCGGCCGCTCTGGCTCATCGAGCGACGCGAAATCGTATTTCGAGGTGTCGTCGCGGCGCTTGATGGCTACCGAATGGATGTCAATCAGGTCGTCGATGGACAGGCATTTATCCATGAAGGCTTCGACTTCGTCTTCGCCAAAGCGTTCCACATACCGGCGGATGCGGGCCGCGTGATTGGCGATTTCGTCCATCATTTTTCGGGACGTGTGGGCGAAATAGGCATTGTTTTTGAAAAAATCGCAGTGCCCGTAAACATGGGCCATGACCAATTTTTGGTCGACCGTGTGATTGCACCGCATCAGGTAGGCATAACACGGGTCGTTGTTGATGACCATTTCATAAATCTTCGACAAGCCGTATTCGTAGCTTTTCTTCAACTCCTCGTACTGCATGCCAAACGACCAGTGCGGATAGCGGGTTGGGAAGCCCCCGTAGGCCGCGATCTCGTTGAGGTCATCGGCATCGACCACTTCAAAAATGGTTTCAAAGAAATCCAGACCGTATTCCCGCGCGTACCCCTCGATTTCATCCTTGAGAACGCGCAGGTGTGGCGGAAGATTCGTGTTGTAGAAACCCCAACTCATAGACAACTCCATCGCGCGGCTCACCGCCCGGTGCCCAAAAACTCCTTGATGCTGCCCAAAATCGCCTCGCGGTCCGGAATGCGGCTGACGACTACGTTTTCATGCTCATCCACCAATTCGTGAACGTGGTCAAAAAATTCCCCACTGCCGTAGGGGGATTCAACCTGCCCGTAGCCGAATAAGTTCAACTTGGGCAGTAACTGCTGGGTGAGAATATCCATGCATTTGGGGATATCATCGCCCCAGTTATCGCCATCGGAGAAGTGGAAAGCATACACGTTCCACTGACTGGGCGGGTAGCGGGCGTCAATGATCTTGTTGCACAGTTCGTAGGCACTGCTGATTTTCGTGCCTCCGCTTTCCCGGGTATGGTAGAACGTGTGTTCATTCACTTCTTGCGCCACCGCATCATGGATGATGTACACGGTCTCAACGCCGTTGTAATGCTTTTTGATCCAGGTATCGATCCAGAAAGATTCGATGCGGACGATCTCCTTCTGTTCGTCGGTCATGCTGCCGGAAACATCCATCATGTACATGACGACCGCGACCGAGTCGGGTTTGGGCACTTCTTTCCACGAGCGATATTGCTTATCTTCCCGCACAGGAACGACCACCGGTTGTTGGGGATCGTAAGTCCCGGCGGCAATCTGCCGCTTTAAGGCCCGCTTGAACGTCCGCTTGAAGTGCCGCAAGGATTCCGGGCCGACACTGCGGATGCTGGTGTATTTGTCTTTCTCGGTGACGATGTTTTTTTTGCCGCGCGGTTCGATGCGGGGCAGGGCCAGCTCCTCACCGAGGATGTCGGCCAGTTCTTCGAGAGTCAGATCGACTTCGAGAATATGGCCGCCGGGGGAATCGCCGGCTTGGGGTTCGCCCTCGCCATCTTGCGGCGCAGTCAGCGGCTGACCCGGTTGACCCGGACCCACACCCACACCGCCGGAGTTCTTTTTGCCAAAGCGGAATTGCGGAGGATTGATGCTCGGCAGAGGAATCGACACATAGTCGTTCCCTTTCTTACCGATCATTTCTCCGCGGCTGATGTACTTGGAAAGGTTGCTTTTCACCTTTCCCCGAACAATTTTGCGGAACCGCTGCAGGTCTTGTTCAATTTTTTGTCCCACGGCAATCAGGCCTCGGGAAGGAAATCCAGCGCCGAAGAACGGCATTTATTGAATCGTACCAAAGCCCGGGGGGGAAAGAGAAGGCAAACAGGTGTCGGATGAGGGTGCAGAAACGGCTCCCTTGGTCAGTCAGGATGGTGACCGGGGGGAGAAGTCCCACCGGCGGGGTTTGAAGGGATGGGGGTGCCCTGAGCCGCACCCTCCAATGCTTATGGCTGCTGCTTCCGCCCTGACCAGGTTCACACCTTCAGGTCGGTCAGGCCCCCACCCCTTCAAACCCCGGCGGCGGCTATACGATGCCAGTACCGAGTAGGCCGCCGAGGCGAAACCCGCTTGTGAGTGGATGCACTCACCCTGGTTGTGAGTAGATGGACTCACCTTGGTTGGCGGGTTCGCTGTGGCGACCTCATTGCTTCGTCTGTCCGCGGGCGAACCTCATTTCTTCGTCTGTCCGCGGGCGAAGATACTGGCGACGAAGTTCAGAACGTCGGTGGCGCTCGATTCGTTATATCCATAATTGCGAATCAGGCGACTCTTGACGACATCAATTTTCTCTTGGGTGGCTTTGTCGACCACGTTGGAAACCAGTGAACTGAGCTTGATGGAGTCCTTCTGATCCTCAAAGAGCTTCAGTTCCAGGGCTTTTTGGAGCCGCTCGTTGGTTTTGTAGTCGAATTTCTTGCCATCGATGGCCAAGGCCCCGATGTAGTTCATGATTTCGCGGCGGAAATCGTCTTTGCGGCCTTCGGGGATGTCGATTTTCTCTTCGACGGAACGCATGAGCCGTTCGTCGGGTTCTTCGTAGTTGCCGGTGTATTTGTTGCGAACTTTCTCGCGTTGCGTGTAGGCTTTGACATTGTCGATATAGTTGGAACACAGGCGGGCGAGGGCCTCTTCGTCGGCCGCGATGGCCCGCTGGACTTCGTTTTTCACAATGTCCTCATATTCTTCGCGTACGACCGACAGCAGTTCCTTGTAGTGCCGGTATTGGTCTTCGTCCTTGATGAGGGAGTGATGCCGCAACCCCTCTTCGAGTTCTTTCATCACCATGAAGGGGTTGATGTTGTCCTCGTTGGGATGGGCGACGAGGGCATTGGAGATTTTATCTTGGATGTAACGGGGGCTGATGCCGGTCATGCCTTCGTGAACGGCATCGCGTTTTAGTTCGATGACGTTGTCTTCGGTGAAGCCAGGCAGGGTTTTGCCGTTGTAGAGCTTCATTTTTTGCATCAGGCTGAGGCTGGCGTGTTTGGGGGGCGTCAGCCGGGTGAGAACCGCCCACATCGCGGCCACTTCGACGGTATGGGGGGCGATGTGCTTGCCGCGGACTTTCTCGGGGTTGAAGTCCTTCTCATAAATCTTGACCTCGTCGCGCAGCCGGGTGACGTAGGGGATGTCGATTTTCACCGTCCGGTCGCGGAGAGCTTCCATGAATTCGTTGTTTTGTAAGCGGCGATATTCCGGCTCGTTGGTGTGGCCAAGAATGACCTCGTCGATGTCAGTTTGGGCGAACTTCTTGGGCTTGATCTTGTGTTCTTGGCTGGCGCCGAGCAAATCGTACAGGAAGGCCACATCGAGTTTGAGAACTTCGATGAATTCCACAATACCGCGGTTGGCGATATTCAGTTCGCCATCGAAGTTGAAGGCGCGGGGGTCGGAATCCGAGCCGTATTCGGCGATTTTGCGATAGTTGATATCGCCGGTCAATTCCGTGCTGTCTTGGTTCTTCTCGTCCTTGGGCTGGAAGGTACCAATCCCGATGCGGTCTTTTTCCGACAGCACCAGCCGGTAGATTTTCACTTCATTTTCGAGCATCTTCAGCCAGTCGCCATCGTATTTGGCGAGCCGTTCGCGGTATTCGTAACGGCTGTAAGGGCTGAGATCGCCTTTGATCTTGATTTCGTAAGGATAGGGTTTGGCGCAATGTTCGTTGAGCATAGCCAACAGACGTGGCCGATGCTCTTCGGGCACCAGCTGGAGCGGTTCGCCATGCATGGGGTCTTTCGTCCAGCCGTGGCCATCGGGATTGCGCCAGGCGAAACTGAAGAGCATGCCGGCATCGGTACGGCTGTACTCTTCCAGGCCGCGTTTCAGGAGGCGGGCGATCGTGCTTTTGGCACTGCCGACCGGCCCATGGAGCAGGATCACCCGCCGTTCGGTTCCGTAGCCGAGGGCGGCACTTTTGAAGGTGTTGACCAGTTGCATGAGCGGCCGATCCAGGCCGTAAATCGCATCGGCATGCTTGGAAGCATACTCGGTGAAGAACTTGTAGCGGGGGATTTTTTCTTTGTTCTCGTACACGTCCTCAACGCCGTGGCTGAGGATCATGTCGTAGAGCCGTTGATAGGCGGTGCGCGTGACACCGGGGTGCTTCAACACGATATCGAGGTAGTCGGCAAACGACCCCTCCCAGTGCAGTTTCTTGTATTCACTGGTATCGAGTTGACTGCGCAGAGTATCGAGGATTGCCGTGGCGGTAGCCATGACTTCCGAAGTCCTCCGAGAACCGTGCGGCGGTATCGGCGTGGCGCCGCCTGCCGCCAAGATCGGCACCGCTCGTGACACCCAAGTTTGGCTCCGGGGGTGTCGAAGGCTGAGGTTCCGCAACCAATTGTGGACTGTGGCGAAACCACCGCGCGAGCGGGAGGGGAGCTTTCTGCTTCCACTGCCGGAGATGGAAGCCCCGTTGTGCAGCGATGGGCCGGATTAAGCTAGCGATTTTCTTGACCTCTCGCAAGCCCGCCCATCCTGACTGACCACATTCGTAGAAGCCTAGCGTATTTTATCCGCTCCAAGCGTCGGACTCCAAGAGAAGTTGTCGCGGTCAGAACTGCTCTTGCGCGAATTGTGGGCTTTGTTTACATTACCCAGCCTTACGGGCGGACCCCTTGTCCGCGGGCGAATAATACCGTGCCTGAACCAGCAACTCTCACCCTCACGGTTGGAAGGAGACTCCCGTGCGCAATTTCCTGGCGTTGATTGGCTTTCTCGTAGTCGGATTTGTCGGTTTGGGCTGGTACATGGGGTGGTACAAACTGAGTTTCTCTCAGCATCCCGACGGTCAGCTACAAATCACGACCAATGTGAATACCCAGAAAGTGACGGAAGATTCGGCGGCCTTTTTCCACAAAGCGGCTGCCGTGGTGGGTGGACATCTCGAAAAAGCGGCTCGCCAAACGCCCATCCCCCCCGAGGCTCCCGGCAACACCCCTGGCCCCCAGAACCGTCCGCACAGTTCCGATTTCAACCCCCTGAGCGCAACAACGCCTTCCACAATCGAACCCGCACCGCATGCCACAGTGCCTCCACCGCCCCCGCGCGAACCCATTCGTTTGATTGCGCCGAAATGACGGGGGCCGTTCGCGGCAGCCTCGACTTGGAATCCAATGAACCACCTACGCTCCGCCGAGAAAGCCAGTGTCACCGCTCAGCTATCTTCTGGTGGCCACCGGAAGTGCGATGGCCCACCCGCGATCTGCCGAGCGAGGGGCCGAACTCGAAAATCAAAGGGCAACAACTCACAAGGCAACAACTCACCCCATCACGACCACTCCATGTTCGTCGCCGTGATGGGAGGATCGACTCAAGAGCATTGGCCGGACCAGACCCTGGGTCTGGCCCGCCGTAGGGCATGGTGCATCGAGCTTACGCGCCTGCTGAAGCCAACTGCGGTTTCCCCGATGAGGTTGCCGCAGCGGGGGGCGTAGGAACGACCGGCGACACGACCCGAGCCTGAGCCACCTTGCGTTCCCGGAAGATGATCCACGCCAGCGTTGCCCCCAGACACGATCCGCACGCCAGGGCGCTGACCGCGAAAATGCCCGCCATCACCATGACTTCCCAAGGTTCCAATCCGATTGGCGAAATCATTGTTGATCTCCCGCCACCCCGGCTAGGGCTTCAGAAAACGAACCGCGGGTGGCCAACGGTCGCTTCGTCACCAAAAACTCATACGGGTTCCCGTTCACCGGCACGCGCACAACGAATACAGGTCCGCGCGTAAGGAATCGCTTCGAGTCGTTCGCGGCTGATCGGCCGGCTGCAGTGTTCGCATTGGCCGAACGTTCCTTGGGCCAGGCGGTCCAAGGCGGCGCTCACTTCGTTGAGAAGGTTTTCTTCCGAAGCTAAGAGGGTGCGGGCGACCTCTTCGGCAGCTTCGCTGGTCCCGGGGTCTTCAGTCGCTCCGCCGGACAGTGCTCCGGTGGGCCGCAATGCCTCCGCTTCCAATTCCTTCACATCGCCCAAAAGACGTGCGCGCAGCGCTTGTAGCTGTTGGCGGAATTTGTTTTTCTCGTGCGTTGTCAGCTCGCGGTTCACGGTGCGGCTCCCGGTTGCAGAGGGCGATGTACGACCAATTACGCAAGCCCCGTGCCACATCGAAGAAATGGCGAATGACCGCGAAAAACCCCGCTCCAGGTCAGTCTGCAGGCCTGACCCATGTGCGGGGTTGACGCAATGATGTGCCAAGTTGACGCAGACGACGGTCAGTGAGTCGTGGCGGCATCGGGGGAGACACGGAAGCGGCCACGCACGGTCAATACCGGACAGGGAGCTTTGCGTAAAACACTCTCGGCCACGCTGCCGACCAGTAAACGGGTGAGACCGGACGCACCGTGCGTGCCCATCACAATCAGATCGACTTGTTTGTCCTCGGCGAATTTTAAGATTTCGGTGGCAGCGTCGCCTTCGCGCACTTCACGTTCCACGGCGATTGTGGCATCGGAGGGCTGCAATTGTTCGAGGTTGGCCCGGGCCTGGCTTGGTTCTTCGACCGGGAAGGGCACTGCAATCCCATCAGGAGCATAGACCCGCGGGGGGGGCACTACATGTAACAGTAGGAGCTTCGCCTGGTAATCCCGAGCCAGCGAGCTGGCCACTTCGAACGCCGAATGGCTTTCCGCGGAAAAGTCCGTCGGGTGAAGAATCGTTCGGATCGGCAGCATAGGAACCTCCCAAGTCAGGGCTGTGGTAGTCTGTTGTCCAGCAAATGAGGTGCCTGTGCAACCTAGAAAGCGCAAAACCCGTGTGAAGGACGGTGCGAGCGTGATCCGCCCTTCCTCAGCGGGTTGACGTCATGCTTTTTTCAATCATCTTTGCTTTTTTCAATCATCTTTGGCCCGGGGGGAACCGAAGCGCTATCCCCCCTGAGGCTGGCAGACCGTCAGTCCCTAGTGACGGGGGAGGTTATTTCTCCGTGACAATGATTTTGACCGGTTCGCTTTTCAGCTCGGTGCCACGTCCTCCCTCGCTATCCGAGAGGGTGTATTTGACGCTCAGTTGATACTCCCCAGGCCCGGTCCAATACACATAGCGCGACGCTCCACGATTGCCATCGGACAGTTGTTGGATGGGAATTGTGTGGGTTTTACCAGGCCCCAAGGTGACAGCTTTGGGTAGGCGGAAATCCGCGGTGAAGGCCAGACCGCTATTCATCGCCACGCTGCCGGCACCGCCGGTCAGCTCGAAGGTGTACACATTGGGATCCCCCCCCACGTAGATCGTCACTTCCCGGTCGCTGGTATTCTTCAGCTCCAACACCAGATCCACCGCGGGGGGCCGTGGGGGTTGTACTAACTGCCCTTGCTTGGATTGCTCGGCGAGTTGTTCGAGATACTTTTTGTATTCAGCGGGCGTTTTACCGCCACCATCGAACTTATATTTGTCGGTTTTGGCGATCAGGGTCAGTTTGATGGGGCTTTGCGCGGGTTTCTCTTGGGCGGTGGTGGGAAGGTGGAGACCCGTGACAGTAACAAGTGAGGCCAAGAGCCATTTCATGGTGTCAATCCTCCGAACGGGCAGATTACCGGGGCGATACTGTGCCGACGAGACAGCCGACCTCGAAGTTTGCGAAAAAATGATCACTTCAGAGGGCGACGAAGGGTTCACTGGTGACATGTCGCTGGCCCCATCGGGCATCATCACGCTGGGGGTAGTCGCTGCGGAAGTGGGTGCCGCGCGATTCCTCGCGCGTCAGGGCCGCGGCGACCATCAACCGGGCGACGGTGAGCATATTTTGCAATTCCCAGCCGGCTTTACCGTCGAATTCGCGCCGCAGGGCATAGCGGCACCAAAACCGCAAGTCTTCTTTCGCTTCGAGCAAGCGGCTGCGATCACGAACAATGCCCATTTTGCGAACCATCAAGCTACGCAGCGAGGCTGTCAGGTCGGCGATGTCGAGCCGGGTATCGTCTTCGGAGGGAGCAATGGTGTAGCGGAGGGGCCAGGCGGTCATCGCGGGGGGCATTCGCCGCGCGGCTTCCGCCGCACCGCGGCCACAGAGTGTGCCGTAAACCAACCCTTCGATCAAACTATTCGAGGCCAAACGGTTGGCGCCATGCAACCCGCTGGAGGTCACCTCACCAGCGGCCCATAGCCCCGGCACCGTCGTGCGGCCGTGCCGATCGACCGTTACCCCGCCAATCATGTAATGCGCACCAGGACGCACGGGGATACGATCCCGGGTAATGTCGAGACCAAAACTTTTGCAGACGCGGTTGATTCCAGGAAAGCGGTTGACCACCATCTGCGGGTCGAGATGGGATAAATCGAGATAAACATTGGGATGTTGCGTGCGTTCCATGGTGCGGAAGATGGCGCGGGCCACCACGTCGCGGGGGGCGAGTTCAGCGCGGGGGTCTTCCCGAAGCATGAAACGTTCCCCGTGGACATCGCGGAGATACGCCCCTTCGCCACGGACCGCTTCACTGATCAGATAACGAGCGGAACCGGCCACATACAGTACCGTCGGGTGGAATTGCATAAATTCCATGTCGCGCAGTTCCGCCCCGGCACGATAGGCCGCAGCCATGCCATCGCCCGTGGCCACCGGTGGGTTGGTCGTTTCCCGGTAGACCATCCCGCAACCCCCCGAAGCCAGAATCACTTGCTTGGCCCACACCAATAGTTTGTCAGGACCACTGCGCGCCACAATCGCCCCGCAACAGCGACCTTCGTGAGTGAGCAAATCAATGGTGAAGGTTTCATCCCAGATGCGAATGTTGGGTCGGCTGCGGGCGTAAGCGATCGTCGCACGCATGACCTCAAAACCTGTCGAATCCCCCAAAGCATGGACAATCCGCCGATGGCTGTGGCCTCCTTCCCGGGTGAGAGCCAATTGGCCATTTTCTTCGTCGAATCGAGTCCCAAATTCGATCAGTTTGTCGATCTGATGGGGGGCCTCATGAACCACCATCTCGACCACGGCCCGATCGCACAACCCATCGCCGGCAATGAGTGTGTCTTCAACATGATTTTCGAAAGTATCTTCGGGGGACAAAACGCCGGCTATGCCCCCCTGGGCATAGGAACTATTACTTTCCGTGACCCGGTCTTTGGTGACAACCAGAACCGATAAATCACTGGGGATTTCCAAAGCAGCACGGATTCCCGCAATCCCCGCCCCGATAATGAGAATATCGGTGAACCGGTGAAGCATTTCGCGGGCGTCGAATGATACCAGATAGCGATTGGCCCCGGACATGAGCGTTGATCCAACTCAAGAATTCCTGCCTTTAACCTAGGGTTTGGCAGGTGGCGAACAAGCTCCCAAGACCGGGAACGAAGCCCGAACACCCACGAATCGCTTAAATCGCGCAGTATGCAGGGCCGTTTTTCAGGTTGGGCCATCCCTGCGATGGGAACCCCCCGGTGGTTTCACAATCCCGGGGGGAAGTTTCGCTTCTGCCTGGTTTTGGGGCGTTTGTGAGGTTTGGGAACCGTTTCTGCGCCGTTGGCGACTATAGCCATCCCCGAGGAATGCCCTGCGAGTTGCGTAGGCCAAGTGGTGACAAGAAAACGCTTTGAGGATAGCCCATTGACCTTCTCAAGGTCAGCCCCAGACCGGGTTTGAGACGTGTTCTCGGCCCAGCGCACGTCTCAAACCCCTACTGCCACTGGTCTTATGCCGATTAAGCGATCACTTGTTCTTTTTCTTGAGGGCTTCTTCAAAGCGACGGCGGGCATCTTCGAAGCCGGGAGGAGCAACGGTAGAGCCGCCAATGCCAGCACTGCCGGGCGCTGAGGGGGTTGTAGGCGTCAACTTGCCGCCGCTGCCGGTGGTGATGCCTTGGCCCGGATCGTAGGGCAGTGGCGACTTCGGCTTAGCCGAACCCGAGGTCATTTCGTCCCGGAGGTTTTTGATGTATTGCTCGTAGTCTTTGAGGAATTTGTCGTATTCTGCATCGCTCCAGCCTTTTTTCTCCTTGAGGAGCTTACGGTATTCCTCTTTCTGGAATTTCTCCAAATTGAGTTCCGCGGCTTTGAGGCGATGGGCGGGGTCGTCGTTCATGGGGCCTTTGGCATCCGTGCCGGCGCCGGGGCGTTGTCGCCATTTCTCCAGTTGCTCCTTGAGTTGTTCGGGTTGGAGGGGTTTGTCGGGTTGCTTTTCCAATTGCCGCTGAAGCTCTTGGCGCGCTTCGGGGCCGATTTGCTCATCAAGAGCTTGTTCGGCTTGGCGGCGCGTGTCGCGGTCGCTGGACTTGAGGTCCTCGGCTTTCTTCATCAGTTCCGCGATTTCCTCGTCGGTGGTTGGGCGGTTACGGTTGGGGTCATTCCCAGTGGGTTGATTCTTGGGAGCATTTTCTAATTGTTTTTTCATATCCTCCAGTTTCTTCTGGGCCGCTTGGCGGGTTTGAGGATCGTCCGACTTCAGGTCGTTCATGAGCTTTTCGGCGTCTTTGCGATGTTGCTCCCCCATCATGGAGTCGAGTTTGTCGCGGGCCTGTTGTTTCTTGGCCTCATCGGAGCTTTGGAGGTCTTGAAGGGCCTTGGCCAACTCCTTCTTTTGCTCGTCCGTCAGTGTCGGTTGTTCGGTGTTGGTAGGCCGGTTGGAGGATTGGCCATCCAGTTGTTTTTTCAGGTCGTCGATTTTCTTTTGGGCTGCTTGACGTTTTTGCGGATCGTCCGACTGCAAATCGCGAGCAAGTTGCTCGAGTTCTTGGCGTTTCTCGGGGCCGATGGCTTGGTCGAGTTTCTTTTGCGCCTCAGCCCGTTTTTGGGGATCGTTGCTGGTCAGATCGCGGGCCGCTTGCTCCAATTCCTTCTTTTGTTGATCGGTGAACTTATCTTTCGGTTGGGGGGCGTTATTTGTAGCACCTTTTGTAGCATCGGTGGTGGGTTTGTCTTGGCCCTTCGGAGTGACACCATCACCCGCGGGGGGGGATTTCGGGTCATCGGGTTTGGCGGTCGCTGCCTCGTTGGAACCGCTGGCGGGTTTGGGTTCGCTGTCAGTGTTGGAAGGGTCCATGCCGGCGGAGTCGGCCGGTGCGGGTTTGTTCCCTTCTGCGGGTGGTGGAGCTTTCTCCGGCTTGCCGGTGCCAGCTTGGGGCTTTTCGTGGGCTTGATTGGCACCCGACGGCGTGTCGGCCTCCGTTGGCTTGTCCTGACCCGGTTGCGGCGGCTGGGCTGGGGGTTTTGTCTGACTGGCCGCTTTCGAGGCTGGATCGTTGGCGCCGGGGTTTTTCTCACCGTTGGATGATGGTTTGGCACACGAGCCGGACTTCGGGTCGTGCTGCGGGGATGAATCTTTGGGTTGCGGTTGTTGGGGTTGTGGTTTCTCGGTGCCTGCGTCAGTGGCGGGCGGGCTGGAGCGTGGTTCGGCGGGTGCCGGGTTTTGCGGCCCGGTCATTGGGTCGGAGGCTTTGGGTTCTGGTTTGGTGTTGGCCGGTTCCTGGGGCTTGGGTGTTTCGCCGTGGCTTTTGGTTTCTGCGGGCGCAGGGGTGTCGCGGCCTTCGGAAGGCTGGGGTTTTGGCTCCGCGGGGCGATCTTTGTTCAGATTTTGGTCAGCCCCTGGGCGCGGTTTGGCTTCTCCTGGTTGTTCGCGGGCTTCTTCTGGCGGCGCAGAGTGAGGTTTCCCCTCCCCAGCCGAGTTTTGGGAGCGTTCAATTTCGTTTTGTAGTTCCTGGGCCGTCTTCTCAACATCTGAGGATGGCGGTTGCTCCTTGGGGCGTTGGTTGGGATCGTTGGAGGGTTGTCCGGGTTCGTTGCCTGGGTTGTTGGGTTGTTGCTCCTTGGGCTGATTGTCCGTCTTTGGTTCGGTTTTGTCCCCGGTTTTGGGTTGTGGCTGATTGTTGTCCGGTTTTTGGGGATCGGTGGGGTTGGGTTGTTGTGACCCACGCCCTGCCGCGCGGTTTTCCTTCTCCAACTGCTGTTGTTGCTGTTGGCGATGGTGTTGTTCTTCCGCTTGGCGTTGTTGTTTTTGTTGTTCCAGATTGTTTCGCTCGGCCTCTTCCACTTTTGGGGGTGTCAGGCGAACTCGTTTCGGCGCAGAACGTCCCACATTGGGCTTGGGTTCGGTGCAATTGTCGGTGGCTTCCAGCCAGAATTCGAGGATATCACCTTCCTTGAGTTTGGGGTCTAGCCCAGCGGGGTCTTTCAACTGGGCCAAATCAATCGAGCCTTTGTAGGTGAGGTCCGTGGGCCAAGTATCGTCGCGTTCACGGCGGAACGATCGAGCGTTGCCATTCAGGTACGGTTGTTCCAACAAAGGCCGTTCCGCCGCTCCAACCACTTTGAGTTTGAGGGTGACGGTATCGATGCCGAAGTCGTCGCCAATTTTTCCATCGATAACGATCTGCCCATTGGCTGGCAGTTCGATTTCGTCCTCGAGGGGGTGGGTGATGACCACTTGGGGTGCTTGATCGTTATCGACGGTGATGGTTGAAACGAATGGTTCGGCGATGGTTTCGCCGTTGCTGGCCGTGAAGGTCAGTTTGTAGCGTGCGGATTCGGTGAGTTGGAATTGGAAACGGAGGCGATCTGGCTGGCCTGGAACGACATTCCCGGTGATTGGTCCGCTTTTGCTCGGTTCGATCACCATGTGGCCATCGCGAAGTTCGCGGTTGGCTCGGGCGATGAGCGTAACGGTGGTGCCGCGGTAGCCGCGAATGAGCGGATCGGAGGCGGTTTCGGGGGCACGGCGGAGGTAAGCGGGGTATTCGTAGGTTACTTCGAAGTCGGTGAACAGCGGCAGGGAGCGCACGGTGACGCGGTGTTCGGGCGTTTCAGCATCGCCTCCGGCCACTTTGTACCAAAAGCCATTCTGGATGAGATAATCTGGAACGCGCAATTCCCACTCGCGGCTGGTTTCGCCAGGCACCAGAGGGAGTTCTTCGTAGTTGGGGTCATTGGGGTTGTGGCGAAGAAGGAGTCGCACCCGTTCGGGGCTGTTGGCCGCCGGAATCTTTCCTCCCACATAAACCGCGACCGTGACCGACTGCCCGGTGGTGATGGTCAGATCGGCCGGATCGGGTTTCACAATGGTTAGTTGCGTGCGTGTGGCAATGGGGTCGGAGGCGAACGGCACAAAGGCCCGCCCTAACAGAGAGCCAAATTGCGTTGGGCGGAAAACAAAGAACAACGTGATGAGGACCAAAAGTAATACGACGGCGGCCGCACCGACATAGAAAAGGCTTCGATGGTCCACGGCGCGGTTGACATCGGCGGCAGCAGCGGCTGAGGCGGCTCGGTTGGCCAATGCGGCCTTGACGGCCGGGTGCAGATCGCCCCGTAGCTGGGCGTCCACATACCCGGTGACGCTATTTTTGTTGTCGTCGAGCGTCCGTTCGACTTGCCGGGCAGCATAGAGCGGATTGATGCGGAGCCGCAGCGGACGGATCAGGGTGTAGTAGCCCACCGCGGCCAACACGACGAGGAAAGCGGCCAAGGCACCTTGCCGAACCGGTTCGGGCAAAACCAGATATTTATCGAGCAGGATCATCGTGGTGGCATAGACCAACACGAGGGCGACCATCAGAAGCCCACCGAAAACCAGATCGTGCGCCCGAATGCGGCTGGTCGCCTCAGCCAATTGCTCGTCCACCCGCGATTCGTACTGGGCTGCGAGTTCTTTAGGATCAATCACCGCCGCCATAAATCATCCTCCGGCGAACCGGTACGGCTCACCTGCCTGCTGTCCACGAAAGCTGTTCAATTCTAGGCTTTCGCTTCACAAGTTTCTACTCTTTCGACGATTCCGACGTTTCCACCGTTTGCCCGGCAACGGCTGAAACGGCTTATTTGTGAGAATTAGCCTGTCGGCCGAGAGGAAAATCTCTTCAGTGCCAACCGGAATAACAGCTACAATATCACCGACGTTAGCTGCGGCCCGACAGGGGAGGGGAGAATCCATGTTGGTGGGTCAACGTATTGGCCCGTTTGAGATTGAACGCGAACTTGGCAGCGGTGCAATGGGGACCGTTTACCGGGCGAAATTCCATCGCAGCGAGGACAAAGTCATTCCGGTGGCGTTGAAAGTGGTGGCGATGGGATTGCTCGGCAACGAGTCGGCCATGGCCCGCTTTGAACGGGAAGCCAACATCCTCAAGCAGCTCAAGCACGAACACATCGTCCGCCTCATTGCCCACGGCAAAATCAACAAGCAGAACCCCTACATTGCGATGGAATTCATCGATGGGGAAGCCCTCGATCGTATCCTCGCCCGCCGTGGGAAATTGACGTGGGAAGAGGTGGTCACTTACGGCAAACAACTCTGCGAAGCGCTGCAATACGCCCACGATAAGGGGATTATTCACCGTGACCTGAAACCTTCCAATCTGATGATCACCCGAGAGGGTAAACTCAAACTCACCGATTTTGGTATTGCCAAAGACACCGATGTGACCGCCCTCACCGGAGCCAATAGCACAATTGGTACTGCGGCGTACATGTCCCCCGAGCAATGCCGCGGTGAACGAAACTTGACCAATAAATCTGATCTCTACTCGCTGGGGATCGTCTTCTTTGAACTTTTGACCGGACGTAAACCCTTCACAGCGGAAACGACGGTCGAAATGTTCCTCAAACACTGTAATGAGAAGCCCCCCCGCATCGGCAAACTGGTTCCCGATCTCCCCCCCAAGTTGGAATCACTCATCATTCAATTGATGGAGAAAGAGAAAGAAAATCGGCCCATTGATGCTCAATGGGTAGGCCGGATGTTGCAGGAAATCGAAGAAGACGCCTTTGCCCGCAAAAGCGCCGGGTTGGCCGTGGCGCAAGCCCGTTCCACCAAAGCCGTTAATCTCAGCGGCGAACGGATGGACGAAGAAGATAAAGAAGCGGCCCGCGCCCTGCGCGGGAAACGCAAAAAGAAAAAGAAAGAAGAAGTCCCGTTGCTACAACGCAAGTGGGTGCAGGCCGTGGGCATCAGTTTGGTTCTGCTTGGAATGGCCGGCGGCGTCATCTGGGCCGTGCGGCCACCTTCGGCGGAGAAGCTTTTTGCGGCGATCGAGAAAGCCACCACGCCAGAGGCCAAACTCGAAGCCGCGACTCAATTTCTGGAAACTTATGGCCGCCGCGGTGGCGAACTGGTGGATCAAGCCGCGGCGATCTTCCGTGCGGGCAAAATTCGCGAACGCGAACGGGTCCTCAACAATCGCTTCACCAGCTCCATGCCGGGCATGTCCAAACCTACTGAAAATGACGATCCCGATGCCTACCATGCCGCGTGGGCCGCGATGGAGTTTGAGAAACTCGGGCAACTCGATCAAGCCCGTACTCAATGGGAAAAAGTCAAAAGCCGCTTTCCCGATCAGGCGGCCTTACCCTACACGACCCACAGCGAGGACCTCACCAAAGCTCTGTGGGGATGGGTGGCTGACAAACGCCTCGCCGATATCGCCAAAGCTGTCAGCGAACGGCAGCGACTGGTCAAAAAAATTGCCGAAAGCCGTTTGAAAGAAATCGAGCTGAAAACCGACAAAACCGACCCAGAATCGCTCGCGATTCGCGCACTGCGGTTGTGGGAATTCGGTGATCAGGAACGCGCCGCCGCCACCTGCGACACGATCATCACCCTCACAGAAAAAGATTTCGATAAACGCCCTTGGTATCTGCTGGCCACGCAATTGAAGGCCACAGCTAATCCGAATGCCGGCACCACGCCCCGGCTCGAACGGCTTCGCCAATATCTCGATGAGGCCGAAAAGATCGCTCACAGGTTGAAAGACATTCCCGATCCGGTGGCCGCCGCCGAAGTCCGCAATCGCTGCCGGGATGTCTTGGAACTTTACGGCAACGACGACGACCCCGAAGTTCGCAAAGCCGCTGAGCGGGCCGAGCGGCTACGCACCACGTTACCGAAAACCTTCTAAAGAAGGCTTATGGAGTGCTTGCGAGCGCGGCCCTCAACTTTGGAGCGGCTGCGCACCACGTAGCCGAAAACCTTCTAAAGAAGTTCCACCCCCCCCGACATTCAATCAACAGGCCGGATGCGACACTACACTCCACAGGCTGGGTGCGACACTATTCTCGGTGGTGTGAAAGCACTCCGAAGCACCCCGTGGCTGGTCGCTCCTGACGGGGGCAACGACTCCTGCCAGTTTCTAACGGCTGGTTAGGAGCACAACGTGAACCGTGGGGCTTCCGGCGGGCTACTCGCCCTGCAGTTCTTCCAGCAGCCGGATGGTGTCGTGTAAATCGAGATCGGGGTTGATCGCGACGGCCTGCCGAAACGCCCGCAAGGCCGCATGGGGTCGATGGAGTTTCAAATAACACTGCCCCATTCCGGCCGCAGCGCCGAAGTGGTAGGGATTGAGCCGCAAGACCGTTTCGCAATCTTCCACCGCCCGGAGGAACTCGCCCCGCTTGAAGTACCAAATAGCCCGTTGATTATGGGCTTCGGCGAAATCCGGGGCTTCCTCAATCAAGGCATCGAGTTCTTGGCGGGCCTTGGCAGCATTGGGTTCCAACATCGCTTCCCGCAACCGGGCGTTCTGCTCCGGCGTTCCACCGCGGAACCACAACTCCCACAACGAATCGGCCGCAAATCGCCGTACTAAAGCGTCGCTGTCGTGCAGGGCCGCCGCGACAATTGGCACGGAGCTCCACGTCCCGACAAGACCCAGCGCCAACGCCGCGGCTTGCCGCGCTTTGACATCCTCAGAAGATACGAGCAACCGTTGTAAGGTGCCTTCCTGGTACCGCTGTTGCACCCTGGCACGGAACGTGCGCATGGCGTCTTGCAGCCCGGCGGTCCACAATTCTTCATCATCACCGGGCTGAAACATCGGCAGTTGTTGAAAAAATTCCACCAAAAGCGACGCGGACACGGCAGCACCTCATCATCCCGGGAAGACCTTCCCGAGTCATCAACCTACTATATGCCGAGGGGCTTTCCGGAAGTCAAACGGGACGGATCACTTCCTGCGGATGGCCTCTCCGAGGATGTTGAGGAACTGTTTTCCGCCTTCCCGCAATTGCGCCGCGATTTTCTGGTATTGTCCGGCCGTCGCCTCGGTTGCGAAGGCTTTCAGGATCGCCGTACCCCGGGCCTGATCCAGTTGAGAAACGATCGCGGGGATCAGTTCTTCGCTGATTCCGTATTGTTCCCCCTCGCGAGTACACATCGGAACAATCGTTGTCACACGCGCGCCCAGTTGTTCGCGGACCACCTCCACACAGGCGCGGATGGTCTGTTCCTTGGGTCGTGTGCCGCTGCGCCAATCGTAGGGGGGCTGCCACTCGCTTTTCGGGCTGAGTAAATCGATGTGTGTGACGGCGACGATCACCGGCGGCATCTTCAGATGGGGTTTGTCGGCGAACCATTGACCGAGGCGTTCGAGCAAAGCGACATCGGCTTGCCGCCCGGGGTTGGTGGCCGAAGTCACAAGGATGATGAGGTCGGCTTCCTGGGCCGCGGTGGTAGCTGCCGTGAATGCGGCATCGTCGGGTCCGTCCTGGCCGTAACCGCTGGTGTCCCAAAGGCTTAGCGCAGGGCCACCCGGGAGCATGGTGTTGTAGCGATGGCCGGCGGCCACCGGACGACGATCGACCGCCGCGACTGAACGGCCGAGTAATGCGTTCACCAGACTCGATTTGCCCGCTTTCACGGCACCCAGGACAGCCAGCGTCAGGGCGAGGGGCGGTCCGGAAGCAACCGCGGTGGTCGAAGCCGGCGTCGCTTTCGACTCCTGCGGATTTTCCGGTGCGCTAGGAATCGCTTGTGCGGCTAACAGTTCGCGGTAACGCTTCACCCCGACCCGCAGCCGCCCACTGTAGAGTTCGATGAGATACCATCCCAGTTGCTGGATGAAGGCCGTATGGAACCACAAAATGATGTTGTTTTGTAACCGATCCATCAGTCCGCCGAGAATGCTGCGTGCCGCGATGAAGCGCAAGGCCGTCTGGACGGGGTCCACCAGGGCCGCTCCCGCCCAATAGAGATTCTGCCCAGTTTTGTAGTAATCCACCGCGCGACGGGCGTGTTGGAGATCGCCAAGCCGCCACAGATGCGACCCCGGCACGTATTTCTGCACCCGTTCATTGAGGTCTGCGGCTGCTAATTCAATGCAGGTCAGGATTTCGGGCAAAGTCACGCGGTCGAAAGGCTGCGCTAGGCCCGGATGGTACACCTCGGCCAGCGTCTTGGCCAGGTCCAACGCCACCTCGCTGTAGTGCTGAGGATTTTCGAGTTGCTCCACGCGAATCTGTTCAAAAGCCTGGGCTTTTTCGATGACTTTCTGCCACGCCTGTTGGTCCCGCGCTGTCCAATAGGGTGGCACTTCCGTTCCTGGGTAGGGCCACTGGCCGCGTCGCGTCCAACGCCAGCCGAGGTAGTACGCCAATGCCAACGACGCAAACATCGGCACCCAGGCCCACACCATCCACCCCTGGACCCACAGAAAGTAACCCCCGGCCCCTATCAGAAACACCCAGGGGGCACAAAAGAACACGACAATCACCAGCAGACGGAATCGGGTCATAAGTCAGATACCCCTCCGGATTTCTTTTCGGCTGGGGGAAGGTTGCGGTACCCGACGATCAGTCCGTTTTCGGGTGCTGCGGCGGTGAAGCATGATGACGGTCTTGCCATTGTTTTGCGGCAATGCGGAATTGTTCCTGGTACACCTTTCGTAACTGTTCGGCGGAGGGAATATGGCCCGCATAGATTGTTTCAAAGTAGACGCATAAGGCGCGACCCAAAGCGTATGTCGACGCCGCGGCGGCGGCGGCCCCCACCACCGACCCCACCCCCGGAATGAACTTGGCCAATTGACGAAGGGCCGTGCGCGCAGCCAGACCCACACCCACAGCGGCAGTGATCTCGCGCCAGCGCTCAGGCGTCAGTGCTTGGCCGTAAATTTGCGCCAATTGAGAGGCCATGCGTGCTTGAATCCCCATCAAAATGACAATATCCGCCAACGGAATTGGTACGGCTCCCGCGGTACCGGCCAACGCCGTGTAACTGAGAATGACAGGCAAGGCATGGCGAAGGTGAACCTCGTGGAGCGTTTGCCTCGCTTCGTGGAATTGGAGGAGTGTCTGTCGGTACGCGGCTGGCAGGAGTTGGAGGAGTGTTTGCTTCAAGCACTCGCCCCCGTAGTAGGGTTCGGCAAAACCATCTTCGGGTCGAGTGAAGTCGATCGGAACGCAGGCATCGAAGAGGCCCGCGAACAGACGCCGCTGTTCGTCGATACAGCGGAGCAATTCCGAGGGCAGTCTGACCGCGTCAGGCCATGCCGTGAACGGTTGCTGCGGATGTTGGGCCAGTGGTGTGAACGGATAGGGCTGGGGGTGAGCTTGGCGCGGCATCGCTTCATGTAAGCAGGTGATGGCCAAGACCACGGGTCGTGAGGGGGTGGCGCTGCGGATGTGTTTCAGGGCAGCTCGGACCGTCCCTTGTGCCAAATCCGTCACTTTCACCGTGACAATCACCAGATGGGATGAACGATAAAACCGATCCAGGTCGTCTGTCGGATCATAGCCCGGTTCATCCATACCGCGGGTGTCGAGGAAGCTGAGCAGGGGGGCATCGGCTGTGGGGAACTGATACATCCGCGCAGTACGGGTGCAGGGGCGAAATCCGGAACCGATGGCCGCATCTTCGGCTCCCGTCAGATAGCGGATAATTGACGTTTTGCCGGATTGAGTTTTCCCCAACAACCCAAAGACGGGAGCCGGTGTTTGCGCCCGCAATCGGTTGAGTGTGGCTTCCAGGTCCGGCGGTGTGACGTCATCACCGCGTAGGGCACGCTGGAATCGTTCCCAGAGCTGATTCATGATGCCTCCCCCCTCGATCGGACAGCGCTGAACGTGCTTCTCGCCGGGTGTGCGCGCTATCGTCCAAAGAATTCGTTCGTCGTCGGGGAATCTTCTCAAGTTCGCCTTGACCTTGTTATTTACCGAAGCTATCGCCAGGTTTGGAACCTTGTTCCGGAATGATCCGGGTGTGTCATGGATGGCCGTTTGGGCTTTCTTTCAGTGTTCAGCGGTGGGGCCACCGGTTCCAGCGAATACCGTTTTTCCCCGCCACTTTCGCTGCTGGCCGATGGTTCGGGCGAGCGATCCGTTGTCGCGATCACGGAGGCGCCGGCGATGCCGGATTCGCACCTCGTGGCGACCCGCGAATTGATCCGCCCACCCACGATTCGCCACCAGCGGGCGGTTGAAGAGCCATTTTCGGGGGGGTGGTTCGAGGAACTCGAACACAAACGCTATCAACGGCAGGGGGCTTGGTTATGGCGAGCGCTGGAGTTCGGACGCCACCCCGGGGAGTCGCTTCTTCTGCTAGGAGCCGGGGTGGGTACCGATGCTCTCCAATACACCCGCACCGGAACACAGGTCACTGTGGCCATCACCACCGACGACTACCCGCAGTTGATTCACCAGAACCTTGCACGCTGCGGCGTCACGGTGCCGGTGGTGCCCGTCGATCGCCGCAGTTTACCGTTTCCCGATGGCTCGTTCGATGTCGTTGTTTGGAATGCCCTCTACGATCGGACCGCGGCCAATGCCGCGGAGGTGGTGGAAATATTCCGCGTGTTACGACCGGGGGGCAAGATCATCGGCTTATTCCCAGCCCGTTACGATGTCGCGTTTTGGCAGCGGTGGTTGCTTCCTGTGGCTCGTTTGTGGTGGCGGCGACCCCCTGACCCTACCACCGCTCCCAAAACCACCGCTCGCGAATTGCGCGGCGTTTTCAGCGCCTTCAGCGACCACCGGATCAGCAAACGCCATCTGCGCCGCGGCGAACTGCCGTACCTCTGGCGGATCTTTCCTCTGGTGTTACTGGAACGCGTCCTAGGTCGCGTTCTGGTGATGAAAGCGAAAAAGCCTATTCCCAGCGTCCGGCTGCTGGCGCGAACCTCTTCCGCACGCCGAGCCGCGGCTTGACAACACCCCCCTGCAACGCTCGCCGCCTTACCGCCAAGCCTGTTGCAATCGGGCGATCTGTTCGGCCATCGGTCGCGGGGCCGTCGGCGTGACTTTCCCCAACTCGCCTTGCACTTGCAGCCAGACGAAAACCGGTCCGTCGCCGTGCAGTGCCTCTTCCGCGACGATGGCCCATTCGTGCCGTTCGCGGCATTCATACACGCGAGGGATGCCCGCCGCCCGGGCCAACGCGGCGAAATTCGTCCGCCGCGCTCCGGCCACCGGTTGCCCGCCGGTCACTTCATACAAGCCATTATCGATTAGCAGAATGTATAACGGAACGCGGTATTGGGCGACCGTGACCAAACAACCCAGGTTCATCAACAACCCGCCATCCCCGGTAAAAACGATTACACCCCGGGAGTTCGTCCCCTGGGCAAGGCAAAGCCCCAACCCCAAGGCGACACCCTGACCCATGCTCGACGGCAGATAGTGAAAGTCAAGCGGTGAATCGGACAGTTGCGACCAGATGGCCACCGAACCCATCGTTGTGACAACCACCTGATCACGACGATGGGGAATAACTACTTCCAGAGCTTCGCGGTGTGTCATCATGAACGTTACTCCGCCCAAAGGATGGCCGCTGCGAACGGTTGATGGGCGAGGCTTTGCAGTTCGCGTTGGGTGTCGGCCGCGGTTGCGGTTGTGGGGTCGAAATGCGTGTGGGGAAGTTCCCACGCCGTCACCACTTTCTCGGTGAAATACGGGCAGTTGTCGGTGGTGGCGCCCCGGCGGGCGGCCTGGGCACTGCGGACGCCAATAATCAATTTCAGTGGCAGCTTCAAATCGTAAACCGCGTTGCGAATGGCATCCCCGGCTTCAAAAAAACCCGTGCATTGGATGACGACCACAGGCTTGGCCCCCCCCAAGATCAGACCCATCGCGACCCCCACCGCTTCCCCCTCACGGCAGACACGGATCAATGATAACCGCGACGCCAGGATCGCGGCCTCCCAGCGGCCCAAATGACTATCGGGGATCCAGACCACATGGGTGAATCCCGCACTCGCCAAGGCCGATACGATGTCTTGGGGATCGATCATAGCGAATCTCACGCGCCGATAGGCTGACGTATCATACCCATTCCAGAACCGTTGGGGTGGGAATTTCGCGGCGGATCGGGGTCGTTTCATGGTCCAGGTGATTGTGCATGTCCCCCCGACGACGCCCGAAGGGCGAGGCGTCTTTTTGGCCGGCGAGGGTCCGTATTTGGGTGATTGGTCGGCCCAGGGGGTGCCACTGGCGCGCCAAGCCGATGGCACCTACGGTGCCGAACTGGCAATACCCGAGGACTTCCGTGGTCAGTTTTTGGTCACCCTGGGGCGATGGCGCGAGGTGGAATGCGATGGCGATGGTCGGGAACGCCTGCCCCGAGTGATCCGAGGCAATCTCCGCCAGCCGCTGGAGGTGGTTGTAGCGGCGTGGGGGCCAACACGGTGCGTTTACCATGACGATTTCCCCTCGCAATTCGTCCGGCAGCGACGCCGACTCATTGTGTGGTTGCCGCCGGGGTATGCCGCGGAGCCACAGCGGCGCTTTCCGGTCTTCTACCTGCACGATGGCCAGAATCTCTTTGATGCCGCAACGGCCTTCGCCGGCATCCCCTGGGGTGTGGATGAGTCGAGCGAACAACTCATCCGGGCTGGACGGGTGGAACCAGTCATTCTTGTGGGTATTTCCAACACGCCGGATCGCTTGAATGAATATGGCCCCCGCCGTTGCGGCTCGGGTCGGCGTGACGACTTCTCCCGTGATTATGGGCGTTTTGTTGTGGAAGAAGTCAAGCCCTTTATCGATACCCATTATCGCACCCTGCGCGAGCCCGAGCAGACCGCGGTCGGCGGGGCGTCGATGGGTGGGTTGATCGCCCTCCATCTGTGCCAGTGGTACCCGAAGGTGTTCGGGATGTGTATGGCGATGTCGCCGTCGTTGTGGTGGGATCGAGAATACCTGTTGCGGACATTGTGGGTCTGGCCGCATTGGTTACAACGCTGTCGGATTTGGTTGGATGTTGGCACGCAGGAAAACGCCACCCCGGTGGCGTCGCAGTGGACCGTTCGCCGGACACGGCGTTTAGCCCGTTTGTTGGCCCAGTACGGACTGACGGAAGGCCAACACTTCCGTTATGTTGAGGTCCCAGGCGCAGGACACCACGAAGCCGCGTGGGGGGCGCGGTTCCCGCAAGTATTGAGTTTCTTTTGGGGAAGAACCTGAAGCTATGTCAGTAGGTCCAAAATGTCAGTAGGTCCAAAATCCGACCCGTTCAATGGCCTGTTGCAGCCATGTGGGTTCGGGAGCCAATTCGAGATTCGCCTGGACAACCTCGTTCCATCGGGCCGGATCGGGTGGCAATTTCTTACCCGTCAGGCGGATAAGTCCCTGGTGAGCCATCCGGGCGAGGATGACATCCTGACCGGCTTGGGCCTGTAAGACGCGCGCCAGGGCTTGGACAGCTTCCGGTTGTCGGCATCGGGCCAAGCCGCGAACGGCGGCCTGCCGTACCTCGACTTGGTCGCTACCCGCTGGGGCAATTTCCTTCCCTTCGCCGCCAGCAACGGCGGCGAGGAACCGTGCGGCTTCAGCCGTCTGGGTTTGACCCAACGCTTCCAGGCAGCGACAGCGTAGAGCCGCAACGTGATCGGGGGCAAAACCGGTTGGCCCTGTGAGCAAGGATGGTTCGATCCCTGGTCGCGTCGGGGCACGCCCCGCACTCAACCCCCCATTGGGGATGATGGCAGTGGGATCAGAGAGTTGGGGGGGTGTCGCTGGAGGGATGCCATCGGCTTGATGGTAAGCCTGCATTAAAATGGCGACGACGCGGGGATCACGGAAGCGACTGAGTGCGTCGATGGCAGCGTTACGCAAAACCACGCTATTATCGGTGGTAGCGATGCGAGCCAGCAATTCGAGAACGCGATCTTGGTCTTCGGGTGTACCGCCGTGGCGGAGTGGTTCCTGAAGCCGATGAAGGGCCTGGGCACGGTCGTCGCCAGAGCGGGGCGGGTCTGCCCATAGAACCACCGCAGGGTCTTCCGGGATCAACGCTTGACGGACCGTTTTGAAGGGTTGTTCCCGAAAGCGGCGGCTGGTGACGGTATCCCACACCGTGGCACAACCGCTCAACGAGACGGACACCGTCAGAACCACAAGCCACAATACCCGGTCCACACCACCCTCGGCCCCACAGGGGCTTGGCAGATGAACGGTTCCTTCCACGCCGCATACCGATTAGGCGGGGCCAGGTCAACCAGAGTTTCCTTTCCGTACGGCCGAACGAGCGTTTCCTTTCCGTACGGCCGAACTAGCCTCCTTGAGCAAGTCTTTTGAGTCGGACAAAACTTCTTAGTTTGCCAGCGGCATCTCCCGTTGAACCCTCTCCACTGGAAAAATCCACATTCTTGGAGCAAGCAGTGTGAATCCTCAAGCCGCCACCAGCCGATGAAACCGATACATGTGGAAAACTCCCGCGTCGCCATCTGCGCGGAGCACACATACGGAGGCATACGCATGACACGGTGGTTTCGCAAGCGGTGGGTGTGGGCAGCGCTAGCCACTGCCACCGTGACAGCCGGCTTAGCTGTTGGACGCGGAGGTACCAACGGCACCACCAAGCCCCCCCAACTGCCCCAAGCGGGGGATTTCATCACCCTGAAATTGAAAGGCCTGCCCGACACCCGCGTCAAAGTACTCAAATGTGAAGAGCAATCCGATGGCAGTATTCATACCGAGGTTCAGGACCCGACCACCGGGGAAACCTTCACCCTGATCGATAAGCCGCGGGTGGCATCGCTGAAGACGTCGTCACCATCTCCGATGGCCACCCAGGCCGCATACCGCACACCATCGGCGACGGTACCACCGGTACGCCCCGCCAATGCCTCAGTACCGCCTGGCTACACACCGCCATCGGCACCGCAGCCGATGTATCCCGCACCCAGCCAACCGCAACCGGTGAACTATACCCCGCCGGCGGCTCCCACCACTGCGCCACGGCCCACCTACCCGATCACCAGCCGGCCCCCGACAACGCCGACTCCACCGACTCCACCGTTGACCGCCGCCCCGGTGTTAGCCCAACTGCCCGAGCCGGAAAAAGAACGGCGACCCCTGCTTCCGCGCATCTTTGGCGAGCGCGAAAAAACACCGCCTGCGCCCATGCCCGGCACGGCCCCGCCGATGAGTGAAATTCCGGAAACCCGCCGGCCCATCTTGTCACGCATTTTCGGCAGAAAACCCAGCGAAACACCGATGCCGACGACCCCGCCGGGGAATTTCCCAGCGACCACAGGCACACCCAAGCCCAGCTCATCGATGCCGCCACCGATTGTGCCAGTTCCGCCCGGCGGGCTGACCGGCGGTAACGGCGGAAATCCACCGCCGGTGTTTCCCAGTACCAATGAACCACCACGGGTGATGCCCCAACCGTCGGTGAAGCCACCGGTCACGCCCGTTCCCACACCAGCCCCGGTGCCCACACCCACACCGATTCCTGCACCAGTCCCTACGCCCATTCCGATGCCCATGCCGGCCCCAGTGCCGACACCCACGCCTGCCGCGGAACCCAAACCACTGCCAATACCCACTCCGATGCCCACAGTGGAGCCACCGAAAGCGCCCGCGCCGCTTCCTTCACGCACGGCCGAGCCGCCCACCGCTCCTGTGGCTCCTACGACGCCGTCGGGGGGAATGCCGCCAGCACCTGCGACACCGGTTCCAGTTCCGGCACCTGTCCCAACACCGACTCCGGTGCCCCAGCCGACCACGCCATCCGCGTTGCCAACGATCCCGGCGGTTCCCACCTCGCCTCAAAATTCAGAACCTCCGCGGTCCAGCACGCCGTTGCCAGTGCCGGATGTCCCACCATTACCCACGCCCATTCCGATTCCCCAACCTTCGGGCCTGGGCGCTCACAACACGCCTTCTCCCGAGCCGGCGACGGCAGCGAACACCAACCCTGTCGCGTCGACGCCCAGCCCGTCGCGTCCACAAGAACACAACGAGCTGCCCATCGCGGTGCCACCGATCGAGATGGAGAAATCCGATCCAGTGGTACCCGTGCCGCCGCGGGAAACGATCGGGAAGCCTCAGAGCGAGTCGGATCGTCCCGTTCCGCCTCAGTCGGCGAAGGAATCCCCAGGGTTGCCCGAGCTGCCAAGCTCACCGATGCCCGCACAGTTGCCATCGGTCACTGAACCACCGTCTCTTCCCACACCGGTTGAGCCGCCGGCTACTCCCATGCCTCCGAAGGCCGAAGGTCCTGCGGGTTCTCCGCCGCCACAGATACCTACCGCACCGGTGATACCGGAACCACAGAAGGACACTCCCACGCCGATCTTCACGCCGGAACCGATGATACCTCAGCAACCCAAGAGCGAAACTCCAACCGAGCCGCAAAAGCCCCTTCCACCGATCGAGGTTCCCGCAGAACCGATGATGCCCCGGTTGCCGCTCGATTCGCAAATCGAGTCGATGATGCCGATTCAACCGGCGGACAAACGATCTGAACCCCAACCGCCGACACCCCCGATGCAGCAGCAGCCGTCGGAACCAATAACGCAGCCGGCGCAGGGCCTTCCCGGGGAGACTTTGCCGAAAAATCCGACACTGCCACCACAGCAGGCTGACGAATTGCCTCGACCACCCAGCGAGACCACGACGGTGCCGAAAAATCCGACACTGCCGCCGTTGCATGTGGTCGTGCCGAGTGGGCAGATTCCAGCCGCGGTGGCGTTCGATCGGGAGATTCAGCCGCTCGTCACCGAATTACAAACCACCCTGGCCCCATCGGGTCGTTTACTGGCCGCGCGGGCATTGGCCGAAGGTCGCCATGCTTCCACTGATGGGGTGAAGGCGGTCTTGTTCCAAGCGGCCCAACTCGACCCCTGCGCAGAGGTCCGGGCCGCGTGCATCACCCACCTGTGCCGGCTCGGTTACTACACACCCGAATTTCTCGCCCATATCCGAGCTGCTTGTGAAGACCGTAACGAACTGGTGCGAGAAGCTGCCAAAGCCGCGTGCGAAAAAATGATCCGCCCGCGATAGGGGTCAAGTGTTCAAAAAGTGAACACCCCGGTGCCCATCGCATGTCAGATTGCACCGGGGTGTTGTCGTTTGTGGCGGTTGGCCTGCCATCAGCACTGAATGTGGCCTGCGGAGCGGCCGGAGGCTTTTCGGCGATGCAGCCATCAGCGCGGCAAGGCCGGCAGATCTGGGGCAGCGCCGCCATATCCGTGGCAGCGCTACCATGTACATATCCGAGGCAGCCTGCTACGTAAGAGGTTAGGATTCTGCTCTCCACCAAGAGGTTAGGATTTTGCTCTGCAACAGGGCTTGACAGCTTTTGGGTCAGACGGGGAAGCCGTGTTGGCGGCGATGATAGGGGCCATCGAACAGTTGTGTCGACTTCGACGGCTCGAAGCGGCCATCCCCGGCGACTGGTTTGATCCGCTGGAGGAGTTGATCGCGTTCTTCGGCGGGCATCGGCTGGAAATTGCGCGCAATCGCCACATCCTGCATCAGAACCTTCATCGAATCGACGCCCACAACCAACGACGCGATGTCTTGCGAGAGCGCAAAGCGGATACACTCCTCGGCCGTCGCGGCTCCACCCGCGACGATCTGGCCGCCGCTGGCCAGATTCCCGCCGCCGAGGCTCTTCATGCCAATCGCCGCAACATTTTTGGCTTTCAACACGGGAATGACGTTGTGAATGCTGCTGCGATAGAAGTAATCGCACACATTGACAGGCAACTGACAGGTGGCCCAATCGTTGTGAATAGCGAGCATTTTCAAGAAAATATCGGGGTGTTTGTGCCCCGTGAAGCCCAGGAAGCGAACCTTACCAGCTTGTTGTGCGCGGAGAGCTTCCGCTAAGGCCCCACGTTCGAGAATCCATTCCGGATCGTTGTCGTAATTGATCTCGTGGAATTGCCAAAGGTCGATGACGTCAGTTTTCAGGCGGCGTAGGCTGTCGTCGAGATGTTGGCGCGTGTGTTCGGCGTCGCGACCACAGTTTTTGGTCATCAAGAAGACTTTGTGCCGCCGCCCGCCAGTGGCCAGAGCTTTGCCCATGAGTTCTTCGGACCGGCCCTCGTGGTAGTCCCAGGCGTTATCAAAAAACGTAATGCCTTCGTCGATCGCGGCGTGCATGATGCGTTCGGCTTCGGCATCGCTGATTTCAGGTTGGCCGATGTGCCAGCCCCCCAGGCAGAGGATGGACACGTTTACCCCGGTTTTGCCCAACGGGCGTGTGGGAAGTCCGTTCGACATCTGGGCACAACTCCTCAACAAGACCACAAGGACTCAGATTTCCGCTCGGCGGTGTTAGGCGCGGCGGGTTCCATCATCGTGTGGGGATGGCACGAAGTCAAATCCTCCGTCATGCGGAGGCAGCGACAGTCGGTTGGGAGGGGCCGACGCGTAGCGACCCAACAATTGTTCCACGACCCAGCAACCGCGAACGTGGTGCGGATGTTCGCGGCAGTGACGCAGCAGAGTGTCGTTGTCGCATCCGGCTTCGTGGAGGGCATCGGCCAGGATGGGCAGGACGCTGTAATCCCCCGTGTTATCGGCATGTTCCGTCAGCTTGCGCACGATTTCTGTGAGCCATCCCGGTTCGATGTCGTATGGGGCTTCTCCGGGTGGGAAGATGATGTCGCGTAGCCAATGGGCTTGTATGGCCCGGGCCGCCGCAAAGGCGTGGCTCCAGGCTTGATGCCAGGTCGCGTAAGAGGGATGATGGTGGGCGGGTGCAGGCCCCACGTTTTGGCAAGCGAGGGCTTTGGCGGCACTTCGGGCCGCTTCGAGGGGGTAACAGTGGGGGAGAATGTCGCGGGTCGAGCCTCGGTGGTAATAGCCGGCAGCTCGGGCTGCGCTAGCGTGAGCATGTTGGTGGGCGGTGGTCTCGATGGCCGGAAGGTTGAGGGCTGCCGCACGGAGATCGGCTTCCGTGGCCTGGTGGTACAAAAAGCGTTCACGAGTGTGGATCGCACTGCGGGCTTCCGTCGTCAGTAGCTGCCACACACTGCGGGCGCAGGCACAGCCGAACAACTGCAACTGTTTTTGCAACAGGGGGGACAGATTCTGACTGACGTACGGTGAATAGTACGCGGTCAATCCGGGGTGAATGAGCCGCACAAGCTCATCGGGGTGAGGATTCGTAGCCCAATCGCTGACTCGAGTCACAGTACTGCTATCCTAATGAAGGTCACCTTGGCTCGCAAGAGAAGGTGTTCACCCTCTGAACACCGCGTTTCAACCAACCGGGGTGGATATGACAGACCCGAGAATTCTGGGAGAAGGTGTTCACCCTCTGAACGCCGCATTTCAACGGTGAGTCTGTGATGTCTTTGGATCGTCCCGCCCTGTTGGGTGGCATTCCGGTTCGACCCCAAGGTCCACCCTCTTGGCCTTTGCCCGATCCTGACGTGCGACACGCCTTAGAAGCGGCCATCGCAGCGGGTGCCTGGGGTCATTATCAGGGTGAGCAGGTCAGCGCGTTTGAGAGCGAGCTGGCCACCTATCACAACGTACCTTACGCACTCAGTTGTGCCAGCGGAACCTTAGCGGTCGAAGTGGCCCTGCGGGCGCTGCGGCTTGGACCGGGCGATGAAGTCCTTCTGGCGGCCTATGATTACGAGGCGAATTTCCTCACCATTCATGCGATCGGGGCCAAGCCCGTTCTTGTGGATGTGGACCCTGTGAATTGGCAGCTCGACCCCAACCGGTTAGCTGCGGCCATCACCGCTTCCACCAAGGCCATCATCTGTACCCATCTGCACGGCGGGCAAGTTCCCATGCGGGACGTGCTGGCTTTCGCCCGCCGTCGAGGTCTGGCGGTGGTTGAAGACGCGGCCCAAGCGATAGGTGCTGTTGTGGACGGCCGAGCCGCAGGAACATGGGGCGATGTCGGAATTCTCAGCTTTGGTGGCTCCAAGTTGCTCTGTGCCGGACGCGGTGGGGCGCTATTGTTCCAGGATGCGATCCTCTTCCAGCGCGCCAAAACGTGGCTGCACCGCGGCATTCAAGCCTGGGCGGCCCTGAGCGAATTGCAAGCCGCCGCCCTGCGTCCCCAATTGCGCCAACTGTCCGCATCCACACACCATCGCTGGCAGAGAGTTCAACAATTGTTGAATGATTTGAAAACGGTAGCCTTAGATGAAATGGGCCATCGTCAGCCAACTTTGCCCTCCGGGACCGATGCCGGGGATGCGCCAGACCTCGGATTGGTCGCGTTTGCGCCACCCGCCAATTCAGTTCCCGCATTCTACAAACTGGGGTTTCGCTACGACGCAGCGCGCTTCGGCCTACCCCGCGATATTTTCATCGCCGCCATGCGAGCGGAGGGCATCGCCTTCGATGGTGGTTTTCGGGCATTGCACGTGGGCCGCTCGCCAGCGCGGTTCCGCGCTGGAAGTGAGTTGACGCACGCCACCCAGGCCCATCATGGCTGCGTCATTCTTCATCATCCGGTGCTTTCTTGTAACAGGGAAGATGTACGACAGGTGGCAGAAGCCATCCGAAAAGTGTATCGTTACCGGAACGAACTGCGCCACACGGCCGCAGGGTCGCCGCTAACTTCTTCTGGAAACTGACTTATGCCACGCATCTTTGGTGCCTGCACGGTTGTTGGGGTCGCTCTGCTGTTGACGGCTCAGGCCCACTGGAATCCCGCAAGCGCGCAAGCGGCTGCCGCTGGCGGCTTCGCCGGAAACTGGAAACTGACCTTGCCCGCACAGCGGGGCGAAATCGTGATTCTGCTAGCGTTTACGGAAAAAAATGGGCAATGGACCGGTGAAGTTCTGGGAACGTCGCGGGAATTAGGGGGGGCGCTGGGTATTCGCAAATTGAGCGTGACCGGGGATGTTCTCCGCTTTGCCCTGATTGCACGCGATGCGGCACCAGACGCCCCCCCCGGGAAGAGTCCGCTCAAAAAAGACCCCGATGCCAAAGAAACCGAAATCCTGACCTTCGAAGGCGTTCTCAACAAAGACAAAACCAAGCTCAACGGTACCATTGCCGCGGGCGGTTCACCCCAACCCATCACCCTATTACCCAGTAAACTGACGAAACTCGACGATGCCTTTGCGCTAGCACGCGAAAAATTCGCGCAGACCGAAGAGGGCGTCGCCTTGTTCCCCGCAGCCTTGGAACTGCTCGACAAAGCAACAGCGGCGAATCTGCCGGTCGAGGACGCGCGAGGCATCATTGAGCGAGTCAACAAAGCGGCCAGTGAATTCGGCCCGCGCTGGGAGCGCGAGTTCGCTCTTCAATTGGTGGAAAAGCTCTCCGCCAAGGATCACTTGCACGAAATCGCCATCACGCAGGCCAAACGTGTCGAACGGATGCTGACCGACGATGACACCGCGACCACTCGGATGGCCGTTCTGGATGCCATCGTTCGGACGCTCACCAAAGCCGGCAAAGCCGATGAAGCCAAGCCCTACCTGACGCAAATCGCCAAGTTGGAACTCCGCGATTACGCCGAATACAGCAAAAACCATCCACCCTTCAAGCCCGAAGTCTTCGCTGGCCGGAAAACCAAAAGCGATCGCACCGCCGTGGTGGAAGTCTTTACGGAAGCGGACCTGGAGGGTGCCCCAGGGGTTTTATTGGCCTTCGATGGCTTGCTGAAAACCTACAAACCCGCTGACGTGATCCTCTTGCAGTATCATGTGCCATTTGAACAGGGCGATCCGCTCATGAGTCCCGACGCCTTCGATCGCGTCAAATACTATGCGGACAGCATTCGCTCGATACCTGCGGTGTTTGTCAATGGGAAGTTTGTGGCCGTGCGTGGTAGCGATGCGGTCGGGGCCGAGAAAGCCTATAAGCTCATTCGCGCCGAAATCGACGAAGGGTTGGACAAAGTGGCCCCCCTGAAACTCAGCCTGAGTGTTGCGAAGGCGGAGAAGGGCGGTTTTGAGGCCAAAGCCACGGTTGCGGACCTCGACAAACCTGGCGAGAAGGTGATGCTCCGCTGGGTAGTGGCCGAAGAGCGCGTTCGCTATGCGGTGGGCAATGGGCTGCGTTATCATCACATGGTCGTTCGCGCCATGCCCGGCGGTGCCAAAGGTGTTCCCCTCACCAAGAAAAACCACGAACAGACCGTCACCATCGATCTGCTGGCCGTCCGCGAATCGATTACGAAGTTCTTGGATGCCTTTGCGAAGGAAGAAGGGCCTTTCCCGCGCGGTGATCGGCCACTGAACCTCCGGAACCTCAAACTCGTCGCCTTTGTGCAAGACGACACCACCCGGGAAATCCTCCAGGCCGTGCAAGTGGACTTGGAAGCCAAGTAACTGCTCAAACAAGGCCCCGAGAGAGGGGCCTTTCTGGGAATATCCGATCCATTACGCAGGCAGTTGGCCCCGTCGATCAGGCAAGGCTCAAAAGAGAGGCCTTCCTGTGAAAGCCCCCAAGAGAGGCCTTCCTGTGAATGGGAATCAGGAGGTTGTGACGCCCAAGCGGCTCAAGTGCCGCATCCGTCGCTGTGGGGAAGACCTCCAAGTGGACTTCATCGCACTGAAACTCAGGTGGACTTCATCGCACTGAAACTTCTGTATTCTGGTACTGTATCCGGCGGGGATGGGTGGTAAGATGGCAAAAGCTCGGGGATCGCGTTGCGCCGGTGCGCCAGCGCGGGTGCCAGTCCGATGAACCGTGGTGCTCGAAAGTCCAATGAACAGTGGTGCTCGAACATGATGCAGCCAGCGATGACGCGGCGGCAGCTTCTGCGCAGCACAGCCCATGGGTTTGGCCTCATGGCCCTGGCCACTCTATTGGCCGAGGACGCCCAGGCCAACGATCCCTTGGCTCCCAAAAAACCTCACTTCACGCCCAAAGCCCAATCCGTGATTGTTCTCTTCATGGACGGTGGGCCAAGCCAAGTTGATACCTTCGACCCCAAACCGGCATTGGAGAAATATCACGGCCGGCCGTTTCCGGCCAAAATTGAGGCCACCCAGTTCAACAGCATCGGCAAAACGCTCGCAAGCCCTTGGAAATTCCGACCTTACGGCAAATCAGGTCTGTTGGTGAGCGACCTGTTCCCGCACATTGGCCGCTGTGCCGACGATTTGGCCGTGATTCGGTCGATGGTCTCGAACTTCTCTGAACATACCAACGCTAACTACTTCTGGCACAGTGGGCATGGTCAACAAGGGCGGCCGAGCTTCGGTTCGTGGGTCACGTACGGCCTCGGCAGCGCCAGTCGCGATCTGCCGGGGTTTGTGGTCTTAGGCAGTGGTATGATCCCGCCAGGGGGCATCGACTGCTTCGGCAACGGCTTTCTGCCCGCGGCCTACCAAGGCTCGCTGTTTCAGCATGGCGCACACCCGGTGGCCGATCTCAGCCCACCGGGCGGTGAAACGACGAAAACTCGAGCGGCCAAACGCGATCTGCTTCGCCAACTCGATGCCCTCGCCAAGCAACGTGCCGGCGATACCGACCCCTTCGACGCCGCCATCGCCAATTACGAACTGGCTTTCCGTATGCAAACCGCTGTGCCGGAGTTGACCGATCTTTCTCAAGAAACCCGCGAAACGCAGGAACTCTACGGCCTCAACGACAAAAAAACCGAAGTCTTCGGCCGGCAGTGTTTGATCGCCCGGCGGCTGGTGGAACGCGGAGTCCGCTTCGTGGAGTTACTCTGCCAGCATTTGGGCCACGACCGTTGGGATCAGCATAGCAACCTGAAAAAAGGACACGAAGACAACGCCTTGGCCGTGGACAAGCCCATCGCGGGTTTGTTGCAGGACCTCAAACGTCGCGGTTTGCTCCAACAAACCCTCGTGATTTGGGGTGGCGAATTCGGACGGACACCTTTTGCCCAGGGAACGGATGGTCGCGATCACAACCCCTTTGGCTTCAGCATGTGGCTGGCCGGTGGAGGAACCAAAGGGGGCGTTGTGATCGGTGAAACCGACGAATTCGGCTACCACGCTATCCGCGACAAAGTGACCATTCATGATCTTCATGCCACGGCTTTGCATTTGTTAGGCTTCGACCACAAAAGGCTCACGTACCGTTTTGGCGGTCGCGATATGCGTTTGACCGATGTCCATGGCGAGGTTATCGAAACGATTTTAGCGTAAAATCACCATTTCACGGTGCCAAACCCGCACTCACAAGGCGGTTTTGCGCGACCTCACGAGGTTGTTTTTCAGCGACTCAGTCTTCAGCCTCAGGCGGGGCAAGAAGTCGTCTGAGTAAGAAGCCGTCACCGACCCACAGCACCGACGGAAGAAGACGTGAAATCGACCCGCACGACTTCCCCGGGCGTCCCCAGGACCTCTCGGGTCATCTCTAGGAGTTGGCCGCGTTCGATCCAACGGGCCGTGATGGTATATCGATAGGTGGAACCTGCCGCTAAAGGGGGCGATTCGAAGATGCGGTCGGTACCGGTTTGAGTGGTTGGTTGGCCATCGACGAAGACTTCAGCCGCGGGTTGTGGCACTTTGACCGATAAAATCAAGCATCTGCCGGGGTTGGTAGCTGGTGGGGGGACTCCGGGCATCGGGGGTAAGGCTTCCACCGTAGGGCGAACGTGGACTGTGGGCGGTTTCGGGCGGGGGGAAGCGGCATACAGGCCGACCCAACCGTAGCCAGCGAATCCGGCATGCTGCCGCCACGCCCGCTCCAAGTCAGAGTTTCCCAGTGTGGCTGGAAGGGGGCCGTACGTGGGCACCGGAGGCCCGTAGAGGCTCAGGCCATTGGTCCAGAAGCTACCGATGGCTCCCGGAAAACCTATCCACGGGGGATAGCCTACGAATGGCCCGCCGGCAAGGCCGTAGTAGCTCCAAGGTGGTGCGACACGGGGACCGTTCGGGTAGCCATTATTGAGCCAGCGGCCCCCCCCAGCGCCGGCCAGAATTCCCCCCTCGGCATGACGCAGCCGCTGGGCGTAAACTTCGGGAGCCAAGACCAGAGCCGCCCCGAGTGCGAGTGCGATTGTTCGCATCTTGCGCTGCCTCCGCCGTAGGTCAAACCATGTATCGACCAACCCGTGGAGGGGGTGCAGGCCGGTCGGTTGGCGGATCGAAGTTTTTCTGGATGGCTTAAGGCATGGGCGGCAGTGGCGGAACAATAGTTGCCGGTGGCGTAATTCCTTCCTTGGGGGCAATCGGTCCGTGTGGTTCAAACTCAGCCTTGGGAGAAGCACTTCGGGGGAGCCGCGTGATGGGCAGCAAGTCGCGGATGGCACCGAGGCGGCCATCCGGGGTGTGCCCGGCGATGATCAGTTCATAACCGCTCGGAGCTTCGCCGAGATGGAACTGCAGCGTCGCGTGTCCGTTCCCCGGCACAACGATGATGGGTTGCCAGAGGATGGTGTCGGCCGCCTCGGTGTGCTGGGGCAGAGTTTCGGGTGTTGGTCGCGCTGCGGCATATTCTCGGACCACGAGAGAAGGAGGGGCCTGGACTGAGCCGCGAACCTTCTCGACAGCATAGCGTTCGAGGTCGCGCCGATGGGTGGTATCTGCGCGTTCAGGTGTGGATGCTGGGAGATCAGGGGTGAGATAGCCTTCGATCGGGGCTGTCAGGGCATAGTTGCGCGCGGTGGCTTGTTGGGTGGCGAGGGCTTGGGCTTCGCGTAGGGATCGTTCGTGAATCTGAATCGCGGCGTGGGGAACTTGTTGCAGGGTTGAGGCCCGAAGCGCATCTTTTCGCGATTCCAGAGTGTTCCGGTCCGGCATCACCGCGGCTGAGCCTAAGGACTTGGGGTTTGGCATCGTGACACGGGGTGGGGCCACCGGTAGCGGCGCGGTCAGGGCAGCACCGGGGGGGGGTGGATAGGCAGCCATGGTTGCCGGGTTCTGACCTACAAATCCGGCGGAGTCTCCTGTGCCGAATCGTGGGAGTTGGCTGGCATCCGCCCCAGGACGTGGACCACTGCGCAGTGGCGGTTGAGGCCCGATAACTGATGTGGGCGGAACTGACGGATGGTGGCCCGAATCGGTAGTTGCCGAAGTGTCGTGTTTGGAACCTTTCTCGTAGGTTTGATTGTGCGACGGCTGGCGATCGGTATCAACACCCACTGCGTGGTGAAGTTTCGTCTGGGCGGCGCGTGGGGGTGGGGCGAGTTCTGGTTCGTGGCTGTTTGAAGCCGATAGCCGTTGACCGAGGTCGTGCGCTGTGGCCATTTCACTTTGGACCCACTGTAGCGCGACGAAGAGAAAAACGCTCAACCCGATGGCCCCAAGACTGCTGAAACCCCACGGCAGTCGAGCAGTGGGACGCCAGAAACCAGCGCATCCGCACATCAGAGCCAGCGCGGCGAATCCGGCCATGCCCCACCACGCCCGCGCCTGGAATTGTTGCACAGGAATCTGGGCGGCCGCGACATCGGCTTGCTTTTGGGCCAACCGTTGCTCGGCGGCCTTCAGGGCTTCGTCGGGTCGTGCAGGAAGAGTTTGTCGGGCGGCTGCCAGTTGTTCTTGGGCTGTGATGACTGCTTTGGTCGCGGCTTCGTATAGCGGTGCGTACTTTTGGTACAGCTCACGGTGTTTGCGGACTGCCGCCGGTTCACTGCGGGTGGCGTATTGCCCGTTGTGCACAAGCCATTCCACAACATCAGGATGGGCCAGAGGTTGGAGAGGTTTGCCGCCACGGCCAGCCGGGAATGATTGTTCCACAAACCGCCGCCATCCTTGAGTTCCCAAAAGTAAGTCGAGGGCTTCGGCTGCGCTGGGATGGTCGCTGAGGAGGAAGTCGGCGTATTCAAGTTCATCCGGGCTTTTCACCTCTCCGGCCAGGAGGAAATGGGTGGGGAGGAGCCGATCCTTGGGACCGGGGGTAACTCCCGCATTCACGGCGGCGGCCCAAAGGACGGCGACGGTGGGCTGACCCTTTTCGTCGGTGGCGGAGATGGCCAGGGACAATGGCGTATGCGGATCGAAGGCCTGGCGCGAATTTTCGGCTGGGGCCTGAACCACGGTGGCGGAGCTGGTGGCCGTGAAAGCCAGTTTGAGCCATTCCCCCGGCTTGCGATAGACCAAGCGTTCGGCCACTGGTTGGAGGTCACGGCGGTCGTCCCGTTCTTCGAATGCGGTGATGCGAACAACGCCACCACGGGGGTCGCGATTGGCCATCAGTTTGACCACTTGCGGTTGCTCACGTTCGACGAGTACCCGCTGGGTGTCGCTCAGTTTGCCGCGGGTGTAGGCACCGATGACGATTTGCCGCGCTTGCCCCACGGAGGTTAGCCGCACGCGGATTGGTTGGCCGGGTGCGGTCACGGGGTCGAGAACAGCCATCGCCAGCCCTTCGGGTTGGGCTTCCGGGAGGGGGAAGCCGCTGTTCCGGGCCACGGCAGCCGGACCGCCCAGCATCGCCACCGCGGCATGGGGCACCGGGGCGTTCACCATGATCGGGGCATAGATACTGGCGGGCGATTCAAGCTTCAGCCAGACCCGTTGACCCAGTTGGGGAGTGAAGGTGAACGCTGCCAACCCGCGGCGCGAACCGGGTTGGTCGGGATCATTGAACGAGGTGACATGGGCCAGTGTGCGGCGTCCATCAGTGATGATACCACGGAAGTTGACAGGGAATCCCGCCGGGGTGGTGGCCCGGACGTAGATTTTCGTTTCGACACCGGCAATCAACGTATCGCCGCATTCGGGGAAAAACTCTATCAGTACGCGGTTGCCAATCACCGGAACCCGTTCTGTCACCGGCGGATCACCTTCGGGCGTGCGGAAGCTGACCATGACCCGGACATCGCCATGGGGAACCGCCGCCGGGAGTTGGAAGTGGATTTTGGCCTGCCCCTGGGCATCGGTGTGGGGGGCGATTTGCACGTCGCTGAGCTGCTGGCCATCGACTTCAACCCGGCAGGCTTCGATCGCTACACCCGCCATCGGCTGTTCGTGCCGTTGCAGTTGCGCGATCGCTTCCACGACATCTCCGGGGGCATAGGATTCGCGGTGGAAGAGGATGCGCTTGCGGTAGGTGTCGGGCAGGCCCGAGCGGACTTTGATGGTCCGGGTGACAGGCACGGGGATGGTAGCTGGAAATCCGCCGGGGTGCTGGAGTTCGGTCAGTTGGAGTGTGTAGTCACCCTCGGGCAAGTCGACGGGCAGGATGAATTCGCCACAACCAACGCCGCGCACTGGTTGGCCGTTGGGCAAGCGGACCGGTTCGACGCGCCCGGCGTTATCCACGCGCAGTAAGTCGGTCGTTCCTGTCAGTTGCAGGCCAGGAATGGGCTGGTGGTTGGGGGCGAGCAATTCATATTTGAGGATTTGTTCGCGCGGGGGTGTTTGGAAGGTGATGCGGTCGAGTGTCAGGGAGCGGAAGAACAAGCGTTCGCCGGGGCGGTAGATGGCTTTATCGGTCACCAGCAAAGTGGTGTACACGGGGCCAGCCAGCGGAACCCGTTCTTCGATGGTTCGCGTTTGGGTTTCTTCATCGACTTGGGCGACCACCAGGTAGAGTTCGGTTTCGGGTTTGACCTTGGTCCAGGCACTGGCGGGCAACCGCACTGTATGCCGTCGTTCCCCGGTGCGTTCGAGGTTGAGCGGTTGGGCGTAAATGACCGCATCGGTCGTATCGACGGCATGAATTTCTGCCACAAGACTTTTCCGCGCGCTTTCCCATGCATCGCGGCGATCGTTGACGACGACGACGAAATCGTTGGGGGCACCGGGTTGGACCGTGGCGGGTTTGAAGACATCGACCGACAAGCGCCGGGCGGTCACGGTTTCCACAGCGGCTTTTTGCTCCTTGACCCAGCGATCGAGGATGGCGTGTTGGGTTTGCTGGGCGGTCGTGAGTTTGAATTCGGCCTCGTGTAGGGTTTGCTCCCATTGCGACTGGGATTCTTGGGCAGCGCGGTGCAGGTCGTCGGTCTCGCGTTGGGCGAACTCGACATCCTGAAGGGCCTGTTGGAACTGTCGGACCAGATTCACCACGGGTAGCACGGTGCCTGGGATGGCCAACAGTATCGTGGCGGCGACGGCCCAGGGGATCATCGCGGCAACTCGGCGCGTCCGCGCTCGCAGGCCTCCGACGGTCTGGGGAAGCCCGGCCGGTGCGCTTCGTGCCGGTGTGGTGGTGAGGCTGGGTTCGGGCACTGTGGGCGGCGCGAAGGTGATGTGGGGAAACGCTGACTTCGCGGCTGTGGCGATCAAGCCCTGCCAGCGCGCCATCGTGGCCCGCTGCGCGGTGCAGGTGGGGCAACCGCTCAGGTGAGCATCGACCGCTGCCTCTTCGTTGGCTTCCAGCAAGCCATAGAGGTGGTCGAATAACAGGCTTTGACAGTGTTGACAGTTCATCGTGGTCCAGGGTCCGTGCGGCGTGGGCGGGCCGTGGGGCCTGCGTGCAACCGCGAAATTGGGGTTCACCCGCGGGGGGTGGTGTTCGGTGTTTGAACAGCTGGCAAGAGCTATTCCGGTGGTTCCTCGGTGGTTGGGGGATTGAGTACGCGGCGCAATTTCATGAGGGCGGCGCGCATTTGGGTTTTCACGGTTCCTACCGGGGCGTTGCGGATTTCGGCGATTTGTTCATAGGTCAACTCGCCGTTTTGCCGCAACAGAAAGACTTCCTTTTCGTCGTGTCGCAGTTGGCTGATGGCTTGTCGGAGGCGGTCGAGGGCTTCTTGGTCTTCGACCGTTTGGCCGGGGGTTTCATCCCGGGCAGGGAGCATCACATCGTCCTCCGGAAGCGGGCGGCTTTTGCGGTGCCAGGCACTGCGTTGGTAATCTTTGGCCGCATTCAGCCCGACGCGGAAAATCCAGGCACGGAGGTTGTGGACCTCCGGGAGGCTCGCACGGGCCCGCCAGCACTTGAGGAAGGCTTCTTGGGCCGCGTCGTGCGCATCGTCCGCGTTGCCGAGCAAATAGAGGAGGGTGCTGACCAATTCATCCCGGATTTGGTTGAACATCGCGACGAGTAATTCGTCGGGTGTCCGGGGTAGTGGCGGCGCGCGTTCGCTAGCCCGGCTCGCCTCGGGGGGCGTTCCGGCGGAAGGAGCGACCGGCACCGGATCCGTGCCCGCGTTCGGCCGCACAATCGGTGGCGCGCCGGATTTGGCCATATCCTCCTACTATGAACGACGACGTTCGGCCCCCAACCGATTGCCGAAATAATGACGAAAAATCGATAGGCTCTCCTCGCATCGTAGCGATCAACCGACCATCGGGGCAAGCGGAAACAGCCATCGCTGGCCGTGGACGCCAGCGGCTGTTCGTGGCTAGCCTTGTGTGGCTTCGCCGTGGGTTACGACTTCCTGCCAGCGTTTGCGGACTTGCTCGGGGGTTGCCGTGCCGGTGATGCCGATTTGTTGGATCGTAATCGACGCAATCAGATTGCCGAAAGCGGCGGCTTGTTCGTAACTGGCACCGCTGACGATGGCACAGGCGATGCCCGCCGCGCAACTGTCGCCCGCTCCGCAAATGTCGACCGGCCCTGGGACGGAGTAAGCGGGTATGCGCCGGGGAGCAGGGGGAGTCATTCCTGGGTAGAAAAGATGGATTCCCGTAGCACCGGCGGTGGCAAAAATCGCCCGGTAGTGGCGTGTGGCGTCGATCAGCGCGGCGGGGAAGGCGGCTGTGGGGGATGATTCGCGGAGCTGTTCGGCCTCGGCCTGGTTGGGTTTGATGCACATATTCTGAAACAACGCGATGCGTTGGCGGCTATCGGCTAGGACGAACTTATCCGGGTCCTGTTTCGCGAACGTGGTGAGCCGTTCACGGACGCGCTGGGTCACGACGCCGCTATCGTCCTCGCGCACTTGATCGACTACTAAGAGGGCGTCGAGTTGTGGCCACACCCCGATGAGATGGTCAATAATAGCATCTTCAATGGCCCCCGGTGTGGGAGTACGGTTCTTGATGTCGAGGCGGTTGAGTTCCTCGCGTCCCAGCATCGGTTTGGTGTAGGTGGGGGTGCGTCGGTGGGGTGTGGTCACGATGCCGCGCAGTTCGACCGCAGCCAATTGCGCCAAGGCGCGGCGCAATTCGTAGCCCTCTCCGTCGTCGCCGATCAAGCTGATGGTGGCGATGCGACCCACGCCCAATGCAGCCAGGTTATTGATGACCGTGCCAGCGGCCCCAGGATAATTGCGAACCTGTGTGACTTGGTAGGCGGTTAACCCCGTCTCGATCGAGGGTTCGTTCAACGCCGGATCGATATCCAGATAGCGATCGAGAAACAGATCACCCAACACTCCAATAGTCCGTTGGGGAAGGGTGTTCAAAATGTGTTCAATCAGTTCCGAGGTGAGCATGCCCAGGCTCCAGGTCAGCCGAAACAACCGTCCGACCGACAGGATGATACCGACGCGATGGCGGTAGCGGTACGGTTGCTGTGTTCCCATCATCCCTCATTCCCGTCATCCCTCATTCCCCTCATCCCTCGCGTTTAGTTCATATGTGTTCCCGTCATCCCCTACTAGCGTATTGCCGGTATGATGCCGGCATGGTGAATCGAGCTGCTTTTTGGGCAAGTGTGTTCTAGGCCATGCTCGTCTTTGGCGGCACGTTTCCACTGTCGGCGTTCACCGCGGCACGCCACAACGCTGGGACGGTGAGTTGATGGTCGCCTTGAATGTAGAAGCTCTCCCCCCCATCGGCGACCGTGCGAACCAGGATTGTCTTCCACGGCCGGTAGTAGTAGCGAGGGTCCGTTTTGGGGGCTTGGGTGTGGTAGTCGTCGCCGAGGGGGATGAGGTCGAACACCGCGGTGGTGAAATGAGCAATCCGTTGGCCACGTTGGTGCGCGACGTTCCGGGCCATGGCGAGGGCTTTCAGGTAAACTTCCGGACCCATCACGGCTGTCCCAAAGTTGAGGACTACGCCTCCTTCTAATTGTTTGAGATGTTCGGCGAAAATGAGAAAATCGGTGTAGCTGGCGCGACCCAACACAGCGCCATCGGCGTTGGGGTGTTCATGGATAATGTCGTAGCCAATGCCAATGTGGACCGTCACCGGCACGCGCAGGCGATAGGCCGCGGCCAAGACACTGGCGTGCTTGTAGGGGAAAAACCCTTCGGCAATGGCTCGGCCGATACTTTCTCCCAAACCCATCCCGTCGCGGACCCCGCGGGTGATTGCGTCGTTCATCCGCCCGGTTTCTTCCCACAGGCCAAACTCACCGCTCGAAACGTATCTTGCGACACTCTCAGTACTTGCGCCAATCAGCGCGAATTCCCAATCGTGGATGGGGCCAGCCCCATTCATGGCCAATAGGGAAATCAAACCGCGTTCCATCAGATCGATCAGATGCCGCTGACAGCCCGCGCGGAGAACATGCGCTCCCATCATCAGAACCCGAGCCGCGCCGCGGGCTTTCGCAGCGGCTAAGCGTTGACCCAAAACCGGGATATGGGGATGCTCAAAACGGACTGGCGCTTCGAGCGATTGCAGAATGTCCAACGTGAGATCGTGGGTCCGCTGCGCCAGCGGTTGGAGCCGAAGTTGGGAGCGGTCGAACTGCGGATAGGGCATCGTGACGATCCCGACAAGCGGGGGCTATGTGTTCCACGGAGCCTGTTCAAATTCTGAACAGACCCCATCATCACCCCCTGACCTCACTGTCATTGTCGATTGCACCAGTACGCGCGGAAAGGCTCCTGCAGCCTTACAGCTTGTTACGCCTAGCAACATGGAAGTGTAGCAGGTCAACGACGGAGCGCGGAAAGGCTCCTGGGGCATCACAGGGTGGGGCCGTACCATCATCAGGGAGTCGGCCTGCAAGGAGTCGGCCTGACCCAGGGGCTGCTCCAGCCTTCGCGCTGTGACCGGTGGGCGTTGGCTCGTCGCTTCATCCCCTGGGAAATTCGCTTTGCTCTATTGCGGAACAAGAAAGATTGTGGAACAAGAAAGTCGACACTGGTTTCGCTCTGGGCTATTGCGGAACAAGAAAGTCGACACCGGTTCGGGGCGGCTGTACTTCTTCGGGG
>JANWYJ010000027.1 GCA_025055115.1 Gemmata sp.
GCGGGGGTGGGGGGTCGGGCTCCGGGGGGGGGGCCTGGGTCGCGGGTGGTGCTGCCGTGGCGCCGGGCTGTTCTTGGCCACTCCCGGCGGCGATGCCGTCTTCGTCTGCGGGGGGGGGCGGTACCTCGGCGGGGGGGGGAACTTCGACCGGGGCCGGTACCTCCGCTTTCTTGCGGCTGCGTGAGGTCGATCGGGACGTCTTCACAGTTTCCGATTTCGATTCCGACATGGGAAAACCTCGGCGGGCAAAACATCCATTCCTCGTGCGGGGCCGTCGGTTAACGGGAGACGCGGTCGCGCTCCTTGAACGTTAACGGCAACTCAGGAGAGATTCGGCCCCACATGAAATCCACCCATTCCATCCGGGAATGTCACGTATACTTCATACCCGTGTATCATCATTGTCTTACAGCGAGGAAGCCTATTTCCATCGGGCGAGAAGTTCGTCGACACGTGCTTGCAGTTCCGGAAGACTGGCATCATTCATTATTATGGCATCGGCCAGGGCTTTTTTGCGTTCGATTGGCCATTGTGCCGCTTCGCGGGCGGCTAGGTCGCGTTCGTTCCAGCCACTGCGAGCGGCCAGGCGCGCCAGGCGGAGGGGGCGGGGAGCATCCACGAAAACCAGCCGATCGATTGCCGGCTGCCACCCCGCTTCCAGGAGCACCGCTGCATCTAAGACGATCAGGGGCACTTGCGGGTTCATCTGGGCGGCGGCGATTTGTTTTTGCATTTGGGCTGTAATATAAGGAAACACGATCGTTTCCAAGACGTTCCGCTCCTGGGGGTCGGCAAACACAATACGCGCAATGGCGCGGCGATCGAGGCTGCCATCGGCTTTCTGAATTTTTTCCCCCCAACGTTGCACCAATGCAGCCACGATCTCCGGTTGGCGGAGGGCGTCGTGGCCCAGTGCATCAGCATCAATCACCCAAGCGCCGCGATTGGCGAAGCAGCGTGCGACGGTGCTTTTGCCTGCGCCAATCGCCCCGACAAGCCCGATGACTGGTTTGGGACCACGCGGCAACGCGGTCATAACCCCTTTCCCGGGCCGTGGTACTTGTCCGACCCGTTGTGATGCGAGGACACCCGTTGTGATCGGAGGATAGCCACCTCCGGTTACACCTCCGCCCGCCGGGGGCGTTGCGGAGGGCGAAGGGTCCGCGTTTCACACTTCTTCAACGTCCAGCCAGTTGCGACCCACCGCGACATCGACCTTCAATGGCACACTCAGTTCCAAAGCGGCGGTCATTTCGTCGCGGGCCAGTTGGACGACCGTTTTCACTTCCTTGGGTGGCGCCTCGAAGACCAATTCATCATGGACCGTGAGGAGCATTTTTGCTTGCAAATGGCGTGCCGAAAGCTGACGCGATACGGCGAGCATAGCCCGTTTCATCAGATCGGCGGCCGAACCTTGGATTTCGTAGTTAATGGCTTCGCGTTCCGCGGCCCCCCGGTTTTGATAGCGCGATTGGGGATTGATGGCTTCGGGGTTGAGACGTCGTTTCCGCCCCAACAGCGTGTGAACTTCTCCGGTGGTATGGGCTTTGGCGAGCAGACGCTGTTGGTATTCCAGCACCTTGGGGTAGCGGGCAAAATAGGCGTCGATGAACTCTTCCGCTTCCTTTTTCGGGATACTCAGGCGCATCGACAAACCCATTGCACTCATGCCATACAGAACACCAAAGTTGACGGTTTTGGCCAAAGCCCGTTGGGTTTTGCTGACCGCGGCCTCAGGCACCTTGAAAATTTGCGCCGCAACCGCGGTGTGAACGTCCCGATCCTCGATGAAGGCGCGGCGTAAGGTTTCATCACCACAGAAGTGCGCCAGCATGCGCAGTTCGATTTGCGAATAGTCGGCCGTGATCAATTTCCAACCCGAGCGGGGGATGAAGGCTCTGCGCAGTTGTGCCCCTTGTTCGGTGCGGGCTGGGATGTTTTGCAGGTTGGGATCACTTGAGCTGAGCCGCCCCGTTTCCACCGCGGCCTGGTTGAACGACGTATGCACGCGGCCCCGGGCATCGGCCATCGTTGGTAGCACATCGACGTACGTATTCTTCAATTTCATCAGTTTTCGATAGTCGATGAGCTTTTTGGGCAGTTCATGGCCCAGGGCCGCCAAGCGTTCCAGCGATTCTTGATCGGTGGAGGGTTCGTTTTTGATCCCGGTGCGCCGCTGTACTGGCAGTTTCATCTCGTCGAAGAGAATTTTCTGCAATTCGCGGAGGGAAGCGATATTGAACGGTCGCCCGGCCAAACGGTGGATGTCGGCTTCCATAGCGGCCAGTTCGGCGGTCATTTCCTGGCTCAGTTTCTTTAGAAAGGGCACATCAATGCGAATCCCCGTGAACTCCATGTCGGCCAGAACGCTGATGAGGGGGATTTCGACCTCGTCGTAGAGTCGGCGCAGCCCAGCGGCTTCGAGTTGTGGTTCGTAAAGCTGGGCGAGTTGTAAGGCCGCGTCGGCATCTTCACAGGCGTAGTCTTTCACCCGCGTCACCGGGACTTGCGCCATGCGGATTTGCGATTTGCCTTTGCCGATCAGTTCGGCGATGGCAATGTTTTTGTGATGCAGGTCCTGGAGTGTCAGGTCATCCAGGCCATGACCGCGTTCTCCGGGGTGCAACAAGTAATGAGCGATCATGGAATCACCGGCAACACCAGCAAGTCGGACTCCGGCAGCGGCCAGGACGATTTGATCGAACTTGATGTTGTGATTGCGTTTGGCGATGGAGGGGTTTTCGAAAATCGGGCGCAGCGCCGCGAGGGTGGTATCGGGATCGAGTTGGGCGTCGGTTTGCGGGCCGCGTACCGGCAGATAGTATGCCCGTTGGGGTTCCCAGGCGAACGCATAGCCCACGATGGGGTCGCTCAGGGGGTTGAGGCCGTTGGTTTCGAGGTCGAAAACGAAAGCGGATTGTTCTTTCAGCGCCTGGAGGAAGCGGGCGAACTTCTCCGGGGTGTCGATGGTTTCGTAGCCGGCGTAGCTCCAGTGATCGTCAGAGGGGGGAGGACTCTCCACTTGGGCTGGGGCGTCGGCATCATGGTCAAACAATGAGGGCTGAAGGGGGGGGCTTGGGGGGTGAGGAGGAGAGGCGGTGGCCGCGGCGTGCGGGCGGGGGGAGGAGTTGTCCTTTCGGCCTGATTTTTCGTTGTTAGTGCTTTGGAGAGAAGAGGTTACGTCGGTCGATGGCGGGCTGATCCCAGCTGTGGCCAACAGTTCGGCATTCTTTTGGGCACCGTGGGTGGCGAGGGTTTTGCGGACCCGTTCCGCGAAGCGGCGGAACCCGAATTCATGGAACAGTTCCAGTAAACGTGGGCCATCCCAATCGCGACGACGCCAACCGTCCCAATCGAAGGTGATGGGCACGTGTCGATTGAGTGTGACCAATTGGCGGCTTTTGAGAAGGTCGCTCTTGGCGATCGCCTGTTGCAGGGCTTCGCGAACTTTGGGGCCGCCCGGGGCCGTGTCGGCATGGGCGATCAGGTTCTCCAGCGTCCCGTACTGTTGCAGCCATTTCGTGGCGGTTTTCGGCCCTACGCCTTTGACCCCCGGGATGTTATCCACGTTATCACCGACAATCGCTTGATAGTCGATGACCTGATCTGGGCGGATGCCCCAATCGGCGATGATGGCGGCTTCATCGAGGACTTCGTAGCCTTTGCGCAAATTGAGCAGTTTGATCCGTGCGTTGACGAGTTGCCGGCAGTCCTTGTCGGCCGTGCAGAGGTAAACGTCCAGCCCCCGCTCGGCGGCTGCGGTGGCCACGGTGGCCATAATGTCGTCGGCCTCGTAACCCGGGACCATGAGCAAGGGGATACGCATGGCCTCCAGCACTTGATGAATCATCGGTTCTTGGGTCCGCAGATCGTCGGGCGGTGTTTCGCGGTGGGCTTTGTAGTGCGGGTCGATCTGCGTGCGGAAGGTCGGTTCCGGATGGTCGAATGCAGCTAGAAGATAATCGGGCTGACGATCGTAGAGGGTCAGCAAGGCCCGTGTGACACCAAAAACGGCGTTGGTAGGCCGCCCGTCGGGAGCAGTCATCCGTCCTACGCCATAGTACATCTGAAAAATCAGCCCGTGAGCATCCAGTAAGTAGAGGCTGCCCGCGGTGTGTGGATCGGACATGGGTCAGAACGAGCCTGAAGGAATCAGAGAGGTTCGGAGTATCGCGCTTTTCTCGTTGATGTTGGCTCCCTGTGGATGGTCGTCGTTGAGGGTAGTCTACCTCTGAGGCGGTCAGCCGGTCAAGCATATCCTGGGTCCGGGTCCAGCTTCTCCAGTTTCTTTCGGTACAGTTGGCGCACCCGGCATAACTGCCGCGACAACCCCCGGTTCCGTCGCGATTCGAGTTGACAGCCCTTCAATGCCCTTTAAGCTCAAAATAGTGAAAGGTATCCCACGCCCCGTGCCATCACCCCATACCCGGCTGTTTCTTCCACCGACCGCGAGGAACTCACATGCCGAAGAAACCCCAGGAAACGAGCGTGCCGCTCATCATCGCGTTGGTGTTCTTCATTTTGACCACCATCGCCTTCGGTGTCATGTGGTACCTTTCCTATTCCGACATGGAGCAGGCGTTGGCGGATGTCAAAAAGGAGAAAGACGCGCAAACACCGCTGAAAAACACTGCCCGCGACTGGGAATTGAAAGCCCGGGTTTATCGGGTGTACTTGGGGATTGCCGACCCGGAAGATATTAAAACCCTCGACGCGGAAGCCAAACCCGGGGACGTTATCGCCACCGAACTCGATAACATCAACACCGCCATGAAGAACAAACTGGCGGTTCCCAACATCACCGACCTACCCGAGGAGTTCAAATTTTGGACCACCGATGCCAGCAAGAAGGCCAATCCGGCCCCCGCTCGCGGGCTGGCCGACCAATTCGCTGAGCTGAAGAATAAAGATGCCATCTACCAGGCCACGGCGAAGGAACGCGATGCCTACCGGGCGCAAATCGCCGACATGAAAAATGCGGTATCGGCCCTGATGGCCCTGCAAAAGACCTTCCAAAACGAAATCAATCGGCTTCCGGCGGAATTCAAAGCCGAATTGGAGAAAGTGACCAAAGCGTTCGACAAACGAACCAAAGATTACGAAGCCTCCGAAGCTTCATCCCGGAAACAAATCGACGCTCTGAGTGAAGAGAAAGCGCAACTGTTGGCCGAGGTCAGCAAGTTACAAAAACAAATCGCCGCCCTGCAGTTCGATAACCAAATTCTCCAAGAAAAAGTCCGCGGTGCCCGTGGCGACAGTCAATTTGCCTACGACGAACCGCAAGGGAAAATCCTCCGCCGCTTGCCCGATGGTGTTGTCGAAATCAATCTTGGGTCGGCGGTCAATGTTCGTCCTGGTTTGACCTTCACGGTGCTGCCACCCGATTTCCCCGAGAAAGGGCGGCAATCGCGGATGCGGATGATCCGCGTTCCCGACGGTAAGGGCTACTTCACCTCGGTGGAAACGTTCATTCCCAAAGGTTCTATCGAGGTGTATCAGGTGTTAGGGCCGAATCTGTCGCTGGCTCGTATCCAACCGGGTACAGAACTCGACCCCATTCGCGATGGTATCGCCGTGGGCGACTTACTCTATAACTCAGTCTGGCGTAAGGGAGTGGCCGATCATATCGCCCTCATTGGTATCTTCGACGTCAACGGGGATGGGATCGACGACATTCAGAACGTCGTTCGTGAATTGACCAAGATGGGTATTCCCGTGGATGCTTACTACGACATGAAGAAACGGGCCTGGGTGGGGGAAGTGACCGAGCGAACACGCTTCATCGTCGAAGGCTACATGCCGATCAACTCCGCAACCGACCCCAACCGCGACGAAAAGACCAAACTGCTCGGCCTGATCAGCAACGCCATCAACGATGCGAAACGCAAGGGGGTGGAACCGGTCAACTTCCGGGATTTCTTTAGCCGCATGGGCTACAAGTTCCGCTTGGACGTCACCGACGATAAGATCAATCAGGCCACCGCTCCGTACTTGAGCAATGTGACCGTCGGTGAAACCTTCACACCGCCGAAACCGTAACTCCGCTCGATTCGTGTGACCCTCGTTCCGCCGCGTTGCGATTCCTTACCTTCCGCCGCGGCGGAGCAGCTCGGCTTGCGGACATTTTTGGCCCATGTCCGTTTCGGCCCCATGTCCGTCGTCCTGAGGGCAGTTGGCACACTTCCGATAACGGGGGACAGGGCAGCATGCACCACAAGCGTGACCGATAAGCGGTCATTGGGCCATCGCCAACTTTCTCCAATGGCCAGGGACTTTCTCTAATGGCCAGGTCGGGGGAAACCGAACCGAGCGCGGTGATAGCGCGGTGATGTGGGAGCGATCCAGCGTTGTCGTGATGATAGGTCGCTCTGCAGATCGGATTGCGGGTCCCGGCTATGATGGGTTTATCTTTGCTCATGTGCCGCCAGCGGCACACAAATTCCGCGGGGAGTTTCCTCCGTTTGGCAGAATCGTTAGGCCGGTCGTTCTGGCTGAGGCCATTCGATGAAATGGGATTGTTGCCAGTGGGGCATCGCTGGCTTGCACTCGTTCACAACGCCAGGGCGGTCACAATTAGAACCTTCGAGTGCGGCGTTTTTGAGGTTTTGGAATTGCCGCGAGAAGGTGTGGCTCATCCATTCGCGGCTTCTTGAGCGGTATCGGGCCGGTTGGTCTCGACCGCGACGGCTCAGATATCTGGGTTGTGCCATGCTGGGGGCACATGGCGGCGGTTGTGATACGGTTGGTCTTAGCCGCGACGGCTCAGATAGGTGGCTTGGGAGTTCGGAGATCGGGACCTTGCCCCTATGGTGCGACGTGCTATGATGGGCTTATCCTTGCTAAGGTGCCGTTGGCGGCACACGAACTTCGCAGGCATCTGCCCCTGTGAGGAGAGGTGGCTTGTGAGGAGAGGTGGCTGAGTGGTCGAAAGCACCGCTTTGCTAAAGCGGCGAGGGGGTAAAACCCCTCCGCGGGTTCGAATCCCGCCCTCTCCGCTCCACGCGGACACGACTTGGCCGTGACTCACACGGGGTGGCACGAACGGCCACCCCGTCGTCGTTACTGTCCTTTCGGATTGTCTTTCGCAATCGGCACTTGGTCGCCAGCCCGTATCCCCTGTTGACTTACAGACGTTGTATTGGGACTCGAATAGTCTTTGGCAATCGGCACTTGGTCGCCAGTGGCCACCCCAGCGCCGTTGACATCCTCGGTTGGCAAGTCACTGCCGTGCCCCCACCGCGGCCTGCCGCACCGTTTTTTGCAGCCCGGGGGCATACCGTGTTGCAGTGTGCAAGCCCGGTTCGAAAAGCTGATCCCTATCCGCCGGGATTTCTTGCCATCGAAGCGAGTGGTCGGCAGCAATGGCATTGTGAGCTTGAGACTTCCGCCGCAAGCTCGTTCCCACAACCACGTCGAAGCGAGCCGTCGGCAGCAATGGCATCGTGAGTCGGCTGTGTTTCCCATCGACGGGTTGCCACTCTTGGGAAAGTACCTTGAATCAGTCATTCAACTCACCCCACCGAGCCAAGGCGAGGATTGTCCACCAGGCTGGGTTCGCCCCGCGGAGCAGCTTCTCGACTCTGTTGCGGTCAATGAACCGATGCCGCCGGCTCGCATCGGCCGTCAGGATTTGCACCGCGCCGCAGAGGTTCTCGTCCATCGGTGTGTTCGGACAGGTTGACGATCCCCGCGACGGTGGGCACCTTCGGTCATTCTCGGAGGTGGTGGAGACACACCCTGAGGCATAGAAGCATGGGTCAGTGGCAGTTCTGACGGCGCAGGTGCCCACGGTCTGGGGTCAGCTGGTGGCGGTGGCGATGGGGTATCGGCCTTTCAGACTGCTTGGCGGTGTTGATTCAGCGATAAATCCAATCACCAAAAGAACTTTATTGTGCCGCTCGGACGAGCACCAACATCAGACGAATATTTTTTTGTGTTGTATCCGGCACGGGGACGCGGTTGGGGGGAGTAGCCGGTATTCAGTTGGGGGGAGTCGGTAGTCAGTGTTCAGGGAAAGACCTTTCCTGGAGACCCTCCGACACATCATCCCCGCGCATGGTGATTGTCATGACCCACTGAGTACACACTCGGTGCCCATCAGCCCCCGCGCGAAGCGGCTAAGGCCTCGGCAGACAGCGTGGCTGACGGACACCAAGCACGCCTCCGGTCGCTCCATCGTGTGAGCGCCCTCCGACAAGGCACCGACCCAGTCTCCGACAGGGACGTTGGATACCCTCTGCGCTGACACGGCGCAGCTGGGCTAACACCGCGCAGCCGACTACCATCCGGACGCATGATAGCGTTCGCAGCCAGCCACAGGCCAGGGCTATGACTCGCTGACCTCAAGGATAGCCAGGTTGGTGTCAGGCGACGGGCGAGCGCTCGCCATTACCACGCGATCAAGGTCCGTGGGGCCAACGGGGTCGAGACCGACGCTGCAATGAGTGCTGGCGTGATCCACGCGATCCACGATATGCCTATACCCGCACAATCTTTCGTGTCAGGGGGGCCGCTGGGCGGGTATTGTCGCTTCTCGATGGCGCGGTCCCCTCACAATAACCCTTTTGGAGTGTCCTATGACTCTCTTCGCTTCTCTCCCACCACTGACCCCGTTCCAGTACAACGTTGTCGACAATGTCTTCTCGTTGACAGTGGCCACGATGGGTGCTGCGGCCATTTTTTTCTTCGCCGCTCGGTCGCTGGTCGCTCCGAAGTTCCGCCCGGCCCTCATGGTTTCCGGCCTGGTGGTAGCGATCGCTTGCTACCACTACTTCATGATCCGGCTGAGCTGGCAGTCCGCATACGCTTACAGCGACGGGGCATTCAACCCCACGGGCAAAGGGTTTAACGATTTTTACCGCTACGCTGACTGGATTCTCACGGTCCCCCTGCTGCTGGTCGAACTGGTCGCGGTGATGGGGCTGGCCAAGGAAGTCGCCCGCCCGCTGCTGACCAAGCTGGTGATCGCCGCCGCCCTGATGATCGGCCTCGGCTATCCGGGCGAAGTATCCCAAGACTGGACCACACTGATGATCTGGGGAATGCTGAGCACTCTTCCCTTCCTGTATATTCTGTACGTTCTGTGGGTGGAACTGGGCAAGTCGCTGGCCACCCAACCCGAGTCGGTGCGATCGCTGGTATCCTTGGCACGGATTCTGATTGTCATCACCTGGATGTTCTATCCGATCGCCTACGCGATTCGCGGTGATTCCCTGCCGGGGGCCATCCCGGGCATTATCCCCGAGAAGTCCGGGCTGGGGGTGGTCGGCACCCAAGTCGGATATGCGATTGCTGACCTGACGGCCAAAGCCGGTTTTGGGATGCTGATCTTCTTCATTGCCCGAATCAAGACCGAAACCCTCTCCCCCGAGGAACGGGCCGAGCAATTGCAGGCCACGGCGCTGATGACCTGATGCGTAGCGGAATGGCCCCGTGATGGCCCAGGTCGTCACTCTGGCGGTGCTGGTCGCGGTGGTTGGGATGCCGCATGGCGGCCTCGACCACCGATTCGGACGAGCACTTCTGCGCCCCGCCTTGGGGCCGCAATGGAGCATAGTATTCGTGGCTAGCTACCTAGCGGTGATGATGGTAGTCGTGGCCGGCTGGTGGTGGCTTCCTGGGCTGACTGTCGCTGGATTTGTGATTCTCTCCGCGGTCCATTTCGGACTGACGGAGGACCGATGCGATGCACCCATCGGCCTGGTACGCTCGGCCCTCTTCGGCGGAATGGTTGTTTGGGTGCCAGCATTGTTTTGGCCGGCGGAGTTCAGCCGGCTACTGACCTGGGTCATACCGCATAGCTCGGGGGGGGCGGAAATCATCGTGGCCCCGGCGTTTCAGACGATGCTTGCTGCCATGCTGCCGATCACGCTCGCATGGGCATTCGCCACCTCCCTGTGGTGCGGAATCCGGGTCATGGTGTTCATCGTTCTTTTCGCTGTCACACCGCCGCTAGTCAGCTTCGCGTTGTACTTCTGCGGTTGGCATTCGGGCATCGAACTTTACCGCCTGAGTCGCCAGGCGAACCCACACAATGTGTGGTCCGGTTTGGCCCGGGTTGTCCGTGCAGCCATCCCCCTGGCCAGCCTGGCGGTAGTCATGATCGCTGTCGGTGGCTGGGTTGTGGCGCGGGATCGCCCGCTGACGCCGGCGCTGGTTCAAACCATCTTTATCGGGCTGAGTGTGGTGGCCGTACCCCACATGCTCTTGCACTGGATGGCCATCCGACGAAACCTCAATCCGTTCGCAGAGATCGACTCGTGACCGACTACGACTACATCCTGGTTGGTGGCGGGTTGCAAAGTGGCCTGTTGGCGCTGGCCTTGGCGGACCGACGACCGGGAGTGCACGTATGCATGGTGGAGGCCGCCGACCGAATCGGTGGCAACCACACTTGGTCGTTCCATGCGGCCGATGTTCCACCCGATGTTTCACGTCTGATTGAACCACTCGTGGTGGCCGCGTGGCCGGCCTACGAAGTGCGGTTCCGCGACCATACCCGTGTCGTTCCGTCGCGGTATGCATCTGTTACTTCGGAACGCTTTGAGGCTGTCGTGCGTCGGACGATCGCCCTCCACGGCTGGGACCTACACCTCGGAACGGCCGCCACCGCTGTTACAGCCGAGCGTGTGACGCTCGACTCGGGGGCCACCCTCCACGGGCGATGCATTATCGATGCCCGTGGGCCAAGTGGGGTCACCGGGGGGTGTGGGTATCAGAAGTTTCTCGGCCTGGAGGTGGAGACGGACTCTCCTTGGCCCGATCAGCTTCCGGTCATGATGGATGCGTCCGTACCCCAAGACGACGGCTTCCATTTCGTTTATACGCTGCCGTTGGCGCCCACTCGTGTGTTGGTCGAAGACACCTACTTCGCAGATGGACCTGAACTCGACCGCACGGTTGCCCGCCAACGGATCGAGGCTTACTTGTGCCAACGGGTCCGTCGGTGGCGGGTGATGCGGGAAGAATCCGGTGTGCTGCCGATGCCGTGGCACACCCCCTCAGCCCAGCCGCCGGGGGGTCCGTTGGTCAGTGGCTACGCGGGCGGCTGGTTCCACCCCGCCACGGGATATTCATTCCCCGTGGCTTTGCGCTTGGCGCTGACGATAGCCACCGTGCCGCCGCAGGAGGCTGCCCGGGCAGCGGCTGCTCTGGCGCGGCGGCTGTGCCCACGCTGGTGGTTTGCTCGCTTTCTGAACCGTCTCCTCTTCCGGCTGGTCCCCCCCCACGCCCGCTGGCAAGTGTTCGCTCGGCTCTATCGGACGCTCCCGCCGGCGGTCTTGGCACGATTTTACGCCCTCGAGTTCTCCGCCGCCGACGCCGCCCGCATCATAGTGGGCCGTCCACCGCGGATCAACCCGCTCCGCGCGTTTGGCCTCTCCTGGAGTAACCCATGATTGTCACTGAACCTGTGGCAGCGTCGCCGCAGATGCTGGTGCCACCGGCGGAATCGGATACCCTCACGGCACTGGTTCAGTCGGTCCGCCCCGCGCCCGCGGGCATCCCCCAATCGCTCTGGGACGCAGCCCTGGTCGGACCGATCGCGGAGTTCCTGTCTCGCCCGGGCAAGCGCTTCCGCGGTCGGTTGGTGGAGTTGTCGTGGCGCTTGGCCGGCGGTCGTGGTAATCCCCCCCCGGAACTGCCAGTGGTCGTTGAGTTGCTCCACGCCGGTTCACTGATTGTGGACGACATCGAGGATGATTCGGTACAGCGCCGCGGCCGGGCTGCGCTCCACCGTCAGGTCGGGCTACCACTGGCTCTCAATGCTGGCAATTGGCTTTACTTTTGGCCGCTTTCCCTCTTAGGGCGGATGGGCTTTCCGTGTTCTATCGAACGCGAGATGCACCGACGCGCGGTCGATGCTGTCCGGCGCTGCCACGAAGGGCAGGCTCTCGACCTGGCGGCCCGTCTGGGGGAGCTGCATCCATCCGACATCCCTGCTGTGGCCCACACGATCAGTGCTTGGAAAACCGGCAGCCTGATGGCTCTGGCAGCGGAGCTGGGGGCGATCGCGGCTAAGGCCGAGCCGGCCATTACGGATGCCCTGGCGCTCTTCGGCGAGCGTCTGGGCGTGGGGCTGCAAATGTACAACGACCTATCGGAACTGACGGGAGCTGCGGGACCACTCAAATGCACGGAAGATTTGCTCCACGGACGGGTGACGTGGCCTTGGGCCTGGGCCGCCCAACGGCTGCCGGCGGCTCTCTTCGATGCTCTACAGGCCCGCGGGGCGAAGTTGGCTGCTGGGTCTGGCGATGCCGGTGCCCTGGCACGCGACCTGCGCACGGCCCTTGGCCCGGATCCGGCCCAGCCGATCCGAGCGTGGCTGGCGGATGCCGTCGCGGACCTTTCAACCGCGGTTCTCCCCGGACCCGCTCTGGAGGAAGTGCGGGCCGAGATAGCGCGGCTGGAGGTATCCTATGCCTGACCTGCGGGCTGCAGTCATCGGCAGTGGCTTTGGCGGGCTGGCCGCCGCATGCCGGTTGCAGGCGCTGGGGGTGCGCACAACTCTCTTCGAAGCCCGCGACCGACCCGGCGGCCGGGCCTATGTCTATCACGACGCCGGTTTCACGTTCGACGCCGGGCCAACCGTCATCACGGCCCCCGAGTGCTTGGAGGAAGTGTTTCAAGCGGGCGGTCGTCGCCTCGCGGATTACGTCGAGCTTCTGCCCGTCACCCCACTGTATCGACTCATCTGGCCGGATGGGGTGCGATTCGACTACGTGCAAGATGAGGCGGCGTTACTCGAACAAATCCGTCGCCTTCACCCCGCCGACGCCGACGGCTACCGCCGCTTCGCCGCCTATGCCCGGAGGGTCTTCGAGAAGGGTTATGTCGAACTGGGGGCCAAGCCATTCCTACGCTTCTGGGACATGGTGAAGGTGGCCCCGCACCTGGCCCGATTGCGCGCCGACCGCAGCGTTTACCAAACGGTGGCCCGCTTCGTGACCGACGAGCACCTGCGGCAAGCGTTCAGCTTCCACCCGCTGTTGATCGGTGGCCATCCGTATGAGACCAGCGCCATTTACACACTCATCCACCACATCGAACGCGCCTGGGGAGTGTTCTTCCCCCGCGGTGGAACCGGTGCATTGGTGAATGCCTTCGTCCGGTTGTTGGCCGACCTCGGTGGCGAGTTACGCCTCAATGCCCCGGTCCGCGCGGTGCGCGTCGCGATGCGGGCCAAGGGTCGCAGCGCCATTCATCATGTGACCACGGACGCGGCCGGGACCGAGCCATTCGACCTCGTGGTATCGAACGCCGACGTGTATCACACCTATGCAACCTTGTACCGCCAGACTCCGCAAGCGGCCCCGACGGTCCGCCGACTCGAGCGAATGGAGTGGTCGATGTCGCTGGTCGTGATCTACTTCGGTACCAATGTCCGCTATCCTGAGTTGGCTCATCACACCATCCTGTTCGGCCCGCGGTACAAAGGGTTACTCGACGACATTTTTCACGGCGCTCGGCTCCCGGAAGACTTCAGCCTTTATCTTCACGCCCCCACGGTGACCGATCCATCGCTGGCACCGCCAGGGTGCGAAGCGTTTTATGTCCTCAGCCCGGTGCCGCACCTGGGCCGAGCACCGATCGACTGGGCGGTGGAAGGGCCGCGCTATGCCGACCGGATTCTGGAGCGTCTGGAAGAACATCTGCCCGGCCTGCGGCGGCATATCGTCACGCGGCGGGTGTTCACACCGGCGGATTTTGCCACGGTACTCAACGCACGGCATGGTTCGGCGTTCTCGGTCGCTCCCCGGCTGACCCAAAGTGCCTACTTCCGCCTCCCCAATCGCGATCGCTATATTCCCGGCCTTTATCTCGTCGGTGCCGGCACACACCCCGGGGCGGGTGTACCGGGGGTCGTGAACTCCGCGAAAGCGACGGTGTCTGTCATCGCCCAGGACTATCAGCTATGAACGAGCGCGAGGTGATCCGCCGCCACTCCAAAAGCTTCGCCCTGGCCGCTCGGCTTCTGCCACCGATCGAGCGCCAGCGGGCCGAGGCCCTCTATGCCTGGTGCCGGACCGCCGATGACCAGATCGACCAGGCTCTGGAACCGGCGGCTGCGGTGGCAGCGCTGGCCGAACTGCGCCGCGAAGTCGAGGACGTGTACGCGGGGCGGCCGGTCAGCACTCCAGCCGCCGTTGCCTTGCGGCGAGTTGTGGAAACATGCAGTCTTCCACGCGAATACCCGCTGGAGATGCTCGCGGGCTTCGCCATGGACGTTGCGGGCACACGTTACGTGACCGAGGCTGACTTGCTCCTGTACTGCTACCGGGTCGCCGGCGTGGTGGGGCTGATGATGTGCCATGCCCTGGGGGTTACGGAGGAAGAAGCCCTCCCGCACGCGGCCGACCTGGGCATTGCGATGCAATTGACAAACATCGCCCGCGACGTGGCCGACGACTGGGCACGCGGCCGACTGTACCTGCCGGCCACATGGTTGGCCCGATCGCCTACCCCAGGGGAACCCCTCCAGGATGAACTGCTTGTCCCAGCCGTGCGGCAGTGCCTGGCTTTGGCCGAACGCTATTACCGATCCGGGGAGCTGGGTTTCCAATACCTTACGCCGCGGTGCCGGTTTTCCGTTCGCGTGGCGGCGCGGGTGTATCAGGCCATCGGTTGGCAAATCGCCGCCCGCGGATACCGACCTTCCGCCGGACGTGCCGTCCTAAGCCAACCGCGAAAATGGCTGTTCCTTGTTCGAGCGATGATACAAACGCTGTGGGAGGGGCTGACTCCCAGCCGTCTGGCCCGCCGACGGAGACTTCACCCCCTCCCGGTTTACTCTCCGAACTTTGAGGTGCAACATGCCTAACGTTCCGCCATCCTGGCAGCAGGCCGCATCCACAGCGGCTTTCGCTGTGGCTTTGACAGCGATCATGGGGGTTGCCTTGTTTGTCACAGTCGGTATGAACCCCAAATCTCACGAATACTCCTATTTACCCTGGTACTACGCGGCCGGTTGTGCGGTCGCGGCACTCTTCTTCCACCGCCTCAGCCGCTGGCTAGACCGACCCGCTCCTGGAGTTGTGCCGTCCGAACTACGGACGACGACCGAAAAATAGGCTGTCGCCAGCGGTTGTCGTAGCTCGTTAGAAATATCCCGATGGCTTGGAGCTACGGACGACGACCGAAAAAATAGGCCACTGCCCGCGGTTCTTGCACCAGGTCCGGTGTGTTGCGGTACCCCCCCCGTTTTTTCTGACTTTTTCGCATTTGGGAACGGTCGGGAGCCGCGGCTTCCACGAATCGTTTCGTCACGAGCGTGGTGACAGCCAGCCCGAACACCGTTTCGTCACAAGCGTGGTGACAGCCAGCCCGAACCATCCTTCCCGATCCGCTATCAAGCCGCGATCTGGTGACCAACACGCGCAGAGATCGTCCAGGATGCCGCGGAGCGGTCACTGCCGGTGGACGACTGGAGCCAGCCTCTCTCGGTTGACTTTTTGTGCTTGGCCCGCCTGGCGTCGGTGTGGGCGATAGGGGACCCCTTCGGTGAGCGGAACCGCGTCGGTCGCATCGATCACAACGCGATTAGCGTAAAGAACATTTCATCCTGCAGCCGCTCGGTGAGCGGAACCGCGTCGGTCGCATGGATCAGAATGACGAACCTCCGATGGTGAGCCGCTAGCGGTTCGTCCAGAAACCATGATCCCGTTCAGGGCCATGACCCCGCTTATCCTCCACTGGGGTCGTGGATGATCGCCCCTTCTTGGTGCCAATTCTGACATATCCATTCATGGTGGTTTGGTGTAATCTGATGGATAAAAAGTCCGGTGATCGCTTCCGGTCGATCATCGGCGAGCAGTCATGAGGGGGGGACCTATGGCACAGCGGCGGGCATTCACACTGATTGAACTTCTGGTTGTGATTGCGATTATTGCCCTTTTGATTGGGCTTTTACTGCCCGCGGTGCAGAAGGTTCGCGCCGCGGCGGCGCGGTCGAAGTGTCAGAATAACCTCAAACAAATCGGCCTAGCTTTGCATCATTACCAAACGACGGTGGGAACGTATCCGACGGTGTCAGAATTGCCCAAGGGCCGGACGTCGCAACCGTGGTCGGCCCATGCTCGCTTGTTACCCTATTTGGAACAAGAGAGCCTGCACAAGTTGATTGATTGGAATACCGTGCCCAATGACTATACTAGCCGTCCGAATGTCGCTCGGGTGCGGGTTGCGGTATACATCTGCCCCAGCGAAATCAACGATCGCGAACGGGTTACCCCCAACATCGTTCACTATCCGCTGTGCTATGGCTTCAACGAAGGGACGTGGTTCGTCTACGATCCGGTCAGCGGCCAACACGGCGATGGGGCCTTTGCCCCCAATCTATGGACGAAACCCAGCGACTACAGCGATGGGATGTCCAACACCTTGGGGTTGGCGGAAGTCAAGGCCTACCAACCCAACATGTGGGACTCCCTGAAACCCGACACACTCGGTGTTCCCCCCCCCAATAGTCCTGCCGACCTGGCCCCGTATTATGGCGGAACTGTGGATGGCAACGGCCATACGGAATGGGTGGAGGGCGACGTGCGGGAAACCGGGGTTACGACCGCCTTCACGCCGAACACCTTGGTAGCGTACACTGCAAATGGGGTGACTCAAGACATCGATTTCACCTCGTCGCGCGATGGCGAATCCATCACCGCCCCCACCTATGCCGCTATCACCGCACGCAGCTATCACACGGGTTTGGTGAATGTGATGTTGATGGATGGTTCGGTCCGTTCGGTGCGCGATGGCATCGATCGCACGGTGTGGCGGGCCTTGGGGACGCGGGCCGGCGGCGAGACGATCCCCAGCGACTACTGAGTGAGGCTTCTATGGCGACGCCGCCTCGTATCCGCTACCTGGTGATAGGGCTTGCGGCCGTTGTCGTCGGTGGTGTGGTGATCGGGTGGCTGGTCACCCGCAACCCGATCCCGGAGTTGGCCCCCGCCGCTGCACAACAGAAAGCCCAGGAGTTTCTTGACGCGCTGCGCTCCGGGCGAATCGATGAGGCCTGGGCTGGTACGTCCACCGATTTCAAATCGATGTACGGCCGCGAACGTTTCCGCCAATTCGTCAAGTCGAAGCCGGTCTTGGCGTCGCCAGTGGAGTTTGTGAGCTGTGAACAGAAAATGGACAACCCTTTGCCTCTGTTGGAATGCCATTTTCGCCCCGCGCGCGGCAGCGGCCGGATCGTCGTCGTTCTCCAATTTGATCAGACGGAATGGAAAATCGGTCGGCTGAGTGTCGAATAAACCTCTGGCCCGTTGTTCCGGTTCTGCTTCTTCCCCCGCGTCTCTCCGGTGGTAACGTTTCCGACTCACCGCGGCCGCCCCAAGGCCAACAATTCTCGCAACCAACCTGGAGATGCCCCACGGACTGACGCTAAACTGAGGCGATGAGATGATGGGCATTCTCGGCGACGGTCCGAGAGACGGTTCGGGTCCGCACACCGAGTACCACTCGGTTCACGAAAGAGTGCTTGTGTGATCACCGGTCGTCAAGGCGGTTCCAACTCCCACCCAGTTGGAGCCATAGGGTTTTTCAGTTCCATGACCGGTGTTTGGAAAGAACCTCCCGGCATTTCACCCGCGGCCGATTTGGGCCTTGGCCGCTTGGACGACCGCATCCACGGTGAAGCCAAAGTGCTTGAGTAGGTCTTTGATCGGAGCTGAGGCACCAAAGGAACGCATTCCCAGAATGGCTCCCGTCGGTCCGGCGTATTTTTCCCAGCCCAGAGCAGAACCCATTTCAATACACACCCGGGCGGTCACCTGGGGAGGCAACACACTCTCCCGGTAGGCACGATCTTGCTGTTCAAACAATTCCCAACTGGGCAGGCTCACTACGCGGGCGGCAATGTTGTCGGCGGCGAGTTTCTCCGCTGCCTCCACGGCCAAAGCCACTTCGCTGCCGGTAGCAATCAATAGCACCGCGGGGTTGGGCACGTGGTTGAGGGCGTAGCCGCCGCGGGCTAATCCTGAGGCCGGGGCGTATTTGCTGCGATCCAGAGTGGGCACCGGTTGCCGCGTCAGGGCTAAGACCACGGGGCTGTGGGTTTGTTGCAGGGCCACTTTATAAGCTTCCGCGACTTCATTGGCATCGCATGGACGAATCACAATCAGATTGGGGATCGCCCGTAGCGACATCAACTGTTCGATGGGCTGGTGCGTTGGGCCATCTTCGCCCACACCGATGCTATCGTGAGTGAAGACATACAACACGGGAACGCCCATCAGCGCGGCTAAGCGAATCGCTGGCCGGCCATAGTCCGAGAAGATCAAAAAACCGGAGCCATAGGGGCGCAGCTTGGAGAGGGCCAGGCCATTCATGATGGCTCCCATGGCATGCTCACGAACACCGAAATGGATGTTACGACCCGCGGGTGTTTTCGCGGTGAAGACTCCGGCACCTTCGAATTTCATGTAGGTTTTCGTCGATGGGTTCAAATCGGCAGACCCGCCCACCAACCACGGGAGGTTCTTGGCAATCGCGTTGAGCACCTGGCCTGAGCTTTCGCGGGTCGCCAGCCCTTTGGCATCCGCGGGGAAGCGGGGAATGTCCTTGTCCCAGCCGTCGGGTAGGCGTCGTTGCTCCAGGAGTGCCAATTCCGCAGCTTCTTTGGGATATTGGGTTTGGTAATCGGCGTAGAGTTGCTTCCACGCGGCATGAGCCGCCGCGCCGCGAGCACCCAGACCCTGGCGGAATAGGTCGTACACGCCGTCGGGAACCCAAAACGATGCCTCTTCCGGCCAACCATAGGCTTTCTTGGTCAACCGGACTTCGTCAACTCCCAAGGGTTCTCCGTGGGCGGTGTGCGTGTTGGCCTTATTCGGGGAACCATAACCAATGACGGTTTTGAGGGTGATGAGGGTGGGTTTGTCTGCCCGTTGGGCTTGCTCGAGGGCCTGCACCATCGCGTCCAGATCGTTCCCGTCGGCAATGCGAAGCACATTCCATCCGTAAGCCGCGAAACGTTGGGGCACGTCTTCACTGAAGGCCAGGTGCGTATGACCGTCGATGGTGATACCGTTGTCGTCGTAGATGAGGGTGAGATTATTCAGTTGCAAGTGCCCTGCGAGGGACGCCGCTTCGCTGGCCACACCTTCCATCATGCAACCATCGCCGCAGATGGCATAGATGCGGTGCGCAAAGAGCGCTTCGAATCCGGGGCGACCATAGTAGGCAGCTTTCCACTTCTGGGCAATCGCCATACCGACAGCATTGGCCACCCCTTGCCCGAGGGGGCCGGTGGTGGTTTCCACACCGGCGGTCAGATCGCTTTCCGGGTGGCCGGGGGTGCGGCTTTTGAGCTGGCGAAACTGCTTCAATTGCTCCATCGGCAGCGATTCTTCGTCGAACACGCGGCCCTGGTGTGGATCGGCGTGGCGAATTCGGGCGAGGTGGATGAGGGCGTAGAGCAACATCGAGGCGTGGCCATTGGAGAGAACGAAACGGTCGCGGTTGGGCCACAGTGGGTCGGCTGGGTCGTAGGTCAAGAAGCGGTTCCACAACACATACGCCATCGGGGCTAAGCCCATGGGGGCCCCAGGGTGACCCGAATTGGCCTTCTGCACCGCGTCCATGGCCAAGGTGCGGATCGTGTTGATGGCGGTGATGTCCAGTGGGGTGAACTCGGCCATAGTTGCCTCACGAACGAGTAAGCCTTGCAGTAGAGAATACAGCCCCAACCTCTGTGAGCAACCAGCCGTGCCGCCGAAATCCCATCACGACCTCGGGTGTCAGCACACCTCTGACGATCGTTGGCCGTGGCGGTGCTTGTCCCCATTGACCTTGTGGCGAATCGTGGCGCAAATAGCACCTGTAGCGGCTGAAAATGACGAAAAAAACGCTGCAAAAGACGGAAAACGGCCGTCGACCTTCAAAAATACGGGATATTTCTAGGGAAATTCCGTTGTTTGGTTGACAAAACCCCGCGAAAATCCGTAGTTTTCAAGCAGTTTGGCTGCTTCCATTCACAACGCAAGTTGGAGAACCATCATGGCCAAAGCCAGCGGGAAAAGCCCCAAATCGATCACCAAATCACAATTCTTCGCCGAAATTGCCACGGAGACAGGCCTGAAAAAAAGCGATGTGGTGAAAGTTTTCGACGCCATGACGAAAATCATCACCCAACAACTGAGTGCCAAAGGTCCCGGGGTTCTCACGCTGCCAGGGTTGTTCAAACTGAAAGCCAAACGCATTCCGGCGAAAAAGGGGGGCGAGCTGGTTCCCGATCGTTTCAACCCGGGCAAAATGATCAAAACCAAGGACAAACCCGCACACACCCGCGTCACGGCCCGGCCCCTGAAGGCACTCAAAGACCTGCTGAAATAGTTCCGCCAACGCACATCCGGCCCGCCCGGAGCAACTGGGAACCAATCCCCGCTGAGGCCGAGTCGCTCCGGGTTCGGCCTACCTCTCCCCTTGGTTCCAACGACGCCCTGGGTTCCAACGACGTGGGGGTGAGCGCAATCACCATCGACAATCAGCGGTTTGCCCTTCCGGCCATCATCCCTCGATTCCTCTCAAGAACTCGACCACACAAGGTCCAACCACCTCGAGGTTATATCCACCTTCTTGCACGATCAACGTCGGTCGTTGGAGATGGCGAAGGTTGGCACCCATTTCTCGAAAATACGTCGTGGGCAGATGCATGCCGCCGATCGGATCGGATTCGTGAGCGTCGGTCCCCAAGGCCACGATGAAAAACTCGGGCCGAAAACGCTCAATAGCCACAAGCGCTTGTGCTAAGGCGTCGCGGTACTCGGGCACGCCACTGCCCAACGGCAGGGGTAGATTGAGATTGGTTCCTAGGCCCCGACCCGTGCCGGTTTCGTCGGCATAGCCGCTAAAAAACGGGTATAACCCCCGCGGATCGCCATGAATTGACACCGTCAGGACGTTCGGTTGCTCGTAGAAGATATGCTGCGTGCCGTTACCGTGGTGCACATCCACGTCGAGAATGGCAACCGGGCCGAAACGGGCCAGGATCGCGGCGGCCACGGCAGCGTTATTGAAGTAGCAGTATCCGCCGCAACGATCGGCTTCGGCATGATGCCCAGGTGGACGTGTGAGAACATAGACGTTTCTTTCCTGGCTGCAAGCGAGCAAATGTGCCGCGTAGCTGGCCGCCGTGGCTCCTGCGAACGCCGCCGAGTAGGTGCCGGGCAAGATCGGCGTGTAGGTGTCGTAACAGAAGCGACCGCGCAAGGCCCGCGGCCCCAACGCCCGCGGATGAGGCCCGAAGGGAAATACACTCGGCCACCGGTGGGGCATAGGCCCATTGCCAGCGCCTCCAGCTTCGGCGCTGGCTTGCTGCAAGTACGCCACATAGTCCGCCTGGTGAACGGCCGTCAGAGGGGGTTCTGTCGTGGCGGGCGGTTCTTCGAAGGTGAACCCCCCCGCCGTCGCCAGGGCCGTGCGGATCGCTGCATAACGCAACGGCACTTCGTAGGCGGGAATGACCTCACCCCCATCCACTTCGACGGTGGGGGCGTGGTCGGCTTGTCGCGGATTGGTGATCACGCGCATCTGGCGTTGTTCCTCCATTGCCAGGCTTAGGGTTTGCTATAATGCCTTCCCAGTGAAGAAAACACGAGGACGCCATGCCGCGCATTCTCATTGCTGATGATAACCCCTCCAATGCCGATTTGCTCGATGCCCACCTCGATGGTACCGAATTTGAAACCAAAGTCGTTTCCAATGGCGAAGAGGCCATCGCCGTGGCCCGGGAATGGAAACCCGATCTGATTTTACTCGATGTGATGATGCCCCGATTGAGCGGCTTTGAAGTTTGTTCCCGGTTGCGGGCCGATCCCGCGACTCGCGAGATCGCGATTCTGATGATCACCGCCCTCGACCAATCGTCTGATGTCGGCAAAGCCGTCGAGGCGGGCACCGACGACTTCATCACCAAACCCATCAACAAGACGGAACTGCTCCTGCGCGTTCGCGCACTGCTTGCCAGCCGCACTGAATCGAACGAAGTCGACCGTACGTTGGCGTATATGGGCCGTGTCTTACAAGGGTTGTGAGCACCGCGATGATTCCTCGAGTGGTTCTCAAGCCGAAGCGGGCCCAGCCGTTCTTTGGCCGTCATCCGTGGGTTTTCGCCGGTGCCCTGGATCGCGTCGAAGGTACTCCCGCCGATGGCGACGAAGTGGAACTCTTTTCCACCGCAGGACACTTCATCGCCCGCGGACTCTACAACAGCCGCTCGAAGATTCGCGTTCGGCTCTACAGCTGGGCCGAGGGCGTCGCCCTCAACCGCGCCTTCTTCCAGCGCCGCCTCGAAGAAGCGATCGCTTTACGTCACAATATCTTACACCTCAATGCCCCCGATGCTGGCTATCGAATCTGCTTCAGTGAATCCGACTATTTGTCCGGTTTGATCATCGACCGCTACGCCGATTGGCTGGCCGTACAATTCACCGCCTTGGGATTGGCCCAACGCCGGTTCATGATCAGCGAGATTTTGTGCGAGCTGCTCTCGCCCCGGGGACTTTACCTCCGCACCGAAAAAGGCATTGGCCGCCTCGAGGGTGTTGAACTGCGCGATGAATTGCTTTGGGGTGAACCGCCGCCTAGTGATCTGAGCATTGCTGACAATGGACTGCGGTTGTTGGTCAACCTCCCGGAGGGACACAAAACCGGCTACTATCTCGATCAACGCGACAATCGCCACGTTGTGGCTCGCCTGTGCGCGGGCCAACGGGTTCTCGATGCCTTCTGTTACAGCGGCGGGTTTAGCCTCTTTGCGGCACAGGCCGGGGCAGCCGAAGTGCGCGGCATCGATGCCTCCGAAACGGCTCTCCAACTGGCCCGCCGCAATGCCGAAGTCAACGGTTTCTCCAACATCACGTGGGTGAACGCCGATGTATTCCACGAGTTGGCGGAATTGGTGGCACGCGGTGAGAAGTTCGGAGTGGTGATCCTCGACCCACCCAAATTTGCACGCAACCGCGCAGCGGTGCCGGAAGCGATGAAAGGCTACCGCCGCCTGCACCAATTGGCCCTCAAACTCCTCGAACGCGACGGCATTCTCGTTTCCTGCTGTTGTACGGGGCTGATCACGATGGTGGAACTGGAAGAATTGCTCGCACAAGTGGCTGTTGAAGCCCGGCGCGACGTGCAAATTCTCCAGCGCCGGGGGGCCGCGGCCGATCATCCGGTCGCAGTGACCTGCCCGGAAACCGGCTACTTGAAATGCCTCATCAGCCGCGTCATCTGATCCCGTGTCCCAAGAACCACAATAACCGCGGCAACAGAGTCTTGAAATGCCGTATCCGCCGCGTGATCTCATCCCTTGGTCGCACTCGAGGGAAACGAGCAAGTGCCAGGAGGCAGCCGCGGGCCAGCAAGGAGCGGCGACGGCGATGGCGATAGGCTGTTCAAACTTTGGTCAGGCCATGATAGGCTGTTCAAATTTTGGTCAGGCCATGCGGCTCATTTTGATCTCGCCGCCCACGATTGTTGCCACCGCGCGGCCGGTCACGTCCCAACCATGAAACGGCGTGTTACGGCTTTTGGACTGGGACGTATGCTTATCGATTTTCCATTTCACGTGGGGATCGATCACCGTGACATCTGCCGGGCGGCCGGGCAAGAGCGTACCGCGGTCGATGCCCAGGACCGCTGCGGGATGGCAGGTCATTTTGGCGAGCATTCGCGGCCAGCTCAGGTGTCCTGGTTCGATCAGGTAAGTAATGCACAGGGGCAGGAAAGTTTCTAGCCCCAGGATGCCATTGGGAGCTTGATCGAGTTCGCGTTCTTTCTTCTCGGGGGCGTGCGGGGCGTGATCGGTAGCCAGAACGGTGAGCGTATCGTCCTTCAACCCTTCCAGAACCGCCCGCCGGTCGGCTTCCGTTCGGAGGGGGGGGGACATTTTGAAGTTGCTATCGAAGCTGCGCAAGCATTCGTCGGTGAGGATGAAGTGATGGGGGCAAGCTTCCCCGCTGATCCAGAACGAGGGTTTGCCGGCGGCGCGGAGGGCTTCAGCCCGCTTGCGACCTTGGCGAATCAGTTCCACGCCCCCTGCCGTCGAAACGTGCAGAATGTGGCATTTTCCTCCGGTCAGTTCGGCTAACACAATGTCGCGGTAAATCATAATGTCTTCGGCCACGGCGGGCATGCCGCGTAAACCCAATTGCATGCTCACAAAGCCTTCGTTCATCACCCCGCCTTGGGTCAGTTCGAGAACTTCCGCATGAACGAGGACCGCTTTGTTGAACATTTTGCAATATTCCAAGGCCCGCCGCATGATTTCGGCGGAATAGATGGGAGCGCCATCGTCGGTGAAGGCCACCGCCCCACCTTCGACCAATCCTCCAATTTCGGCCAGTTCCTTCCCTTCGCGGTTTTTCGTCACCGCCCCAATCGGAAAGACATTGCAATACCCAGCCCGTTCCGCTTGATGAATGACAAACTCCGCCGCCGCACGGGTATCGATCGCCGGTTCGGTATTCGGCATACAAGCAACCGAGGTGATACCCCCAGCCACAGCCGCCGCCGTTCCGGTGGCAATGGTTTCATCTTCCTCCCGCCCCGGTTCACGCAGGTGAACATGCATGTCGATCAATCCCGGGGCTACGATCAACCCAGTACAATCGAGGGTTTTGACATCCCCGCGCAACTGTGCCGGACGCGGACCAATGCCGGCGATGCGGCCGTCCGCGAGCCAGACATCCGTGATGGCATCGAGATTTTGCACCGGGTCGATGACACGACCATTGCGCAGATGCAGCGGGTGAATCATGGCCAGCTACAGGGAAGAAGAAATCGGCGCGAACAAACGCCGGGTGCCACGACCATGCGGCTCCCGGCGTTGGAGGACTGCTAACGCCGCGTTAGCGATTGCGCAGCCGGCCGAAGAAGCCACGACGGACCGGGGTCGATTCCGTGTAGGTCGCCGTCATCACCCCGCCGCTCGTCGTACCGCCAATTTGGACGACGGTTCCATCGGTGGTGGTGTAGATACCCGGCGGTAGATTTCCGGTGGCCGGAACCACGGTGGTGGTCTTGGGCATGCTCACGGTATTATCGCTCTTGGTGCCAGGCATCGGCATGGGTTGCGGGGCCGGTGTCGGCATCGGTGCGGGGCTGGTGGGCATCGTCACCATCGGCATGGTCGTGTAGGTGACGCGATTGCTGCGATTGCGCAGCCGGGCGAACAGACCACGCCGGGTCGATTGCACCGGAACGTATTCCACATACATGGTACCAGTTGTGCCCATCATCACCGGGGCACTCGTGGTGGGAGCGGGGGTGGCCGGTTTGTCTTCGGCCCCAACAACACCCACCGCCAACACGGCCACAGCCACTGCGAACAGATACCGTTTCATGATGCTTCCTCCTGAAACACACTGATTCCTCTACCGCGCATCGGTAGGGCGATCAGGTGGAAACAGTGTAGGAATTACGTACAAAGGTGGAAATGGGTCCGTTTCGTAAAGTGACCTGACGGGTATTGGAAATTGGCATCATCTGGGAATAGGAAGCTTCCCCCTTTACCCCCTGGTAACTCGCCCTCGGGGCTTGTGCTCCCTGGTGACTCGCCCTCGGGGCTTGTGCTCCATTCACTGAAGACCGCCATTGGCACGCAGACAGGCCGTTGCCTCAGGGGGAAATAGCTGTTGCCTCAGGGGGGGGAAATAGCTTCAGGTGCTCGTACTCAATTCACTTAAGACAGCCATTCGCACGGCCAACCCATTGGTGACCTGATCCAGAATCGCCGAGCGCGGACCATCCGCGACTTCAGGGCTGATTTCCACACCGCGGTTGATGGGACCAGGAGCCAAAATCAACACGTTGGGCTTGGTTTTCCGCATCCGGTCACTGTCAACTCCAAAGAGTAACCGGTATTCCCGAATCGAGGGAAACAGCCCACTGCGTTGTCGCTCGAACTGCACGCGCAGCAGGTTCAACACGTCGCACCGCGGCAAGACATCATCGAGCCGGTGGGCAACTTCCACCCCCCAGCGTTCGACTTCCGAGGGAACCAACGTCGTTGGCCCACAGACGATCACTTTGGCACCCAGAGTTGTCAGCCCGTGGATATTACTACGGGCAACGCGGCTGTGCATAATATCCCCAATCAACCCCACCGTGAGTCCGTCAATGCGTTGAAGACGCTGACGGATCGTGAAAATGTCAAGCAGGGCTTGGGTAGGGTGTTCGTGGGCACCATCGCCTGCATTGATGACGCGAACGTGGGGATGGAGATATTTCGCCAGCATGTGCGGCGCCCCCGGCGACGAATGCCGCACCACGACGATATCAATTCCCATGGCTTCAATATTCTTGGCAGTATCAATAAACGATTCCCCCTTGGCGGTACTGGAGCCACTGGGGGAAAAATCCAGCACATCGGCCCCTAACCGCCGTGCCGCCAAGCCAAAGCTCATCCGAGTGCGTGTCGAGGGTTCGTAAAAGAGATTGACGACGACCTTGCCTTTCAGATCGTCCCGTTTGGGCTGATCACCAACACCAACCCCCTTATAAGTTTCCGCAACATCCAGCAGACGGGTGAGAGCGGTGGCCGACATACCTTCTAAACCGAGCAGGTGCTTCATAGTTTTGTCCAAAATTTCACTTGTGGAATAATTTTCAGTTTACGCCTCAATGCTTTATGCCTCACTGCTTGCGCAACGTCCTGAGCTTGCGCAGGGGTTATCCTCGCTTCAACGCACGGCCGGGCAAGGCCGCGGTGCGTTGGCCGTCCATAAGCACTGCTGTTCCATTGACAAAGACATGCTCCACTCCGACAGCCAGTGCGCGACCATCCTCGTACGTCGAGCCATCCCGGAGAGTCTGTGGATCGAAAACGACCACATCGGCGGCCATTCCGGGGCGGATCAGGCCCCGGTCTTTCAGCCCAAAGCGCCGGGCGGCGTGGTAAGAGCATTTCATCACGGCTTCTTCGAGCGGCCAATCGCCGTTGCGGACATGATGCCCCAAATAGCGGGCAAAACAACCCGTGCCGCGGGGGTGGGGATGGCCGCCTACATAAATCCCGTCGCTACCGGCCATCATCAGTGGGTGGCGCATGAGTTGAAGAATGTCGCGTTCGCTACGTTCCGCGAAGTGGCGAATCACACACCCGGCGGCCAGATCGGTGGCGATCAGCAATTCACAAAGAAAATCCACCAGTGCCCGGGGGGAGGGTGGGTGAGAAGTCCGTTGATGGAGGGCACAGGCTTGCCAGAGAGTGAGTCCCTCATAGCGTTGCCAATCGGGATGGGGCAGACTGGAGAGGCGGATCGTTTCGATCGGGAAGCGTGGGTTCGCCAGCGCCGTTTCGAGTTGCTGGCGGGTCGTGGCATTTTTGAGCCGGGAAATCGTGGCTTCGATGCCACCTTCCAACACATCCGGCGGAAGTGTGAGCATCGCCACGATGGTACTGCCGTAGAGATAACAATAGAGGTCGAAGGTGACCTCGATGCCCTCCGCCCGGGCGGCGTTGAGAAGCGGAATGGTTTGCTCCGCCAGACAATTGAAATGCGAGACGTGGACTGCGCATTGTGCCCGGCGGCCGATGTTGAACACTTCTTGCAGGGCCGCGGGGGCTTTCTGGGGCGTGTAGCCCCGCATATGCGTGACGTAAATACCGCCGAAGGGAGCGATTTCTTCACACAAGGCGGTCAGCTCGTCTTCGTCGGCATACAGGCTGGGAACGTAATCCAAGCCGCTGGAAAGCCCCAGTGCTCCTTGTTCCATGCCTTCTCGAACAATAGCTCGCATTTGCGCCAATTCCCCCGCGGTGGGCTGGCGGGGTTCCAGACCCATCACTTCCATGCGCACATTGCCGTTGGGAATCAGTACACCCACGTTGATGGCACATTGTTGGTCGAACTGGGCCAGAAACTTTGTGATGCTCCGCCACTCGCGACCTGGGGTCGGGAAGTTGCCATTGAAGCCGGCGGTGTAGCGGCGCATGTACGCCATCGTCTCTGGTGAAGCCGGAGCGAAAGCCACACCGTCTTGCCCCAGAATGTGCGTGGTGACGCCTTGGCGCACACTCGGCTCATGCAGGGGATCGGCCAACAGGGCCAAATCACCGTGGACGTGGGCGTCGATGAATCCCGGGCAGACGACTTTCCCGTGGGCATCGAGAACCTGGCGTGCCGAGGCCCTGGGGAATTTCCCCACAGCAGCAATCCGGTCGCCTTGGAGGGCGACATCCCCGTGAAACCACGGCAAGCCACTGCCATCGACGATGCGCCCATTGCGAATGAGAACGTCGAACATAGAGTTGGACCCGTTAGGTAGCCGATGGTGTTCTGACAGGATTACACGAGGACTCCAACGGTGGAAATCCTGGAAATCTGCCCGAAGTTCGTTATTGTTGTCACAAAGTGGTGGGGGGAAGTATGTCGGCCGATCCGCCGGTACCGCATACCCGCATTCTCGCTGGCTTGCTGTTGGGAGCGATGGCGGGGTGTCTGGTGAACGTTGTGTTCGTGGAGCCGGGATTGCCGCCCCTGATCCCGCCGTGGTTGCGATGGATCAATGCCAATATCGCCGAACCAGTCGGGCAGGTTTTTCTCCGCCTGCTGTTTGTGACTGTGGTTCCGTTGGTGTTCGCTTCGTTAGCTGTTGGCGTGACCCAAATCGGTAGCTTGGGGGCCGTGGGCCGGGTGGGCGCGAAAACCATCGGTTACTTCCTCTTGACCAGCACCATGGCCGCGATCATCGGCATCGTGCTAGTGAATCTGGTGGAACCCGGCCGCGGTTTGCCCGATGAGACCATTGCCGAACTTCAACGCACCTACGGCGGCGATGCGGCCCGACGCAAAAAAGCCGATTTCACCGTATTGGAGTTTGTCAAACAGATCGTACCAAGCAATCCGATCAGTGCCGCGGCCCATCTGGAGATGCTCGGGATTATCACCTTCGCCCTGTTGGTCGGAATTGGCCTGACCCGGCTCGAACCGCACAAAGCCGAGCTGATGAAACGGCTGCTCGAAGCTATGGGCGAGCTGATGGTTACCATCATTCAACTGGCGATGCGGTTGGCTCCCTATGGCGTTTTTTGTCTGATATTCAAAACGGCTTCCGAATTTGGCTTTGATCTGCTGAAGTTGTTAGGCCAATATGCCGCCGTGGTGCTCGTCGGGTTAGCCATTCAAGGAGGGCTGATCTTACCGCTTTTTGTGAAGGTTCTCACTGGCATCAATCCGGTGACGTTCTTTACCAAGATTCGCGCCTCCATCGTGACTGCGTTTAGTACCAGTTCCTCCAACGCCACCTTGCCGACGAATCTGCGGGTCGCGCAAACGGAATTTCGTGCCCCCATTCCCATCGCCGGTTTCGTGCTGCCCTTAGGGGCCACCATGTGCATGGCTGGGACGGCGTTGTTCGAAGGGGTCACGGTGATGTTTCTCGCCCAAGTCTTTCTGCCAGAAGCACTTTCGATTGGCGACCAGGTGTTAGTCGTGATCCTGTGCGTACTGACGGCGGTGGGGGCTGCGGGGGTGCCGGGCGGCTCGATTCCGCTGTTGATGTTGGTTTTAGCCTCAATCGGGGTCGAACCTGGGGCGATCGCGTTGATTTTGGGCATTGACCGGATTTTGGACATGTCGCGAACAACAGTCAATAACATTGGCGATATGTCCGCGGTGGTGATCGTCGCGTCTAGCGAAGGGATGTTGGATCGACCCGAACCCGTGGTTGAACCACCGAAGGCTTAAGGTCAGTCAGTCGCCGCTGGCAGTCGCCGCTTGCCAGAGCCGCCGGAAGATTTTCACCAAATCCGCAGTTTGGTAGTGAGCATTCAGCCCGCTGGGATTGGGCAGGACCCACACGCGGGTTGCACCAATCGCTTCCGCTTGAAGACCCAGCGTGGCACGCGGGCGACGAAACGCCACGCGGTACGCTCCGATACCCAATATCGCCAGAAAGCGCGGTTTCCATTGGTGAACCTTCTGGCAGAGGATTTCACCTCCCGCACGGAGTTCGTCAGCGCTCAATTCGCTGGCGCTGGCCGTCGCACGAGCTACCAAATTCGTAATACCATAGCCCCAAGCGAGCAGTTCCCGTTCCTCGGGGGGAGTCAGCCGCCGGGGGGTGAAGCCGGCCCGATAAAGGGTGGGCCAGAAGCGGTTGCCCGGGTGGCCAAAGTGATGGCCAATGGCGGCCGTGTACAGCCCCGGGTTGATGCCACAGAAGAGCACCCGTAACCCCGGGGCGATCACATCCGCGACGGTTTTATGCCGAGCCGCCTCCAAATCAGCCCGGGTGGGGCGTGGTGCGGTCATGCTCGGCTCTCACAGGCCCAAGTGGGTTGCGGGGTGGGTCCTGGGGGTGGGAAAAATCCCGCAGCCCCTTCAAAAACCGTGGTCTGGCCTCGCAGACGATCAACGAATTGCCGGTAGTGGGTATCGTTCCAGCCGAATTCGCTCAACAACTGCCACGCTGCCGGTCCCGTATCGGCTCCAAAACGGCCGCCGGCATCGTGAAAGTTTTGGCAGACGAGTACATCCGGTGCGAAGTGGGTGAGTTTTTTCACAAACTCCGTCACATTCTGGATGGGCAAAGTCGGGGTGACACAGATGCCGACAGCCAGGCCCGCAGCCTGAAGTTGCCCCAACGCCATCCAACGCTGGTCGAGCGGGGGGGCTTTGGGTTCGAAGCGGCGGCGAATCGCCTCGGAATCGGTGGGAATCGACACATTCACCCGCAGATGGCGGTAATCCTGCAACACGTCGATATCGCGAACCACCAGCGGTCCGCGGGTTTGCACGACCAAGCGCGGCTGGAAGGGCAGCATCGCTTCGAGAATGCCCCGGCTGAGCATCAGGGTGCGTTCCGCGGGGAGGTACGGGTCGGTCACGCTCGACATATAGACGGCTTGCCCCGCGACTTTCTTAGCCTGACGGTGGGCGAGTGTTACTGCGTTTTTCTTGGCCACCAGCCACCGTCCCCACTGTTCGGCCGGTTGGCGGTTTTGCGGCAGAAAGGCCGCATAGCAGTAGGTGCAACCAAAGGTACAACCCAGATACGGATTACACGTCCATTGGAAACCACCACGTTGGATGAAGCCCGTCGCCGGTGAAAAGATCGACCGGCTTTCTAGCAGTTCCATGAAGGGGTTCTCCACACCGATGCAAGCCCGGAAGGTCATCTCCGGGCAACCAACTATCCGGTGACCGCGCTCCGGTGGTCTGGGAGGCCCGGATTGGCTAACAATGTGCCACTCGGGGACCGGCCCACCCGTGCCCGCTCGCTTGCCTGGCGCGGGCGACCGTTTCCTTACGCCGTGCCGGCGCGCGGAAGGGTGACGCGGAAGGTGGTGCCTTTGCCGAGTTTACTATGCACGCGCACCTGACCGCGCATCGCCTGAACGAGGTGTTTGACGATCGATAACCCCAGCCCGGTGCTGCCTTGCTCGCGCCCCCGAGCCTTGTCCACACGATAGAAACGCTCAAAGACGCGGTTGACATCCGATTCGGGAATGCCGATGCCAGTATCTTCCACTTCAAAACTGACAGTATCGCTAGTCGCTCCCCAGCGCACGGTGATGCGCCCGCCGTTGGGGGTGTATTTGATGGCGTTATCGACCAAATTATCCATCACTTGCCGCAAAGCGTCCGGATCGGCCCACACGGGGACATCGGCGGGAACATCCGTGGGGGGCTTTTCCACCAACGTGAGCGTTTTGGCATCGGCCCGGGGGTGGTGCCGTTCCATGCAATCGGAAATGGCTTTTCCCAGCGGCACGGCCCGTGGTTCTAATCGCAACGCCCCCGATTCGATTTTCGACAGGCTGAGCATGTCTTTGATGAGAGCGGAAAGCCGTTCCGATTCCCGATCGATCTGGTTGAGGAAGTTACCGCGTTCCTCCGGGTCGTCGGCTGCGCCATCCAGCAGGGCTTCAACACTCGATTTGATGACGGCCAGCGGGGTTTTCAATTCGTGCGAGGCGTTGGCGACGAAATCTTGCCGCATGCGCTCGGCTTGTCGAACATCCGTCATATCGTCGATCACGATGACCGCCCCCGGCATGCCATGACCCGGAAAACGCGACACATAAACCGACAAATACCGCGGCGACGGACCACTGAGTTCCAATTCTTCCCGATACGGTTCGCTCGCTTCCAGCCCTTTGCCGACCACCTCCCGGAATGCCGTCAGCCGGGTGACGTCGCTGAGGGGTTGGTTGACGGCTTTCGAGGCATCGAATTCCAGCAACTGACCGGCGCGCTCGTTGGCAAAGAGAACCCGGCGTTGGGCATCAATAGCGATAACGCCTTCGGCCATCCCGGAGAGAATGGCGCGGAGTTGTTCCCGGTCGTGTTCCAGCAGGCGGAAGGTGGCCGCGAGCCGATCGCTCATCGTGTTGAAGGTTTCGGCCAGTTCGATGTGTTCGCTACCGCCGCCGACGCGGATTTTGTGCCCTAAATCGCCCTCGGCCAGCTTGCGAGCGCCTTCTCGCAATTCGACCAACGGGCGTGTGATCGCCCGCGCCAGCAGATAGGCGGCACCGATGGCCGCCAGCACGACGAAACCGATCGCCGCAGCCACCTCACGCACCAAATCGAAAAAAACATCCGCGGCCCGCTGATAGATCAACAGCCCTACAAGTGCAACGGTGGTAATGACTAACAACAAATAAGTCAGAAACAAACGCTGGAACATGGAGAGCCGTTGGCGGTGGAGGTCCCGAAGTTCGTCACCTATCGACAATCTAAAGTCTTTACGGCCTTCTGTAGCCTCCGCCCGCTATCTTCAAGGAAAAATCATCAACTTCTTACCGTTCTTCATTTTCCCGAGGGAATCAGAGCCTTCAACAGCGGTTCGCGCCAAGCCCGTTGGGTGCGGTCGTAAGCCCCGAAACCAGCGGCGAATTCCCAATAGGCCCAACTGAAACCCCGGGCTTCGGCTTCGCGCACCACTGCGGCCGTCCAGCGGGCGCGGCTGTCCATGTCGGCTTTTTCGTAAGCGCCGAATTCGCCCAGAAAGATCGGTCGCTTGTGCTTCTTGGCCCATTCCGCGGCCTGATCGAACTTCTGACGCAGTTCGGCCATTTCGGCGGCGGTGCCTTGCCAGCGGATACCACTGAGTTTCTTCACGTCGTCGGAAGCCCACGAAGCCCCTTGATGGGTGAACCGGAATGGCTCGTAGTAGTGGACCGTCACAATCAGGTTAGGATCATCGGGTAATTTCAGCTTGGGTAAGGCCCAAATACCATTCCAAAACGGCGGGCCGACGATCACCGCCCGGGTGGGATTGGTAGTTCGAACGGCTTTCAGAAGTTGGGGGATGGCCTTGTTCCATTCGTCATCAACAAATTTGTCATGAGGTTCGTTATAGAGTTCGAAAACGACCGATGCCGGTTGATTCTGGTACCGTTGGGCGATTTGTTCCCAGATGGCGATCAAGCGGGGGAGGTGTTGTTCGGGTTGCTTGTCCATTTCGTCGTAGTGATGCACGTTCAGCACCACATTGAGTTTGTTGGCCGCAGCCTGTTCGAGCACCCAGTCGATGCGTTGGAAGAACTGGGGGTCGATGGTGTAGGGGGCCTTGGGGGCGGCATGGGCCGACCACTTGATCGGCACGCGGACGGTCTGAAATCCGGCCGCGGCGATGATCGGGAAGTAACGGGCTTCGAGTTTCAACCCCCAATCCCCCTCCTGAGGTGCTTCGAGGGCATTGCCGAGGTTGATCCCCCGACCGAGTGACCGGTTGACCGCGAAAATGTCGGTTTTCGCCGCCGGGGTTTGGGCGTTGCAGATACTGTGGCCAACCGCTGCGAAAAACAGAGCCAGGAGAAACCGACGCATGGCAGCATCCTGAAGATGAATAGAATATTAGTTGGATTGGAGGTCTTTCAGGTTTTCTTCCAATAGGGCGATTTGTTTTTCGATCTCCGCAACGAACTCCCGTTGTTGTTGCACCACCTCCGCGGGGGCATTGGCGACGAATTTTTCGTTGCGGAGCTTGTTTTGGGTGTTTTCAAGGGCTTTGCGTTTGTCGGCGAGTTGTTTTTCGAGCCGTTTGGCTTCGGCCACCGGGTCGATCAGCCCCGCCAGGGGAACATAGGCTTCAAATTCCGCGGTGATGAGAGTGCCAGATTGTCGGGGTTTGGTGATCTGGGGGCCGGCCGTCAGTGTGGCGATGCCGGCCAATGGGCCGATGAAGGCGGCCAGTGCGTTGAAGTCTGCGGCCACTGCGTCGGAGCATTTCACGCGGACGTCCAGCTTGATTTTTTCCTCCACCTGGTAGCGATTGCGGATTTCGCGGACCCCGCGGACGAGGTGTTGCATCCGGGCAAAGCGGGTTTCCACGGGGGGGCTGATCCATTGCTGGGGGTAACTCGGCCAGCGCGCGATACAGGCCGCTTCTTCGGCTGGCGTTGGTGCCGGAAGTCCCCGTTGGGGAGCGGCTTGGCCGAGGGCTTCCCACAGCGATTCGGACACAAACGGCATCACGGGGTGAACCAGCCGGAGGATGCCATCGAAAGCCCCCGCCAGGACCCGTTGCGCCACGGGGCGGGTGGTATCGTCTTTGAGCCGGCCTTTGCTCATTTCGATATACCAGTCGCAAAATTCGCTCCAGACAAACTCGTAAATGAGCCGGGCCACGTCGCTGAACTTATAGGCTTCGAGAGCCGCGGTGACGGCTTGGGTGGTGGTGGCCAAACGCGACAACAGCCAGCGGTCTTCGGTGGGCAGTGCCGCCGGGTCGACAGGAGCGGGACGATACCCTTCGAGGTTCAGGAGCAAAAAGCGGGCGGCATTCCACAATTTATTGGCGAAGTTGCGGCCTTCCTCGAAGCGGTCGGAACCTTGTTTGGCGGTGGGGCGTTCGGGATCATCGGTGGGCCACGGTCCGCCGGGCCGGAATTCCTTTTTGCACGCGGGACAGGCCAGTTTTTTCGTGCGCATGTACATGTGTTCTTGCTTGACCGGAACATCCTGACCGCAGTGAGGACAAATGTTCGAGACCGGCAAGCGGGCGTCTTGCGTCTCGGTGGCGATTTTGACAATACCATAGCGCAGGGCATCAGTTCCGTAAATCTCGATAATGTCGAGGGGATCGACACCGTTGCCCTTGGTTTTGCTCATCGTTTCCCCGAAGCCATCGAGGATTTTCGGGTGGATGTAGACATGATGGAAGGGAATTTCGCCCACGTTGTAGAGTCCCATCAGCACCATTCGCGCCACCCAGAGGGTGATGATGTCGCGGCTGGTGACGAGGGTACTGGTCGGGTAGTACTGGCGGAGTTTCTCCCAATCGGCGGGGGTGCGGTCGGGGCGATTCTCGGGTAGCGTTGGCCCTGGCCAGCCCAAGGTGCTATGTGGCCAGAGGGCCGAGCTGAACCAGGTGTCGAGCACGTCGGGATCGCGAGTGAAGCCATCGGCTTCGAGAGCGGCTTCGATATCGTCATTGCCTGGAGCCAGGCATACCACGAAATCCACGTTGAAATCGTCCGCAGCGCGATGGGGCTTATTCTGCCACGAAATCGCAATCCCGGGGCGTGTGCGAAGAAACGGCTGGAGTGCCCGCGGGGTTGGTTCGGCGACCATGCGGAAGACTTCGGGGGGCTGTTGTTCGGTTTTGTACCACACCGGGATTTGATGACCCCACCACAATTGACGGCTGATGCACCAATCGCGTTTTTCGGCCAGCCAATCGAGATAGGAACGGGCGTAGCGTTCGGGGAAGAACTTGACCCGGCCCGTGGTGACGGCATCCATTGTCATTTGTGCTAAGCCGGGCTGGCCATCGTCGCGGTCCGACATCTTGACGAACCATTGATCCGACAAATACGGTTCGATGGGCGTTTTGCTGCGGTCGCTGAATTTCAGCGGAATGATACGTTGTTCCTGGCCAACATACAGGCCCAGTTCTTGCATCTTGTGGGTGACGGCCTCGCGGGCTTTGTAACGATCCATCCCGCGATATTCACCACCGTTGTCGTTGATGGTGCCATCGGGGTTGAGAATGTTGATGATGCCGATTTCGGGGTGTCGCTGCCAGCAGGCGTAGTCGTTGGGGTCGTGGGCGGGCGTGACTTTCACACAACCGGTGCCCAGGGTCGGATCGGCCAAAAGTCCGTCGGCGATGATGGGGATTTTCCGCCCGGTATGGGGTTGGATGACGTGTTGGCCAATCAGGTGCTTGTACCGTTCATCGGCGGGGTGAACGCACAGCGCTGTATCGCCGAGCATGGTTTCCGGTCGCGTCGTGCTGAAGGCAATGAACACCCCGGGTTGTCCATCGACAGGGTAGCGAAAGGTCCAGAAGCTACCGGGGGTTTCTTCGGTGTAGGTTTCGTCGTCAGCGACACTCGTTTGCAGTTGCGTATCCCAGTTGACCAGGCGTTGGCCGCGGTAGATGTAGCCAGCGCGGAACATGCGAAAGAACGTTTCCCGAACGGCGCGGGCACAGACGGGGTCGAGCGTGAAGCGGGTGCGCCGCCAATCGCAACTGGCTCCCAGCGCTTGGAGCTGTTCGAGGATGCGGGCTTCGTATTTGTCTTTCCAAGCCCAGATGCGTTTGACCAACTCCGCGCGTCCCAGATCGTGGCGGGTTTTCTTCTCGTGCGTGAAAATGAGCCGTTCGACGACCGATTGGGTGGCAATGCCTGCGTGATCGGTTCCGGGAATCCACAGGGCGTTGTAACCTTGCATACGCCGCCAGCGGATCAAAACATCCTGAAGGGTATTATTGAGCGCATGCCCCATGTGCAGCGCTCCGGTGACATTGGGCGGTGGAATAACGATGCTGAACGGCTGTCTGTGTGGATCGGGGTCGGAGTGAAAATAGCCCCGTTGCTCCCACACCGCAAGCCATTTCTTTTGGGCTTGGGAGGGGTCAAAGGTTTTCGGCAGTTCAATAGCCATGGGTGCCTTTCCTGTGAAAACCGTTGCCACAGAGGAGTTTAGAGTTCCCCAGCGCGGCGTTCGACATCCTTGAACAGTTTGTACTCAATACTGTCGACCAATGCCAACCACGAGGCTTCAATGACGTTTTCGCTCACGCCGACAGTCCCCCACACATCGGTGGCATCGCGCGATTCAATAACGACACGCACCCGTGCCGCGGTACCGGCCCGCGGATTGACGACACGCACCTTGTAATCCACCAGGTGCATCTCGTGCAAGCGCGGGAAGTATGGTAACAGAGCCTTGCGCAACGCCCCATCAAGGGCATTGACGGGGCCATCACCGGTGCTGGCCGTATGCTCGATCTGCCCGTGGATTTTCAGCCGCACGGTCGCTTCCGTGATCGGCTCCCCGTCGGCGCGTGCTTCAATATTGACGCGATAACTGATGCGTTCGAACCACGGCTTGTATAATCGCAGTTTGTTTTGCACTTCCCACGGTTTATGAAGTTTGGCGATTTTGCGCACCAGCAGATCGAACGATGCTTCGGCGGCTTCAAACTCATAGCCCTTATTTTCGAGTTCTTGGACTTCGTGAAGAATTTTGGCCATGAGGGCTTTATCGTGGTGAATGTCGTATTTGGCGGTTTTGGTGAGAATGGTCGATTGCCCCGAAAGTTCCGAGACCAGAATCCGCCGTTCGTTCCCCACCGCTTCGGGGTTGATGTGTTCGTAGGTGCTGGGGTCTTTCGCGACCGCGTGGGTGTGCATACCCCCCTTGTGGGCGAAGGCACTCTGGCCGACAAACGGCTGGCCGGTGCGGAAATTCATGTTCGCCAATTCGTAGACGTACCGCGACGTTTCGGTCAGCCGTTGCAGACACCCGGGTTTCAGCACATCGTATTGGTACTTCAAGGCGAGATTGGCAATGACGCTGATCAGATCGACGTTTCCGCACCGCTCACCCAGGCCGTTGATGGTACCTTGCACCTGCGTAGCGCCGGCCCGAACGGCAGCCAGAGAGTTAGCCACGGCCAGATCGCAGTCGTTGTGACAATGGATGCCTACGTCGCAGGGCAACTCCCGGCGCACCTGCTGCACGACCTCGGCAATCCGTTCCGGCATGGTGCCGCCGTTGGTATCGCACAGGATGACGACACTGGCCCCGGCGGCGGCGGCGGTTTGCAATGTCCGCAGCGCATACTCAGCATTGGCGCGGTAACCGTCGAAGAAGTGTTCCGCGTCGTAAAACACCTCGCGGCCTTGCTGGCGGCAGAAGGTGATGGAATCGGCGATCATGCGGAGGTTTTCTTCCAAGCTCGTCCCAAGGACGTTGGTGACGTGGAAGTCCCAGGTTTTGCCGACGATGGTTACCACCGGCGTCTGCGCTGCGATGAGGGCCTTCAGACCGGTGTCGTTGTCGGGTGTGGTATTTTTTTTGCGCGTCATGCCGAAGGCTACGACTTTGGCATGACTGAGAGGGAGTTGTTGGACCGCTTGGAAATACTCAGCGTCCTTGGGATTGGAAAGGGGGTAACCGCCTTCGATGTAATCGATGCCAATTTCATCGAGGCGTTTGGTGAGCAGCAGTTTGTCTTGCAACGAGAAATTGACACCTTCGCCTTGGCTGCCGTCGCGGAGCGTGGTGTCGTAGATGGCGATACGCATACCAATTCCAGGTGGGGTCGTGGATTCAGGGGGTTGTGCCAGCAGTTCGGTCGCCAGAACGGGTCGCTCGTTCATCCTCCGCCGGCCCTGCAACGAAAAAACCCCGAAGGGGTGCTTCGGGGTCGTCGTGGCTGATGGAGGGGCCGACCCCGTGTTCACCCGCTGCGCATAATCGCAATAACGCCCACAATCGCGATCGTGAACGTCGGGCACAGGGCGGTTGTCGCAGCTTGGCTCAACACGGTTCAGACATCCCAATGTTTGAACACTTCATCAACTTAGCTCGCCACGGTGGACTGTCAAGGGCCATTCAGCAGGAACGACGAATGATCAGCGGATCGTGTCGCCTTCTTCCTCCTCGTCCTCGTCCTCCTCGGCGCGAAGGCTGCGCTCGGGTATTGGGTCGCCTTCGATGACGAAACCGCGGACCTGGGTTTGCCCATCCACGTTCAGCAGGACGCGGTAGGTTCCCGCGGGAACCAAGGGTGGCAGAACCCCAGGGCGAGCCGTTCCTCCCCGGGTACTCCAGGTGACGCGATGCAGCCCGGGGTTGGTAGGTCCGGTCATCTCGGCGATCTTTTTGCCCTCGACATCCTGGAATTCCAGCGTCACTTTGTTGGCTTTTTGGGGCAAGGAATAGTAGATGTGGGCACCTGGCGGCGGGTTCTGCCCGACAAACTGCCGCCCCGACGAGCCGTGCCGCGGCAAGGGCTGCCAGCGGGTAACGGTGTTGGGCCGATAGAGGGTCGGCTCGGTGGCGATCTTCTCGCTGGTCATTTGCCGCAGGGCCGTGACATCGAGAATCCACAGGCTGCGGCCGTGGGTGGCCGCGACAATCTCTCCGGCCGTGGGATGAACCGCGATTTCGTGGACCGCGACGGTGGGGAGGTTGTTGTTGAGTTTGGTCCAGGAACCGCCGCGATCGAGCGAGACGAAAAGTGCAAATTCCGTGCCGCAATAGAGCAAATTCGGATTCACCACGTCCTCGCGCAAGCACCGTGTCGAACCGTAGGGCAGGTTCGCGGTGATCGGCTTCCACGTTTGCCCGAAGTCATCGGTCATGTAGAGGTAGGGGTTATCGTCGTCGAGGCGGTGAGCGTCGAAGCACACATAGGCGCGGCCTTCGGCGAAACGCGAGGCTTCGATGGTGGCGACCCACGTCGGTTTCTTCAGCCCAACTTTCTCGGTGACATTCGTCCAATCTTTGCCACCGTTGCGTGTCACCCACAAATAGCCATCATCGGTGCCCACCCACAGCACATCGGGGTTCTTGGGCGATTCGGCCAAGGCGGTGGCACTGCCGTGTTTGGTTCGGGTGATCTCGGGCGAGATGATCTTCGGGTCATCACCTTTTTTGACGGATTTGAAGACATAGTTCCCAGCACAGTAGAGGATGTGCGAGTTGGCATGGGAGAGAATGTAGGGCGTGTTCCAGTTGAAACGGTAACGGGGGCCACCCGGCGGCGGGACGGGTTTGATCGACACCCGCTCCCCGGTGCGCAGATGGTAGCGCACCATGCCACCATTTTGGCTTTCGGCGTAAATCTGGTCAGGGTCGTTCGGATCGACGCGGCAGACATACCCATCGCCACCGTTGAGGGAGATGACATCCTCGTTCACCGGCCCCGGACGGCCGAGCTTGATACTGGGTAAGCCCCAGCAGCCGTTGTCTTGCAAGCCGCCATAGCACCAGTAAGGTTTTTTGGTGCAGACCGCGACGTGGTAGAACTGCCCCAACGCGAGGTTGTTGTGGTGGTCCCAGTTTTGGCCGCGGTCGTAGGTGGTGTAGAAGCCGCCGTCGGTGCCGATGATTTGATGGCGGCCGTCTTTGGGATTGATCCAGAGGGCGTGCTGGTCAGCGTGAATGCCGCGGCCCGCGGTTTGGAAGGTTTTGCCACCATCGCGGGAGACCGCTAGGTTCACGCCCAGAACGTAAAGGTAGTTATCATCACTGGGATCGACACGAATTTGGCTGAAGTACATCGGCCGCGGGTTGATGCTGTTGATCCGCGTCCAGGTTTCGCCGCCATCGGTCGATTTGTAGACACCGCCGTATTCGTGGCTGTTGGGGCCTTGGCGGTCTTGAACGTTGGCAGCTTGCCCTCCGTAGTTGGCACTGTAGGGTCGGGTAGCGGTGGCTCCGCCGGGGCCACCGAAGCCGCCCATCGGTTGGGGTCGTTCCCCGTAGGTGAGTTCGACTTTGATGATTTTCCCGTCGCGATTGACCTCAAGTGTCACTTTGTCGTTGGGTTTGGCCTTGCTGGCGACATCCAGCATCTGGTCGTAGGTTTGGATGCGGTTCTCGCCCATTTTCGTGACGATATCGTCCACCTTCAGACCCGCTTTGTCGGCGGGGCCATCCGCGACGACGCGGATGAGGCGAGCACCTGCACCACCTTCGGCATCTTCCCCCAAAAGACCCATGTAGGCATTGCTGGCCGCAGCGCCCTTCTTGGGGGGAGTACCCATGCCAATTTTCGAACAATCGACAATAGCAAAGACGACATTGGGGTTTTTGCGGTAAATATCCAGACCGATACGGCCCATGTCGTTGGTTGGTAGGCCGTTGGTGAGCTTCTTGAACGTTTTCCCACCGTCGGTGGTTTTGTAGATGCCGGCGTTCTTGCCCCATTTTTTCACCGGGTCGTAGGTGTCGTAGCCGTCGGGAATGCCACCCCCGGGCCAGGAGTCGTATTCATCGCGACGCCGTTCCCACATAGCGACATAGATCGTATCGGGATCGGTGGGGTGCATGCGGGCATCAATCACGCCGGTATTCTCATCGAGGTAGAAGATTTTCTCCCAGGTTTTGCCGCCGTCGGTGGTCTTGAAAAGTCCGCGTTCTTCGTTGGGACCATAAAGCCGTCCCAGGGCACCGACGTACACGATATCGGGATTGTGGGGGTGAATGAGGATTTTGCCGGTTTGGAAGGTCTGCTTCAGGCCCATGTGCTTCCAGGTTTTGCCCCCGTCGGTGCTTTTATAAACGCCGTCGCCATAGGAAACGGAGTTGCGCGGATTGTTTTCCCCGGTGCCCACCCAGACGATATTGCGGTCGGACGGGGCGACACAAACATCACCAATCGACACGGTGGCTTCTTTGTCAAACAGATGCTGGAATGTGACGCCGTTGTTGGTGGTTTTTACCAAACCGCCGGAGGCTGTGGCGACATAGTATGTGGAGGGGTCGGCCTCATAGACCGCAATGGCCGTGATGCGCCCGCTCATGTTCGCCGGGCCGATGTTCCGCCAAGTGAAGGCTTTCACCCATTCCTCGGGAAGGGTGAATTTCGGCGGGGGCGTTTCTTTCTCCTCGCGGACTTTTCCTTTGCCTTTGGGCTGTGCGGACAATTCCGGGGGTGAGGCGGTAGTCAGTAGCCCGATGCCCACGACCAAGGCCCAGCAGCCCAGCATGTAACGAGACCAACTCCTGATCATGGCAGCGACTCCCAAACATTGAGATTAGCGGAGAGAATACGCCATTGCCCGGCTCGCGACTACGAAAAAGTACCCACTTTCACTCACAACATTGACAACGAATTGTCGTCGTGACACCGCCGGCCCTATGCGTGGTGGCGTCTAGCGCATCATGCGACTCACTGTGTGGGTTGCCCCGAGGGATGGAGACAACACTTCGCGCGGCAGTGGCGGAAAAAAGTGGGGGAGTTGGCGTGGGGGAGGAGCCGGAGGGAGTGCCGAGGAGAGGACTTGAACCTCCACGCCCTTGCGGGCGCCAGAACCTGAATCTGGTGCGTCTGCCAATTCCGCCACCTCGGCATTGTTGTGGGTCTGCGCCAAATTGTGGCTGGCGAAAGACCCACAACACGGTGGTTATCGTATCTTAAAACCCCAGGGCGGAACGTCAAGCCATAGGATGGCGTCGGCGAATGATCCGACGGCGTTCTTTGCAACCACCAAGAATCCAATTTTTGATGATTTCGAGTTGTTCTTTGGGCGGTGGTGGACGACCCTCATCCGGCATCCGGCCGGAGATGATCGATTCGTACAACGGGCTTTTGTCAGGATCACCCGGGACAATGATCGGGTCGCCACCGCGGCCACCCTTGCGAATCGCCGCGAGCGTCGTCAGATCGACACCGCCTTTGGCCCGACCCGCGGCCCCGTGGCAGTTGTTGCAATAGGCGCGCAGAATCGGTTCAACTTGCTTGAACGAGACGGCTTTGACCTCGATTTTTTTGGGTTCAGGTGGCTTCGGCTGGGGTTCCGGTTCTGGCTTCTTCGGCTCCGGTTCTTTGGCTTTCACTGGGGGTTCTGGTTTCGGCTCCGGCGGCGGGGGTTGGGGTGAGGGGGACGGAGTGGGCGGTGGTGGAGCCGGGGAAAGGGGGGGCGGTGGTAGAACATTGGGAGGACTGTCGGCCGGGCTGTTGGATTTGGGTTTCTCCACAACCTCAATCACTTTGGGTTTTGCGGCTCCCAGCCACACACCCACAGCCAAACCGGTCATCAGTAAAAAACCGAATATCGAGCCGAAAATCCAATGACCATTGGCCGATAGGGGTTCGGATTCCGTGGCGTGAAAGTGCTGCTTGGGGTAACGATAGTTTGGCATAACCGGTGGGCATGTTGGGGGAAGGTGAGTGGCCAAGGTGGGAGTTGAACCCACACGCCTTGCGGCGCTCGATTTTGAGTCGAGTGCGTCTGCCATTCCGCCACTTGGCCAACTCTAGTTCAAGATAGACGCTGGGGCTAGCAAGAGCAAGAGTTCTCTGGGTGACAAGAAAGAATCTTCGCCGCAGGACGGCGGTTTGCTAACACGAAGAAGAGTCAGGCCTGATCTCAAGGAGAAACGCTCGTGACCGAACTGCCCGAACGCCTGGATGTGGTCGCGGTGGCCCCCCATCCGGATGATTTGGAAATTCTCTGCGGCGGAACGCTCGCCAAGCTCGTTCGCCAAGGCTACCGTGTTGGCATTTTCGACCTGACCAGCGGCGAACCGACTCCCCGTGGATCGCTGGAAAAACGCCAACAAGAAGCCGAAACCGCCCGGCAAATCCTCGGTGTGCAGGTGCGCGTCAATGTCGCCTTGCCCAATCGTGTGCTGATGGATGGCCCCGAAGCCCGCTTCGCTCTCGCGACGCTCTTCCGCCAATACCGCCCCAGTATCGTGATTGTCGCCATGGGGCGAACACCGGCGGCCTCGCCGGATCATTTTCAAGGTGGCTTGATCGGGGAAGCGGCCCGCTTCTACTCGCAACTGACCAAATGGGACGAGCGTTTTGACGGCACCCCGCCCTACCGCGTGCCGCATCTGGTCTATGCTCCGTTCCCCTTCGATGCCGAAGTCCGCCATTGGCATAGCCAATTCGTGACCGACATCAGCGATACCATCGAGATCAAGCTGGCCGCGGTGCGAGCCTATGAATCGCAATTCGACACCCACCGCTTTCAACGGGTCGAGCATATGATCCGCTCGGCGAATGGCTTTCACGGCGCCCGTTGTGGTTACTTGTACGGCGAATTGTTCGCGCTTCCCACGCCCGTCGGTGCGCCCGATTTGGTCCAACTGGTGCACGGCAGCAAAGGTTCGATCGCTCCGGTGCAGTTGCCGGGTAAGGACCATCTGCCGATGGGGTGATAGTCCGTGCCGTGCAGGAGTTGTTCAGGACGTGGCTCCAAGTGGGGACTTGGCTGGAATCGGGGCGAGAATCTCCAGCACCTCCACCGCGGGGCGATCACCCGTGTAAATGACGCCCAAGCGGCCAAAAGTCTCGGCTGGGGGGGCCGCGTTGAACCACTCGGCCATCAGCGGCGAAAGATGAACGCGCAAAAACGCGACCGGCTCGATCCGCCGCAGCATGTTGTGTTCAATCAGAATTCGCCCTAATGGGGTCTGGCCTTCGAGAATGGCCTGGCGAACCGCATCGGGGCAGACCCCGAGGTTGATGCGCACCAAGCCGAATTGCACGACCTGGCGTGTGTCGTTGTCAAGGCGCAACAAAATCTTGCGAGCGTACTCGTGGCCATGGCGTTGGCAGGCCAAGACTTGGACTGTCACCGGAGCCTGATAAAACTGTTCAACCGTCACTGTCATGTGATGGGTATGAACGAGCAGTTGGTGGTACGGTTCCGGAACCTCGTGTGGCGCGATTTCGACGGCCTCGGGTCGGTCCGGTGAGTCGGGGAACAGTTCATAAAGATGCTGGAACGTGGGGGCCGTGGTCAACAAAGCAGGCTCTCGGTGTTGGGCCATGGCGGCCACTTCAGGGAGTATCAACAATGGAGGATACCGCGGATGGGCGGGGGGCTTTCAGATGGCCGGGATGTTGGCTCCCGGCCGATGAGATAGTGCGGAAAGCTGTATCATTTACCTAGCTCGACGAATTGGACCACCCCCGGTTGCGGGAGTTCCCCTTTCTCCAAAACGCTATCGACCAAGTAGTAGAGCAACTCGCGGAGTTCGGTGGGTTCGACGTCGTCGGCCAGGGCCTCGGCTTTGGCGCGGAACTTATCCACCAGTTTATCGGCCTTCTCAAAGACCTTGGCGGCAAAGTACAGCTGTCGGACGCGGGCAACAATTTCTTCCGCCCTTGCACCGGATGCAGCGTGAGCCTGGCCGATCAGGTGGAGCAGTTCCTCCCGCTGCGCGGGTGTCAAGCCTTCGAGCGCCAGCGCCAGAAGGAGCGTGGGGCGGGCCGCGAGAACATCCTGACCACGCAGGAGTTTGTTGTCGTCGTCGCCGACCCAATCCTTGATGTCGTTGAGAATTTGGAAGGCGACGCCGATATGACGGCTGAAATCGGCGAGCATTTTTTCGTAGGCGGTGGCTTCACCCGCCAAGCGCACGCCCGTATAGAGGGCCGCTTCAAAGGCCGGAGCCGTTTTGAGAGCGTAAATTTTGAGGGCATCGAGGGTAGTCAGCGCTTTGTCGTGGGCTTCCCGCCATAACAGTTCCGCCCCCTGACCTTCCGCTAGCTTCACATGGGCTTCGGCGAGTTTGTCGAGAATGTCAGCCGCCACCTCCGCCCCCAGAGCCTGCCGATCGCGGGACACACACCGGTAGCCCAACCCCAACAGATAATCGCCGACATTGATCGCCGTGGGGACACCGTAGACACGATGCAGCGTTTGCTGCCCGTAGCGGAAGGCGTCGTCGTCTTCGATGTCGTCGTGAATCAAACTGGCCTTGTGGAAGGTTTCGATGGCGATGGCGGCCCGTTTGACGTGATCCGGCAATTCCCAGCCTGACTCGGCGCGTGTCGCGGGGGCGCCGCGGAGAGCATCGTATGTCGCCAGGGTGATGAAGGGCCGGCTGCGTTTGCCCCCACGAGCCAGGAAATCGTAGGCGATCTGCTCCTGCAGGCGCAACGGATCGCCTTCGGGAGAACCCGCCCGCGGACGGGGTACCAAACGCGACAGTTCTGGTTCTTCAAACAGTTGGTGGGCCGCCCGCATCAGGTGCATAAACGTTTTCGTTTTCTGCTCTGGCGGTGGTGTGTGAACACCGATCGACTCGAAGACCCAATCGTTATCAACCGAGGTATTTTTGCAATTGCTCGACAGTAGCGGCGTGGCCAGACACGGTATACCGGCCAGAAGCACCTTATCGAATGCCTTCTCCAATACATTCAAACACGCAACACCGACAATAGCATCGACATGCCCGCTCACGATGATCTTCAGCACAATCGGTGTGCCTTCACTGACCAGTACTTTGTAACCGAGTTGTTCAGCCTTGGTTCGGAAATCGCCCACATCACAGGCGCCGCATTTTTTGCAATCCAGTCCGAATTCGTCGTATTCGGCAGGACAGCCTTCGGCGTTCTTCAAGCAATGTGGCAGCAGCAATAACCGGCGATGGAAGGGTATGGCCGCAACCTGCTCGCGCCAAAACGCGTTGGTGAGCATCACCATGGTGAAGCCCAGAACCGATTCGCTCAATCCTAGCGACTTCAGGACGGTTTCGGCCATCGCCCGGGTCGATTCCTTCGTCAGAGGTTTGCTTTTATCCAGTGGCCGAACGAACTGTTCGACCGCCGCACGGATGCGGTCGCGGATCGCACGGTCTTGCGGAACCTCTTTGAACGCGGCGGAATTGACTTTCGGGGGTTTGGTCGGCGCGTGTTCGCCGGCCGCTTCCTTCTCGATCTCAGCAACAGTCGACACGGTGCTTACCTTTCCGGCTCAGCAAGAAGCGCGAGAAAAACTCGCGGGGGATGGTTTGGTCAAGGTATGAAATTGGGCGAACCCGAACTAGTTTGACGGCCAGCGATTCGCGATGCAATCAAAAACTGGGCCGGTATGGCCGCTCTCATCGTCTCTTCGTGGACTATCCACTCGCTCGCCATAGACCCGCGCCGCCGGGGAGTTGGACAGTGTGTCTTGAAACGTGTATCGGCTTTGGTCATATCGGTTGGAGATGGGCCGCAAGATCTCACGGACACAAGCTTTCACGATCATTTGGGCGTATTTCAGTGTGAATGACTCCTGCCCCGATGGCTCCCCCCAGTCCAGCATGCCCCAGGGCGACTGGCTGATGGCGGACACGCGGAAGGTCATGCCCCCCGAACCTGCTCCGGTCGGGCTGGCATGGCAACTACTGGACAGAACATGCCTTGCTGGAAGACAGTGTAGCCCAATTCCGCCTCTGATGGCTGGCCGGAGTATGAATGTATGCCCATGCCATGTTCCGCGAGGAGGTACGGGTCGAGACCCAGTATCTGACTCGCTGATGCCGGTAACTCCACGGCGACCACCAG
>JANWYJ010000026.1 GCA_025055115.1 Gemmata sp.
GCCATAAGAGCAATCATTGACCAGCGGGCTGTTTTTTACGCTAGAACCCACGAGCCGACATGTTACGCCTCTTTGGCCTCTCAGTTGTTGACACGGCCAAGAGGTATTTCCCACGTTGCGAAAATGGGTGATTGCAACAGAAATACGGAAGAAAAGCATTCTGCCGGCGAGAGAATAGTTGAACAAAAATCGCTGGATTTTTCATCGGAGTTTGGGAACTTGCTAGCGTGTTTCGGCGTCTTACAGAGTAAGCCGGCCCGCCCCTGCCCGCATCCGCGGTCCCGCCTCCAGCGATTGCACGAGCCGGAACGACAAGATACACTCAAGTAACCTGCCTGCTCGTATTGCGCGTGCCCGTGCAATGGGAGAGGCCACGAGGAGCTGAAGCATGTTTGGCATTACCGACCGTCGGCACTTCATGAAACACGTGGCTGCCGGAGCCGCAGTCACCGTTCCTGGCCTGAACTTTCTCGTCAATGTTCGGGCTCAAGCGGCGGAAATGAAAAAAAGTGGCAAAAGCCTGATCATCCTGTGGATGGGTGGTGGTCCCAGCACGATCGACCTGTGGGACATGAAACCCGGTAGCCCCAATGGTGGCGAACACCGGCCCAAACCCACGGCGGTCAGTGGCATCCAAATTTCCGAACACTTGCCGCGGATTGCCGAGCAATTCAAACACCTCGCGATCATCCGTTCGCTCTCCAGCGGTGAAGGCGATCATGCGCGCGGCACCTATCGCATGAACACGGGCAACAAACCCAGCCCGATCCTGGAATATCCGGCCTTAGGGTCAGTCCTGAGCTATTACCAAGCGATGGACATCGAAGCGGCCAAGAACGCGGATATTCCGGCCTTCATCGCTCTGGGCAACACCGTCGGCACCAACCCGCTGACGCAAAACGCAGTCGGTGGTGGCTTCCTTGGGATGAAGTATTCGCCCTTCCTGGTGCAAAACCCCGGTCAGCCGCCGGAAAACGTCTCTCCTCCCCTCGATCCCCGGGAACGTGACGCGCGGATGATCCGCCGTGCAGCCATCTTCGACAAACTCGAAAGCGGCTTGATCCAAACCGACGCCAATAAGAAACCCCTCATGGATGCGGCCTTGGCTCACAAGGACGTGTACGAAAAAGCCATGAATCTGGTCGTCTCAAGCCGCAAGGAAGTCTTCAATCTCGACAACGAACTGGACGGCAAGCCGATCAGCCCGCAACTGAAGGAAGAATACGGCGCCGCTGGCCCGAATGCGAACGCCTTCGGCCGCAGCTGCTTGTTGGCCCGCAAACTCGTAGAAGCCGGTGTGGCCTGCGTGCAAATCACCCTGGGCGGTTGGGACAACCACAACGGCATTTTCCCGATTCTGGCGAACCAGCGTCTGCCAGTGCTCGATCGCGGTATGGGCACCCTGGTGAAAGACCTTGCCCAACGTGGCAAACTGAAAGACACCGTCATTCTGTGGATGGGCGACTTCGGCCGCACGCCGCGCATCAACCAAAACGCCGGGCGCGACCACTACCCCGCGGCGTGGAGCGTGGTGTTGGGCGGCGGTAACATTCGCGGTGGCATGGTCTACGGGGCCACTGATAAAGATGGCGTTTCGGTCACCGAAAACCGCGTCGGCGTTCACGACCTGTTTGGTACCGTCTACAAGGCTTTGGGCATCGACCCCACCCCCGAAACCAACGCCAGCGTTCGCGACAATCTCGGCCGGCCGTACTACATCGCCGGGAATCGGGCCGAAATCGGCACCCAAAACACCGATGCTCAACTGAAGACCTACTGGATCAAGGAATTGATCAGCTGATTCGAAGCTCGATCGTCCACGAGTAGCCCCGAGGCGGAGTCAATGCACTCCGCCTCTTGTTTTCTGACTCCGCAGGGCGGTTGCTCTTCAGTCCGCAGGGCCGTTGCTCTTCAGCTTGTGAGCCTGGCCAATGTGCCATGGTTGGCAAGCAATTGACGATCCAAGCCACGCTGCCTTCCAGAATTCATCTCCTCAGCGCGGCCACAGCGCTATCGTCACCGATTATTTCCACCCGGTCCGCCGAGGGTTTCAGGCTCTGATGGATCGCGCGATGCGGGGCCGACAGCACGCGGACGGTATCGGCGTTGAACCGCCAAGGGTTTCATGCTTTGATGAATAGCACGATGGTTGATCGGCTGGGGGGAACTGTCAGAAACCCAACAGCTCGTGGTTACGCAGTTCTCCGGTTCTGGCGTTAAAAGGTGTGGCTTTCTCGTCGAAGAACAGATCGAGTTGGCGTTGACTGGCATCACCGGTGCGCAAGCCCTGGATGAATGCGGCCGCGCGTTGCCGATCGGTGCCGTGGTTGAATCCTTCGGGCGACACCCACCCCCGCGCTTTTTGTTGGATGCGATTATCGCCAATGGCCCGGGCCGTTTGGATGGCCTCTTCTGTATCGCCCCGTTCGAGGATTTTGAAGGTTTTTTCGGCGTGATGCGCCCACACCCCCGCCAGGTAATCAGCCTGCAATTCAAGGCGGATGGAGTATTCATTTTCTTGTCGTGTACGGCGTTTGGCATCCGCCCGGGCCGAGTAACCGCGCAGATTTTGGACATGATGCCCCACTTCATGGCCAATCACATACGCCTGGGAAAACGCGGCTTTCGACCCCCCCAGTTTCTTCTCCAATTCGTCGAAGAAGGTGGGGTCGAGATAAACCGTCTGATCGGCCGGGCAATAGAACGGCCCGACGGAAGATGGCGCTGAGCCGCAGCCGTTGGTTCGCACCGCCTCAGAGAAGAGGACCATTTTGGGTTTTTTGTAGGCCCCATAGCCGTATTTCTCAAACAACTGCGTCCAAACCACTTCCGTTGTGCCCAGAACTTTGCTGGCGAATTGCTTGTAGCCGTCGGAGGGCGCCGAGGTGTTGGGGACCTCCGGTGGCCGGGCCAATGGTCCTTGTTTTCCAACCAGACCCAATTGATTGGGATCAATACCGAAGATGAGGGCCAGAATGAGGATGATGATACCGCCTCCGCCAGCGGCCCAACCCGCCGTCCTCATCCCGCGACGATCTTCGACATTGCCACTTTCAGGGGCATCGTCCAGCCGCATGGCTTTGTCCTCACACCGTCACAAGGCTCTGTGGGAAACCACTTGCAACCCCATTGTAGTGCCCAATATTACGTTGGAAGCGGCTGATGCAGTAGAAACGCAACTTGTTCCACCGCGGCGGCCAACCCCAAGAGTCGAAGCGACAGCGGCTCTGAAACGACAGCTGCCCTGGCGTGGTGAAGGACCAACAGAACCGGTAGCTAGCGCCGACAGCTCTGCAGTGGTAAAAGACCCCCAGAACCGGTGGCTACCACCACCGGCAGGAGTGGTTGGAAGTCGCGGGAGGGGTGCCCCTGGGAGGGGGGGGCCCTGGTTGACGGCAACTCCGCCGGGATTGCAAACCAGGGACGTTATGGACGTTTTCGCTTTCTTGCTGAGGTCAATGATTGAAGGCGAATTCGGTGGAGTTGAAGAGGGTCCAGTACAAGTCGGCCAGAATGCGTTTTCGCGGATCACCCCGAGTTCCGGTCAGTTTCGCGACGAAGTGGCGGCGTTCGGCATCAGTCGGGCGACGGCTCAAGACGGCCAGATACGCCGTTTCGATCGCCGCTTCGTCACTGGGGGCGAACATGGCGATTTGTGCTGAAGCGTTCAATAAATCTTCCTTGGCTTTCTCGTTGACCAGTGGGTTATTCATCATTAACAGTCGCTGGGGGATGGTGCCCGGCGAGCGGGTGAATCCGTCGTCATCAAGATCGCCGTAGCGTTTCACAAAGTCGCGTTCGTTGAAGTAGCGAACTAACCGCGTGAAAACATGCGATTGCTGGTTGATGGTTTTGACACTGGCCGCTTGTATCACACTCCCGATCACTTGCTCAGGACGTAAGCGCGAAAGAGGAAAGACAGCCCAGGTCTGTTCGTGATCGTCCGAGATGGCAAAATCCGCTGCACTATCCAATTGAAACACTTCCGTGGATGCAATTAACAAGATCAACCGACGCAGATCATGACCGTGCTTAGCAAAATCTTCGGCCAGAAGCCGCAGCGCCGGGGGAATGGCAGCATCGCTCATCTCTTCCAGTGTTTGGGCTTCGATGGTGGGCAATAACGGGCGACCGGTCATCATCGCCCAGATGCGGTTGACCGTGGCTCGGGCGAAGTAAATGTTGTGCGGGTGTGTCACCCACGCGGCCAACCGTTCGCGGAGCGTGCCATCTGCAGGCAGCAACTCCGGCAGCATCGGCACATTGGGAGCTATGGTGCGTCGTCCCCCCTCAACGCGATCTTCGAAGGCGTATTCGCCGTCGTTGTGGTCGAGGATGTTGGTGATCACTTGCTTGGTGCGTCCGAAGAAGGCGGCGAGGGCTTGAAAGTGCGATTGTTTCCACTCGGGTTCCAAGAAGTGGTCGTGGCATTGGGCACAGTCGATCCGCAGGCCCAGGAAAGCCCGGCTGACGCGGCTGGCGAGCTTTTCCGGGTCCGGCGCTTTCTTCTCGTCGTCGTAGGTCGCTGCGATGAAATTGACCGCAGGCTGATCGGTGTTCAAACCTTGGACAGCGATCATCTGGCGGACGATGGCCGCATAAGATGTGTTGTTCAACAATTCGTCGGATAGCCAAGCCAGATAGCGGCGCTTGCGGTAAGCAATCAACGGCCCATCTTCAGTACCCACAAAGGCGCGGGCAAGGCGTTCCGCAAAGTAATCGGCGTAGCGGCGATCGTGGAGGAGATAGTTCGTCCAGCCGGCAATGCGGTGCGTGGGGGGGTGATTCTCGAAGTGACGAATTTCTTCCAAGGAAGGAATCGTGCCCGTTAAGGCCAGCGACAATCGTCGGGCGATCGTAAGATCATCGGCACGAGCCGCTGGGGAAAGACCACGTTGGGTCCAAATTTCGCGGAAGGATTCGTCGATCTGACGAACGACGTGTTGGAACGCAGGGTCACAGGCCAGCCCGGGGTCGAAGTTCACCTGACGGGCCGTGGAGGACAGTGGAAATAGGCTGGCCCGCACGGCAACCACCCCCACACCCACCACGCCGATCAACAGCAGATTGCGCGCCCACATCGCAATTTCCCCCCACCACCGCACCAAGCAGTACCTACCCTCTTTCGGTCAAGTTTCACGAAACTCTCGCCCTTGTATCAAGGTAAGATTAGGACATGAGGGGGTGTGGCGGGGAGTTGCGACTGGTTCCTTCCACCGACCCTCGACTCGTCGCAGCAGGGGAAAATGGCCTCGTCGTCTTCGGTGAACGTGGAATGGGTTGGTGGCGACCGTATTCCCGTGGTTGTTGAACTGGATCTTGAAGAAGCTCCCCCCGGCTCTCCGCGGGGGTGGATCGGCACGGTTTTTCACGGCGTCGAGTGGTTGTTTGGTTTGTTCGCGTTGCTGGTTGGGCTGGCGGTCCTGGCTGCAATTCCGTTGGGGCAGTTTCTGGCGTTGGGCTATCTCCTGGAGGTGAGTGGTCGAGTTGCGCGAACAGGTCGTTTCCGCGATGGCTTCATCGGTATCCGAACCGCCGCCCGTTGGGGCAAGATCGCCGTGGCCGGTTTCATCCTGTGGTTGCCCTTGTATTTCCTGTCCCTGCAAGCTCAGGCGGCGCAGATCATCGACCCCGCAGGGCCAATCGCTCGCCAATGGCAACTGTGGCTGGCTATTGTGACCACGATCGTGACCTTGCACGCCCTGGCAGCCGTTGTGCGCGGTGGCCGCTTCCGCGATTTCTTACGTCCGTTCAACCTTCTGTGGCTAGTCCGCCGCGTGTGGCGTGGCGGATTGTTTCGCGAAGCACGCGATCGGTTGTGGACTGCTCTCGTCGAATTGCGGCTGCCGTATTACTTCTGGCTGGGTGTGCGTGGATTTGTGGGGGCCTTGGTGTGGCTGGTGCTGCCGCTGCTACTGCTGGCTCAGGGGCACCGGGTGCCGGCCCTTGGGATTCTGGGCGGCTTATTGTTGGCCGCAGTGGTGATGTATGTACCCTTTTTGCAAGTTCGGTTTGCCCGCGACAATCGCCTGGCCGCTTTTGTGGAGTGCCGGGCGGTCCGGATGGCCTTTCGCCGTGCCCCCCTCGCTTTTGCTGTGGCCTTGTGGGTCCATTTGTCGTTCGCCATTCCGTTGTATTTGCTGAAAATTGAGGTGATACCCCGGGAATTGGTCTTTCTTGAAGGATTATTGTTCTTACTTCTGATGTTTCCCGCTCGGTTATTGGGCGGTTGGGCGATAGCCCGGGGCTGTCGTCGCCCGACCCCGCGCTGGTGGGGGGTTCGTTGGTTGAGCCGCATCGCGGTTCTTCCGGTATTGGGGGCGTATGTGTTTGTGGTGTTTCTGTCGCAGCATTTGGGGTGGCAAGGCATCGGCAGTTTATACGAACAGCACGCCTTCCTGCTGCCAGTGCCGTTTGTAACCTGGCCATGAAGTGTAACTTGGCCATGAGGGGCCGTTGGGTGGCGCGTTCGCAGCGGCCATTCCGATCATCCTGCAAGGATTTTGCTGCCCGAGGAGTTAATGTAAACAATCACACACCTACGTTCGCGGGCGTTATTCCGCGGAGGTTGGCGGCGTCACATGCAAGGGGTACTCGGGGACGGATAAACCCAACCGGGGAAGAGCCAACAACCGCCGGTAGCCGCGGGTCACACGCTCTTCCTCCGCGGCTACAAACGCGGGATCAAGCATCGACTTCCCAAAGAGACCCTCACAGACCACCGGCGGGAATCGAGGATGAACGATGTATTGCGCCAAGGCCGGATTGCAGCGAATGTGCCGTTCGGGAAGCTGATGAAGCCATTCCAGCGGCACTTCCCCAAGCACATAACGCAAGTACAAATCGGATTCCTCAATCGCCGCGACATCGTCGCCACAAACTTCGCACCGGTAGCCCTCATCGCACTTGGCCATCCGGATACCCTCCCCGTCTGAGAGCTACCCGCCCTGCCCTACAACAAGAAAATGGGGTTGAAACAAGAAAATGGGGTTGAATCACGCGACGGCAATCGAGCGATGCTCTCGCAGCGTTCCGATTTCATCCGATTTCATAAGATAATCTTATCGGGTCGCCAAACTCAGCCGTTGCACGCATGCGTAACAATCTTATCAATATCGCCATTTTCATGGTTTTGGCCGCAGGGTTGTTTGTCCTGTGGCAACAAACCGAGGCCTTGTTGCCCCCCCAAAAGAAAGAGGACGACAAGGCCAAAGTCGACGATACCGCGAAGAAAAACGACGACTCCAAGAAGGCTGATCCGCCCCAGCCCGTCCAACTCGAACCTGGCCCGGCCCCGGAAGACTCCGACTGGGCCTCGACGGCTCAGCGGGCGCTAGTGCCTGCCATCCGCGCTGGCGCTCAACCGGGCACCCCGACGCTGATTCCCTTGGGAGATGAAACGTTTTATAACCAAGTGATGCTGACCACACGCGGCGGGGGTGTGCAGCAGGTGGTCTTGCCCCAATTTGGCCAAGCCGACCGCCTGGGGCGTGCCGTGATGCAGACCGACGTCAATGGCCAGCCCACCCCAACGCCTGTACCGCTGTACCTGATTCCCGGGGTGGTCCACCCACGGGGCCGCTATCTCCGCGAACCCTATCAACCACCTATCCTTGCTCCCGGACCTGCCCGCGAAACCTTGCCGCTGGCTGAACCCTGCTTCACGCTCTTCCACTACCCGACGCCCGAAGACAAATACCCCGATCCTTTGCTGGGCGAAATCAATTGGCGTGTGGTGCGGCAAGAACGGCCCGCCGACGGTCCGCATCAGGTGGTTTTTGAAACCGAACTGGGCGAACCATACCATTGGAAAATCACCAAGACCTATACCTTGGCCCCCAAAGATTATCACATTGGCTTGCGGATCGCGATTCAACGCCTGCCGGGGGGCGAGAAAGGTAAAGGGGCGCTGCGCTATCAGATCTCTGGCCCGCGGGGGTTGCCGATCGAAGGCGAGTGGTACACGAGCATTTACCGCGTGGCCATCATCGGTTGGAAAGACAACAAAGAAAAGCTCCGCCGCCAGTACGAGGATGCGGCCAGCATCGGAGCCAAACGCGGCGGTGAAGCGGTCAATCGTGGCGACAATTCCTTGAAATACATGGCCGTGGCGAATCAGTACTTCGCTTCCGCTGTTTGTATCGACGACCAAGCCAAAGACCACGGCGCGGTGGAGCAACCCTGGGCTTATGTCCGCGCCACCACGGAACTACCCTTCGATCAGAAACAAAACCCGCATGCGCCGTATTTCGACGATATCACTGTTCGGGCGGCGTCGGAAACTATTGACTTAGCCCCCACCGACCCCCCCATCGTCCATAGCTACCTGCTCTACAACGGTCCGGCCAAAGTCGGGCTTCTGAAACTGCTGGCCTACGACCCCCAACGGCGTGTCGATGAGACACTTGTTGACCGCTATAAGGATTCCCTCACCCTCTCAACCATCACCGACTTTCGTTCGGAAACGTGGTTGGGGCGATTCCTCAGTGCCATCTGGTGGAGTGATCTGGTCATCGCTTGCACCAATCTGATGCACTTGTTCTTGGCCCTGATCCATTATGTCATTCCCGATTGGGCGTTATCGATCGTCGTGGTGACGGTTTTTGTCCGGTTGCTGCTGTTCTATCCGAGCCGCCGTCAAACCGTCATGAGTCTGCGCATGATGGAGATTCAGAAGAAACTCCAACCCGAATTGGAGAAGCTTCAGGCCAAATACAAAGACGATCTCAACACCTACAACCGCGAAAAAATGCGCCTCATGATGGCTCATGGCGTCAATCCCTTCGCCATGATGGGGGGCTGTTTGCTGTTGTTAGCGCAAATGCCCATCATGATGGGCTTGTACTTCTGTTTGCAAGAAAGTGTCTTTTTCCGGCTCGAATCATTTTTGTGGATTAATAATCTGGCGGCCCCGGACATGCTCATTTGGTGGGGGGAAAAAATCCCCTACATCAGCACCCCCGAAGACATCGGCAGCATCCTCTATTTCGGCCCCTACTTCAACCTCCTGCCCGTCTTGGCGGTCGGGCTGATGCTCTATCACCAAGCAAAAATGATGCCTCCCGCCACCGACCCGCAAGCCGAACAGCAACGGATGATGATGAAAATCATGATGGTGATGATGGCTTTCTTCTTCTACAAAGTGGCCGCGGGTCTGGCGTTGTACTTCATCATCAGCACTCTCTGGGGCCTGATGGAACGGCAGTTCATCCCCAAGCCCAAAATTTCTCTCGATGAACCCGCAGGCCCGTCCGCCCCTGCGGCAACCGCAACCAAAATCGTCTCGCCCAATGGCAAGCCCACGGCCGCGGAGGCCGTCGCCGCGGCTCAGAAGAAAAGCAAAGGTTTACTCACACGGCTCCGCGAAGCGCTGCAGCAGAAAATGGAGGAACTCCAGCGGCAAGCCGATGAACAAGCCAAACGACAAATTCGCAACGCCCCGCCGCCCAGCGGCCCTCCGGGTGGCCCCCCCGGCAGCGGACGCGATAAGAAAAAGAAACGCCGCAAATAATTCTCAAACCCAAGCGCAGACCTCCCGGCCTTGGCAACCCATCGCTGGCCCGCGTGCCGCTGGCGCTTACGACCAGTGTTTCCTCCTCTCCGCCGCGATACATGCGTGAACCCTATGCGTGAAACCATTCCTGGCCCGCATGACACTGGCGGTTCACGCAGGCTTCGCAACCGGTTGATGGGAACGACAACAACACCGGGCAACAGGCTGGAATCCGCAGCCACAAAATACACAGCCACAATCAGGCCAGGCCTAACGTGTGGTTCGGAAGGCCTGGCGCGACCCACGAACCGCCTCCCACCTCGACTTGGGGTCGCTCCCCTGTCTGCCGGCAAGGGTAAGTTGCCAGGTGGCCCGGCTGGCCAGTTCGTCGCAAGGATCGCCCACGCTCGGGCGGCGCGGGCCGTGCCTGGGATCAGAGAGATGTTGCCTTCACTTCAATTCCAGTGGCTTGTTGACCCGCAGTGGTGCGGTGTAAACCGAGCCTGGGAACCGAGACGTTTGGCTTTCGATTCGTGTGGCTTTTGGGACCCGCGGTGGTGTAAAGCGTGTTAGGGTCGGGGCTTTGGTGGCAATAGCTACTACCGGGGTTTTCGCGGCCTGTTCAAAAGTTGTTCATCGAACCAGTCGGCCAATTCATGCCGAAATAGCACGACCATGAGAGGATCGTGCCCAAAACCTTTCTTAACCACGATTTCGCAACGAACGCCACAATGAGTTAGTTTCTTGATGAGAATTTCGGATTGTTCGAGCGGTACCAATTCATCTTTGTCGCCGTGGATAATGAGTGTTGGAGCGGCCTTTTCGTTGGCACAGTGAAACGGTGAGCAGGCTTTCCCCATCGCCTGACGCTCGGCCTTGTCGATCGGGATGTACTTATTGGCCCGGGCATCAAATTTGCGATAGGGGAATAACCCGTCGTAGTCGAAATTCGCCGGTGGTTTCTCTTCGTAGCGGAGAAAATCTGTCGGCGGGTAGAAGCACGCCACCGCGGCCACTTGCGACGACTGCCGTTCGAGCGGATCGGTGGCGGTGGGACGAGCGGGGCGACTGTTGCAACCGATCATCAGCGACAAACACCCCCCTGAGGATGCCCCAGCGATACCCAATTTGTCGGGCTGAATGCGGTATTTGTCGGCCTGCACTTTGATGAAACGCACGGCCTGATGCATATCGTCGATCATTTCCGGGACCGAATACTTCGGGGTATTGCTGTGGAGCACAGCAAAGACCACATAACCCCGTTGCGTGAACTCGGGAATGACCTTGCCGCTGACCATATTCAGAATGTCTTTGCTCGACTTGAACCCCCCGGAGATGCACACAATAATCCCGGCTCCGTTTTTGGACCCTTTGGGTTCAAAGACATCGAGGGTCAACGGCTGGCCATCTCTCTGAGCATAAGCCACATCCTCGGTACGGATGTAGTCCGCAGCGTGCACCGTAGGGGGCACCAGGAAGCTCGCGACGAACATGGCCACTGCGGCTGTTGCAACCGGAAAGCGGATCATGGTACCGGTATGGAAAAAAGCCTCACGATGATACGGACATCTCGTCGCCGATCGTGATACGACGACATGCGCGAATGTTCGGTCGCAGCCGGCAAGCTGTCATTTCAAGTACTTATCGAACCAATCAGCAATGATTTTCATGTCTTGATCGAGGCCTTTCCAGCCATGACCCGCCCCTTTTTTGACGATCAGTTCACACGGCACCTGGTGTTCTTGGAATTTGGCGATGATCCGTTCGGCTTGCTGAATCGGCACGAGCCGGTCGGCATCGCCGTGAATGATCAACGCCGGTGCGGAATCCTTGCTGACGTGATAAACGGGAGAGATTTCCCGGCCAATGGCTTTGCGGCGTTCTTGGTCTTCGATCACGATCAGTTTGTTGGTTTCTTTGTCGCGTTCCCAGAAGTCGAAGGGGGGTCGGAACCCTTTGAGCACACCATCTCCCAAGGCCACCTGCCCTTCCTGGCCGTAGTTGAGAAAGTCGGTGGGCGGAAAGAAACACGCAACCGCTGCGATGCGGGACGATTGCTGTTCAACCGGGTCTTGGGATTGCGGATTTCCCGGTTTTGGGGCGCAGCCCTGCATCAGCGACAAATGCCCGCCGGCGGAACCGCCTGTGATACCGAGTTTCTCGGGGTCAATAGCGTATTTGCTGGCGTTGGCTTTGATGAAGCGCACGGCCCGGTGCATGTCCTCCAACACTTCTGGAATCGTGAACTTCGGTTGACTACCGTGGGTGACTGCGAAAACCGTGTAGCCCCGATCGACCAATTCCTTGGCCACACCGATGCCAGGGGGTTTATTCGACACCCAACCACCGCTGACACAGAAAATGACCCCACGACCGTTGGCCTTCTCCTTGGGTGTGAAAACGTCCATAGTCAGGGCGAGGCCGTATTTGCGGCCGTAAATCACATCCTCGGTTCGGGTGTAGTTGGTTTGGGCCAACGCCAAGGGGGTGCTGATCAGCCACAGCGCAATCGTGAAGCCGTAATGAGAGGGCATAGTGAATCTCATGGTGTTGTCAGAAATATTCGCGGGCCTTGAAGGGGGGCCGCGGCACATAGGCAATACCTGATTCTGACCGCACGGAAGTCCATTTGCCACACTGTTGTAGGAAGTTACTTTGATTTGGGAGGAGTCTCTTTTTTCTTCAAAAAGGGATTGGGGGGTAAATCGACTTTCTTGATCGATTGCAGGTATTCTAACATCCGATCGGCATCGGGACCGGCCAGTTGGGCGTGGAAGTGCAAGCTGAAACCGTGGGGTCCTTTGGCATCGATCAATTTGGGTTGAAGCGTGAGGAAGGCTTTGACAGCCTCGAATTGGCCCATCATGACAGCACAGAAAATGTCCATGCGGGCGCCGCGTTCCAGGAGAAACGAAGCCATTTCCCGGTTGCCCATGTGCGACGCGGCACCTAAAGCGCTTTCCCAATCCCCGCCCCCCCAATCAATAAAGGCATTGATAAGGCCTGGCTCTTTGTTGAGCAGTTTTTCCACCATCTTGATGTCGGTATGGGCAAAAATGACGAAGTCTTGCACCAAAAGATGGTTGATTTGCGGCCGGCGCCAGCTGGGTGTGAAGGCCGGCGGGGGGTAATCCCGTTCGAAGGGGGCTTCCGTACGTTTCGGGTGGGGCAGGGGGGCCAGTTCGGGTCCGGCTATCGCCGTGGTTTCCTGACCCAAAACCACGCTGGTGGCCAAGGCCGTGGCGAAGGTGCGGCGCGTGATGGCTTCCGGCATCGGCGTTCTCCTGTGGGGGTAGGGCCTTACGACTTTATCGTATCACGGGCGGGAAGGCTGTGGGGGGCACCCAGGCGGCCACGATCAGAATCGTGACCACCACCGCCGCCAAGGCGTAGGTGGTTGGATCGCGAGCGGCGAAAACGACCGGATCGTCGTCCAGTTCGCCGCGATGAGCCATCAGCCACACCCGGCACAGCCAATAGAGGATGATCGGCACCCACAACCACAACAACAGGGGCGAACTGTACAGTTTCAGGACAGCTTCGGAGTTCACGTACAGCGTCAGCACCAATACTGCGGCAAAACCAGCAGCGATACCACACATACCAATGATCGGCAGATCGGCGGTCAGGTAGCCGCGACCGTGGGCTTTCTCAGCGCCACGTTCCGTGGCCCGGCGCAATTCGGTATAACGCTTGGTGAATGCTAAACTTAAGAACACGAACCCGGCAAAGCCCAACAACCACTGCGAAATAGGGATACTCACCACCATTCCGCCGACGATCACCCGGGTGATATACAACACCGCCAACGCGATAACATCCACGAGGACCACCCGCTTCCACCACCCACTGTACGCTACCGTCAGGGCATAGTAGCTGGCCAATCCGGCCATCGCCCACCACCCCAACATGGCGGCCAACGCGAAAGCCGCCACCAATAGAACCACGGTTCCAACGAGTCCGGCCACCACGGACAAGTCCCCGGCGGCGAACGGACGGTGTTTTTTGGTGGGGTGGCGCCGATCCGCGTCCAGATCGAGCAGATCATTGAGCAGGTAAACGGACGAAGCACACAAGCTGAAGGCCACAAACATCACAGCGACTATCAGCAGCAGCGGCCATTCGAAAAAGCGGTGCGCGGTGATCAGGGGCACAAACAGAAGCAGATTCTTGGCCCATTGGTGAGGTCGTACGGCGCGCAGCCAGGCCCGCAGCGGCGAGCGGGCCGGGAATTCACGTTCCACGCGGGTTGTTTGGGCCGCGGCCGAACGCACGCGCCACGATGCATTCACGACCACGGCCCCTTGCGCTTTCGCCCACACCGCGACATCCACCCAACTATTCCCCGCATAGACGAATCCGCGTTCGGCCAGTCGTTCCGCCAGCACTTGGGCTTTCCGTACGCCCGTGAGGTTCCTCTGACCATCGCTGGCCAGAACTTCATCGAATAGGCCGAGGTGGTCGGCGATGGCTTTTGCCACGCGGCGATCGCTGCCCGTCACGAGCCAGAGTTCTCGGCCGTGCTTCTTCTGTTCCCGGAGCCAGGTCAGGAAGGTTTCGGAGTAAGGCAAATGCGCCGGGTCGATCTCCACTTGTTCAGCCACGGCTTGCTTGAAGGCCGCCTTGCCGTGCCGGAGCCGCGAGAACACCCGGGGCAGCCGCCAGGGTCTGGTCGTCGCCACACGCAAGAGCGATTCCTGTAAGACATCAATGGTCACCAATGTGCCATCAAGATCGACGACCAGTGGCGGCAAGCTATCCGGCGCTGCCAGAGGACGGGAACGTACTTGAGCGTTCACAAGACATTCCGAGGATGGAGGAAACAAGCGTCGTGATGGATCTTTCAGGAAAGTTTATAAGTTGCGGTCTTCGCGGCGGGAGGAGGCCAGGAGGATTTTGACCCAAGCCGACCATTCGCAACTCACGAGTGTTTGCGGAACTCAGAGGAACCAGGCGTTCGCCATGCCATTCGCCATCAGGCGGCTCGGCAGATCGCGCTGTTTCAGACTCTTGGGCTAATTGACCGGCTCGTGGGTTAATTGACCGGGGCCAATTCCCAGGAAGGGCTGATCAGGCTGAACTTCAGGCCGCAAGCATCCTTAAGGGGACTTCAGGCCAGAGCCTCTTTGAGGACTTGCCCGCTAGGGATCAGCGGCATGGGGCGTTGGGTCTTGTCGGGAAGCGTGGTTTCCAGATCGTAGCCCAGCAGGTAGTAGGCGGTGGCCAGTACATCTTTTGGTGAAACCGGGCGATCGACCACAGTCGCGCCGATTTTGTCCGTCTTACCGATGACCCGTCCGCGGGCGATACCGCCACCCGCTACGAGCACCGTGTAGGCTTGCGACCAGTGATCGCGACCGCCGCCCTTGGCTTTATTCAATTTCGGCGTGCGGCCATGTTCACTGAGCACCAAAACGAGTGTTTCATCGAGTAACCCCCGTTGGTCGAGGTCAGAAATGAGGCCAGAGAAGCCGTGATCGAACCCCGGCATCAGTTCGTTCCGCAAGCGTGGGTAGTGTTCCCAATGAGTATCCCACCCCGACCCAGCCAGGCCATATTCATCCCAAAACACGGTGACGAACTTACTACCCGCTTCAATGAGGCGTCGCGCCGCCAGGCAGCTTTGCCCAAAGAGAAAGTACCCGTAACGGTCGCGGACCTTAGCCGGTTCGCGACGCACATCGAGAGCTTCGCGGAGCTTCGTTGAGCTGAGCAGGGCATACGCCATTTCCCGGTAGGTGTCGCCACTGTCGAACTTGTCGCGACGACGGCGGGCGTTCTCCAATTGTTCGAGCAACGATTGACGGGAATGGAGTAAGTCGAGGGTGATGTCGGCGTCGGGTTCATCCCCCAATGTGAAGTAGGAATCGGGTGCAATACCAGCGTAAGGTTCGTCGCAGGTGAGGGTTTTGTCGTTGAGCGTTTTGGTTATTGTCGCCGTCGCCTGACCGCGAAAGCGGGTGAAATGGGGGGCGAAGGAGTTGCCGAGGAACGCCGGGTAAGGACCGGCTCGTTGCACTTCCCCGGTGCGCTGGCTACTGAAGGGAAACGGCAACGCGATATTATCGGGCACCGGTTTGCGGGCTGCGGCTGGATCGGCCCGCTGTTCGAGGTAGGCAACCGTGGACCCAATAAACGGCCAATGGTTGGCGTCGCGTGGCGAAAGTTCCATCGCCACATCAATTTGCGGCACGGCCGTGGTGGCGTAGGCCACCCCGTGAATGGGGTAAGGGTGTGTCACCGAGCGCACCACCGTAACGTTGTGCATGATGCGGCTGGTCTGTGGCAGTAACTCACACACATCGCAACCCGGCAGCGTGCTTTTGATCGAGCCGAGTTCCCCGCGGACCTCTTCGGGAGCTTCCGGTTTCTGGTCGGCCAGCTCAATTTGGCTGGGCGAACCGTACAGATAGAGGAGGATGCAGGCCTTGGCTTGGCCGAAGTGCTTGTCGTGCTGAGGCTTAGAATTGGGTTTGGCGGATGGGCCGGACCGGGCCTGAGCCTGCCAAAATCCCGGCAGCGTCAGCCCCAGAGCCGATCCAATCGTTAGCACATCCCGTCGTGTCAGACCGTTGCAGAGAGACTTCGGGTGGCCCAAAACGCGCAACATGGAAAAACCCGGCGGAGGGTGTAAGGCGGGAGAATATCCCATTATCTTGCCGCACCGGCCATCGGATCGCAAGACAAAACCCTCGTCGTCTGGGGTTCTCGAGGCTGGTTCACTCGACCGCTATGCTTGACGATCACACGGTATCACTGCAGGTGGCATCATGCCTCGATGCGTTGTTCATTTTTTGGGGTCGGCTGCTGGAAATGGGGCGGTGCCGTGTTGCGAAATTGAACAGTCGAGGTGTTGTGAATCTGGTCACGAGTGGTCCGCAGTTCACATTGCATACAGCTTGTGTCTTGCTATAGTTGCTGCTCCTTCCCTGTGGGATTTCCACGCGATGCGCTCAGGGTTTATGCTCCGGGACTCGATTGGCATGATTATTGCTTCTGTTGCTCTGTCGGGTTGCGGTACGACCAAAATGACCGACAGCCCGCGCGCCGCCACCGAAATGCTGCTCACCTCCCAAGCCATCGACTACGCGGTTGGCCAACTGGATTTTTGCCCCTTGGCCGAGCAAACCGTTTACTTGGATACGTCCCAACTCGGCAACGATCTGGTCGATCGCGGTTATCTGATCAGCTCCATCCGGCAACAACTGCTGGCGCACGGAGCGTTGCTGCAAGAGGAGCGCGCGAATGCCGTGTTTGTGGTGGAATTGCGTGTGGGAGCGTTGGGTACCGACCGGCATAGCATGATGATCGGCACACCCGCCATCACGCTGCCGTCGGTCGTTCCTGGAATACCGACGAATATTCCTGAAATCGCCTTGGTAAAGAAAAGCGATCAACGGGGCGTCGCGAAAATTGCCGTCTTCGCCTACAACCGCCTGACTGGGCGTGCCGTCTGGCAATCGGGCACGGTCGAATCGAGCAGCCAAATTAAGGATACTTGGGTGTTCGGTGCCGGTCCGTTCACCCGGGGGACAATTCGCAAACGTCCCGAATTGGCCGGAGAACCGCTTCCGGACATCACCGACCCTGCAGAACTTTTCGGCCACAAAGACAAACCTATGACCCACCTGCCCACCGCGGAACAATCGTTCCCCAACCACGATCTTCCGCCGCCCCCGAAACCGCTGCCCAACAGCATCCAGGCCTTAGGAGGTACAGCGATTGTGATCGATCGGGTGTTGTTGCGCTAATCAACGGATATAGCAAGCCCCGATGAGAGCGGCATTCTTCCTGGTCCGTGAAAGATTCAAGCCCTTGAACGGTTAACCCGATAAACAGGCAGTGAAAAAGTGGCTACTATCGGTGGGCAGGCGTATTCGCAACCGACCCCAACGCTCCCGAGAGCCAGTGGTTATGAATCGCCCCCATCAACCCGAAGTCGGACGCTCGAATGAATCGCCCACAACCCTCCAGCCAGGGATTCGAAGCTAACTCTTTGGATGAAGACTCGGCGCGAGTCGCATTCGGAGACGATGCCATGCAACCGTTATCACCGCTTGTGCGTAAGGAAAGTATCGCCCCGAATATTGAATTACTGCGGCGTTCCGGCTGGTCGGTCGCCAATATTTCAGGTCGTTATTGTGTCGCGTGGCGTGGGCCTGATGAAGTCGTCTTTGAATGGCGCGGCGATGGCTGGCACCGTGTTGGCGGTCGGAGTTCGACAGCAGAGTAGGTTGGAATGACCTAGTTGCACAGTAGGTTGGAATGACGCACTCGCATAATGGCTTGGCGATCAACCGTGTCGGCGGTCGGAGTTCGACAGGAGAGCCAAAGCCTTCCATTCTTGGGTAAGCCGAACCGATAAGTATCACCCGGAAGACGCGCAAGCGCAGTCATCGGCAATACCGAACGAACGACGACACAATGTTTCGCTGTTACATCAGGATTCTTTGGTAAAACCGACCCCAAGGAGGTTGCGGCGATGGTGAAAGATACTCCCGCTTCTCGAACCACGGAGTCTTATGACTCATTTTGGGGCCTGAATATTGTCACGGTTCCAACGACAACCGCCTCGGCCCCAGATGCCCCCCCGCCACCTGCGGCCGATGCCTACAATGAATTTGTGAATCTCGCCGAAGAAGCGATGGTAACTCCGCCAGTCCTCCGAAAGTAATCCTCTGGTGTCGGAACGTTTCTTCACGCCCGAACCCCTCAGCCCGGGAGAATTCCAGCTGACCGGAGCGGAGGCCCATCATCTCGCGGCCGTCTGCCGTTATCGCCCGGGTGACCGCATTGTGCTGTTCAACGGGGATAATTCCGAGTACCCCGCGGACGTGGTTGCCGTGGGCAAACGCTCGGTCACCCTTCGTATTCTGTCACGCGAATGGGCCGATCGGGAGCTGAAGTATCCCCTGATTGTCGGTTGTGCTCTTCCTAAAGGCGATCGGGCGGATTTTCTTATCGAAAAGTTGACCGAACTGGGGGTAACGCAGTTCGTTCCACTCATCACCGCCCGCTCGATCGTGCAACCGAAATCGACAGTTGTGGAGAAATTCGCCCGGATGGTGGTTGAAGCCAGCAAACAATGCGGGCGCAATCGTCTCATGGTGATCGCAGCCCCGCAACGTTGGGAATCGTTCATCCGCAACCCAGATTTACCAGCACAGAGATTCGTGTTGCATCCGCGAACAGATGCCACAACTTTGCCGCCTGCGGCACAAGCCGTCGCCGTGGCGATTGGACCCGAAGGGGGCTTGACGGAAGAAGAAGTGACCTCAGCGGTGGCCGCGCAGTGGCAAGTGGCCCATCTTGGGCCGCGCATTTTGCGGATTGAAACAGCCGCTGTGGCCGCCGCGGCTGTGTTGGGTCAACCGCCGCTGCACGGGACGAAATGATGCGTTAAAGGATAGGTGGTGAAGAACATGAACATGGTTGGGTCAACGGCCGCTGCGCAAGACGAAATGCTGCCGCGGGGGACTGAGGATTCTCAATCATCGCGCTGGCTTTTCGACGGGGGATTGGGGATTGTCAATGATCTTGCTTTTCTAATTAGGGCTTCTCAATAATCTTGCTTTTCGATCTCAATAATCTTGCTTTTCGAGTTGTAACAATGCTTCTTTGAAGGCTTTGGCAGAGGGGAAACGGTCGGCTGGGTCGTTGGCAATCGCGCGGTAGAGAATCTCAGAAAGTTCATCATCGATATCAGGATTTAATTCCTTCGCCGTTTTCGGGGGGGTGTTGAGGCGACGATGGAACGTCTCTTCGCTCGACACTGAGCGTTCCCAGGGTAGCTGACCGGTGAAGACTTCATAAGCAGTTATCCCCAAAGCAAATAAATCCACGCGGTGATCGGTGGCTTTGCGGCGGATGATTTCCGGAGCGAGAATGTCGGGAGTGCCCGTGCGGTTGCCAGCCGCGCAAAACGGTGGGGTGTAGGGCAATGTGAGGCCGAAGTCGATCAGTTTCAGCACGCCTTCTTGGTTGATCATCACATTGCGGGGGCACAGGTCGCGGTGGAGCCATTTGTTATCGTGGAGGTATTGGACGGCATCACACAGTTGGCCCAGATAGTTGATGCGATGGCCCGTCAGTTGCGGGGAACGGGTTTCGATGAGGTAGTTCAATCCTAAGCCTTCGACCCACTCCATAATGAGATAGGGTTCGCCCTCGGTGGTGTAACCGAATTCATAGCTGCGGACGATATTGTCATGCCGCAGGGACATGCAGATTTCCCCTTCACTGGGTTTCTTTAAGCCAACGAAGCGAGCTTCGAAGCGTTTGGTTTTCTCTTTATCGAGAATTTTCAAGCACACATGCCGGCCCAGCTCGCGGTCGTAGGCTCGATACACTTTGGACATGCTGCCCTGCCCGGTTCGGCCGCTCAGTTCAAATCGCTTGGCCACATTGAGTTTCTTGGGGTTCATTTTGGCCATCGGCGAGGTGGTCACCGCGGCCGACGACGACATCGTGGAGGTCGGTTGTTTGCCGGTTTTGCTTTTATCTTTGGATTGAGCCGAGCCTTTGCCGAAGAGGAAATCGAACAATCCCACGGGACACCCTTGCAGTAATCGTTGCACCCGGCCGAAAAGGGCGGGGGAGATGGGGAGTTGCAACCGTTGCGGGCCGATGCGCGATCCCAGACTCCCGCGTCGGGTCTAGCCCACACTCCCGCGTCGGGTTTGGAATGTACTTTACAGACTTTTTCCCGACCTGTCACGATCGGGTCCTGGTGGTGAAGGTGTTACTAACGCATCGTGGCGGGCCAGGTTGATGAGAGCTAAGTCGAACGCAGGAGTTATTGAACGTAGGAGTTATTGCAGGAGTTATTACTACCCGACGCGACGGTGCGCGATGGGGATGAACGGTGTCTGGAACCGCGCCATCGATGCCCTTCTTCGCTGCGATCATAATTCTTTGATTTGGCAATAGTCGATGATACGGGCTACCTCGGTTCGTAAGTCCTTGCGGTGAACGACGCGGTCGATGAAGCCATGTTTGAGTAAGAATTCGCTCGTTTGGAAGTTCTCGGGAAGTTCAACTCGCACGGTATTGCTGATGACCCGGCGGCCGGCGAAACCGATCATGGCTTTGGGTTCCGCCAGAGTAATATCGCCTTGCAACGCCCAACTCGCGGCCACGCCGCCCATCGTGGGGTTGGTCAGAATGGCGATGTACAGCCCCCCGGCGGAGTCGTAACGAGCTAACGCGGCGGAAACTTTTGCCATCTGCATCAGAGAAAGAATCCCCTCTTGCATGCGGGCACCACCGCCGGAACCGCTGACAAAGATGAGCGGCAAGCGCATTGCCGTGGCCCGTTCGGCGGCCCGGGTCAGTTTCTCCCCCACCACGCTGCCCATGCTGCCGGCCATGAAGGAGAAATCCGTAATACCTAACACCACCGGACGACCGCGAATGAAACCTCGGCCGGTGACGGCCGCATCAAGCATCCCGGTTTTGGCTTGCTCTTCCGCCAAGCGTTGATGGTAGGGGATACGATCGACGAAGTTCAACGGATCACAGGGGCGAATGTCGGCATCCCATTCTTCGAAAGTACCTTCATCGAGCAGTTGGGCGATGCGTTCGCGGGCAGGCATCGTGAAATGGTGATCACATTCGGGACAGACATGCTGCCGCGCTTCGACTTCCTTTTTGTACACCGTGGCCTTGCAACCCGGGCACCGGAGCCACAGCCCTTCCGGTACACCGCGTTTGGGCCGTTCGGTTGTCATGCGTTCCACCTCAGGACTCCTGAAGTCGTTGGGCCTTGGGCGTATGGGAATCGAAAGTCCGGATTGTTGCAAGAGGGTTTCGGGAACTGTCGGAGGTCTTGCTGGCCTGCGGCCGCGCTTCGGCCACACGCCAGCATATGCAAACTCCTATTTGTTAACAACTTGCGTGACAATTCACTTTTCATCAATTTGCGCTAAGCTCTGGAAGGGTTTTCCTTCCACATAAGCCAGAAATGCCCCCCCGCCGGTGGAAACGTGGGTCATCTTCTCGGCCAAACCGAACTGTTCTACAGCTTCGGCGGTTTCGCCCCCCCCCACGACGGTTACCCCCGGATTGGCCGCCATCGCCTCAGCGATGGCTCGTGTGCCCCGGGCAAAAGCCGCTTGTTCAAACCACCCCAGCGGTCCGTTCCAGATCACGGTCGCGGCGTTGGCAATTTTCGCCTGGTACAATGCGATGGTTTTGGGGCCAATATCGACGCCCTCGTAACCGGTGGGGATCGAACCTTCGCAAATCTGGGTTTGTTGCAAGTTGTCGCTTTGGGCCACCACGTAATCGATCGGCAGCGTGATTTGGCTGCCAACATGGGTCAGTAACCCCTGAACCGCTTGGATTTCGGCGTCGTCGACCTTGGTACTGCCGACATCCACGCCGCGGGCTTTCAGGAAGGCGTAGGTAATTTTCCCGCCAATGAGCAGATGGTCGACTTTCCGCAGCAGTGCCGCGATGAAGGCCAGTTTGTCGGAAACTTTGGCCCCGCCCATGATGCCCAGCACCGGTTTTTGCGGATGCGCCAGCAAGCCATCAATCACGTCCAATTCCCGGGCGACCAAAAAGCCCACCGCCCGGGGCTTGCCAGCGGCCTTCATCGCCGCCGGTACCGCCACCATGCTGGCGTCGTTGTCGTTGTGGCAGGTACCGAAGGCATCGTTGACGTAAGCATCGCCCAGTTCAGCGATTGCGGCGGCGAATGTTGGGTCGTTCTTCTGTTCTCGGGGGTCGAAGCGGAGATTCTCGAGCAAGACGACCTCCCCGGGTTTCAGGGCGGCGACGGCGGCCGTCGTGGCGGGGCCGACAACGTCGTTGGCCGCTTTGCGGACCGGGCGGCCCAGCAGTTCAGCGCATTTGGCCGCAACCTTATCCATAGTGAGGAATTGGCGTTCCTCGGGTTTGGCCTTTTCCGGTCGCCCCAGGTGGCTCATGGCGATCACGGCTGCCCCGGCGTCGAGCAGGTAACGAAGCGTGGGCAGGGCTGCGCGAATGCGCCGGTCGTTCTTCACCTCCCCAGTTTTTTTGTCGAGGGGGACGTTGAAATCCACCCGAACGAGGACTTTTTTCCCTTGGCAATCGCCCAGATCAGTCAGTGTTTTTTTCGGCATTCGGGTCTCTCCGATGGTCAAACGAGGACCACGCGCTGGTACGAAGGACCGTGGCGTGGTCGATGGGACCAATCGCGGCCTGGTTGGTATGCGTTCAATCCCCGGGGTTGGTCGACAACCCCGGTTTCACCAACTCTTGGCTAGTGGCTTTTGGAGATCATGTACTGGAGCAGATCAACGCAACGGTTGCTGTAACCCCATTCGTTGTCATACCAAGCGATCAGTTTGAAGAAGTTGCTGTTCAGTTCGATCCCGCTGCCGGCATCGAAGATACTACTGGCTGGATCATGGATGAAGTCGGTCGAGACGACGTCGTCTTCGGTGTAGCTGAGAATACCTTTCAGGTAGGTTTCGCTGGCTTTCTTCATTGCCGCACAAATTTCTTGGTAGCTTGTGGCTTTGGTCGTTCTGACCGTTAAATCGACGACCGAGACGGTGGGTGTTGGTACGCGGAAGGCCATCCCGGTGAGCTTGCCTTTGACTTCGGGGCAGACCAAACCCACGGCCTTGGCCGCGCCGGTGGTGCTGGGGATGATATTGCAGGCCGCTGCCCGCCCGCCTTTCCAGTCCTTCTTGCCCCCAGGGCCATCGACCACCTTTTGCGTCGCGGTGTAGCTGTGTACGGTGGTCATCAGCCCTTCTTCAATACCAAAGCCTTCTTTGAGCAACACATGCACCACGGGGGCCAGGCAATTCGTGGTGCAACTGGCATTGGAGATGATATGGTGCTGGGCCGGATCGTACTTCTCGTGATTGACACCCATGACCACCGTGATGTCTTCTTCTTTCGCCGGTGCTGAAATGATGACTTTCTTGGCCCCGGCCGCGAGGTGACCTTTGGCTTTGGCCGCTTCGGTCCACAAGCCGGTACACTCCAGAACGTAATCCACCCCCAGCTCTTTCCACGGCAATTGGTCCGGAGTAGATTTGATGGCCAAGGATTTGATCTCGTGACCATCGACGACCAGAATGTCGTCGGCATCCAATCCCGGCTTCGACTTTTTCGTTTCGACGGGGTATTTGAACTTGCCCTGGACCGAATCGTATTTGAGCAGATAGGCCAAATTATCGGCCGGAACCAGGTCGTTGACCGCGACGACATCCAGCTTTTTGCCGAGCAATCCTTGCTCGACCAACGCCCGGAACACCAATCGCCCGATACGGCCGAAGCCGTTGATACCGACTTTCACCATTGCCCATGTCTCCTGTGTTGCGATGTCCCGGCTGGATGCCGGAAAGCGCGTTCACAGCTTACGGTATGAGTCGGCCACGGCGATTCTAGTGGCGAGGGCAGCGCCGATCACTAACTTAACCGCGTTTGGTCGTTTTCACGGTTCTGCACGGGGTAATCGCTATGGCGAAAGTGGTGCGTGTTGCGGTGACCGGGGCCGCGGGTCGGGTTTCGAGTAGCTTGATCGTGCGCCTGGCTTCCGGCGAAGTGTTTGGGCCGGAAACCAAGGTGATCCTGCAGCTGTTGGAATTACCAGTGGCCATGAAAAACCTGGAAGGAGCGATGTATGAACTGCAAGACTGCGGTTTCAGCACCCTCCAAGACGTGATAATCACCGATGATGCGAATGTCGCTTTCAAAGATTGCAACTACGCCATCCTCGTGGGCGCCGCCCCCCGCGGACCCGGTGAACAACGCAAAGACCTGATCCGCAAAAACGGCCCTATCTTCGTGGGCCAAGGGCAAGCCATCGCCAAAAACGCCGCCAGCGATGTGCGGATTTTGGTTGTCGGCAACCCGTGTAACACCAATTGCCTGATCGCTTACAAAAATGGCCCGGATGTACCGGCCGATCGCTGGCACGCCATGACCCGTCTGGACCACAACCGAGCCGTTTACGCCTTGGCCGCCAAAGCCGGAGTGGGCTGCGAAGCCGTCAGCTGTGTTACGATTTGGGGCAACCACTCCAATACTCAATACCCCGACTTCACCAACGCCAAAATCAACGGCCAACCCGCCACCCGCGTCATTACCGACCGGGCCTGGCTGGAAAACACCTTCGTGCCGCAATGCCAGGAACGCGGCAAATTCATCATCGACACCACCAAAGTCTCATCGTCCTTCTCCGCAGCCAATGGGGCCATCGACCATCTCAAAAGCCTGATTCGCGGAACCCCCCCGGGTGATTGGACCAGTGCGGCCATCGTGTCTCGGGGGGAATATGGGGTTCCCCCCGGCTTGGTGTTCGGCTATCCCTGTACTTCCAGCGGCGATGGCAACTGGAAGGTCGTCGAAGGTCTGACGCTCGACGCTTTTGGCCGCGAGAAATTCAAAATCACATTAGACGAACTGCTCCAGGAACAAGAGGTCGTCAAAGACCTGCTTCCTGGCTGAGAGAATCGATGCAAGTCGTTCTAGTGCACGGGCTTGGGCGCACGCCACTATCGATGTTCGGCTTGGCGGCGGCATTGCGCCGCGCTGGCCATCGGACCCGGTTTTTCGGCTACCTCGGCCTCCTGGAATCGGTATCGCGAATCGTCCTACGTTTGGCACGGCTGCTGCACAGTCTGGCCCGTCGGAATCAACCTGTGGGGCTGGTAGGTCATTCCCTGGGGGGACTATTATTGCGAGCGGCTGTGGCCGCTGTGCCCACGTTGAAAATCCACCACCTGATCTGTTTGGGGACACCGCAGGTGCCCCCGCGGATGGCCCGGTGGGCCTGGCAGTGGTGGCCGCCGTTCCGAGTCTTGGCAAGCGATTGCGGACGATGGCTTTTATCAGAGCAACGGATGGCCCAACTGCCGCCTCTGCATGGGTTTCCGTTCACACTTGTCGTCGGAACCGCTGGCCCCCGCCGACGTTGGCTGCCGCTGGGAGACACCGAAAACGACTGGATTGTAACGGTCGACGAATGCCGGCTGCCCGGCGTCGAGCCAGTTCGCGTTCGGGCCTGGCACGGATTTCTTATGGATCACCCTGCTGTTCAACACCTCATTGTGACTATGATGACATCAGACACCTCGCATTCCACCCCCTACCGGGACTGACACCATGCCTACCGCCAAGAACGTTCTGGGAGGTCCCCTCCAAACCTGCTCCCTGAAACCCCTCACGGGGTTCTACCGCGATGGTTGCTGCAATACCGGACCCGACGACGAAGGGCTTCACACCATCTGCTGCCAGGTGACAGCCGAGTTTCTGGCCCACCAAAAGTCGATCGGCAACGACCTCATCACACCCTTCCCATTTTATGGGTTTCCCGGCCTGAAACCGGGCGATCGCTGGTGTGTCTGTATCACCCGGTGGAAACAATCGCTCGAAGCCGGTGTGGCCTGCCCGGTCATTCTCGAAGCAACCCACATCCATGCCTTGGAATTTGTCGACCTCGAAGACTTACAACGTTATGCCATCCCTTTGGAAAGCGATGTCTAAAGCGCTGTCTAGAGGGCGCTGTCTAGAAAGTGATGTCTAACCGGGGGTTTGCGGTGCAGTGATCATCGCCGGCGTGGAAAATTTCTCCCCATGGAAAACAATCCTCTTCTACTCCGACGGAGAGGCTATTCCGACGGAGAGGACTTTTGGCATGAATTGACTGGGGAATGAAACTTCCCGGCGTCGGCCAGGTAAATTCTGAAGAGAAGGTTTCCGGGGTGCAGGGGAGCAGGAACGGTGGTTACTGGGGAATATCCGATCCATCGCCGCCAGTTTCTGGCGGGGGGAGTCAGTTCGCTGGCATGGCTAACGCCGCTGGGCAGAGTACTGGCGCGCGCCGCGGAGCAGAGCCGTCAACCGGCGCAGTCGCTCATCGTGTTGTGGATGGCCGGCGGCCCCAGCCAGTTGGAAACCTTCGACCCTCACCCTGGTACAGAAATCGCTGCGGGTACCACCGCGATTGCCACCGCCGCCAAGGGGATTCAATTGGCTTCGGGGCTAGAGCAGATCGCCGAGCAGATGGAACACATCTCTCTGGTGCGTTCGTTATGGAGCAAAGAAGGCGACCACGAACGGGGAACCGCGACCGTTAAAACCGGCTATCGCCCCGATGCGACCATCACCTATCCCTCGCTGGGAGCGATCATTTGCCACGCCCTGGCGGACGATCGGCTCGACATTCCGCGACATATCTCAATTCTGCCCAACGATTGGCCTGCGCGCGGCGGGGCTTTGGGTGCCGAGTACGACGCCTTCAAAGTGTACGACCCAGCCCAACCTGTGCCCGATACCACCCCCCCGGTCGCGCGCGAGCGCTTCCAGCAACGATTGGAGGATTTGAAAATTGTGGAAGACGCTTTCGCCCAGCGTCGCGGTTCGCGGGTTCGAGAAACGGGTCATCGCGACACGCTTGAAAAAGCCCAACGGATGATGAGTTCCGAACAGCTGAAAGCCTTCGATGTTTCCCATGAACCCGAATCGCTGCGCCGCGAATACGGCCACACGCCCTTTGGCCGTGGATGCTTGGCGGCGCGGCGGCTGATTGAGGTTGGCGTGCGCTGTGTGGAGGTCACCCTCAGTGGCTGGGATACCCACGCCAACAACCATGAACTGACCAGCCAACTGAAGCAAACCCTCGATCCGGCGTTTGCTGCTCTGATTCGTGATCTGAAACGACGCGATCTGCTCCGGCGGACGGTTGTGGTGTGCGTGGGGGAATTTGGTCGCACGCCGAAGCTCAACGCCTTGGCCGGTCGCGATCATTGGCCCCACAATTTCACCGCGGCGATCGCCGGGGGTGGGATTGTCGGTGGTCGCGTCGTGGGGGAAAGCGACCCCAGCGGTGGCAAACAACCCCGTGATCCGCAGCCTATCCAAAATCTTCACGCCACTGTCCTTGCGGCTTTGGGCATCAATCACGAAAAGACCTTGCGCAGCCCCATCGGTCGCACCTTCCCACGCAGTGAGGGAACGCCTATCAAAGCGTTGTTAGGCTGATTTCCCCTGCCCTGAACCATCGGCGGTGGTCCGATGGCTGGCCACGGGGAACGCCTATCACAGCCTTCTTCGGCTAATTTCCCCAGGCTTCACGCGTGCAACGGTGACCTTCCCTCCAGCAGAATCATCAGCGCCAATGCCCTGCTCCGGATGGTTGAACCGAACCGTCCTCGGAGCCGGGCTGACGAGCTTTTTCGCTGATTTTGGCTACGAAATGGCCACCGCGATTCTGCCCGGGTTTCTGCTCATTCTGGGACTGCCGCCCGACTTCACCGGTCGGGTTCTTGGGGTGATCGAAGGCGTTGCCGATCTTCTGGCCAATGCCGTCAAACTGCTCATCGGATGGTATTCCGACCGCATTGGGCATCGCAAAGCGTTTGTCGTGGGGGGCTATGCCCTCACCGGCTCGGCATTCGCCCTGTGTGCCTTGGCAGTGGGCTGGCCGCTGGTCTTCTGCGCCAAATCGTTGGCGTGGATTGGCAAAGGTTTACGCGGGCCACTGCGGAACGCGATTCTGGCCGATGCCGTGGATGAAGCCAACCGCGGCAAAGCCTTTGGCTTTCATCGGGCCGGTGATACTTTGGGCGCGATCGTCGGCCCGTTGGCGGCGGCTGGCCTCATCGCCCTGTTACCCCACCACTGGTTCGAGCAACCGGCGTCGGTGTATCGCTGGGTCTTTCTCATCACGCTGATTCCTGGTTTGGGGGCGGCCATCACATTCGCGGCCCTGATTCGCGAACAGCGTTTCACCCCCAAACCGGGGTTACGTTTCAGTGCCTCCTTGCGATTGCTACCACGTCGGTTTTGGCGATTCTTAGCACCGGTGCTGGTCTTTGGAATCGGCGATTTCTCTCATACACTTCTCATTTTTGTAGCCACTGTTCTTTTGACTCCCACGCACGGAGTGCAAGAAGCGGCGACCTTGGCTGGGCTGCTGTATGCCTGGAAAAACGCTGCCGGCGCGATAGCGGCCTTCCCGGCGGGCTGGTTGGGCGACCACTTCGGCCGTCGCCAGACCCTTGCTGGTGGATATGCTCTGGGAGCTGTGGTGATGATGGGTTTGGCCGCACTATCGCTGGCGCAAACCGTCAGTCTCGGTTGGTTGGTTGTGCTTTTTGGGTTGGCGGGGGTGTATCTGGCGGTGGAAGAAGCTCTCGAACCGGCCCTCACGGCGGACCTGGTGCCCGATGCGAGCCTTCGCGGCACCGGCATGGGTGTTTTGGCCACCGTCAACGGGATTGGCGATTTTCTCGCGAGCATTGGGTTTGGGCTGTTGTTTGCGTTGGGAGCGGAAATCGGTTTAAGCACCGCGGCGATCTTTATGGCGAGCGGCGCGGTGCTTTTAATCGCTCGCAAACGGTGAACTTCAAGCTACTGATGACCTCGAGCGGATCGAAGCCGATGCGGTTCGCTGTGAATCGCTCGCAAAGGGTGAACTTCAAGCTACTGACGGTCCGAGAAGTCCCCTCCACAACCCATCGCACAATCTCCACGCTTCCTGGGCGATTCACGCCTTGTGGGCGATTGAAGGAGAAGTTTGTGTTGAAAGCGCTGGTTCCGTGAAGAATTTGTGCCGAAGGCTCTGGTTCCTGAAAACTCTGATTCCTTGAACAAGCCGCGCACAATCGACACGCCCCAGCCTGGCCGCCAATCACCCCCTCATTAACCCTTGCGCACCACAAACTCTGCTAAAATGCACCGCAGTGAAGAACTTTTCTTCCCTTTCAGGTGGCAACATGAGCAGGCCATCCTCGGAACCACATCGGACCCCAGCGACGCCCCCGCGCTCTGGTTCGTGGTGGTGGATTGTACCCACCGGCGTTTTGGTAGCTCTGGCCGGTGTCCTGATCGCGATGAGCTGGGATTGGGAATATGACCCATTGCGTGAAGCGGACGAAACGGAACCGGAAATGGTTCTCATCCCCGGGGGAACCTTCTGGATGGGTCGCGATGATGGCCCACCCGACGAACGCCCAGCGCACGAAGTGACGATCGCGCCGTTTTACATGGATGTCACCGAGGTCACCGTCGGCCAGTTTGCCGCTTTCGTCAAAGCTACTGGCTATGTGACGGTTGCGGAGCGCGTGCCGACGCGCGAACAATATCCCAACGCCGATCCCTTGTTGCTGAAGGCGGGTTCGGCGGTGTTTGTACCTACGGCCGTCAATCCGTTCGAGTATCCGGGGGTTTGGTGGCGATATGTACCAGGAGCGAATTGGCGGCATCCGGAAGGGCCACAAAGCTCTGTGAGGGGCAAGCGGAATTACCCCGTGGTCCAAATTGCCTGGGAAGATGCCAACGCGTATGCCCAATGGGCCGGTAAACGCCTGCCGACAGAGGCCGAATGGGAATTCGCCGCCCGCGGGGGTCTTGATCGCCAGCCGTTCTGCTGGGGTAGCGCCAAGCAGGGTGAGGGGGGGAAATGGTATGCCAACACCTATCAAGGCGACTTCCCCGCCCACGATCGTGGTGAGGATGGTTTCGTGGGTTTGGCCCCGGTCAAAAGCTTCCCACCCAACGGCTATGGCCTTTACGACATGAGCGGCAACGCCTGGGAGTGGTGTGCCGATTGGTACGACCCGGATTACTACAAGGTATCCCCTCCGGTGAACCCCCAAGGGCCAGAGCGAGGCCCGTTGATCGATGGCGAAATGCAACCACAAAAAGTCCGCCGCGGTGGTTCATTTTTGTGTGATGATGGTTACTGCCGGCGTTACCTACCCTCCGCCCGCGACAAAAACCCCACCGACAGTAGCGCCAACCACACCGGCTTCCGTTGCGTCAAAGATGTGCGGTGATGGACTTTTTGGCAGAAGTTATCATTTTCGCCCAATTTCGCCCGCTTCGGGGGGCGGGACTAATCGTCGTCGGGAGGGCGGAAATCACCTTGTTGGACTTGGAAAGCCAACTGTTCCAGTTGAATCGCCAAGTCCACCGTGACCAAGCGGACCTGCCGTGGAAGTTTCAGCACCACGGGAGCGAAGTTCAAAATGCCGCGAATTCCTGCTGCCACTAAACTTTCCGCCACGGCTTGGGCGGTGTCGGCGGGCACTGTCAGCACGGCCAACTCGGCTTGCAAGGCGGCGGTGCGGGTTGTCAGATACTCCACGGCTTCCACGCGCAGTCCTTCAATTTCCTGATCGATTTTCGCCGGATCGCTATCAAACAGCCCGACGATTTCAAACCCTTGCGCCCGAAAACCTTGGTACTTCAGCAACGCTCGACCGAGGTTACCAACACCCACCAGAACGGCCCGCCACGACCGGTCAATGCCCAAGGCCGCACGAATCGCTTGGGCCAATTCCCGCGGATCGTAGCCAACCCCGCGTTGACCAAGATGGCCCAATGCCGCCAAATCCCGGCGGACTTGGGCATCGCTGACACCCACCGCGATCGCGATTTGTCCACTGGAGATGGTGTCTTCCCCGGTGGGCCAACGGGCCACACATCGTAGATACAAACTCAGTCGCTGCGCCGCTGCACGTGATAACCGCTGATGGCGCTCCGTGGAATGGTTATCCAAGTTCACCACCCCCTGCTCGAAGCCCGACGTCTGCCGGCTCAATGGATTCGACCGCTTCGTCATTCCCCACACAGTTGTGGGAACAGCTTGGCCGAATACTCTCCATTGTAAATGAAATTTCCCACCTGAAGGTCCTGGAGTATTGGGTTTTGGGGCTTCGACACCAGCCACTGTCGTCCCATAGTCCACCTACAGTGAGGAAGTCCACTGGAGTATGGGTTTGGGGCTTCGACCCTAGCCACGGCGGACCCGACAAGGTACTCCTAGAAGCCCCAACGAACCCTCGCCTTCATTTCTTCCGCCCCGTCCACGTTACAGGGATAAGCACCTCGCTGCGATCGTCCAAACGCACACGGACATAGCACTTGCCAGCCTGGGTGGTTAGATGGTCGGGGATCGTGACGCGGAGGGTGACTACAGCCCCCGAACCCTCTGAATGTTTCAGCACAACCCCAGGCAGATCGCTTTCTACACTGGTTACGGCGATCGCGTGGTCATCGCGCGCGCGCAACTGCACCAGCGCCGACGCTTCGGTTTGTCCCGCCGCCAGCCGTAAATTCACTTCCTCGGGAACAACCCGGACCTTCGCAGCCAACTGTTTCTGCACCCGCACGGGAACCCGCAGTTCCGGGTAGGTGGGATCATCCGTATACAAAACCACAACTTCATCGCGATGCCCCACAGGAGCTTGCGCTGTGAGCTGAACTCGGATAGTCTGAAGCTGCGGCGCTTCGGCTGGCGTGTTGGCCACGGGCACCAACTCCGCGGTCAAATAGGGGGCTGATGTCGTAACTTTTTTGACTGTCAAGGGTTTAGGTCGTTTGTCGGTGATCGTGAGGGTTTGTGTTGCTGCGCCGCTGGCGGAAAAAGCCATTTGGGGAGGTTGAATTATTACTTCGCGAATCAGTGTTGCCGTAATTTGGAGGAGAAGTTCCCCGCTTTGGTCAGGATCGCCGGCAGATTGCAGCTTGTAGGAAACAACGGCTTGCCAACGATTGGGGCCTTCGGGCTGAGTCAGGGTGTTGACTTCGAGGAGCAATTGTGTTTTTTGCCCCGGCGGTAGTACCATGTGGCCCAATGATTGCCGGAAACAGCCACAACCGGCTTCGATTTTCGTGATGGTGACGGTCTTATCGGTTGTGTTCACAAGGTCGAAGGTATGAACAAGCGGCGGTCCGGCCTTCACCTCGCCTTTGGCCGCCACCGGTTGGGGAGAATGAAACGATGCCGGCAAGCTGGCTGGCTGGCCAACGATCAGCCCCGAAAGCACAATGAGAGTGTTCATGACTCCGCGGATAGCAACTTTGCACGGATTTTCAAAGGCCAATCGGAATGGCACAACAGCCCCGGCTGCTCCGCCACAGTCGGTCGTGGTCCGGGTCCGCACCCATCCTGGCGATTGGGCGCAAATCATTGACGCCCATGAGATTTTCGCATGGCTGATCAATCTTGAAACTCCCCCAGAATCCTCGGACCGTCTTTTGAACCTTCTGACAGCCGACGAACAGTCGCGGGCTTGGCGTTACAAAATCGCGAAAGCCCGGGAGCAGTTCGTTATTGGCCGGGGATTGCTCCGGCGGCTTCTGGGGGACTATCTCGCTCAGGACCCGCGAACGGTTCCTCTCACCTATCTACCCTCGGGCAAGCCAGTTCTGGCGGACGCTGCGCCACCGATTCATTTCAACGTAACCCATACCGATGGATGGGCCGTTGTGGCCATCGGCTATCACCGCATGGGTGTGGACATCGAGCGGATACGGCCGGTCATCGATGTTGTCGGCTTGGTGGGCCGTTACTTTTCGCGAACCGAAGCCGAAGAATTCCGGGGGCTGTCGGCGTCGGATCACTTGGCCGCGTTTTTTCGCGGTTGGACCTGCAAGGAGGCAGTTATCAAAGCCGCAGGAGCAACAGTGGCCTATTTGGCGGATTTCGACGTTGAATTGAACCCCCGATTCCCCCCCCGGGTGAAAGCCGTGCGTGATCCGGCGCTGGCCAGCGCCGGTTGGGCCTTGGCCGAATGGCGTACCTCGAGTGAGGCCGCCGTGGCCTTTGCCGTGGATGGTGCCAGTCACGTGGTGGTCCAACCTGAAGCGGGCCTCTGAAGTGGCGCAACCAGCCAGCCACGGCCCTTCCCCAAGCCGGCAAGGACGTTGTGAAGCGGAATAGGGGGCGCCTAACGGGCGAGAGCGGCGCGGCCCAGCTCTTCGGCACGCTTCAGGGCCTCGGGTAACTTCCCCGGCTCTTTGCCGCCCGCCTGGGCAATGTCGGGTTTGCCCCCCCCGCCGCCACCGATGAGGGGGGCCAATTGTTTCACAATTTCCCCCGCTTTGCAGCCTTTTTTCACAACATCGGCCGTCAGTGCGGCCACCAGCGCGGCGTGACCTTCGCCCTCACTCCAACCGAGGACAACAAACGCGGAGCCGCATTTATTTTTGATCCGATCAATTTGGGTGCGCACCGTCTCGTTGCTGGCCCCTTCGGGTAGCTGGGCGATGATGAGTTTCACTCCGTTGATTGTTTCGGCGTGGGCGATTCGGTCATCGATCAATGCCGTCAGGGCCGCGCCCGCCGCTTTTTTGAGTTGCGTTTGCGCGGCCTTGAGCTGTTCCTGAAGGGCGACGACACGGACCGGGAGTTCCTCGGGGCGGCATTGCAGTTGGGCCGTCAACTCGTCGATCACCGCACTGCGATTTTGCACCTCATCGTAAGCCGGCTGGCCCGTGACCGCTGTAATCCGCCGAATCCCTTTGGCGACAGGCTCCTGTGCCACGATTTTGAAGTAGCCAATCAGCCCGGTCCGCGGCATATGAGTGCCACCGCAGAATTCCACAGACGTGTCGTAGGTGACTTTTTCAGGAGATTCCGCACCGATCATGACCACCCGCACAGGGTCCGGGTACTTTTCCCCAAAGACTGCGCGCACCCCGGGAATCTGTTTGGCTTTCTCCAGGGGCATTACCATCGCCACGACGCCTTCATCCCGGATGATATGCCGGTTGACGCACCGTTCGATTTCCCGCAGTTGTTCAGCCGTAATTGGTTTCTCGTGGCTGAAATCGAAGCGCGTTTTCTCGTCATCGACCAATGATCCCTTTTGCTCCACATGCTGCCCTAACACTTGCCGCAAGGCGAGGTTGAGCAAGTGGGTGGCGGTGTGGTTGCGCATGATATTGAGCCGGCGCAGGGTGGCGGGTACGGCCTCGACGCTAGCGCCCACGGCCAGTTGCCCCTCATGCAGCGTACCGATGTGTAAAACCGTCTCGCCCAACCGTTGCGTGTCGTGGACTTCAAAATCGGCCATCTCCGCGCGGATGGTTCCCGTGTCGCCGACCTGCCCCCCCTGCTCCGCGTAGAAACACGTTCGATCTAAAAGCAAGGCGGCCGATTCCCCAGCATGAAGCACACCGCTTGTCACCACGGTATTATCCTTCACCCAGCCCAGAACCTTCGCAGTGACCGGGGCGTTCTGATACTTGGGCGCATCATCGGTGGGCGGAAGCGACCCCTGAACCGCAGCGATCGTGAATTTCTTACCCCCTTCGCGGGCTTTGGTTTTGGCTTCTTCCATTTCCTTCTCGAAGCCCGCAAGATCAACCGTCAGCCCTTGTTCCTGCGCCATTTGCAGCGTAATGTCGATCAGAACGCCGTAGGTATCGTGCAGTTGGAAGGCTTCGCTACCGCGGATTTGTGTCCGGCCTTCCTTTTTCATGTCGGTCGCAATCCGATTGAAGAGCTTGATGCCACGATGCAGCGTGCGGAGAAAACCGGTTTCTTCGTCGCGGATTTGGTCCATAACCCGGTGTGGGTTCTTTTGCAACTCGGGGAAAACATCCCCCATCAATTCCACCACCGTCGGTACTAAGCGATACAGAAACGGCTCGGTGGTGCCCAAGATTTGATAGCCGTAGCGTTCCGCCCGACGCAGAATCCGCCGCAGGACATAATCGCGACCCACATTCCCAATCGCCGCACCATCGGTGAGAGCAAAAGTCAGGGTACGGATGTGATCAGCAATCACGCGATAGGCCGTATCGGGCAGGCTTTGGAGGGAACCTCCATACGGTTGGCCGAAGCCGGTGACCTGCTGGATAGCCGCGAAGAGCGGCGTGAAAACATCAGTATCATAATTACTATTCTTACCTTGAATCACCGCACAGATGCGCTCAAAGCCCATGCCAGTATCGACGTGTTTGGCCGGCAGGGGTGTCAGGCTCTGATCCTCATTGCGGTTGAACTGAATGAACACCAAGTTCCAAATTTCGATCACCTGATCGGTCCCGGCATTGACGAGGCGAGCACCGGTTTTATCAGGCGTACGGTCAATGTGAATTTCTGTACAAGGACCGCATGGTCCGGTATTGCCCATCTCCCAGAAATTGTCCTTTTTACTGCCCAAGTGAATCCGCTGCGGCGGAACGCCAACCTGGCGCCAATAGGCGGCGGCTTCGTCGTCGCGGGGGATGCCAGCTTCGTCGTCGCCTTCAAAAACGGTGACGTGCAAGCGCTCAGGGTCGAGTTGCCACACCTGGGTGAGCAGTTCCCAGGCCATGGCGATCGCTTCTTTTTTGAAGTAGTCGCCGAAACTCCAGTTTCCGAGCATCTCAAAGAAAGTGTGGTGGTAAGTATCCTTCCCAACATCATCGAGGTCGTTATGTTTTCCTCCGGCGCGAATGCACTTTTGCGTGTTGGCCACCCGGAGATAAGGCGGCTTCTCCGTACCGAGGAAGTACGGTTTGAATTGATTCATCCCAGCGTTGGTGAAGAGCAGTGTGGGGTCGTTGAGGGGCACCACGGGTGAGGAGGGAACGTAGGTGTGACCGTGACGTTGGCAGAAAAAGTCGATGAATTGCTGGCGGATCTCACGGGACGAAAGCATCGGTCGTTCTCGCGCTTGAGGCTGGTTTTCAGTCGATTTACAAATCAGCGACGAACTTCCAAGCGGGGTTCCGCAGCCAGTCGTCGGTTCTCCAGAAAACAATGGTCGAGGATCGATGGATTGCCTGACCATCGACCTTTTCACAGTGCGGCTTCCTCCCTTTTCACAGTGCGGCTTCCTCCTAAGATGGGCAGCGAATGTTCTGACACACCGGGGAGAGGAAATTCATGACGACATCGATTACCCGCCTCTACGGCCTCGGCCTAACACCGGGCAAACTCCGCGGCCTGCAGCGCATCAGCAACCCCAATGGCACGCTCACCATGGTCGCCACCGACCAAAATAGCTCCATGATCAAAATGATGCGTGAGGCGATGAAAAAGGAGCCGACCTACGCAGAAATCGTGGATGCCAAGGTGATGCTGTCGCGAGCTTTGGCGCCACACTGCTCCGGCTTGTTGGTTGATGGCTACTACGGTTACGCCAGTACCGTGGCCGCTCTGGCCATTCCGAAGAGCACAGGAATTTTGATCCGGGTTGAAAAATCTGGTGGCGGCAAAAATGACGTCGGCGCTCCCATCGGTGAAGTCGAACCCGGCTGGAGTGTCGCCAAAATCAAACGCTGCGGGGCCGACGCGGTGAAATTGTTAGCGCAATTCGAACCCTGGGAACTCGATTCCGCAGAACGCAACTTTGAGCTGACCCGGCAAATCTACGAACAATGTGTTCAACACGACATTCTCTTTCTGCTCGAACCGCTACATTTTCCGTATAAAGTCAACGGCGTTGAAGAATCCAAAGAACAAGTCTTAGCACGGAAAGCGAAAACGGTTATCGAAACGGCCCACTATCTGAGCCGCTACTGCGATGTCTACAAAGCCGAGTTCCCCGGGACGTTGGGTTATGAAAGCGATCAGCAACTGATGGATAACCTCAAGCGACTCAACGATGCCTGCGTCAAACCCTGGGTGTTGTTGTCGGCGGGTGTGGATTACGACAAGTACAAAAAGCAAGTGGAGATGGCGATGAAAGCCGGAGCCAGCGGGATTCTGGGCGGCCGAGCGTTCTGGAAGGAGTTCTTCACCTACCCCACCCCCGCCGAACGGCAAAAATTCGCTGAAACCGAATGCGTTCGCCGTGTGAAAGAAACGGATGCTATCGTCCAAACCGGAACGCCGTGGTTCGCAAAATATGGTTTGACGATGGAAGAATTGCACAGCATCCGGGCCACCGAAGGCTGGCACGCTCGCTATGGCGGCGGCACGGCGACGAAAGCAACCGGCCCTGCCGACCCCCACGCCGTTTACTAGTCAATCGTTCAATATGTTCAAAAGTATAGAAACAGCCGCCGGTTGTGCCAACACCACAGACCGGCGGCATTCATGAATCCCCCAACCAGCTCCTCCCAGGGTCCGCAGTCGGAGCCACTCATCTCATCGCTCTGGGAGGGGGTTGTTGATGGGTCCTCACCCTTTCTCTTGGCAGCGGCGGACCGTCTGGTTGTCGCGGATAGTGCAATGACCCAGGTTGTTGATGGGTCATCACCCTTTCTCTTGGCAAGCGGAGTCTGCTGTCCAATTGGCCGCGGAGTCTATTGTCGCATCTCGGACACCTCAGCGGCCGCCACCCAAGGTGCGCGTCAAGGTTGATGACGCCAGACTCGGGCAAGCCGCTGTGAAGATGCCAAAGCCGATGCCCGAGCGTTGGCTGCGACCAGTTGTTACCGTGGTCAGAGTAGTCCCCAGTGGTCGGAGGGAACAGACAGCAAGATGCCCTAGCGTTGGCTACCACCGGTTGTTATCGCGGGGGTCCGCCCGTGAATTTTCTTCAACTCGGCGGCGGCGACCTCGGCGTGTTTGGTATTGGGGCATAAAACCATGACCTTTTTGAGGCACGCAACGGCTTCCGCCGGTTGGCCTTTGTTGATCCACGATTCGGCCAACGTTAGGTACATCGCGGCGGTCCGGTCATTCATCTGCTCGCAGGCTTGGGCGAGCCGATCGGGGTTATTGATGATCTCTGTGTGCAGGGCGGCGGCTTCCTTGGCTTCCGGGAGTTCAGCATATCCCGCGGTGAGCTGTTCGCATTTCTGCAAGCAATCGTAGACGCGGTTGTGACGGAGATCGTCGCGGGCCGAGGCGAGTAAGTCGCGGGCGAGACGGGCACGTTTGCGGGCGATGATCTCGGGACGATTCGCTACCGTGGCGAGCAGGGTCGCGGCCTCCCGGGCGGCCTGCGTCCCCGCGAAATCGCGGACGGTTTCGGCGAGTAGGTCCATAGCTTCTTGAGTGCGGCCCTTCTCATCGAGTTGCTGGGCTTGGGCCAGCTTGGCCGTGGCGGTTTTCTCAACCTCGGCCAGCAACTGCCGGGCTTTCACGGCCACCGGTTTGTCGCCAGCGTCTTTGGTGATGCCTTGCAGCAAAGTGACCGCGCGGGCGTAGTCGCTTTGGGCCAGCGCCCGGGAGGCTTCATGAAAATCGCGTGCAGCCCAATCGGGTGTGGTGAGCGTGGTCAGGGTGCGTTTGAGCTGCTCGGCGTAGCGATCGGATTCAATATAGCCCTCGATGAAGGCGTGAATCTTACCATCCGGCCCCGCGAGCACCGTAGTTGGGTATAAGTTGATTTTTAAGGCCTTAGCAATATCGGGAGCGTGGGAGGCGTTGATTTTCAGAGGAATGAAGTGCGGGGCGATCCACTGCGTCACACGCGGGTCCTGGAGCGGTCCGGCTTCCAACTTCCGGCAGTAGAAGCAATTGTCGGAACTAACCACCAAGAGAATTGGCAAGCCTTTCTCGTGGGCCTCTTTGCGGGCGGCGGCGTAATCCGTTCGCCAGACGACTTCGTTGGGCGAAACGACCGGCTTGGCAGTTTGACCCAGCGCCGGCGGTGCGAAGTCCCACCAGAAAGCCACGCCGCCAATAACTACGAGAAGCAGACAACGGTTGAATCGACTCATGGAGCCAACCCCAGAAGGAAGACAACGCGATGGAATTGCCGGCGAAGCACCAAAAGTTCGCGAATCCCTTCGACGTTCAATGTTTCTGGAGGGCGAAACCCAGACTCTCGGGGCGATAGGAATAACCAGGACCTCCGCGCTGACCGTGACCCATTTCCATCCCAACAACTGAAATAGCTGGTACTTACGAGCGCGGATGCGCTTTTTGATAACTTTGTTGCAACCGTTGAGTTGTCACATGGGTATAAACTTGGGTGGTCGCAAGACTTTTATGGCCCAGTAGTTCTTGGACCCCGCGAATGTCGGCCCCGGCATCGAGCATGTGGGTGGCGAAGCTATGCCGCAACGTGTGCGGGCTGGTGCGTGGATCCAATCCGGCGGTGCGTAAATGCTTGGCCAAGAGCCGCCCGACGCTGCGCGTCGTCAGCCGGCCACCGTGCTTGTTCAGGAACACCGCGGGGGTGTCCTTGTGGAGCTTTTGCAACAGCGTGGTGCGGTCGTCCAGCCAGCGGCGTAGCGCTTGCACCGCGTCTGGTCCAAGCAATGCCAAGCGTTCCTTTTTGCCTTTACCGCGCACCGTCATAACCCCATCGGTGAGGTCTAAGGCCATCACATCGAGGCCGACAAGTTCGGAAACGCGAATTCCGGAGGAGTAAAGCGTTTCGAGGATGGCTCGGTCGCGTCGGGCGGCCCAATCGGCATCCCCGGGGGCAGCCAGAAGCTTGTGGATATCGTCGAGTGTAAGAAAGTGGGGGAGGATGCGCTGGGTGCGTGGTCCCCGCAGGCCTTGGGCGGGGTTTTGGCTCAACACCCCCATACGACAGAGATATTTCCCAAACGACCGCAAAGCCGCTAAGCGCCGAGCGATCGTCGTTTTGGCGTAATTCTGTTCATGTAACCAGGCGATGTAGGAGCGCAGTAAGCGGGTATTCCAATCGGCCGGGTCCACCTGGGGCTTTTGGAGCCGTTGCCGAGCGAAGGCTAACACTTGGGTTAAATCTTCGCGGTACGATTTGACGGTTTTGTCCGAAGCATTCTTTTCCAGACTCAGATGGGTGAGAAAATCTGCCAAGCCGACTTCCAGTTTCACGGTGTCATCTCGAATCGCAGGTGGAATCAGTCGTCGAGCCAATCCGTCGGGTGAGGTTCCGAGATGGGATTCCGTACCCGCTGCGTCAGGACCGCGGCATCGAACCAGTTGAGCGTAACTGTTGGGTCCGCGGCCTTATTGCGGATGTCGTCCAGGAGAGAGTCGATGCTCTCATCGTCGTAGACGAAGATGAAGCGTTCCGCGCCTTTGATCAGGGCGAGAACGTTGAGTTCTTGCGTCACGTCGAACTCCCTGGGCACGCCATTCGCTATCGGGGATGATCGACCAGACGAGCCGCGAACTCCAGCAGAAATTACCCATCAAGCAACAACTTCCCACCGTTGCCGTTTCTACCGGTTTAACCAGCCGATTTGGAACGTTCGGCAACTGTTCAAGGTTCACAATTTTCCTTTGAAGAACACCGCTGCCAGTGGCGGTAAGTTGAGGGGGGCCGAATAGCGCTGATTGTGCATCGGCACAAACTCCGCAAACACTCCGCCACTATTACCGACATTACTGCCGCCATAGATACTCGAATCGGTATTGAGAATTTCGATCCACGAGCCAGGGCCGGGCAAACCAACACGATAACCGAGTCGGGGAACCGGGGTGAAGTTGTACACACAAACGATGACGTCATCACCTCGGCCCTTGCGGTAGAAGCTCAGCACGCTATTGGCCGCATCGGTGCAGTCGATCCACTCGAAGCCCCCGGGTTGGTTGTCCAATTCGTACATGGCCGGTTCGGAAGTGTACAGGCGGTTGAGGTCGCGGACCAATTGTTGCACACCTTTGTGAGGCGGGTACTTCAATAAGTGCCAATCGATGCTCTGATCGTGTCGCCATTCTTGGCGCTGCGCGATTTCTCCTCCCATGAAGAGCAGTTTTTTGCCTGTCATGCCCCATTGGTAGGCAAACAGCAGTCGCAGGCCCGCGAATTTTTGCCATTCGTCGCCGGCCATCTTGTCCCACAACGGGCCTTTGCCATGAACCACTTCATCATGCGATAGTGGCAGCACAAAGCTTTCGTTGTAGGCGTAGAGCATGCGGAAGGTGAGATCATTCTGATGATACTTCCGATAAATCGGGTCTTTCATGCAGTATTTGAGGGTGTCGTGCATCCAGCCCATGTCCCACTTGTAGCCGAAGCCCAAGCCGCCCACATATGTTGGCCGCGACACCATACTCCACGCCGTGCTTTCTTCAGCGAATGTCTGAACATCCGGATAGTGCCGGTAGACCTCCTCGTTGAAGCGGCGGAGAAAGGCAATAGCTTCAATGTTCTCTTTGCCGCCATACTGATTGGGCACCCATTCGCCCGGCTTGCGCGAATAGTCGAGGTACAGCATGGAGGCGACAGCATCGACGCGCAGGCCATCGACGTGGTACTTATCCAGCCAAAACATAGCACTGGAGAGTAAAAACGAGCGGACTTCGTGCCGTCCGTAATTGAAGACGTAACTGCCCCAATCGGGATGATACCCCTGCCGGGCATCCGCGTGTTCATACAGGCACGTTCCGTCGAAATGGGCCAACGCCCAATCATCGGTCGCGAAGTGGCTGGGCACCCAATCGAGAATGACACCAATCCCATGTTGGTGCAATGTGTCGATGAGAAACATCAGGTCTTGCGGGGTGCCATAGCGGCTGGTCGCGGCAAAATAGCCCGTGACCTGATAACCCCAGGAAGCAAAAAACGGGTGCTCGGTGAGAGGTAAGAACTCCACGTGGGTGAAGCCCATCTCCTTGCAGTAGGTGGCCAGTTTGGGCGCGATGTCGCGGTAGCTGAGTGAATGATAAGGGGGATCGGCTTGCCGCATCCACGAACCCAGGTGAACCTCGTAAATGCTCACCGGTTTATCGTGGGCGATCTTGGCTTTGCGTTGGGCCATCCACTCCGCGTCATTCCACTGATAGGACAAATCCCAGGTGACCGCAGCCGTTTTCGGCGGAATCTCGCAGGTGAACGCAAATGGATCGGTCTTCTCGGCACTGTAGCCCCCCGGGGCGGCGATGTGATACTTGTAACAGAGACCTTGTTGCGCATGGGGAATAAAGCCGCTCCAGATACCCGAAGAGCCAATCGGGTACAAGCGGTTGGCGCCGCGGTTCCAGCCGTTGAAGTCGCCAACCACACTCACATAATCCGCATTCGGCGCCCACACCGCGAACTGATAGCCCGGGACGCCATCGACAACGCGCGGATGCGCCCCGAGCTTCTCATACAAGCGCAGATGGCTGCCCTCATTGAACAGATACAAATCTTGCGGGCCAAACCAGCCATAATCGCTGGTTGTGGCCGTTGCCGGACGTGACGCCGACCGTGGCTCGGTGCCAAACGGCGGAGATTTCGCTTTCTCGATTTGACTCATGCGTTCTCATTCCGCAGAAGAGGGTGGGGCTGATAATGAATGACTACCGGAAGCGCGGGCCAATTGCCAGTCGGCACGGCCCCACAAACACCCCGAAACACTGGCAGGCGGACATCCCCCGGACATCCCCCTGAACCCACAACCCGCTCGGCCATGAAGGATCGCCTCAACCACCATCGCGTCCACGCCGTTGCCGTAGGCCGTAGATACTTTCGCTCCGCGGTTTCATGAAGAATCCTGGGTATTCACCACAAAGAAATCAGTTGACCATCCTAGCGGTAACTTACGCTCCGCGGTTTTATGAGGAATCCTAGGTGGCCATTTCCACCATCTGGTCCCAGGCTCTTTTCAAGTCAACCCCGGCATTCGGGGGCAGCGGTGTCGTCGAATAGGTGATGCATGTATACAGGCTAGCCAGCTGGTGGAAGCTCTCGGCGGCTTCGGGATACAACGCCCCAGCGCGATTGGCCCATTCCAATGGCGTTTCGCTCGCCTGACGCTGAATGTTGTGCTCCCACGCCCACGACGCAAACGCGGCAAAGGTGTAATTCACCAGTTCAGTCATACTCCGTGTGGGAGCCGAGCCATCCGCAAACGGATTCGAGAAGTGATGAAAAGGAGGGAGGCGTAGTGGCTCCGACGGGGACGTGGCGGTTTCCGCAGACCGCTTACGCGAACGGCCCGAGCCACCCCAGAGGGCGGCCCACCATCGTCCGAGGCTATCGAGCCAACGCTGCGCCCAATCCGTGAAGGGAGCAATAGACTTCAGTATACTAATGACCAAAGTAATGATGATCGCGGCAACGACGATGGCAAACACCAGCCATTTGGCCCACTGGGCTATTGTTTCCACGACGCGGCTGAGCGGCCCCCAAGAGGCTGAACGAGAATCGTCGTCCCCAGGTTCGCGGTCACCGTTGCGGGCAGTTTGTTCGTGTGTGGCTCGTTTCGACCCACCAGCGGTGGAGCCGTTGTCTGATTTCGGATCATTCCGAGAACCCGGATCTGGGGAGGATTTCCGGGGAGAGTCGCGGGAGCCGCTGGGCGTCGGAGGTTGGCTCTGGTAAGCATTTTTTCCTGACTTTTTGTCATCAGGATCAGTGCTTGGGGCATGACTTGTCGAAGGGTTGGCTTCTGGCAGCTTGTTGGTGCGGGTTTTCGGCTCGCCTAAGGGTCGGCCTGTGTTTTGGCCCGCCGCATCACCCAGTTGGGCATAGCGCGAGGCGTCGCGGTCGCGGTGACCGACTCGTTGAAGCCCGAACCAGGGTACTTCTGAATGCGGTCGCGGCAGCAACGCCCCGAGGGTGAGGAACACCGCGATCAGTCCTCCCCCCAAGAACAACCAAGCTCCTGTCAGACTGGCGGGAATGCGGGCTTTCCGCTGCCGGAGATAACGGCGAACCCCTAATAGGCTCGTGGTGACGAGCAGTCCTAAAGCACTGGCCAGGTAAACCGTCATTTGCAGGAAGGTGTTCCAGCGCCGTACCGAGTCGTGGGGATCGATGAGGGATTGGCCGAGGGCGAACAACGGCAACGCGGCCACCGCGAAGTACAGCACCCACACCCCGGGGGTATGGCCGGCGCGGCGTTGGGCTTCCCGGTAAGCTTGATAGCGTTCGATCCACGCCCAAAGCCGCGAATCGGCCAGCGGTTGCGGTTGGCGGCGTTTTTTCGGCCGACGTGGCGGTGGGGAATCGAGAGAAGGACTGTCTGCCTCCCACCCGGCTGCGTTGAGAATTCCCCGGCCGCTGGCAACGTCCTTTTCATCCAGATGGGTACAGTCCCAGGTTAATCGATAGGCACTCCACCCGATGAGGCCCAACAGCAGAAGGTTGATGAACCACCCCCACGCCCGCAGCCATCCGGGTGGATAATCAACGTAAGCCAATATGGCGATGTACGTAACAACAGCCAACCCCAGACCATAAACCGCCGCTCGGGCCGCGTCGTACTGTATGGAAATCCGAGCGACCAAGACGACCCCGAACACAAAGAAAAACATCGTATACAACAAGCGTTCGGAATACTGCCCGCCATAGAGCACTTCCACGAGAAAAAACACTAAACTTCCTACCATCAGCATGACCAACGCCGGACTCAGCGCGGTCACAACGAAGTCGATCCAGCCCGGGGATTCGCGTTCGGTGGCCATCACGGACATTCTTTGTCAGCAGAACCTTCTTTGTCAGCAGAACCTTGGTTGGCTTGATACTAACTAACGACTGCCACAGCCAGTGGTTTCGCTTGATCAGAAACCATCCATCCGCGAAGATAAAGTTCTGCCATTGATCCCACCCTCCATGAGCCGATCCATGCGTTGGGGCACTATTGTTACGGTTTTGGGGTTCGTATTACCAACAGCCATCGTTCGGGCTGACGAGCCGGTGGACAACGACTACTTCGAGCGAAAAGTGCGGCCACTGTTGGTGGCCCATTGTGTCGGCTGCCACGGGGAGAAGAAGCAAAAAGGCGGACTACGGCTCGACCGGCAAGCGGGCTTTGTTCAGGGGGGCGAGAGTGGCCCGGCGAAAGACCTCTTGGCCAAAGCCGTGCAGTACGACGGCGACCTCAAAATGCCCCCCAAAGGCAAATTGCCCGATCACGAGATTGCCATTCTTCTCGCTTGGGTCAAAGCTGGTGCCCCCTGGCCTGAGGACGGTGCCAACGCGATCCCGCGGGATTCACCCATCGATCTGGTAGCGCGGGCCAAAGCCCATTGGTCGTTTCAGCCCATCCGCCGGCCGGAGGTTCCCCGTATCGACCGGCTCCCCGACCCCCTCGTTCATGAGATCGATCGCTTCCTGGGCGTCAAACTCCGCGACGCGGGGCTAAGTTTTTCCCCGCCCGCCGAAAAATCGGTGTTGCTCCGCCGCATCTACTTTGACCTCATCGGCTTACCGCCCACCCCGGAAGAAATCGCGGCCTTTGTCAACGACCCCGCCCCGGATGCGTATGAGAAAGTGGTGGACCGGCTGTTGGCCTCGCCCCACTATGGGGAACGCTGGGGTCGCCATTGGCTCGACCTGGTACGCTTTGCAGAAACCTACGGACACGAGTTCGACTTCGAAATACCCGAGGCGTGGCGCTACCGCGATTATGTAGTGCGGGCTTTCAATCAGGATGTGCCTTACAATCAGTTTGTGTTGGAACACATCGCCGGGGATTTACTGCCCCATCCGCGGCGCGACCCCAAGACCGGCATCAACGAATCGCTTCTGGCCACCGGGTTTTGGTGGTTGGGTGAGGCCAAACATTCGCCGGTCGATTCCCGCGCCGAATATGCCGACCGCATCGACAATCAAATCGACGTCTTCGGGAAAGCCTTTTTCGGCCTGACGCTCGCTTGCGCCCGCTGTCACGACCATAAGTTCGACCCCATCCGTACTCAAGACTATTACGCTCTATTTGGGATTCTCGCCAGTTCCCGTTACAACTTGACCGATGTCAGCGATCCAGCACCGATTGTTCGTCAGCTGGATGAGTTGCGGCAATTGCGAAGCCAATTGGCCCAACTCATTCCTGGGGTCGATACCAAACCGGTGGTGATGCCGCAGGCCCCCAGTGCAAACGCACTGCTGTGGGAAAGCTTTGACGCCGACTGGCGGAACCGGTGGGATGCCAGCGGGCTTGCCTTCCGCGACGGAGCCGGAGTGGGTTTCCCGCATTCGGGGCAAGAAGTGCAGCAACTCAGTGGTGAGCTTCGCTCGCCCACCTTCACAATTAGCAAACCCTATCTGGTGATCCGCGTTGCGGGCCGGCAAGGGCGTGCCCGGGTCATTCTCAATGGCCTGCAACTCATTCAAAATCCCATCTACGGTGGCTTGGCTCAATCGATCAACCATGGTGAAGAACTCCGCTGGATGACCTTCGATCTGCGGATGTGGCCAGGGGAATCGGCCTATTTGGAATTGCTCGACGACGGACCGGGTTGGTTGGCCATCACCGATGCGTGGTTCGCCGAGTCGCCACCCCGCCACGAACCGGGTGGGAAAGTTGCGCTTCCCAGCCTCCCCGCCACCGACGATGCGGCCGCGCAAGCCCTGAGCCAACGTATCCGAGAGCTGGAGGCGAAAATCCCCGCACCCGTCCGTGCCCCGACGATGCGCGACGGTCCGGGAATCAACCAGCGCGTGTACATTCGCGGCCATCACCGGTCGTTGGGCGAAGAGGTCCCCCGCGGAACCCTGGCTGTTTTCGGCTATCCGTCATTCTCCACCTCAGGCAGCGGCCGGTGGGAACTGGCCCAGACCGTCATCGACCCACAAAATCCCCTCGTTGCCCGGGTGATTGTCAACCGCCTGTGGAAACATCACTTTGGTGAAGGCCTTGTTCGTACCCCAGATGACTTTGGCCACCAAGGTCAGCCGCCAACGCATCCGGAGTTGTTGGATTGGCTGGCCAGCGAACTGATCGCCCAGCAATGGTCGTTGAAGGCGTTGCACCGGCGGATGGTGCTGTCAACGGCCTATCGACAGTCGTCGGTGCCACCAGCCGAGCTGGCCGCGCGGGCAAAAATCGCCGATCCCCAAAACCGCCTTCTGCATCGTCAGAACGTCAAACGGCTGGAAGCAGAAGTGATTCGCGATGCGATGTTGGCGATCAGTGGGCGGCTGGATCGCACCCGGGAAGGCCCAGGCATACTTCCCTACTTGACCAGCCACCAGGCGGGGCGTGGCCGACCCGCCAGTGGTCCACTCGATGGCCACGGCCGCCGCAGCATCTACTTGCAAGTGCGGCGCAACTTCCTCCCCCCTATGTTCACCGCCTTCGACTACCCAACGCCGTTCACCACGATGGGCCGGCGGACGGTCTCGAATGTCCCGGCGCAGGCGTTGGTGATGCTCAATAATCCATTTGTTCGGCAACAGGCGGAGTTGTGGGCGAAGCGGGTTTTGGCCACCACCGAGCCAAATTTGGAGCAACGCGTGCGCCGGATGTACGAAGCAGCTCTAGGCCGCACCCCGACGGCGGAGGAAATCGCCTTAGCTCGCGACTTCCTGGCAGCCCAAGCCACCGAATACGGCCGTGCCGATCATCCCCAAGCATGGGCCGATTTCGCCCATGTTCTGTTCAACACCAAGGAATTCCTGTGGATTCAATAACGCGATCGGCGATGGCCTCGTTCTTGCGCGTCAACCACACCGCCCAACCAAGAAACGAGCGATCATGGATAGCGGAGCAGTTTTTCTAACTCGACCTTTTTTCCGTCGTTGGTGATGATCAGTTTTTTCAATTCCTGTTGGTGGGCGTCGTGGCGGAAGCGATAGACGTGGCCATCACACATCAACACGTGAAAATCGCCGTTGAAAAGGCCACCCAGAGACGGCAGCGGTTGATTCGGATCGAAGGGGATATCCGCAGGTTGGGTCCAGATCACCGGTGTGCCCGCTTCACAAACAAGAAGGGTATTATCGGCCCCATCGGGGATCGTGGCGGGATGAGTTTTTCCGCTGGGATCATGCGCGGTCTGCGAACCGCGGAAGCGTTGGTAGAACGTCTCTCCGCCGGTCGAGGGGCCCCGCACAGGTTGATAGATCGCCGGCATTTGGGTAATGAGGGACCGGTTGTGAGGGCTATCCCACGGTTCCTCAAGTCGGAATTGCCGGTACAATTCTTCACCGCCTAAATAAGGTAGCAGAGCCACGCGCCAGCTGAGCAGGGGCCGGCCGTGGGCATCGGTAATGTCGCCGGGGAACACGTCGGTGTTGGATTTTGCCGCAGCATGGAAAGCCTGACCAATTTGGCGCAGGTTATTGGCGGAGAGTTTGTGGTCATCCGGGGGCAAAAGGAAGACGATATCTTCAGTGCGCGCTGTGCCGGGCAGGGATTTACCGCCCTGATCGGCACCATCGATGCCCACACTCCAAAGAAGCACTCGCCCCGATTCGATCGGCATTTCGGTGAACAGTTCGGGTCGGCCCATCGGTCCAAAGCGCCCTGGGCCACGCAACCGCTCGCCGGGTGAAATGCGATAGCCGAAAGTGTGGCTTTCGCGGAAAGGATCGGCTGGGAGTGTCTCGAGGAGGCCGGCTGTGAGCAGTTCTTCCAGTTGCTGCGGCAAAACCCCGCGGAGTTCCTGATACGTCCGGATGGCACATTTGAGAAGAGTTCCCCGCCGCAGCGTGCGAATGTACATCTCGCGTTCATCGGCATCGAGAATGCCACGGATGCGGGCAAACAGTTGCCCGAGGCCGGGGCGACCCATGGCCAGACTGACATAGCGTTCGCGGGGAAAATCCAGGGGTAGACCTATCAATCGGCGCGTCCGTTCTCGTTCCCAAGGAACGGCCCAAGCAAAGGCCAGCAATTCCCCCTCAGGGTTGTTATCGTCAACCGTTTTGCCGTTGGTGGGGGGGAAGAGCATCTGTCCTGGGGCCGCGGTCATTTCGCGCATCACGTAGCGGTCGGCCAGGATGTGGGGCTGTACGTCAAAGGGTCTTTTCTCATCATAGGCTGCGAGAATTTGCACCAATTCGCGCAACGGTTGGGGATACCCCCGCGGCAGTTGCCCCAGCCACACATCGGCGGCATCGAGGGCGCGGCGTTCGATTTCCATGCTGGCATCCAGCGCAATCGCCCCTCCGCCGTAGCGGATATTCTGACACAACTTGAGGACAATCCGAAAAGCCGGGACAAACGCCGCCGGGTCCCCCGCTTGGGATTGCCGCTGTAAGCCGCGCAGCAACAACGCCAACGCCATCTTGCGGGCGTTTTCCATGGCGGTCACCGTTGTGGCCATGGTATTGACCAATTGGGGGTGATCGAAGCAGCCCACCGGGTGTGCGGCGGCGCCAGCGGCGATGCGGTGCCACGGTTCTTCGTCGGGCATCGCCGGAGGGGCCGCAAAGACCCGATCGAGCCAGTCGATGAATTCGGGTTCCGGTCGATCCCAATCCATGCGAATGAGAGCATCGAGCCGATCTTCCATGCGGAGGCGATGTTGGTTGTCCTTGAGCAGTCTGATATCGGGCAACGCCGCCGCCACGCGCTGGAAACGTTCCGCCGCGATGCGAAATTCACGGCCGCCAAGATTTTCATCATAACTTGGCAGGGAAGCGATGAAGGCGAGGTCGTCTTCACCGTACGGGTCCTCAGGAATCTCCCACACGCGAAAGAACAATGCCCCACTGATGACCAGCACGGCCACCACGGCCAAACCACTCAAACGGCCAAGCGGACCGCGGTGGAGTAGCCGTTCTGCGCTCCAGGGTCGCAGGATCAGTCGACCGCCCAGGAGGATCACCAAAGCCGGCAGCCACAATTGCCAATTCTTCAGCCCCCCGGCTAAAAGGGAGGGAATCCACACGGCGGCCGTCATGCCCCCCAGGATGGTCGCAACCCCGCAGGCCACCACCATCTTGCGAAAGAGCAGGCCGCACACATGGCCAAAGACAAAGCCATATACTGCCGGCACGGCCAGATATTTCCACCGGTACCAACCAAGTTCATCAAAAAGCCGACTTTGGAACATTTTGGAGAGGATCGAGCCATGATAGGTATAGCTGCCCGGCTGGATTTGCGAGCGCAGGAACAATGGCAGAGCTAACACCACCAACAGCAGCAGCAACCCCACCCCCGCCACAGCGACCTTGACCCACCATGCCCGACCGATCGGTAAGCGGAATTCCCCCCAAAAGACGTTCAACCGGTTGATTTGCTCATCGCCCAATACCAAAACCCCCATGATCACACCCGCCACCAGCGCTAACGGCGGCCAAACGAACAGGGGGCGAACTTCTGGCAATAACAAGCCACCGCCGAAAAACAGCGCCACACCGGCCAGAAACACCACCGGCCCGCGCAATTGCCGATAGGTCAACCACGCAGTGGCCAGCAGCCCCCAGCCGCTGGCAGCCCGAGAAGCATCCGGCGGTTCATGGAGCAGCCCCTGCCCCGGCCGTTCGCTCTCATTGGCCAACCGCTGCCGGTCGAGAGCGGTGAATCGCCACGCCGACAACACCAGCGGAGAAGCCACCATCAAGATTTCAAACAGCAACCAACCGGTGGTCCGCGGCATACCCGTACCCGTAGGAGAAAACACGAGTATGATCGGCACGAGAAAGACAAAGGCCGCCAGCGTCGCCGCAGGCAAGGCAATACCGACCGAACCGAGCGTCGTACGGGCGTAGGTTGAGCCAAACACGCCCCAGGCAAAAGCCATCGTCGCGTAGATGATGAATCGGCCGACATCGGCCGCATCCACAATTCTTGCCAGCCAGGCGACCGCGATGAGAAATGCCCCCTCCAGCGTCACCAGAACGACCCCGGCCACGACTTTCCCCACCCACAGGCCACGACGTGGGCTAGGTAAGGCGTCGAGAAACGGCATGGTCCCGGATTCCCGCTCGGCGGCAAAAAGCACCCCGCCACAAACCATTCCCGCGGTGACAATCAACATGACGGCCAGCAGTTTGCCCACGCCGAGCGTGCCGATAATGTCACCCGGCGCGGCGGCGGACGCGGGCGGATCAGCGAACATCGCCGCGGCCACGAGCAATCCGCTGCCCAATGCAGCCAACATGGCCAGGATCAGCCCTTGCTCTCGCAATTCCTTCCAGACGATCGCACGAATCACGGCGATTCCTCACAATCGCAATGAAGCCGCCAACGGCTCGGGTATTCGCTCAGGGCCGCACGGACGCTTCATGAGGCGACCCTCCATGAGGCTAGGGGGGCCGCGGAAACCGAAGGCTCGTCACTTGTCGCTACTCGTCCACTTTTCGCACCAGTGGCGGCAGTGTTCCGTTGTCGCTGCTGTTCCGCGGGCGAGCCATCAAACCGGCGTAAACCTCTTCGAGGGACACGGGAACATCTTCAAAGTCGGTGAAGTCGGAACGGCGACGCAAGGCCGCAATAGCTTCGGGGTCAGGGTCTTGGAGGAGCACTTGCCAGAAACGGCCAGTCCCGTTTTTCTCCAGAACCGTTCCCAGCCCGGTTGTATCCGGGGGGGTCTCCGTGAACCGGAGGCTGACGCGGCGGATTTTTTTCCGCACTTCGTCGAGCGTGGCCGAAAGAATCATCTGGCCATCACGCAGCAAGCCGACATGCGTGCAGGCTCGCTCCAACTCGGCGATCGAATGGCTGGTGATGAAAATGGTGCGACCGGCGGAGGCCAAATCGGCCAAACTCGCCAGGAATTCCCGGCGCGTCAGCAGGTCCAAACCCGACGTCGGTTCGTCGAGCAACAACACTTCGGGATTGGGTGCTAAAGCTAAAGCCAAACCGACGCGGGCATAGCCGCCTTTGGAAAGGTCTTTGAGCTTTTTGGTCAGGTCCAGACCCAGGCGTTCGGCCCATTCACGATAGCGAGCGAGAAACCCCGGTTTGTGGAACGACGCGGTGAACCAACCAATCTCACTAATGGTCATCCAATCGTAGAAACGGGGCCGCTCGGGCATGTAACCCACCCGATGACGCAGTTCCGTGGCCCGGCCCCAGCAATCCAGGCCCAGAATGCGGGCCCGACCGCTCTCTGGTGGCAGCAAACCCGTCAGTACCTTCATCGTGGTGGTTTTGCCTGCCCCGTTGTCGCCCAGGAAGGCATACACCGCGCCGCGCGGAACCTTGAGCGAAAGACCATCGAGTGCTGTCTTACCGCGATACCGCACGACAAGCCGGTCGATTTCAATCACATCCGACATTGGCGACCACGGCCCTCAAGAAGTTACAGGCGGGAAAAGAATTTGTCCTTGACTTGGGGATTGACGATCCATTCCGCAGGCCACTGCCCCGCCAACAGTTGCACGATGGCTTGGGCCGGTACGCGGGCCATTTCTTGCCGCGAACGTTCATCCACTCCCGCGGTATGGGCGGTCACCAGGATATTATCGAGCTGAAACAACGGATTGTCACCGGGTGGCTCAGATTCGTAAACATCCAGTCCAGCACCGGCAATACGGCGGGCCACCAAAGCTTCGTAAAGGTCGCTCTCCTTCACCACCCCGCCCCGCGAGGTATTCAGCAGGTAGGCCGTGGGCTTCATCCAGGATAGGGTGTCGCGATTGATCAAATTGCGGGTCAAGGGGGTTTTGGGTACATGGAGCGTAACAATATCAGCCGTTCGCAACAATTCCTCCAGGGGCACAAATCGGATTCCGTGCTGTTGCGCGAAGGCGGCGTCGGGGGCAATGTCGGTGGCGATCACTTGCAAACCAAAGGGGATGGCTCGCAACGCCACAGCCTTGCCGATTCGCCCTAAACCGATGATGCCCAAGGTTTTACCGCGAATATGACCGACCGCACGCCGGGGCCACAACCCACGACGGATTTCCGTGTCTTGCTCACGCAACTTGCGCATCAAGGCCAGCATCAGCATGAAGGTGTGTTCGGCGACTGCTTCTTGATTGGTACCGGGGGCATAGCAGACCACCACCCCCCAATCCGTCGCCGCGGCCAGGTCCACGGCATCGTAACCGACCCCAGCTCGGGCGATCACTTTCAAGCCGGCCGCTGCGGCTTTTTCGATGACTGCCCGTGTATATGGCTCACTCCCAGCCAAAGAAGCCACACATCCGGGCAGCTGCGCCAGCAACTCGGCTTCGCTCATCTGCACCTCGGTGCGAAAATCGTTCCGCGGGGGATATTCGATGGTGAAACCCGCTTCGCGAAGAATCGGGCCGTAAACATCTTCAATTTCCCGCAACGGTGCCGGAGCCACCAAAACACGACGCATGAACGTTCTTCCGTAGAAAATAATCACGACGATCCGCGGACAGCATACAAAAAACGACGCCGTTTGGGAATCAACAGCCCTCCGACCAGACTCCGACCGGAAAAATCCTGATCCGGTCTCGAAGTATCCGCAGTGGCGTCGGCAACGATGCGTTTCTCCAAACCCCTTTTGCAGCGCCCCGGAGCCAGATTCGGGAATTGTGGCAAAAACAACAGATATTTTTAGGGCATTCGCGGAATTGTGGCCAACTTTCTTGACGGAACACAAACTTCAGGGGATGATAGAGGTAGAAGGTACGGGTGTTCCGTACTATAATCAGCCGGCATGGCTTGGTCGATTGTCGACCACGGAGGCACACCCACGACACTGGTGATTGACACACCTGTTCCGCGGTATCCACCGCCTCCGGAGGCCATCTCCATGCCCTGAAGGAGGCGACTTGAACACCGCTATGCTGAACACGGTGAACACGGTGCCCATCTCTTCCCCGGCCCCGCTTCGTAGCGCTCGTTATCGAGCGTGTCTTGCCGCTCGTGTCGCTGCGGAAAACAAGGGCCGCGACATCCTGGTACTCGACATGCGCTCGTGTACCCCCCTATTCGACTACTTCATTCTCGCCACCGGTACCAGCCGCCGCCAAATCCACACCCTTGCGGAAGAAACCGACGCCGCATTGCGTGCCGAAGGCGATTCCCGGCTCAGTATCGAAGGCTATGAGGCGAGCAAGTGGATCGTCCAGGATTACGGGGACATTCTTGTTCACGTGTTCGACCCCGACACCCGCGAATACTACAAACTGGAAGAACTCTGGGCCGATGCCCAACGGGTGGATTGGGAACATGAGGACCAATAACGCTCCTGTGGCCAACTAGGGAGCTTCACTCGCACAACGATTCCGTCGGCCAAGCTACCGCTCAATGGGGCGGCGGCTCTGGCCGACAGTCGCTTTGGCGAATGCCACGCTCATCACCACTCCGAGCGGACAGAACACATTATTCCCCCAACCACCACCGAATCGGTACCCCCAGACCTGCCACGACACGCAGAACGGCCCAGCCACCCTCGACTGAGAACGGCTCTATGAACCTGCTGACGGAAATTCGCTCCCTCTTTCGACCGGCGCTGACGGCGATGGTCCCTGAGCCAGCCCTGGTGCCTGAGTTCCTGGCCGCCATCAAACCCACGGCCAATCCGGAACATGGCGACTATCAGGCTAACTGCGCGATGGCACTCGGCAAAGTTCTCGGCCAAAAGCCCCCCCAGGTCGCGCAGCAACTGGTGGCTGCTTTACCGGCCAACGATCGGCTCGAAAAACCGACCATCGCAGGACCAGGGTTCATCAATCTCCGCTTCAAAACTGAATTTCTCGCCCAAGCTCTCCGGCAGATCGCCACCGATCCCAAACTCGGGGTGGCTCCCGTTGCCGCCGCGAAAACCTACGTTATCGACTACTCCTCCCCCAACGTCGCCAAACCGCTCCATGTCGGCCACCTCCGCAGTACCATCATTGGCGATGCCATCACGCGCATTCTTCGCTTCCTGGGTCACAAAGTCATCACCGACAATCACCTAGGCGATTGGGGCACGCAGTTTGGCATTTTGCTTTACGGATACAAAAACTTCCGCAACGACGCCGCGTTTGCGGCCGACCCAGTCCGCGAACTGTTACGGCTCTATGTCCATGTCCGCCATTTGGCCCACTTGGCCGAGGACGACGACGACGACGCAGCCACCGACAACCCCGTGATGGCGGCATGCCGGGAAGAAACCGCCAAACTCCACGCGGGCGATCCGGAAAACGTGGCCTTATGGAAACTCTTCATGCCCGCGTGTATGGAAATGCTCCGCCCCATCTATGAACGGCTCGGTATCTTGCCGTTCGACTACCAACACGGCGAAAGTTTCTACCATCCTATGCTGCCGGCCGTGGTCGAGGAGTTGCTCGCCAAGAAAATCGCCTTCGAGAGCCACGGGGCTATCGTCATCCCCAATGCCAAAGGCATCATCCCCCAAACCCCCGAGGAGCAGAAGAAGGAAGACCCCCCCGCGATCATCCGGAAACGCGATGGAGCCTTCACGTACATGACGAGCGACTTGGCCACCATCAAGTACCGGGCCGAGCAATTCCAGCCGCACGCGATCCTCTACGTTGTCGGGGCACCGCAAGCCTTGCACTTCAAAACGCTCTTCGCTCAAGCCCGACGTTGGGGCTATACCGCGATCGACTTTCAGCACATCCAATTCGGCTCAATGCTCGGGCCGGATCGCAAAATGTTCGCCACGCGCAAAGGTGGTACGGTGGAATTGATGGAATTGCTCGACGACGCCGCAGCTCTGAGCCTGCAGAAGTACGAGGCCGGAGTCGCAGAGCGCCGCGCCCACGGTCACAAAGTCTACGAAGCCACCGCCGCGGAAAAACAGATGATTGCCGAAGTCGTGGGTGTCGGTGCGGTCAAATACGCCGACCTCAGTCAAAACCGGACCACGGATTACGTCTTCGATCTCGATAAAATGACGGCTACGGTGGGGAACACCGCAGCCTACATGCAATACGCCTATGCCCGTTGCTGCGGTATTTTCCGCGAAGGCCAGGTCGACCCGGCCCGCTTCCGCCATCAGCCCCCCGATGTGATTTTTTCTCATCCGGCCGAGCGGGCCTTGGCTCTCCAACTGTTGCGGTTCCCGGAGGCGGTCGAGAATGCCGCAGCGGAGTACTACCCCCACCTGATGACGGCGTATCTGTGGGAATTGGCCAAAAGTTACAGTGTCTTTTTCGAAAACTGCCCGGTCCTGAAGGCTGAAACACCCCAACTTCGCGACAGCCGTCTCTTACTGGTCGATTTGGTGGCCCGCACGATCCGGCAGTCGTTGGAGTTACTGGGTATTGGGGTGATGGAGCGGATGTAACCGTATAGATGTGACCGTATAATGATGGATCGATGTGACCGTATAATGATGGATGGGCCGTGCGGGCCACGGTGTCACCATAAAGCCCCGCTCAGGGGCTATCCTTGTTAGTGGTTCTGTACGTCTTTGTGGTTTTGAGTGGTTCTGTGCGTCTTAGTGGTTGTGTGCGTCATCGTCATGGTATTCGGCTGAGGCACGAGGGATGATGTTGGGCCATCGTCTGGGTTGAATGGAGCAAAAGTAGCGATGTTTGTGGATCGTGTGGAATTGTATGTCAAAGGGGGTGACGGGGGGCGCGGAGCCGCCACCTTCCGGCGGGAAAAGTACGTTCCCCGCGGTGGACCCGACGGTGGCGATGGCGGCGATGGCGGCTCGGTGATTGTCCGCGTGGATGTCAATGCCGATAATCTCGCCGGCTTGACGATGAAAAAACATTGGAGAGCCAAAAACGGGCAACCGGGCCAAAGTGCCAAATGCGCGGGGAAAAATGCCGACGATGTCATTCTTCTGGTGCCACCGGGGACTATCGTCCGCGACCGCGACCGGGGCCACATCCTCAAAGACTTAATCGCCCCCGGTGACGAAGTGATCGTCGCCAAAGGCGGCAGAGGGGGCCGCGGCAATGTACATTTCAAAAGTGCCACCAATCGCACCCCCCGGGAATTTGAACCTGGTGAACCCGGTGAAGAACGGTGGATCATTCTCGAATTGAAGGTGATTGCTGATGCTGGCCTGGTGGGCTTTCCCAATGCTGGCAAATCGACGCTTCTTTCCCGCTTAAGCCGGGCCACGCCGGAAATCGCCCCCTATCCGTTCACCACGAAATACCCCCACCTGGGCATCGTCACATGGGGCGACGGTGGATTCGTGTTGGCCGATTTACCTGGATTGATTGAAGGTGCTGCCCAAGGGGTAGGTTTGGGCCATGAGTTTCTTCGGCATGTGGAGCGGACACGGGTTCTCATCCATTTAGTAGAACCGTTTCCCAGCGACGGCAGCGACCCGGTTCACAACTACCATGCGATTCGCAAGGAATTGCGGGACTACATCGTTCCACTCGATACCAAGCCCGAGGTCGTCTGTATCAGCAAAGCGGAACTGACCGGGGCCGAGCAAGTCCGCGACCGGCTAGCCGCCGACATCGGCCGCGAAGTGCTGTTGATTTCCGCGGTGACTGGGGAAGGCCTGCACCGCTTGGTGGCTCGCGTTGCCCAAATGATTGCCGAACGGAAACGCGCCGACACGCTGGCCGCCCAGCAGCCGAAACCGACGCAGTTTGCCACACAACCCGCCATCCGCACCAGCCAATTTCAAACAACCCCGGTGGCCCACATCACGCCCCCGCTGGAGGAATCGTCGTGACGCCCCATGTGGTCGTCGACATCGGGAATTCCCGGATGAAATGGGGGATTTGTTGTCACCACCAGGTTACGCAGATTCTGCGGCTGCCCCTCGACGAAGCCGATGCATGGCGTGACGCCTTGGCACAACTTAGTTGGTCGCCGGCTGAGTCCTGGCAATGGGCCGTCGCTAGCGTCAACCCGCACGCCTTGGAGCGGTTTCTGGCATGGCTGCCCGCGTCCCAACGCGTTGTCGTCTTCGATGATTTCACCGCCCTGCCGATTCGGCTCAACGTTGCGGAACCGCAGCAGGTCGGGCTTGATCGCCTCTTGGGTTGTATTGCTGCGATCGCCCTGACTCCTGCCGCCACGGCGACGATCACCGTCGATATTGGAACGGCGGTCACGGTCAATTGCGTAGATGCGGTGGGGGTGTTTCAGGGTGGGGCCATCTTCCCCGGACCACGTCTTATGGGGCGTGCCTTGCATGCCTTCACCGCGAAATTGCCGCTGGTGGACCTGACAGAACCACCGCTTGACCCCTTTCCCGGCCGCTCCACCCTCAGTGCCATCCGTCATGGCATCCGGGCGGCTCTCTGGGGCGGGGTGGATCACGCCGTGCAGCGCTGGGTGAAAAGCCATTCCTGCCCGGTGTGGTTGTATGTGACGGGAGGAGGGGCCGGACTGCTCGCCGACTATGAACCCGCGAACGTCCAGGCTATCCATCGCATCCCGGCTCTGACGCTGGAGGGTATCCGCATCGCTGCCGAGACACGGCCATGAGCGACATTGTCGTAACACCACTCACTCCCCCAGGACGGGGGGCCATCGCCGTCGTTGAGGTCCGTGGGTCTGGGGCCTGGGAAGTGGCCCGGCAGGGCTTCCGTCCTCGGGGTCAGCCGTTACCAGACCAGCCGGAGCTTCACCGTTTCTGGTTGGGTACCTTCGCGGGGGATGAGGTCATCCTGGCCGTGACCGCTTCCCAGCGCCTGGAAATCCACTGCCACGGCGGTCGTCGCGTCGTCCAACGCGTCATTGACCAGATTCTGAACACTTGTCCCCATGTGGTCATCGAATCCCTTCAAGACAATCCCGATGATGGACTGTACCCGCTCCTCCACGCCCCGACGCTGCGAACCGCCAGTATCCTGCTCGATCAATGGCAGGGGGCTTTGGCGGAGGAACTCCAGCGGATTCAGGACGCTGTGGATACGACTCCCCACAAGGCAGCATCGGCCCTTGCGCGGCTGGCGGAGTTCGGTGAACGTGTCGGCAAACATCTGGTGGAGCCGTGGCAAGTGGTGATCGCTGGCCCACCCAACGCGGGGAAAAGCTCGCTCGTGAATGCCTTGGTCGGTTATCAGCGCTCGGTGGTATCGGCAGTGCCCGGCACGACACGCGATCCCGTCAGCGTCTGCACGGCCTTCGAGGGTTGGCCGGTGGAATTGTTCGACACCGCGGGCTTACGCGACGCCAGCGGTTTGGAGGCTGAGGGAATCGCCTTGGCGCGGCGTCGGCTTCAGCAAGCCGATGCCATCGTTTGGGTCACGGATGCAACAAGCCCAGAAACCGTCGTGCCGGACCCGGAAACAGTGGCCGTGGTTCCACTACCGGCGAGCGCTTGGATCTGGGTTCGCAATAAAGTCGATCGACTGCCCGCATCACAGCGGCACGAGCCAACGACGGCCATCGCACTTTCGGCCAAAACCGGGGAACATCTTGGCCAACTGATCTCCGCGATTGTGACGCGCCTGGTTCCCCATCCGCCGCCACCGGGTGCCGCAGTGCCTTATACGCCCGGTTTGATTGAACGCATCTCCCGTGCCAATAAGGCTTTAAGCGAAAACCAGTTCTCTGTCTGTCGGCAATTGCTCGATGACGCCAGGCGTTGGGACCAAGCCTACCGGACAACCGTCAGCGGCCTTTAGGTCAACCACCGCCGGTGGGTTGATCGTGGGCTGTGTTCCCCCAGTGGCCAAGATGATTCCGGCACGAGACGGCAACGAGGAGGCCCCAGGGGATGCTCGCGAGACTATAGAACTGGGCTTAACTGGCTTGGCCCCTTCACGAGACTACCAGAGCTGGGCTTAACTGGGCCTAGACCCTTCCTGGAGGGATGGGAACGAGCTTCTGAGGCTATTTCAGGACGTGCTGTCACCCACCCGACAGACCGCCGTCATAACTGGGGTTCATAAACGATCTTGCGAAGCTGTTGCAGGGCAGATTGTCGCTTTTGCAAGCCAAATCCCTCCCACTGAGGGCGTTCTAAACACTGGTTAGCCATGTTGCAGGGCGCATGGTCACCGTTGCAAGCCAAATCGCCGGTCCACGCGCCGTTACCGCATTCCCAAGCGGAAGCCTACCATCGTCAACACGGTACCCAGAAGTAATGAGACATGATAATCTCGCAACGGTTCCACCGGACGTATGCCGCCATGATGCCCCGCCACAATCACGGCCGCCCCCACGAGGGCAAAAATCCCCATCAGGTGGCCGCGGAAACACAGCGATCCGAACAGCAGTAACCCCGCCAAACCGACGTTGAAGCTATCGACCCATTCGGTCAATGAATTGGGAACTCCTGGAATAGAAAGGGGTTGCGTCGAGAATTCGGCCTTTGGGACGACGGGGGGGGGAAGCGAGGTCCAGTCGCGGTTTTCCACGGTTGCTCCGACTTGCTCAAGCCATGCCCTCCCGGGCCACAACTGGTTCTGATGGACCCACAAGGCACACGCGGCCAGCAAAATCGCCGCTGCGACTGCCCGAACATGCGGACCAACGACAAGATTCACAAGCCGGCCAAAGGGATCGGGCTTCGCCGTGGGCGTAAACACGAAATCGTTGGGATGCTCGGCCGCCTGATAGACCGCATGCACACTGGCTTGCCCCGGGCCGGGGGTGGAATGCCACGACGCTCGACCCGTTTCTGCCTGGCGTAACGCCTTGGCCGCCCGGACCATCGCTTCGGCAGCGGCTTGGGCTTGATTCTCGGCCGTATGGCGACTGGCCCCCACCGCCAGCAATTTGGCTTTTTCCACTTCCGCCAATAATTTCCGCTGCCGTGCCTCTTTGCGCGCTTTCTCGGCGGCTTCCATCCAAGCAATCAGCGGTTCCCGCCAGGCTGCGTGCTTTTCCCGAATACCGCCGACTCCGCCGCGTTGCAGCACGCCCCGCGCTGCCAATTTGGCCTCATAGCCAAAGAGGGTTTCAAAAAACTCCTCCCAGTTGCGCCCAGCAAATTTGGCCACAAACAGCCGAAGATCGTCTTCGTCCCAACCCTGCAAGCGCATGCGCCGCAATTGCCGTTCGCAGGCCTCAATGACCGGGCGGCGTTGGTCGTGCAGGGGGCGATCGACCCCATAGCGCAACGCCAAGGCCAACCCCAGGCCGATCATCGCAAAACCCACCCACATCCAAAAAACATTCACTACCGCCAGAAGCAAGCAAAAGATCGCGAACCCGGCGATGACCATGATCAAATCGCCCCAGTGCATGCCGCCGATGAAGCGCCGGGTGCATGTGAAGAGATGACCGCGTCGAGTCACGCCATCGACGAAGAAATACGCAAGGGTCGTCTCAAGAGCCAAGCCCCACAGGCCAAAGGCCCACGACAGTTTGCCAAAAAAGGCCAATAGCACCGAAGCCAAGGCGATGGTGCCAAAAAACCCGCAGATCAATCGACTGCGCAGAAGGGCAGGCGGGCAATGATTGAACTGATGAACATAGCCTTCCAGGCGGGTGATCTGCTCGTCCTGAGGGGTGCACTTGCCCGTATGATGAACGCCTAACCACGCCTCGAGGGTGCGAATCACTTCCCCCATGTCTTGGTAACGGTCGTTGGGATCTTTCGCCATCATCCGCTGAATGATGGCCGATACCTCTTTGGGTACACGGCTGACGATCTGCTCGGGGGGCACCAGGGGATCGTAGGCATGCTTGGACATCAGTTCGACCGCCGTGGTTCCTTCAAACGGCGGTCGCCCGGTGACGAGCACATACAGCGTGCAACCCAGCGAATAGATATCAGCGCGGTGATCGACACTGGCGGCATCGCGGCACTGCTCCGGCGACATATAAGCCGGTGTCCCCAGGGCGATTTTGGCCCCGGTCATGTCCGGGGGCAGTGAAAGTAGACCACTCCGCGAACTCGCCGCGGCCACCTGTTGCTCATCGCGACTCAACGCTGGTGTTTTCACCAAGCCCAAATCGGCCACTTTGATCAGCCCATGTTCATCCAACAGCAGATTGTCGGGTTTGACATCGCGATGAATCATGCCGCGATCGTGCGCATGCTTCAGTCCCCGCGCAGCCTGAAGGACATAGCCCACCGCGATTTCCGGGTCGAGCTTGCCTTGTTTTTTCACCATTTCGGCCAACGATGGCCCGCGGACGTACTCCATGCTGAAAAAACGGGCACCCTCGGATTCACCGATGTCGTGAATTTGTACAATGTTCGGATGGGATAACTGCGCAGCCGCGAAAGCTTCCCGGGTGAAGCGGGCCACAAAAACTGGATCGCTGGCCCACTTTTTGCTCATCACCTTCAACGCCACCGGCCGATCGAGCGACAGTTGTTTCGCCAAATACACCGTTCCCATACCGCCGCGGCCAATTTCTCGCTCAATGAGATACCCACGAATACTCGCCGGAGCAATCAGCGGCACCGATGACTCGGCCGGCAGTGACAACCCTCCCCCGGAATGGGGTGAGCGATGCGACCCCCAACTATCCTCTAAATCCGGATTCGTTCGGGCAAAACCAAAGACATGGGATTCTCCTAATGGGGCTGCAGCCGATGGCGAAAGCCCCACGACCGGCGGCGGAGGATTGTTGGAAAGGACAAAGTGGGCTTGTGAAGCGCCCAGCGGCACCTTGGGATCGTGCACTCGGGTATCCGACAAGAGAACCCGCACCTGGTAACGCTGAGCCGGATCATCCGAGATAATCAGCAGAAACGGTTGGGCACAGTGGGGGCACTTCGGCCGATACTGACCGAGACGTTGCGATTTAATACTGAGCCGATGATGGCAATACGGGCAAACGATAGCCACGGGTGGCACCCTCGCTGCGAGCGTCGCGGGGAGCGCAAACGTTGGGCTGTCGGTAGCTGGGAATCGACCGCCTGTTGAAGAGTAGGTCACAAATCCGCCTGCTGGGCCGCAGAATCCCGGGTTGGGTACCGCTCCGCTGTCAGATTCAGCTAACGGCAAGAAATTCTTCGTTCGCCAAACGGATGCGGTCTTCCTCTGGCAGACCCCGGTCCCAAGGGTCGCCCAATCCTCGGAACCCATCACCACCCAGCGGAAAGAATCCCGCGGTGTTGGCCCGTAGGATGGGGCGAGTGGGAATCCCCGCAACTGTGGCTCAACATCAGACAGGGAACAGTATGGACCTTCGCGAGGTAGGATCGTGCGAGTCGGTCGTCCGTCGTTGCTGCGAACCAGAACCCCTTGGGAACAGTATGGACCTTCGCGAGGTAAGATCGTGCGAGAGGGAATCTCCTCAGGCAAGGGTTGATTATTCTGCAAACGGCTTGGCAGTTTCCGGGCCGTCGGTCCAGACCTGGCGTCACTCGTTGCGTTGTCTGACAGTCCAGTGCATAGCTTGCCAGTGCATAGCTTGGCGGCCCCGGGGAGTTAGAAGCGCAAGTTCATCGTCAGCAAGCGGCGGCGGAAGTCCAGGGTATCGCCCAGCGGCCCCGGGGAGTTAGACGGGGCGGGCGTGAATGCCGACGGCTTGGCGTACCAATTGCAGGGTGATTTGCGCCACCGCGCGGGCACGTTTGGCACCGTTGGCCAGAACTTCCTCGACATACCCCGGATCGCGTTCGAGTTGTTTGCGCCGTTGCCGGGCCGCGGCAAAATACTCTTCGATTTTGCTCAGCAACAAGGCTTTGGCATCTCCGTAACCGAAGGGGCGCCCGCCGCGACGCTCGGCGTGCTTCATCGGATGACGGTAAAGGTCCGCCAGTTCGGCCTGTTCGGCGGCCGTGGCAAAGAGTTTGTAGAGGGCGAAGGCGTTGCACGTTTCCGGGTTTTTGGGTGCATCCACTGGGGTGGAATCCGTCACCACGCGCTTGACTGCGGTTTCGAGTGCCTTGCCTTCGGCGAAAATCTCGATGGTGTTGCCGTAGCTTTTACTCATTTTTTGACCATCGGTGCCCGGCACGACGGCCGATTCGTTGTAAACCGCCTCCGGCAGCGGAAAGATTTCACCGAACGCATGGTTGAATGCACCGGCAATGTCGCGCGTCATTTCCAAATGCTGCTCTTGATCTTTGCCCACGGGGACCAGGTGGGAACGGTAGATGAGGATGTCGGCCGCCATGAGGATGGGGTAGGTCAACAAGCCGACATGGGGGGAAATTCCCCGCGCCACTTTGTCCTTGTAGGAATGTGCCCGTTCCAGGTGCGCGACGCCGATAACATTCGAGAGAATCCACGCCAGTTCACAGACTTCGGGAACGTCTGACTGGCGAAAGAAGGTGGCTTTCTGCGGGTCTAAACCTAACGCCAGATAGTCCAACGCCACATCGCGAACGTTGTCCGCCAGAATTTGCTTGGCGGGGCGGGGCGTCAGCGCTTTATTCTTCGCCGCCAGTCCCGCTTCGCGGCCTTCAGCTTCCTTAAGCGACGTCAGAGCATGATAATCGGCGATAAAGTAGAAGCATTCCCCTGTTTCTTGGCGTTCAATGTGTTGCTTGATGGCTCCAAAGTAGTTCCCCAGGTGCAATTTCCCAGAGGGTTGGACACCGCTGAGAATTCTTGGCCGTTGACCGCTGATTGCAAGGCTCACCACGTTGGCTCCTGAAACCCGGGCTTTCTTCCTTCCCCCGACACGATTAGATTACAATCGGTTCACGGCCCGACTACAGGTGATTGCATGGAAGCCCTCACCCCTCCTTCGGACACGCCCGCGCCCAACGGATTTGTCGCCCTCACCGATCCCCGGCGTGCTGAATATCTGCTCGAAGCGCTCAAAACGGCCCTGGCTTCACCCGGCGAACACCGACTCTTTCGTATGGGGAAAATTCCCGGTCTTTTCCCCGCACGCACCGGAGCGGCTGGCGAGGCCGCCTTGGAGGCACTGCGCGACGGCTTACTTGAAACCACCCGCACCGAGGTCAAAGGCAAACTCATCACCGAATGGGTGCAGGCCACACCCAAGGCCGTCCGGTATGTTCATGAGCACGACTCCCTCCGGTCGCTTTTGCGGGAATTGAAGGAGCTGCTCCAGGTCACACAAACCGGCGTACCCCAATGGATGACCGAGGCAAAGCAGGAATTGGCCGCCATCGCCGCCAGCTTCGAGGTTCGGGCCACAGCGCTGCTCACCCGGCTGGAGGAACTGGCCCAGCGCTGCGACGCGGCCATTCGACGGGCCGAGATGAACCAAGCGCCGCTATCGGTCGCCGAACCCCTGCAACGTGTCGTTCCCTGGGCGGCCCACGCTCTCGACTACCTCGATCGGCGGAGGGAATTGGGGCTTTCTGGCTCCAGTTGCCCGCTGCCGGAGCTATTTCAAGCGCTGCGTGCGACCGTTCCGGAGCTGACACTGCCGGCGTTTCATCAGGGGTTGAAGCGGCTTCACGATGCCCGGTTAGTCCAACTCGAACCGGCCGAGGCCATCGCCCAGCCGGAATATGCCGTGGTCTGTGATGGGCGGCTGATGTACAGCGTTCACCGCTGAGGGAACGGCCAGGCTTCTCCCAAGGCTTCCTTCTGCTTGAGGGTAATGAAGCGAATGCCGGCTTCCCCCAAGTCGATAAGGGTATCCAGCTGCTGCCGGGTGAAGGTCGCCTCTTCACCGCTGCCTTGAACTTCGATCATCCGGCCACTGCCGGTCATCACCAAGTTGAGGTCGACCTCGGCTTCACTATCTTCGACGTATTCCAAATCCAGGCGTTCTTCACCATCCACCACACCGACGCTGACCGCGGCGACACTATCCGTGAACACTTCAGCAACTGGCACTGTCAGTTGCTCGGCCACAGAGCGCACCGCATCAACCACCGCGACAAATGCCCCGGTGATGCTCGCCGTGCGGGTGCCGCCGTCGGCTTCGAGAACGTCGCAGTCGACCCACAACGTCCGTTCGCCGAGTTGGCGCAGGTTGACTACCGCCCGGAGGCTACGGCCGATGAGCCTTTGAATCTCGATACTGCGGCCATCGATTTTCCCAGCGCGGTCACGCGGCTTGCGCGTGGCTGTCGCGCCGGGCAGCATGCCATATTCGGCCGTCAGCCAACCGGTGCCCTGACCGGTGAGAAAATCAGGCACTTTCGGCTCAATGCAGCAGGTGCAAAGGACCGTGGTCCGGCCCATCCGCACCAGAACCGAACCGGGTGCCGTTCGGGTATAGCCGCGGAGAAAGCTCAATTCCCGCAATTGATGGGCGGCACGTTGAGAAGGACGAGGCATGATACCACTCTGTCAGTCATCGAGGGTTCTGAGAAACACGCACGGATTGGAGCGGCGGTGACGACTCATCACAGTAAGTCATTATAAGAAGATAATTTACGTCAATAACCATTCCATGATGGCTTTTTGGGCGTGGAGTCGGTTCGCGGCCTGTTGAAACGCCACACAAGCGGGTCCATCCATCACCTCATCGGTGATTTCTTCACCGCGGTGCGCAGGCAGGCAATGTAACACTTTGACATGTTTGGGAGCTTTGGCCAGAAGTTTACTGTTCACCTGAAAGCCGGCAAAACGGCGCAAGCGTTCTTCGCGTTCCGCTTCCTGGCCCATGCTCGTCCACACGTCGGTATAAATCACATCGGCTTTCTTGACGGCCTGGGCCGGGTTGTTGACTTCTTTGGGGAAGTGGCGAGAGACGCGCCGGCAATAGTCCGCCTTGAATTTGTCATCAAACCCATAGCCTTCGGGGCAGGCCAGGATGAAGTTGATGCCCAATTTCCCACACCCGACGGCCAGTGAACGGGCAACGTTATTGCCATCCCCGACAAACGCCACTGTGCGGCCTTTTTCGTTGCCGAATAGCTCCCGAACCGTCAACAGGTCGGCCAAACCTTGGCACGGGTGCGACCAATCCGATAGGCCGTTGATGATGGGAACACTCGCATAGCGGGCCAATCCTTCCAGAGTGGCATGTTGGTAGACGCGTAGAACGAGTAGGTCGACATAATTACTGATGGTTCGAGCAAAATCCGCCAGTGTTTCCCGCCACCCCAGACCCACTTCGTTGCCCGGCAGGTACAAGCTTGTTCCCCCCAGCTGCGCGATACCGCTTTCGAAGCTGACCCGTGTTCGGAGTGATGGTTTTTCGAAGATCAGCGCCACCACGCGACCGGCCAATGAGCGGGGCTCAGTACCTTGGGCGTGAGCGGCTTTGTGTTGCGCGGCGTTGCTTAAAAGCCCATGCAACTCGTCCCGTGTCAGGTCGATGAGATTGAGGAAATGCTTCATAGTGACGGCAGCGAAGATATATCATCCATCAGAACGAGGAAACGCAGGGATGGTCCTCTCGGTACGGGAGGGCCAAGGGATGAACGCATTCACGACGACCGCACATTGCGCAGAACATCGGCGAGGATGTTGCAACCGTGTTCGATTTCTTCATCGGTGATGTTGAGGGCCGGCAGAAGCCGCAGCACTGTCTGTTGGGTACAGTTGATCAATAAACCCCTACGTAAGCACTCTTGCACGATGGGTGTCCCCTCGATTTTCAGCTCCAGGCCGATCATAGCTCCGCGAACGCGAACCGCGGCGATGATTGGGCAGGAGTGTTGCAGTTCAGTGAAACGGTGTTGGAAGGTGGAGCCGATGTGGATAGCCCGTTCGAGTAAGCCCTCTTGCTCGATGGTCTCGATGGTGGCCAAGGCGGCCCGGGCTGCGATGGGGTTGCCGCCGAAGGTCGCTGCGTGCGTACCGGGTTTGAGTTTTTCCGCGACTTCGGGTTTCGCGACCAATCCCCCCATGGCCACGCCCCCCGCGAGGGCTTTGGCGAGTGTGACGATATCCGGCTCAATGTTCCAGTTTTGGTAGGCGTACCATTTCCCGGTACGGCCCATCCCGGTTTGGACCTCATCGAGAATCATCAGAAGTCCGTGTTTGTCGCATAATTCACGAATCCCTTCGAGGAAGCCGGGCGGCGGAATGTTGATGCCTCCTTCTCCTTGGATTGGTTCCAGCAGAATGGCACAGGTTTCGCTGTCGATCGCCTTGGCCACAGCGTCCAGATCGCCGTAGGTGGCGTAGTTGAAGCCGGGCAACATCGGCTCAACTCCTGCGTGGTATTTGGGTTGCGCCGTAGCTGTCAACGCTCCCATGGTACGGCCGTGGAAGCTACCTGTGAGCGTGACCACCTTGTACTTGCCTTTGGGTTTCCCGTTGAGCCGGGCCAGTTTGATGGCCGCTTCGTTGGCTTCGGTGCCGCTGTTGCAGAAAAACGACCGACCGCCAAAGCCGGTGCGATCTCCAAGTTCTTTAGCAAGAAGAACTTGTGGCTCGGTATACCAAGTATTGGGCACATGGATGAGAGTGGCGACCTGCTCTTGGACGGCTTGGACGACGCGCGGCGGGCAATGGCCGATCAGGCCGCAGCCCCAACCGGGGAAAAAGTCCAGATAGCGATGGCCTTCCGCGTCCCACACCCACGAGCCACTTCCGCGAACCAGGCAAACCGGATAGCGGGTGTAGTTGCCGATGAGGTAGCGTTGGGCCAAGGCGATAATTTGTTCACTCGAGAGAGCTTCCTGAGCAGTCATTGTCAGCATGTTGGTTAGGGTTTTGGGCAGTGGGGGTGATGAGTTCGTCGGCATTGACTGAGAAATTTTTATGAAAACCCTCGTTGTGTGATCCCGGTGGCATTCTGGTTCAGCGGCGGATGACCGTTCCAGGGAACGTATCGTGCACAAAGACGGCCAATAGGGAGTAAGGAACACGGCCATCGAGGATGAATGCTGATCGCGCCCCGGCCGCGAGGGCTTCTAAGCAGGCTTCGACTTTGGGTATCATGCCGCCATCGATGACTCCACGGGCGATCAACTCCCGGGCTTGTGCTTCTGCCAGCGCAGGCATGAGTGAGTGGGGGTTGGTGCGGTCGTGGAGTACCCCCGGGGTATCGGTGAGGAAGATCGTTTGATCGGCCTGCAAGGCCCCGGCGACGGCCGCCGCGACCGTATCGGCATTCACATTCAGCCATTGTCCCTCGGCATCGCGGGCGATGGAGGGAATGACGGGGACCGAGCCATCGGCCATCAACCGCTTCAGCAGGGATGTGTCGACTTGCGCAATCCGGCCGACGTAGCCCAAATCCAGCGGTGGCCCGTCAGGCGTGGGGAGCATCCAACGTTCGCCGGTTAAGGCGTCGCAGGTGGCCACCGCCGGGACGTGGCGTGCCTGAAGTTGGGCTACCAACTCTGCATTGATTTCGTCTTTCAGCACGCGCACGACGATTTCGAGCGTGGCGGCATCGGTGTAACGGCGGCCCGCGACTTTGCGGGGCACCAAACCCGCTTGGGTCATCGCCCGGTCGATCGGTTTGCCGCCGCCGTGAACCAGCACCAGGGGAATCCCCAGTTTGTACAGGGTGGCGAGCGCATCGAGGCACGCAAGCGTCGCCGCTGGGTCTTCCATCGCACTGCCGCCGAGTTTCACAACCACGCGGTGGTGTCGATGAGAGACCGCGCGATCGACCGCAGCCACAAACGCAGCTAATGAGAATGTATGTTCGGCCATCCGCGACGGCCCAACCCGAGGCTCGAAGATCGAGAAGAAGCCATAGTATCCCGCGCGCAAGAGACCGTCAATGTCTGGCGGGATCAACTTTTCGTCGTCAGGGGCCTTTCCCCTCTCGCGATGCTCGCCGTGTGGCCGAGAAAGCTCGTTTCGGTGTTGATGTCGGGATCGAACAACGAAGATGGCCTGGGAGGTTGGGTTGGGGGGGCGAGGTACCCACGAGCGATTATTCTTCAGCAAAGGGATTGATCCGGATGGCGACCCGGAAGGTTTGATGGCAGCGATTGCAGGTATTGGCCAGTTCCGCTAGGGCGCCGCGGGCCGCGAGGTAATCTTTGGCGGCAGCCGCGCGGGCCAAGGTGGTGGCGTGGCCGCGGAGTTCAGCGGCATATGTCATCCAAGCGTCTTCCGCAGCGCGGGTTTTGGGCGGCCGCAGGAGGAGCAAGTTCCCAAGTTCGGCTAATAGGAGTGCTTGCCCACGGGCGAAAACCCAGGCTTCGGCGTCCCGGGGTTTGTCAGCCAGCAACTGGGCTAAGCCGCGGGCGTTGGGGTCAGCGATTCCTTCCATTAACAATTTGGTTTCCGCCACAGGTTCCATGCGGGTCGAAAACTTCGGCTTCGCGGGCTGGGATTGGACTTGCCAAAGCCCCCCGCCGCTGATGAGAACCACCGCCGCGAAGCCCCAGAAGCGTATGCGGGTCATCAGCCGCCCTCCTTCTCGAAGAGCGCCTCGACAAATGCATCGGGATCGAACGGTTCTAAATCCTCCAGCTTTTCACCAACACCGACAAATTTGACGGGCAGGCCAAGTTTCTGCTTGATCGCGAAGATGGCTCCCCCTTTGGCTGTGCCGTCGAGCTTGGTCAGGATGATCCCGGTACATTTGACCGACTTGGTGAACTGTTCGGCCTGGGCGACCGCGTTTTGGCCGGTGGTGGCGTCGAGAACCAACAAGACTTCGTGCGGTGCCCCGGGAATCTGCCGGCCAACAACGGTGTGAATTTTCTCAAGTTCTTTCATGAGATGGGTTTGCGTATGAAGCCGCCCCGCGGTGTCGACAATGAGCACGTCGTAGCCGCGGGCTTTGGCGGCTTCGCAGGCGTCGTGGGCCACGGCAGCGGGCTGCACTCCTTGCCCTTGTTTGATGATGTCGCAACCGAGTCGGTTGGCCCAGACGGTCAGTTGTTCGACCGCCGCGGCCCGGAAGGTATCGCAAGCAGCGACGGCCACTTTCTTTCCTTCCGATTGAATCGCTTTCGCCAGTTTGGCGATCGAGGTGGTTTTCCCAGAACCGTTGACCCCGGCGACCATCACCACGGTGGGGCCGTGGGGTTGATATTTCAACCCGGGGCTGGCGTCGGACAGTAATTCCCGCAGCTGCCGTTTGACAAAGGCTTCGACTTCCCCCGTGATTTCCTTATCGCGGAAGGCTTGCCGAACCCGTTCAACGATGGTGCGAGTGGCTTGCGTTCCAACATCGGCAAGATAGAGTCGTTTTTCGAGTTCATCGAGGAAGGCTTGATCGACCTTGCCTTTGCCACGAAGCAGGTCGATCATACCCGTAAACGCGCTACGGGTTTTCGATAAGCCCGCCCGAATGCCTCGGATCAGCCGGCCCAGCATAAAGTCATCCCTTGAAAACTGATGAATACAGCCATTGTAGCGAAAGCCAGTCGCCGCTGTGTCGGCCTGGGAAGGCAGCTTCCGTTGCGCAAACCTGGGAAGGCAGTTCCGTTGCGCAAAACGAAATATCGCTCGGCAATTGGGTGAAGGTCGCCGCTGTGTCGGCCTGGGAAGGCGGTTCCGTTGACCCCGACTCCCTCCCAACATATCATCACCACCAACGACCGCGTGTCGTGGTCACGACGGTTGGAACGCCTGATTTGAGCGTCTCATGAGCACGGAACAGAAGCCGACCCTGCCCTCCCCGGCCCATCACGACCCCACCGAAGCCCGCCCCGAACCAACGGCGTTGGCCCGGTGGCTGTCCACGGCGTGGGACCGCTTCAAAAGTGGGCAATTGCTCAGCTATCCGGTCATGGCGCTGCTGCTCATTCTGATCGCCGGCACTGCTTTTGGCATTTGGTTGTATTATGAGCGCAAAGGCGCAGCGTCGGCCAAATGGGCTGAGTGGGACGCACTGAGTTCCCTCTCCGAACTTAATGAATACGCGGAGAACAATTCTGATACTCTCCAAGGCCGATTGGCCCGCTTGGAAATCGCGCGGCGGCAATTGGGTGAAGATGGAATCGCCCTCCTCAGTTCCCCCGATCCTGCGACCCGTCAATCGGCCATCGCCAACATCGAGAAAGCCCGCGAAGCCTTTAGCAAGTTAGTTGATGAATTTTCCGATAATTCCATTGCCAAGGTGGAATGTTTGATGGCCTGTGCCAAAGCCGAAGCTATCCTCATTGGCATGCCCAAGGAAGGTCAACTGGAGCAATTCCGCGGCGACCCGGCAAAAGCGATTGAATGGCTGGATAAGCTCGCCCAAGCTGCGCCTGACACCCCGTGGGGCCAAGATGCCCAGAAACTCTCAGAAACCCTCAAGAACCAAAACACTCGGCAGCAAGTGATCACCCTTCAAGCCAGTGTGTATGTCATGCCGAGCTTGCCGAGCCTCGATAACCCTTCCCCCCGACCCTAAATCTCTCGCCGGTGATGGCGTGGCGATTGGTAAAATAGTTCACGAAGAGTTTTTCCCTAACGCGATGTCACTCTTCCGTGAGCCGATCGCACAGTTATGCGAGACGACTTCGATCCCGACGACGATGGACTTGCTCCGCCGCGGCCATCTGCAGCGAGCGTTCGCCAACGCGAACCGCTGGACCTGATTGTGATGGTCAAATCGGAGGGCATGCGGCTGGATCAGTACGTGCTGCTGCACTTGGGAGCCGATTTTAGCCGTTCGGAAGTTCAACGGGCTATTGAAGCCGGGTCAGTTCTGGTCAATGGAAAAGCCATCACCAAGCCCAGTTATAAAGTTCGCCGCAACGACCGCTTGCACGTGGCGATGCCCGAACCGACACACGCGCTTCCGGTTCCGGAAGACATCCCACTGGAGATTCTTTACCAGGATGATTGGCTGGCGGTGGTGAATAAGCCCTACGATATGGTGGTTCACCCGGCGAAGGGCAATTGGTCGGGAACACTTGTTAACGCGCTACAGTGGCACTTTCGCGAGCAGTTGAGCACCGACAACGGTCATTTGCGCGCCGGCATTGTGCACCGGCTCGATAAAGACACCAGTGGAGTCATTCTCATTGCCAAAGACGACCCGACTCACCGCGAACTGGCGATGCAATTCGAGACACGCCAAGTATTTAAGGAATATGTCGCCATCACGCAGGGGGAACTGCCCCGAGACTCCGATTACATCGAAGGGGCCATCAAAATCCATCCCCACGACCGGTTACGGATGATTGTTTCCCATGATCCGGATGCGAAGCCGGCTTTGAGTTACTACGAGGTTCTCGAACGTTTTCGCGGCTTTAGCCTGGTGAAAGTGCAACCGCGAACCGGCCGCACCCATCAGATTCGTGTCCATTTGTTACATGTGGGCTGTCCCGTGTTGGCCGACAAACTCTACAGTGGTCGGTCGCAACTGCGTTTGTCGGATATTACGTCAGGACGAGAGAATATTACCAACGGCGAGGACATTCTCATCCACCGGCAAGCCCTTCATGCCTTCCGCTTACGCTTTCGCCATCCGCGCAGTGGGCAATGGATCGAAGCCGAAGCGCCGTTGCCTCCCGACATGCGGCGTACCCTCGACGCCTTGCGACTCTACCGGCCTCTGCGCTGAGAACGACTAGGAACTTCTGTCCACATTTTGACCAGCGGTTGCTGGGCTGGGGTGTGCGGTGCTGCCCAACTGGGCGTTGAGCCGCGTTGTGGCACCATGCAACCCCTGCAATTCTGGTTTTTCAGCCGGTCCGTCGGCCCGGATCAACGCCACGGCGATGGTGATGAGCACAAAGGCGACGGCCGCCCGCCACGTAGGGGCTTCGCCAAAGTACAGCCAAGCAAAAACGAGAAAAACACTCAGAGAAATCGCCTCTTGCATCACCTTCAGTTGGGTCGCGGTGAAGGTTTTGTGGCCCAGCCGGTTGGCCGGGACTTGGAGCGCATACTCGGGTAGAGCAATCAGCCAGCTAACGAGAATCGCGGCCACCAGTGGCTTCTCTTTGTATTTGAGATGCCCGTACCAGGCGATGGTCATGAAGGTGTTGGACGCGATCAGTAAGAGAACGGTGTACATGAGACTGTTGTTGGAACGTGAAGCGCTCGCGGACGGTGTTGTCCGCGAGCATAGGGTATTTTAGGCCGACGAACTTTGTGACACAGAGTTACTTGGGAGCTGGTGGATTGGTCGACGGAGCCGGCGGGTTGGGCGTGGTGATGGTGATTTGGGCTTTGGGCTTCATCTGAGCCACGACGGCTTCCCGTAAGCGCATGGCATAGAGCATGCGGACATCTTCTTTGACATCTTCGAATTTCTTGGGTGTTCCCGGTCGGCGGTTGGTGACCAGAATGAGGTGATAACCGAATTCGGTCGCGACCACATCGCTCATTTCGTAGGGTTTGAGGGCAAATGCGGCTTTGGCGAAGGGTTCGACCATAGCTCCGGCGCGTGGGAAGAAGTTGAGGTCGCCGCCATCCTTCTTCGAGGGGCAAGCCGAGTATTGTTTGGCATAGGCGGCGAAGAGTTCGTCGATTTTATTGGCCCGGGTTTGTTCCTTCTCTAGGGCTGTGGCTGTAGGTGGTAGGGCCGCAACGGCCTTGGCCGCTTCTTGTTCGATCACTTGTTTGATGCCTCGCAGTTTGCCGGCGGCTTCTTTTTGTTTTGCCTCGTCGTTGCCCGGAGTCATGAGAATGTGCCGGGCGCGCACCATGGTCCCATCGAAGACATCGGGGTTGCTGTCGAAGAGTTTTTTCAGTTCGGCATCGGTACCTTGCTTTTCAACGAATTTCTCCCACTTCATTTGTGCGGCGACTTCAGTACGGAACTCCTGTTCCGTTAACATCATGGCCTCCAGTTCCTTGAGGTAGTCTTTTTTCACCTGGGCCAGTTCTTTTTTCAGCTCATCGATGATTTTGTCGACCTCTTTGTCATCCACGGTGATATTGATGGCCTTGAGGTATTGGTCAATCAAGGCATTTTCGATGAGGTGGGCTAAGATTTCCTTGCGGGCCATTTCCTTGTGTTGTTCGGGGAATTGCCGCAGCGCGCGATAGACAGCCACTTCGGGAATGGGCTGTCCATTGACGGTGGCCGCGGTCCCGGTGGGCCGGGTTTCTGTCGGCATCATCGGCGTGACGGGCGGCACCGGCGGCGCGGGCGGTTGGGCATTGAGCGTGGTGGCTAAAGCCGAACCGAGAATGAAGACCGCAACCCCGCGACTGAGTTTTCGCATAATGCAATTCCTCCCTGCGCTGCGGGCAGCCCGGTTCATCCCCCATGAGCCACGAGCTACCCGTTTCAAAGATTGCTTGCCATAGCATGACGCGGGGCCGTGTCAAGAGAAATCCCGCCTCAGCCGGCCATGCCCACAGCCGGCCACGCCCGACGCAAAATTCCGGTGTGTTCCCAGGGTTTCTGAGCGATTGGCATCGGTTGCGCGGGCTTCGCCCGGGCGACCGCATGGCCCCCTTCGTGGCGAAAAAGTGCTGGGGAAACCCGGCCTGGGGTCGTGGTGAAAGAGCGTTTAGGTGTGAATCGAGTCGAACGCAACGAGGGCAGGCGGGCCAAAAACGATGATCGGCAACCACGCCGCCATCGGGGCCGAGAGAATCTCTTGATCGCCCAAATACTTTGACAACAACGTGAACAATCCCAACACCGCGGCCACTGCCAAACACAACCCCGCGCTGATGAACACATGACGATTGGGGTTCCATAAAATCACGGAAACTCCCAACAACACCATCAGAGCCCCCACCAGCGGACGAGTGAGGCGGGTATGAAAGAGCACCGCCATTTTCCCACGGCGGCGGGGTTCGGGGTCCACCAGCATATTCCGCAGGTCCGTAATTGAGGCGTGAACATACCATGAGCCACCGCGGCAGACCGCGTCAAAGTCCGCATCCTCCACTTTCAGGAAAAATCGCCCCGTGCTGAGGGCCACGAGATTGGTGGGCAACGGACCTTCAAAGGAAAGCGGATTCGTACCGACCAGCATCCACCCCCCCGACAGCGGTTCATCGCTTTTGGGAATGTAGAAGGCTTCTTGCGCCGTCATGTGGATCATCCCGCTGGGAGAACTTTCTGGGAAGGTGATGCTCATGCGGCTGACTTTTTTGTCTTTGCGATAACCGGCGTAACCTTCGATGTGTATACCGCTGCGATCATACGCCCCCATCAGTACCTGGGCACGCTCGCCCTCGGGGTCGTCGCGTTGTTTCATCAATTCATCGGCAATTTCGGGAATGACATATTGCTGATTCAAAGGACCCAGCGCCAGGGTGAGAGCTGCCCCCATGAGGATGGGACGAATGGCGCGCCGTGTCGGGATGCCGGCGGAAAGTAACGGCAGAAGCTCATTGTTCCGTTGAATCCATGAGACACTGAAAGCCGCAGCAATCAGGGTGACAAAAATACCCAACAGGTCGAACCACTCGGGAATGCGATTCATGTAGTAGGTGGTGATGCGTTGCAAAGAACCGCTGAGACCACCGGCTTTGTTCACAAAATCGTCAAGATGGGTGAATAGGTCAATCACGATGAACAACGATAACAGACTCACCAGAACGATGAGAAAAGACCGGAGAAAGGTCCAGAAAAACATCCGGTCGAGGGTGGTTATCATGGGGGTGAGCCTCCGGTGTGGTGCGTGCCCGGAGAGAATCGTCTGCGGGGCTTGTAGTTCTGGATGAACTGGATGATGAAGTCGTCCCGATCGCTGGCGGCGACGAATCCGTAACCATTGTCGCGCAGTTCTCGGACGGCTTCGGCCACCGACCAACCGTGATATTCCATGCGGTAGATGGCCGTCAATCGACCGGTCCGGTGCAATCCTGCCTTGCAGTGCACCAGAAGCGGATAGTTCGTTTCATCGTCCAGAATCTGGAGCCACGGGCCGACGACGGGAGGTTCGCGGTCCACGGTATTGTCCGGGGGCAGGATATCCGGAGTGAGCAGCAAATACTTGACTCCCAACTGCCGGCACAACTCGCTTTCGCGAAGGGTCGGCTGGCCAAGCCAACGATCCACCAACAGCGGATCGGGTTCTTCATGTTGCAGATTGACGATGGTTTTGATACCGAAACGCTGGATCACCTCGCGCAACCCGGCTTCGGTCATTTGGCCGGAGCGGTAGAAACGCCCTGGCTCAACCTCGCGGAAACGCTTGGTGTGGATATATTGGGCACGATAGAGGACCAGAGGGGGGCCGAAAACGACCCCTCCGACCAATCCCCCCAGAAGCCAGCGTATCGCCGTGTGCATCCCTGCGCGAGGTTAGTGTCTATCGGTGTGGTTAGTGTCTATCGGTGTGAGTGCCGATCGGTACTGAGCGGCCCCAGTAATACACAACTGGGCAACCGTGTCAACGCATCTCGCGAAGGGTGCTCGTGAAGGGTCGTTGCTGTTCGCTGGTCACTTGGGGGGCGATCGGGGGGGTATCAACGCATCTTGCGAAGGGGCGTTGCCATCAGCGGACTACACGACGCATGCACACTATGCATGCCACTGTTGGATAGTCTGATGTGTCAAGGCATCTCACGAAGGGGCGTTGCTGTCAGCCCGGTGAACTTCGTTCGGGCGCTTTTATGCCGCGACGTCTGCTCTTGCAGAGGGGGATGGACGACGATATAAGCTCCGCGCCAAGGGTCGACAATTTCGCGCTGAGGGCAGGCATGGATGCGCTGAGGGCAGGCATGGATGCCACGAAACCGCTGCGCTGTGGGCTAGTGTTGATTCTGGCTGTGGGCACCATCATCGGCTGCCAAGCGGATTCGCACGTCGTCCGGTCGCGAGCGCAGATGCCCACGGACCCCTTAGCACCCATCCTGCCCCCCCCACCGCCCCATGTCGGTGGGGTCAACGCCGTTGCTTCCCCGTCGGCGGACGTTGTTGCCGAAAGTTCGGCCGTGATCGGTCAACCCATCACGCCGACCAAGACCGACGATGTCGTTCCAGCCAGTTGGAGTGGTTTGAAACCCCTACCCACGGTCGCGGAACTGATCAAAAATAGTACACCGCGTGTCCGGGTCGTTGCGGTGGTTGGCCAAAACAATGTCATCACCGACAAAGAAGTGATGGAATCGGTCTGGCAGCAATACCGGGAACTGGCCTTCCTGGACGGACCAGCACGCGAAGCCAAACAGCGGGAGCTGTACAACCAATCGCTGCGTCGCTTGATCGAACGCGAATTGATTCTCGACGAACTCTCCACAAAGTTACGCAAAGCGGGCAAAACGCAAGTTCTCGATGAACTCCGTGAAGCCGCGGTCGAGGCCACCGATCGGCAGATTCGCGAAATCCGTAAAATGTTCAAATTGGAATCCGATGAAGAATTCGCCACCTGGCTGCGGATTCAAGCCCTGACTCTACCGGTACTGCGGCGGCAGCTCGAGCGGCAGTTCATGGCCCAGCAGTTCATTCAAAGCATGTTAAAAGAAAAAGGTCGTCGGATCAGCCTGGGTGAAATCCGGGACTATTACGACAAACACCCGGAGGAATTCCGTGTTCCCGATCGGGTGAAGTGGCAGCACATCTTCATTTCCTCGGCCCGGCATCCATCACCCCAAGCGGCTCATGAACATGCCACAGCGATCCTCAAGGCCGCCCACAGTGGAGCCGATTTCGCGGAATTGTCGAAGCGCTACGATAACGGCAGTGCCGCGGGCCAAGGCGGCTTTGGCCTGGGCGAAAAAGTGGGTGAAATTCTCCCCGCCGACATCGCCCCCACCGTTTGGTCACTCCAACCAGGCCAAATCAGCGGGATCATCACCACACCCACCGGTTATCACATCGTCAAAGTCGTCGAACGTGACTACGCCGGGATATTGCCCTTCGACCAGAAAGTTCAGGCGCAAATCCGCGATAAACTCACTGAAGCACAAACGGCTGCAGAAATGAAAAAACTCATTGACGAATTGTGGCGCAAAGGCGTGGTGCGGATTATCCACGAATAACACGGTTTGAGAGAAGACCCAGAACAGGTTTGGTCGAATCATTTCTCATTTCTTGCGCGGTGGTGGAATTTCTCCCGTCGCTGGTCCCCAGGCACTGGGTTGATAGGCGATTTTCAGATGCGGGGTTTCGAGGCGTCGCCCCGAGCGATGACGGCTGTTCATGGCGGCATCGAGAATACCGGTGGTGAGCAGCGTTCGTTCCACCGGATACGGCGCGTGCCCGGTTGTGATGAGCGCATCAATCGCTTTGGTTAATTCTGCGAAATGGGCAAAGGGATCGGGTTGTTGCAAATAGAACTGGCAGGCCTCCGGTTCTTTCTGCCCTTTGCGCAAACCTGAAAAGACGAAAGCGCCGCCGTCGCCTTCATAAACCCAAGGATTCGGCATGACGACAAAGGCCCGCAAACCATCTCGGTATTCGATCTCGAAGGTAGCCGCATCTTTCGCTTTCACGGTCGCTTCGCGGATGTCGGACGAGGCATGAGCTGGGACCCGTTTCAGGGCCGCGTCAAGAACCTGGGCCGTCCAAGCGTGCTGGTCGAGGCAATCCCACATGGATGGGCCGGTGTGGCAGGTCACGGCGGCAACACCACTCTCACCACCCCGGCGTCGTTCCACCATACATTGCAAACCTTCCAGCGCGTGGAAGCCGTAGCCTTCTAACGGGCCATAACCAATCTGAATCGCTCCCACGAGTTCACAATCTTTGGGTAATACCAGATGGGGTTTCCGCCATGTCACCGGGATTGACGAACCGGCTAAAAAGGGGACCATCAGCTTGGCGGCCCGATGATACATCCACTGGGCATCCTCCCAGGTGGCGGCGAGGTGCTTGTCATTAAAAACCGGAACGGATTTCCGGGATTGTTCAAAAACTGTACAGATTTCTGCGAAGAACCGCCGCCGCGGGTAGAGCTTTTGGCCCATCTCGTTATCGGGGTAGTTCCCGTGTTCGCCGATGGAGAGAACACCCTCGACAGCGAGGGTTTTCCCGCCGAGAGTCAGAGCCTCGGCAATGGTATCGCACAGGCGGAAGCCATGTTTTTTCGCCAACTCCCGGCTCATGTCGTTTTTGGGCACCTGATCGGTATAAAGCGACACCAGTTCTAAGTTAGGTTTGGTACCATCGGGGTAACCATCGAGCAAATTGCGCAGAATGACATCGGCATGCGACCAACGGCGGTATTCCGTCACGATGGCGGCGACTTTCTTGGGCGGCATAAAATTCGACTCCTGCCAAAAATTGCCGATGGAGCGATTGACCAGCGCGGATGTGCCTTCCAGAAAGGCCATCCCCTCACTTACACGGTCAGCGAGCGGCCTATACGGTCAGCGAGCGGCCGTTGTCGGCAGCTCCCAAGCGCAGCAAAAACGGGGCCGCTTTCTGTGCCCATTGTTCCGGCGTGGGGAAGCGGCTGGCGCCATCGGCCCAGGCTTGCCGAAGCATGTCGGTGTCGATGATGCCCGGATTGAGCGGAATGGCGGCCATTCCCGGGGGTAGTTCCTGGGCCAATGCCAGCGTCAATCCCTCAACCGCGTATTTGGTAGCACAGTAGGGAGCGACCGCAGGTGCGGTACTGCGGCCCCAGCCGCTGGAGAGGTTGACGATCACCCCGCTTTTCCGCTTCACCATCGCCGGAACAAACGCCCGGATGACATGGAATACCCCTTTGATGTTCACATCTACAACGGCCGCAAACTCTTCCACGGAATTGTCCCATAATGGGGCGGGCGTGTTCATCAACGCGGCGTTGTTGATGAGCAAATCCGGTGGGGAATATTCCTTCAAAACTTCTTGCGCCCAGGCCGCGACAGCGGTCGCATCGGCCACATCGACGACGGAGAAATGATGCGGTCGCGGGAATTGCGAGCGCAATCGTTCGATATGCTCGGAACTTCGCCCACAGCCAATCACGGTATGCCCGGCGGCCACGAACTCCGCGACCAATGCTCGGCCCAATCCCCGTGTCGCTCCAGTGATGACAATCGTTCGGCTCATGATCGGTGATCGCTCTTCTTCCCTTGGGGTGATCGCTCTTCTCCCCTTGGGGTGATCGCTCTTCTCCCCTCGGGTAGTATTGTGTCGGTATCACGCACTACCGCCACCTCGACCAGGCATTGCCCGAAGCTGATAAGTGCCATCAGACACATTAACCCGCTTCACAGGCAATGAAAAGTTGATTAAGATAAAAAAGCTGAAGGGCTTTGTCTGATCCCTCGTGGGACTGCGCCTATGGTTTGCAATCGCCTCGCCATCGTGCTTCTGGCGGTGTCTGTCCCCGTCGCAACCGCGCAAGGGCAGCCGCAGCCGCGAACAGCCGCCGATGCTGAGGGCATCGAATTTTTTGAGAAGAAAATCCGCCCGGTGCTGGTGAAGCATTGCTACGCCTGCCACAGCGCAGAAGCGAAGAAACTCAAAGGCGAACTCCGACTCGACAGCCGCGAGGGAATCCGCCGCGGCGGCTTGAGCGGCCCGGCGCTTGTGCCCGGTGATCCGGCCAAAAGCCTGCTCATTCAATCTATCCGCCATGCCGACGGCGTCGAAGCTATGCCGCCCAAGGAGAAACTCCCAGCGGAGGTCATCGCCGACTTTGAAACGTGGGTGAAGATGGGCGCACCCGATCCGCGTGATGGCAGCGTGACCAGCGGCCGCATGAGTATCGAGCAAGCCCAGCACTTTTGGTCGTTCCGGCCGGTGGTACGTCCCGCGGTGCCCAATGGCGGCCAGAGCAACCCGATCGACAACTTCATCGAGGCCAAGCTCCGCGACAAAGGACTGAAGCCTTCCCCGCCAGCCGACAAACGCACCCTCCTCCGACGCGCAACCTACGACCTCACCGGCTTACCGCCAACTCCTGAAGAGATTGACGCTTTCTTGAAAGACGATTCCCCCCACGCCTTCGCCAAAGTCGTTGATCGCCTGTTGGCTTCCCCCGCGTATGGCGAACGCTGGGGCCGGCATTGGATGGATGTGATCCGCTACGCCGATACCGCCGGCGACAACTCGGATTATCCCATCCCGCAAATGTACAAATACCGCAACTGGATTATCGACGCGTTCAACCGCGATCTCCCCTACGACGAATTCATTCGCCACCAAATCGCCGGCGATCTGTTGCCCTACACCGATGAAGCCGATCGTTACGCGAAAATCATTGCCACCGGCTATCTGGCGAACAGCAAACGCTTCGGCTCTTACGAAGATGCCCGCTACCCGTGGCATTTGACGTATGAGGATCAGATCGACAATCTCGGTCGCACGTTCCTGGCCCTGACGATCCACTGTTGCCGCTGCCACGATCACAAATTCGACCCTCTGACGCAGCACGATTACTACGCTCTTTATGGCTTCTTCAGCAGTACCCGCTATCCGCGGCCCGGCATTGAGTTAGACAAAGTGCAACGCGATTTCGTCCCCCTGGCTCCTCCCGAAGTGGTTGCGGCCGTCGACCAACAACGGGCCGCTCAGCAACGGGAACTCGATGCTCGCGTCCAGAACCTGGAGGCCGAAAAGAAAGCCGCTGAGAAGAAGTTGATCGAGGCCGAAAAAATCGCCAACGAAGACGAGAAGAAGGCCACCATTGCCGAACTCAACAAGCAGATCACCAACTACAAGCAGAAAATTAAGGCGGCCCAGAAGGCCAGTGAAGATTTCGCCCGTGCGCCGTTGCCCTACGAAACCGCGTATGCTGTCGCGGAAGGGAAAAATGAGGGGAAAAAGCGAGTCGGCAACGTGTGCGTGCAGATCAAAGGCGACCCGGAGCGGCTCGGGCCGGAGGTTCCGCGGCGGTTTCTCGAAGTTCTTGGCGGCCAACGACTTCCCGAAACCGAAAAGGGGAGCGGCCGACTTTATCTGGCCAACTGGATCGCCGATGCGAAAAACCCGCTGACGGCCCGGGTCATGGTCAATCGCATCTGGCAATACCACTTCGGCAAAGGGATTGTTCCCACCGCAAGCAACTTCGGTGTCCTCGGGTTGCCTCCCACCCATCCGGAACTGCTCGATTGGCTGGCGAGCGAATTCGTCGAACGTCGCTGGAGCATCAAAGCGCTGCACCGGCTCATCATGCTGTCGCGCACCTATCAACAGGCCAGCACCGACAATCCCGCCAACGCCCGCATCGACCCCACCAACGAATTCCTCTGGAAGTTCGACCGGCGGCGATTGGATGCCGAAAGCCTGCGCGATACTCTGTTGGCCATCGGCGGCAACCTCGACTGCGAACCCGGTGGCCCCCACCCCTTCCCCGATCCTCGCACATGGAACTTCACCCAACACAACCCCTTCAAAGCGGTCTATGAGACGAATAAACGCAGTGTTTATGTGATGACGCAACGCTTCCAACGCCACCCGTTCTTCGGTCTGTTCGACGGAGCCGACACCAACGCCAGCACCGAACGCCGCATCACCAGCACCACCCCTCTCCAAGCCCTCTACCTGATGAACGACCCCTTCGTTCACGCCCAAGCGAAGCAATTCACGCAACGTATCCTCGCCGCAACCGACGACGACACACAACGTATTCGGCGAGCTTACGAATCGCTGTACGGGCGATTACCGTCGGACGAAGAAATTCGCGCCGCACGCGAATATCTCGCAACCGTTACCCAGCAACTCACGAAAACCGGTACACCCGCTGACCAACTTCCGGTCAAGGCCTGGCAAAGCCTGACGCGGGCTTTGTTCCTCAGTAACGAGTTCATCTACATTGACTGAACGCTCAAGAAATCGGCGGCCTCTGCTGCCCACGCACAACCACCACACACCCCTGGGGCATAGAACTGAGGGATTTGACCCATGGCGTTCCATCCACGACCGAACCGTCGCGTGGCGATTCGTTCCATGCTGGGGGCATCACTGGCGCCGGCGATTCTGGCAGACCTATTCTCGGCCGGAGCTGCCGATGCGCATCGCTCAATCGACCCACTAGCCCCGAAAAAGCCGCATTTTGAACCGAAGGCCAAGCGGGTGATCTGGCTTTTCTCCACCGGTGGTGTCTCGCAAATGGACACCTTCGACCCCAAGCCGAAGCTGTTCGCGGCGGATGGCAAAACCCTCGGCGTCGGTGGCGGGCTGTCACTGGAACAACGGCCATTGCTGAAACCCCGCTGGGCGTTCCAACCCGGCGGCCGATGCGGTACGGAAGTGAGCGATCTATTCCCACACATCCGGGAGCGGATGGACGACATTTGCCTCATTCGCTCCATGAGTACCGATAACAACGAACACTTCCAAGCGACACTGGCCATTCACACCGGCTCGTTCTTCGCGGCCCGCCCCAGCATCGGCAGTTGGATCAGCTACGGGCTGGGTACCGAGAACCGGAACCTACCATCGTTTGTGGTCATCGCCCCTCATCTGCCCTACGCCGGAACACAAATTTTCGATAACGACTTCCTACCGGCCTATCACCAGGGCACTCGCGTCATCCCCGGGAAAGATCCGGTGCCCAATGTGAAGCGACAAGCCGACACAGCCGATTTGCAGAAATTGGAATTGGGCTTCGCCGCGGCTCTCAACCAGAAACACTTGCAGCAACATGGTCACGACGACCAACTCGCCGCCCGCATGCGGACCTTCGAAACTGCATTCCAGATGCAATTCGAAGCGCCGGAAGCCTTCGATATTTCCCGTGAAACGGAAGCCACCCTGCGACTGTATGGGATCAAGAAAGGCGATACGGAAAGTTTCGGCTGGCAATGCCTCATCGCCCGGCGGCTGGCCGAACGCGGTGTTCGTTTCATCGAATTGATCGACAGCAGCTCATCCAACAATTGGGATTCCCACTCCGACATGGCCCAGCACGAACCGCTCGCCCAAAAGATCGACCAACCCATCGCCGGACTGCTCCAAGACCTCAAGCACCGCGGCATGCTCGAAGACACAATCGTAGTTTGGACAACCGAATTCGGTCGCACCCCGGGGCAAGACGGCCCCAAAGGCCGCGGCCATCACCCGGCCTGCTTCTCGTCGTGGGTTGCCGGCGGCGGTTTTAAGGGCGGAATCGTCTATGGAAAAACGGACGAAATCTCAGCGACCGTGGCCGAAAACAAAGTGCATGTCCACGATTTTCACGCCACGATCTTGCACCAACTGGGGCTCGACCACGAAAAGCTCACCTATCGGCATGCTGGCCGCGACTTCCGCCTCACCGACGTGTACGGGGAGGTGGTCCACGGCTTGCTGAAGTGACAGTGGCCCCATCAGCCACGACCGACGTAGGGCATCTTCGTCGCCAAGACAGTCATGAACAGCACGTTCGCCTCCAGCGGCAGGCTAGCCATGTAAACCACGGCCCGGGCCACGCATTCCACGTCGATCGTCGGTTCCACGGCGATTCGGCCATCGGCTTGGAGAACGCCGTCTTTCATCTTCGCGGTCATATCGGTGGCGGCATTACCAATGTCGATCTGACCACAGGCGATGTCGAATTCACGGCCATCGAGAGCGGCCGATTTCGTCAGGCCGGTGATTGCGTGTTTCGTTGCGGTATATGGTGCCGAGCGCAGCCGGGGAACGTGCGCTGAGATCGAACCGTTGTTGATGATCCGCCCACCTCGCGGCGTTTGCGACTTCATGACGCGAAACGCCTCGCGCAGACACAAAAACGCCCCCGTCAGGTTCACATCGACGATTGTCCGCCACTTCTCCAGACTGAATTCCTCCAGCGGCACCGGTGGCGAACCCACCCCGGCATTGTTGAAGAGCAGATCGACCCGGCCAAACCGCCTGACGGTTGTCGCGAAGAGCGTGCGCACAGCGTCTTCATTCGTCACATCGGTTGGCACGCACAGCACAGGCGCTGCAGAGGGTGCAAGGGCCGCGGTTTCGGCGAGGGCGTCGGGGCGTCGCCCGGCCAGCACCACCGACCAGCCGTCGCAGGCCAACGCCACAGCGGTGGCCCGGCCGATCCCGGAGCCGGCCCCGGTGACAATCGCGATTTTGTTGGTCAGATTCATGATGATGATTGTGAACAATCGGTGCGTCACTCTTCCTCTTCGCGTAACTTGGCCAGCACGCTGTAATCTTCGAGCGTGGTGGTGTCGCCGGTCGATGGTCGGCCGGCTGCGATGTCGCGGAGCAGTCGCCGCATGATTTTGCCGCTGCGGGTTTTTGGTAGCGCCTCGGTGAAGCGGATGTCGTCGGGGCGGGCCAAGGCTCCAATCTGGTGGGCCACGTGGGCTTGGAGTTCTTTTTTCAGCTCGTCACTGGGTGCCTGCCCCTGTTTGAGTGTGACGAAACAGCAGATGGCTTCGCCTTTGAGGTCGTCGGGGCGGCCGACCACGGCTGCTTCCGCAACTTTGGGATGGTGAACCAGAGCACTTTCAATCTCCATCGTGCTGAGTCGATGGCCACTGACGTTGAGCACATCATCGACACGCCCCATCACCCAAATGTAGCCGTCTTCGTCTTTGCGTGCGCCATCGGCGGTGAAGTACACACCCGGGTAGTGGCTCCAATAGGTTTGTCGGAAGCGTTCGTCGTCGCCGAAGATCGTGCGCATCATGCTGGGCCAGGGGCGTTTGATGACGAGAAAGCCCCCGGTGTTGGGTGGAACGGGGTTTCCTTGCTTATCGACCACATCGGCGATGATTCCCGGTAGTGGTTGGGTAGCACTGCCGGGTTTGGTGGGCACTGCCCCGGGCAGCGGAGCAATCATGATCGCTCCGGTTTCGGTCTGCCACCAAGTATCGACGATTGGGCAGCGGCCACCGCCGATATGCGTGTGGTACCACATCCACGCCTCGGGGTTGATAGGTTCGCCCACCGTGCCAAGCAGCCGCAGTGAGCTGAGGTTATGCGCTTTGGGATGATGATCACCCCATTTGATGAAGGCCCGGATCGCCGTCGGGGCAGTGTAGAACACCGTGACACGGTATTTCTCGATGATTTCCCAGAAACGGTCTTCCTTGGGATGATTGGGCGCGCCTTCATACATCACGACGGTGGTAGCATTGGCCAGTGGACCATAGACGATATAGCTATGGCCGGTTACCCAGCCGACATCCGCCGTACACCAGTAAATGTCGCTGTCTTTGATGTCGAAAACCCATTTGTGGGTCAGTGACGCGCCGAGGAGATAACCCCCGGTGGTGTGGAGAACCCCCTTGGGTTTGCCAGTACTGCCGCTGGTGTAGAGAATGAATAGCGGATGTTCGCTATCGAGGGGTTCCGCGGGGCAATCAGCGCTCATATCGGCGACCAGATCATGCCACCAAATGTCGCGGTCCGGCTTCATATCCACGGCAACGTTGCAGCGGTTGAAGACGATACATTTCTCCACCGACGGCGACTTGGCCAATGCTTCATCCACGTTCGCTTTCAGAGGAACCACCTTACCGCGCCGCCACCCCCCATCGGCGGTGATGATGAGCTTGCTGTGGGCGTCGTTATTGCGGTCGGCCACGGCATCCGCGGAAAATCCCCCGAACACGACGGAATGTGTCGCGCCGATGCGGGCACAGGCCAGCATGGCAATCACCGCTTCAGGAATCATCGGCATGTAAATCGTGACCCGGTCGCCCTTGCGGATGCCCAACGCTTTGAGACCATTAGCAAAACGGCATACTTCATGGTGCAGGTGGTGGTAGGTGAGGGTGCGGGAGTCGCCCGGTTCGCCCTCCCAGAGAATCGCGGCCTTATTGCCGCGGGTCGCTAAATGCCGGTCGAGGCAGTTGTAGCTCGCGTTGATCTGCCCACCGACGAACCACTGGGCATGCGGGGCACGACTCCAATCGAGAACTTGATGCCAGGGCTTAAACCAATCCAGGGATTTGGCTTGTTCGGCCCAAAAACCATCAGGATCGAGCTTGGCCCATTCGGCTAGCCGGTCACGTTCGGTCGCGTTGACATGGGCTTGAGCCACAAATTCTCGGGGCGGGGGGAAGAGGCGGGTTTCTTTTAGCACGCTGGTAATCGTTTTGTCACTCATGGCTTGCAGGTCCTAGGATCAGCCGGTCAACGGCCCGGGGGGAGAGATACTTACTGTTGGGATCGGTATAACACACGGCGTGCCGGTCACCAAGTAGGAAGGATGCAGGTTCCATGGCGAAAAATACCTTTACGATCGCGGCGGTCCAAATGCAGATCAGCCCCAACCGGGAAGAGAACCTCAGCAAAGCCGAGGCTGCCATTGCGGAAGCCGCCCAACGCGGCGCGGAAATCGTTTGCCTGCCGGAATTGTTCACGGGCTATTACTTCTGTCAGAAAGAAGACACCGCCTATTTTGATTGGGCCGAGCCGATTCCCGGCCCCAGTGAAGCCCGGCTGCGGGCCGCCGCCCAAGCGAACCGCGTTGTGGTCATCGGTTCACTTTTTGAGAAACGCATGCCGGGTGTCTACCACAACACAGCCACCGTCCACAACGCAGAGGGGCAGCTTGTCGGCATCTACCGCAAAATGCACATCCCCGACGATCCGCTATATCTGGAAAAGTTTTACTTCACTCCAGGCGATTTGGGCTTCCAAGTCTTTCCCACCGCAGCGGCCAAGATCGGTACGCTCATTTGCTGGGACCAATGGTATCCGGAAGCGGCCCGACTGACAGCACTGCGGGGGGCCGAGGTCATTTTCTACCCCACGGCGATTGGCTGGCACCCGCGGGAGAAAGCCGAATGGGGCGAAGCCCAACACCATGCTTGGAAACATAGCATGGTGGGGCATGCGATTGCCAACGGCACCTATGTTTGTGCCGTCAATCGCGTGGGCCGCGAAGTGATTGTCGGCGAAGGATTGGAGTTTTGGGGGCGATCCTTTGTCTGCGATCCGTTTGGCCGCATTGTGGCCGAAGCCGGCGATCAGAAGGATGAGATTCTTGTCGTTACCTGTGACCGTCGGTTGATGGAGGAAGTGCGCCGGAATTGGCCGTTTTTCCGCGACCGCCGCATCGACGCTTACGCCGACATTACCAAGCGAGTGGTCGATTAGGGTCGTGAAAGGTTGTTGGCCAACATTGCTGATGTGGCTGAAAAAACCTAATTCCGCCGGCTTATCTGACAGTTGGCCCTGTGTTTCTCCGGCTGATCTCACAGTTAACCCCGTGGATGTGGGTGAGCGGTGGCGAAGTTGCTGAAAAAACGTGATTTTTCGGGCTTATCGCGGGTTTTGGAACAGCTTGCGGGATCGGTTCATCCATTCCTCGCACCACCGTCCGCGAAGAAACAGGCCCCCGGGCTCCCATCCTCAACCGTACCTCAGCCCTGATGCCAAGCTGCACTGCGGGGGGGTCAGGGGGGAGGCAGGGTCCGGTAGCGGGGCTTTTCTCCAGGGGGTTGGCCGTTGAGTTGGCGCACGAGCCACGCTAAGCCATCGAGATTATCGGCCAGACGCTCGGCCACATCGTCGTGGGTGTGGCCCAAAATGCCAATCGGGCCGGTATAACCAATGTCACGAATGGCGGAGAGAAATTTGAGGTCCAGTTCCCCACTGCCCACGGGCATGATTTTCTTCCCCATTTTGTGCCCATCCTTGACGCAGCCATTGATGTTGATGGCATACAAGTATGGATGCATCTTTTTGAGTATTTCGGGAAAGCGATCGAATTGTTCATGACCATGATGAAGATTGTAAACAATGCCGATGTTTTTCAACTTCAGCGACTCGATAATGGCGATCTGATTTTCCGGTTCCCCGAACCAGCCACCGTGGTTGTACAGCCCGACGCTACAGCCTAGTTTGGCCGCGGCGGTGGCAATCGGTTCGATGGTTTGGGCGGCCGTGGTCACTTTCTCCGTGGGTGTTGTTGGGGTGGGATCACTCAGGGTCACCCACAATTGCGGTTTCACCTCGTGTTTTTTGATGGCAGCGAGGATCACCTCGGCGTCTTTGTTGAGCTGTGCAGGAAACCAGACAGCGGTCAGTTCAATGTTAGCTTCTTTCAGGAGGCGAATTTCTTCGTCGAAGGTTGGCAGATGTTCGCTGCGCCAATCGTAGGCATATTTCTTGAAGCCCAATTCTTGCAGCATGGCGACCCGTTGGGCGGGTGTTCGCTTCTTCGCATCAAACGGGACAATGCACCAGGCTACGAGATTGTCGCGGGCATACAGTTCAACGGCTTTGGGTGGGGCTTTCTGGGGCGGGGTCGGTTGGGAGCCGAGCACTAGAAGGAGTGTCGTCACCCATCCGAGCAAGAAACTCAGGTGTGTCATAACTCATCACGGGGAACGGTGCCCTGGTATTGCTGACTAGTTACGGCCATTATCCCCGTGAGGCTAGCGGGAAGGAAAGGAAGAAATGCCGTTATTGAATCGCTGGGGTTGCAGGGCGCGGATCGACGAGCTTCCAGACCGCCACGGGCACGTGATTGGCAAGTGTGACCAATTGTTGACCATCGGGGCTGAAGGCAATGGCGCGTACACCGCGTCCCCCCAATTCGAGCCGTTGAATGTGGCGACCTGTGCTGGTTTCCCACAGCCACACGTAGCCATCTGGCGTCCCAGCGGCTAACCGTGAACCATCGGGGGAGAACGTCAGGCATGTGATCGGCCGCTCAAAGCCGCTGATCGACCGTAGCAACTCGCGCAGCCGCAAATCCCATACTTGAATCGTGCCACTGAAGCCTACGGCGAGGTAATGACCATCGGCCGAGAAAGCCAAGGTTGTGATCGGCCGCTTCAAGACGGAAAGGGCGTAGCGCTGTTCGCCTGTTTGGCTATCCAGTAGCGCCACCTTGTTACCCACGCTGCGCACGTTCGAGGTAAGACCGACCGCCAACGCGCGGCCATCGGGGGCCGCAGCCATAGCGGTCACGAACAGATCATCGAATGTGCGAACCAATCGTTGTTCTCCGCTGACACTATCCCAAATCGTGACACGGCGATGCTGAGGCCGGGGATCGACCACCGCAATCCATGCCGCATCGGGGGCCGCCACCCACGATTTCGCATCGGTTGGCCGAGCGTTGATCGCCAGATGTTCGCCACCATCGGGCAGAGTGCGGACCAACACGCAATCATCCCGTTCGCCCCGCAGAGTGAGCAGGAAGCGCTTGTCTCGCGAGAAGAGGGCCAAGTCATCGGGAGATCGTCGCGGGTAGAAACTCGATTCGCTGAGTTTACCCTGCTTGTTCCAGCGGACCAACAATCGGGCATTGGCCACCCACACTTCCTCACCCGTTGGTGAAAACGTCACATCGCGGAAGTTCGCGGCGGGCGGTCCGGTCCACAGTGGCTGACGATCGACAGCGAGTATCCGTTCGATATCGACCGTTTCGATCCCGGCGAAGACGACCGCAGATTTGCCACTGGCTAAGGCAGTCGGCTTTGTGGAAGCGGGCCGCAGCAGTTGGACATCGCCATGCTTAATATCAACGCGTGCGGATTCCGGACTGGCTGAGGAAACGATGAAGTTGCCATTGCGGGCCAACACCTCGGCGACGCTGGTAGAAATCACCAGTGGTTCCCCCTGGCGGGGGCTGGGAATAGTCGCCGACAGTTGGCCGGAGGCGAGATAGAAGCGTGCGCGCCGAGCCACGCCGTGAGCTTCCGCCGTGAAGCGCACAAGAGTGTCGGATTCGATTTCCAGGCGGGTTTGGTCCTGAAGCAACTCGATGACAGCCAGGCTGTCGTCGCTGCCGGTACGGAGTGTGAAACCGGGAGGCAGTTCGTGCCCTTCTTCCGCCGCAATTGTTTCTCCCGAGGGTGAAACCAACTCGACCGAACCACTTTTGTGAATCAACTTAGCCGACGCGAGTTCGCTACCGGATGAAAGCGGCACGGTGCGGGGGAAGCGGTCGGCCACGCTGATGGCGACGAAAAGCGCTGCGGCGCAAGTGAGCAACCCTGCGACGATCCACCGGAAACGGCGCGCAGATGGGATTGGAGGGGCGGCATGGGGCGTATGGGCCAACACCCACGCCGGAGGGGTTGCCGTAATGATTTGTTGCAACACCGCGTGCGCCATTCGTTCGGCGCGTTCTTTTTCGATGGCGCGCAGGGTTGGTTCGGTGAGGTCCCAGCCGCGACGCAAAGCGCGCAATTCCGCCTCCAGTTCCAGCATCATCAGAAATTGCGCTTCTGCGCCCGGGTCGTTAGCGAGCAAGCAATCAAGCTCCTGCGCTGCGGCTTCGGTCAGGTGGCCATCGAGGAGTTGTGTGGTCAGTTCGGCGATGCGGTTCATGGGCTGTTCAATTTCTGGTCAGCTTCTGTTCGATGCATTCCCGAAGGCGGCAACGAATACGCGAAATCATCCGTTGGACGGCATCGGGGGTTTGTCCGTTGGTTTGGGCAATGCGTTCAAACGATAATCCTTCCTCGTAGCGCAGGCGTAGGAGCTGGGCATCGCGTGGCGAGAGTTTTTCGCGGCAGCTTTGGAGAGCCTGGTGAAACGCGTCGGCATCGTTACGTCCGCCCAGCGTTTCGGCCCGCAATCGTTCGGCGAGGCGTTCGCGGTAGGTGGCCAGCCGCCGATCATCGCGAATCGACGAGCGAATTTCCTTGCGGAGACGATTGCGGGCCACCGTGCGAATCCACGCCCCGAAATCCGTACCTAGGGCGTATTGGTCGAGATGGAAGTAGGCATCCACAAATACTTGTTGGACAAGGTTTTCCGTCGCATCCCGGTCACGGAGCAAGGCGGCCGCAATGCGCCAGACGCAGTCTTGGTACATCCGGACGATATCCGCGAACGCCTGTGTGTTGCCGGCGAGCACTTGAGCAACGATCCGATCCGCGTCGGGCGTTGGTGGTTGGCTGCTTGCGGGCATCGCACTTACGCTCCTAGAGTAAGAATCCCAAACCCCCACTCTGCGGACAACTTTCTTAGTGCCGAATCGCCCAATTGAGTGCCGAATCGCCCAATTCCGCTTTTTTGTCGCCCTTGGCATAGGGGCGTGGAAACCCTACCAGACTGCAATCCCGGGAAGTCAGGAAGATGAAAGATTATTGCTGTCATCGATGGGCTTATTCGGGCGTATCTTTTTGTGGTCAATACTAACGACCCGAAGATCGTCACTACGAAAAACCAATTCAGGACGCTGGCCATGCCACGTGCGGAAGACCTTCCTGCTTGCCCTGCGAAGCCGACCGTAACATCTAGTGGCGATAGAACTTACGACATTGAACTTATTACGCCACTGTTTGGCGGGGGGGTGGTGGCCCGAGAAAACGACATCCACTTTCCGATCCGTCCTACGTCGATTCGGGGTCAATTACAATTCTGGTGGCGGGCCACGGTCGGTGCCCAATTCACAACCCGTCAGCAACTCCGCGATGCCCAGAGTGCTCTCTGGGGCAACACGCAGCAAGCCAGCCGTGTGCAGGTCCGGGTGGACATGCTCGAGCCAGTCAGTCAACCCCAACCCTGCGCGACCTTCCAGCTCAACAGCAAGGGCCGCCTACAACCCATCTGGGAATCACCCTTTCAGAACTCTGCCCTGCCCTACGCTCTTTTCCCGTTCCAAGGTCAGGCCTCCAGCAAAAACAACCCGCAGGTGGAACCCGCATCGTGTATCCATCGCGCGAAGTTTCGATTGACCATCCGGATCGACCCGGGGATTGATTGGGCCAGCAGCGTGGAACCGGCGCTGTGGGCGTGGGTGAACTTCGGTGGTCTGGGCAGCCGTACCCGTCGTGGCTGTGGGGCTTTGAAATGCTCCCCATGGTTGGCGAAGGATCGAAACGACCTCATGAACCGCGTCAAAGTCTATCGGACCAACGGTTCACTCCGTGAATGGCCCACATTGGCTGAAGCATTCCTCGTTGGTCGTACATCGCACGACCCGATCGAGGCTTGGAAAGCTGTGATTAGTATATTCCGCAATTTCCGCCAGGGAGAATCCATGGGGCGCAATCCGGGGTCGTCACCCCAGCAACCAGGACGGTCGCGGTGGCCGGAACCGGAAACAATCCGCAGCATCACCAAACAGCGCAATCCCCGGCATGGACGGATGAATCACATTCCCGACGACGCTTGCCCCCGCGCCGAATTCGGGCTGCCAATCGTTTTTCACTTCAAAGACCCCAACGACCCCCCGGATACCGTGCTTTATCCGGGGGATGGTCCGGAAGGACGACGCGAACGGATGGCCAGCCCCCTGATCCTCAAACCCGTCGCATTGCAGAATGGCCAATTTGTACCAGTGATCGTGCGGTTGAGAACGCCCCCGTTGACCAGCGTGGATTGGCGCGAAGGGACGAAATCGCTGCAATTACGCAAACCGCTTCGCATCCGCGATCCACAGTTAGCCAACTATGAGAAGTCCCCCCTGCAGGGCCGTTCCCCGAGTGGCTCGGCCATCGAAGCGTTTTTGGCCTACGCCCGGTCGCTAGGTTTCGAGGAGGTCGGCTGATGCCTCAGTTGCTTGCGATTTCCGTGGGTCCTGTGCAAGAATTCATCGCGGCGGGCCGGCGCACGCGCGACCTGTGGTTTGGCTCCTATGTACTGTCAGAGATCAGCAAAGCGGTGGCGAAGTCGGTACAGGATCAGGGGGGGCAGCTCATTTTTCCGCACTCCGAAACCCACTTGGTACCGGGTGAGGAACACGTCAACGTCGCCAATGTCATCGTGGCCGAACTACCAACAGGCGAACCAGCCGGGGTTGTCAAGCAAGCTCAGCAGGCCGCCGAACATCGGTGGTTGGAATTTGTCAAGGACGCTTGGGAAGCCGCCCGTGCCGTCATCCGGAAGGACATTTGGGATGATCAGGTGGATGGTGTTATTGAGTTTTATGCCGCGTGGGTGAAGCCCTCCGGTGATTATCCAAAGGATCGCCAGAAGCTGATGCGGCTGTTGGCTGGCCGGAAGAATTGCCGGGACTTTTCACCCGCCAAAGGCCGCGTCGGTGTGCCCAAATCCTCGCTCGATGGGCAGCGGGAGTCGGTCTTGAAAGACCCAGCGCTGGAACGTTGGCCGGAACAGTTCCGGGCACGGCTGCGGATTCGGCAAGGCGAACAGCTCGACGTCGTGGGAATGGTGAAGCGGATCGCGGAGGGCCAACGGCCTTATCCGTCGGTATCACGCATCGCTGCCGATCCGTGGTTGCGTGGCCATCACAACCACCCCGCGTTTGCTGAACTGAAAAACGCCTGTGAGAGTCTGCCACCCCAGGTGCTGCACCGCTTGGATACCTCAGCCTTTCCCCAATTTCAGGATTTCCCCTACGAAGGTACCGCTGTTTATGTGACGCGGCATCACGAGTGGGAGGAAGAATTGGATGAGTCCGACCGCGGTTGTGTGTCGCAGCTGCAACATGTTTTAACCAAACTCCCTGAACCGTTACCCTACCTGGCGGTCCTCGTCGCCGATGGTGATAAGGTTGGAGCGGCGATCTCCCGGTTGCCGAATCCCGACGCCAACCGTGCTTTCTCGAAAGCCCTGGCAAGTTTCGCCGATCAGGCCCGAACGATTGTCAACCAACACCGTGGTGTTTTGGTTTATGCTGGGGGAGATGACGTCTTAGCCTTTCTCCCCGTCGATCAATGCTTGCCCTGTGCCCGAGCCTTGCGGGACACCTTCCGAGACTGCCTTCAAACCCAAGTGCCCGAGAAGACCCCGACACTGTCGGTGGGTATTGCGATCGGCCACTTCATGGAGAACCTTGAAGATTTGTTGGAGTACGCTCGGGCCGCGGAAAAGGCCGCAAAGCTTGTCCCGGGAAAGGATGCCTTGGCAGTTCATCTCCATAAACGGAGCGGTTCCCCCGTCGGCATGGCGTCGCGTTGGGAGACGAACCCCGATCAACGCCTCACGCTCTATGCGGAATTGATCCAAAGGGAAGCGCTGCCCAGCAAATTACCCTACGACTTACAACAGCTGATTGAACTTTACAGCAGCCGTTCGTGGCCGGCCGAGCTGTGCCGCGAAGCCCTGCAACGCGATGCGCTCCGTATCATCGCGGACAAGCAACCCTCCGCCGGCCGCCGTTATCTGTCCCAGGTGCGCACCATTGTAAACAATTGGACAGATGTCAAGGATTTAGAGCAATTTTGTGCCTACCTACTGATCGCCCGAGCGCTGGCGGAAGTTTTTGTCCAAGCTCACCGCCCACTCCAAGCCTTGGACAGGCTGCCTGCGGAGAACCACGCATGAGCATCGTGTTAGAACTGACGGCTCATGATCCCCTCATCGCCCGGGATGGCCGGCCCTTTGGTGTGGGTCAAGGTCAGCGGATGCGCGGATTACCTTGGCCCTTACCCTCCGTGGTCGCCGGCTCGTTCCGCACCGCGTTGGTGCAAGCCACCGCCGGGCTGGACTTCACAGCGGATCGTCCCCAGCGCTTATTGACCGAAGTGGCCGTCGCCGGTGTGTTCCCGGTTCACAACGGCCAACTCTACCTCCCCGCACCCCTCGACGCTGTCTGGCATCCCGACACGCAAAAACTGTTCCGGGCCACGCCGCAAGCCATTTCTCCGGACGATGGCACCGATTTGCCCGACGGTCTTCAACCGGTCATGCTCACAGCCCAACAAGCCGCGGACGATTTCAAAGCTGCGACCCCGCCGGCCTGGTGGCCATGGGAAAAATATGTGCAATGGCTGACGAATGTGGCGGTCGAATATCCATCATCGTGGTTCACCGCTGATTTCCTGGGTCCGGCCTGCCGCACCCGCCGCGATCAGGTAGCGCTCGATGCCAACCGCGGCGCGGCGGCTGAAAGTCTCATCTTTACCACCGACAACTTACACGTTGGCTATCTTCCCCGGCACAGAGTTTCAACCGACCATCGCCCCAGGGCGTTTCACGAGCGTTTCGCCGAAGTGACTCTGGCGGCCCGCATCACGCTGGCCAACGCGTCCCAGTTCAGTCTCTCGGTGCCTTGGGCGATCTGGCATCCTTTGGGGGGCGAACGTCGTCTGGTCCATTGGCAAACGAGTCCCCAACCAGTCCGCGGTTGGCAGTGCCCTGAGGCTATCGCAGCGGCATTGGCTAACACCCAGCGCGTCCGCCTCATTTTGGCTACACCCGCGATCTTCCGGCAGGGTTGGAAACCCGACGTGGTCCACGGCCCACTTCAGAATGCAGGGCTGACCTTAGTGGGCGCTAGTATCGCCCGGTGGAAAGCGGTTTCGGGCTGGTCGTTGGCTCCACCCCGCGGCCCGAAACCCATTCGCCGTATGGTGCCTGCCGGCAGTGTGTACTTTTTCCAATGCGAAAAGGGAGCTGCGGCCAAATGCGCCGATCTCTGGCTGCACGCGATCAGTGACAGCGAACAGGACCAACGCGATGGCTTCGGCCTGGCTCTTTGGGGAATCTGGTAACTGACGAGGAATCCTCCTATGCCCAAGACTCGCCTTTATTGGCTGCACTGCCTCAGTCCCACGCACGCTGGCATCGGCCGCGGCGTTGGTTACATCGACTTACCGATTGACCGCGACGCTGTCACCAATTGGCCCATCATCCGCGGCTCCAGTTTCAAAGGCGTGTGGGCCGATCACTTTCAGGCCACGGACGAAAGACGTAAGACGGACCCACGCCTGAAAGCGGCCTTCGGCATCACAGGTGCCGCCGACAACGAATCCCATTCTGGCGCGCTGTTGCCGACCGATGCCAAGCTGGTTTGCCTGCCAGTCCGCAGTTTTCGTGGTACTTTTGCCTGGGCAAGTTCGCCGTTGTGTCTTCAGATGCTCCGCCGCACGCTGACATTGGCCGGAGTCAAAGATTTGCCGCAGGTCCCCAGCATTGCTGCGGATGGTCAATGCCATGTCACGGGCAATACCCTGATCGAAAGCGGGAAAGTCTACCTCGAAGATTTGGACTTTGCGGGCACCGAGCACAACGACGCCAAACAGTGGGCCCAACGGATCGGCGCTTGGGTCTTTGGCCCGCATGACCCGTGGCCAGGAGAATTCCTGAAACGCTTTGTCATTCTCCCCGACCTGGCCTTCGATTACTTGTGCGAAACTGGTACGGAAGTTCATACCCGCGTTCGCATCGACGATAACACGAAAACCGTGGCCAAAGGGGCGTTGTGGACGGAAGAATCACTTCCGGCTGAAAGCATCCTCATGGGCGTGATCCAATGCCAGCGCGTTTTTGGCCCCAACGGTACGGATATCACCCCCGACGGACTGCTTGACCAATTCGCCAAAGATGCCCTGACATTGCAGATCGGTGGCAAGGCCACCGTTGGTCGCGGACAGGTTCGCTGTATCTTCCGGGAGGCCAACTGATGGACACACTCAGCCAACGTATGGCCCGTGCGGCATTTCCCGCGGTGAAAGCCCGCCGGGAGGATGGGCGCTGCAACTTCAAGGAATACACAACCTTCGCCAAAAAGTTTCCTTCGCTCATCCACACCTGCGGACTGGCCCAGGCCATCGCGTTTGCCCAAGCTAAGAAGGAAGACGACTACCTTGCGGACCTAGCCGCCGTTCTCCAGGGTGCCCACGCGGGTGCCACCAAGACGGTGGAAGACCTCGCCCACCGCTCGCGCACCGAAACGCTCAGTGGTTACCTCCGCCTCAGCCGCAACGCTCTTCTGGCCGCAGGCTGGATTAAGCGGTACGTCGAGGCCTTCAACGAGAAGGAGGATGCTTCCCCGGAGGATCAACGATGAGCCAACTTGCCGCGCGAACAGCCCTCGCTTCCGTCATGGCCCTCCGCGGACCACGCGATAGCCACCCGGGGTTGCTCCTCCAACGCTACCTACGCCAGTGGGCCACCGGTCCCGATGGTGAACCGGAACAACGTCTGGCACTGCTGCAAGCGGCCATCCAGGCCATCCAGCAACCAACCACGCGCACCATCTACCAAAGCGCCTACGATCGTTGGCAAAAGTCCTTACCGGAATTGACTGCGGCATCCACTGTGCAGACGATGGGCCGTCTGATCGTCGGCCTGGGCACAGAGAACGTGCTCGAAGCCGGCATCACGCTGCATCACACCTACGGACTGCCTGTTCTGCCCGGCTCGGCCCTCAAGGGCCTGGCGGCCCATTTTTGTCACCGCGTCTGGGGTGCAACCGTCGACGACTTCCGGAACGGTGGCCGTTACCACCAACTCCTTTTTGGTACGACCGACGATAGCGGCTGTCTTGTTTTTCACGATGGTTGGTTCGTTCCCGACAGTGACGCCGCGCCGCTCCGACTCGATGTGATGACCCCCCATCATCCGCAATGGTTGGAGGGTGCTGTTGCCCCCAGCGACTTCGATAGCCCCACGCCCGTGCCCTTCCTCTCGGTCACCGGTTCGTTCCGCGTGGCGGTGTCGTGGCATGGACCAGAACAGTATGAAAAAGCCGTGGCCTGGACGGAATTGGCCTTGGAACTGGTGATCACAGCCATGGCCGATTGGGGCATTGGGGGGAAAACCTCGAGCGGTTATGGCCGACTCCAAGAAAAGGACGGCACCCGCCGCAAGCCCTTCTCGGCGTCGGCCCTGGGTCTGCCTCCGGTCGGTTCCCGGGTGGAGGCCACCATGTTGGAAGCTCCCAAAAAGGACAAACCGTGGCGCGCCAAAATCACTCTGCGCAGCGGCAAGGCCCTCTCTGGCCCCATCGAAGGTCACCCGACGACTGCCCCACAACCGGGGCAGCGTGTGTGGTTGATCGTCACCGAAATTGGTGAAAATAGGATCAAATACCGTTGGCCCGATGCGTGAGGGGAGTCCTCCCGCCGGGGCGGACGTAGGGTCCCTCACAGAATTGTCTAGTTTTCTGTGGGTTGGGGAAGTGACGGGAGTCCTCCCGCGAGGGCACACGTGGGGTCTCTCCAAGGAACATTGGCGTATTGTTCAACAACGATCTTTCTCCCAACGATCTTTCTCCCATCGGCTGGGCGAGCGATAGTCTCGATTGACCAGAGAACATTCGTCGATTGTTCAACAACGATCTTTCTCCGTGGGCTTCACCATTTCTTCACAACTCTTGACCCTGGTAGGAACCGGGATTTGAAAAAAAATGGACAAGGGAGCTTTTTTTGCTTGCACGAACAACGGTGCGATGATCATAGTTGCTGGCGTTCTCGAACAAATGATGTCCCCTACTCATGACGGGAGGTTGCGACTATGCGCATGGGGTTATTCCTGCTGTTGACGCTCGGCGTCATTTTCTCACAGAGCCTGTTCGGACAAGACAAGCCCCCCTCCACCGAACCGAAAAGCCCCGCCAAGGAGGAACCATCGATCAAATACAAAGGGGTATTGCCACCGAACTGGGGGAAATTGGGTCTGACCGAAGCTCAAAAACAAGAAATCTACAAAATTCAAGCCAAGTACAACAAAGAAATTGATGCTCTCGAAGCCAAAATCAAAGAACTCAAGGCCGCGCGGGCCAAAGAAGAACGCGCCGTGCTGACCCCCGAACAGAAAAAACGTCTCGAAGAAATTCTCCTGGGCAAAGACAAATGATTCTGCAAGCGTTGGGGCGCAGCCCACTCCGCGCCTGTGGCGTGCAGGGCAAGTTTCTACCGCGAAGGATTTTCGAGCGAGAAGAACTGACGTCTTTGTGCCCATCGGAACATGTGCACGACAAGTTTCCACCGCGAAGGATTTGGAGGATTTCGAGAGCTTTGCTTCATTGATGGAGAACTTTGCTTTATTGATACCAGTTTCCCTCCGCGGCTGAGGCGTACAGGGCGAGTTTCTGTGAACGTCATCCATGCTGGGCAGCGCCGGCAAGCCGAACGGGAACGGCTGTGGTATCCGGGGCGAGTTTCCGTTAACGTGGTACCAAAGTTGGTACCACGTCTTGCACGCTAACCGCGGCCCCTGGGCGTTCTGACCCAGCCGAGGCCGTCTCCCCATCCCCATTGCGCAGCAGACAACGACGTCACGCAACGGGTGAACTGCCTCCTTCCCCAGGCGTTCACAATTGAGCAGATCAAGTTCTCATTGAAAACTTCAGCCTCGCCTCCTCATCGCCAGGGACTCCTCATCGCCAGGGAGATTGTAACGAAAGCAGAGGACCTCCATCGACCACCAAGGGCCGCGTGCTGACCAATCAATTCTGCTCAGCGATGTGTCGATGGCAACTGCCGGGATGGTCTGGTGGTCGCCGTGGAGTTACCGGCATCAGCGAGTCAGATACTGGGTCTCGACCCGTACCTCCTCGCGGAACATGGCATGGGCATACATTCATACTCCGGCCAGCCATCAGAGGCGGAATTGGGCTACACTGTCTTCCAG
>JANWYJ010000079.1 GCA_025055115.1 Gemmata sp.
ACTATACTTTTCCTCAGCCACTGCGAACCCCCAACGCTTCCCACGATACGTTTCCTCAGCCACTGCTAACCCCAACGCTTCCCACGATACGTTTCCTCAGCCACTGCGAACCCCAACGCTTCCCAGGATGCGTTTCCCCAGCCAGTGTTAACCCAACACGCTTCCGAGCGAGGCCCGGAATCGCTCGACCGAAGCACGCACTTCGGCGGTACCGTCTTCGGTGGAGTCCCAACCGATCGGTTCAATCGTCACGCCTTCCAACTGCTTGTAGGTGGTGAAGAAAAACTCCACTTCCCGGATGAAGTGTGCTGGCACATCGGACAGTTGCCGAATGTGGGCGAAGAGGGGGTCTTTGTGAGGTACGGCGAGAATTTTGTAATCGTTTTGCCCCTTATCACGCATGCGAAACATACCGACGACCCGGGCTTCAATGAGACAGCCGGAAAACGTCGGTTCATTAACCATCACTAGAGCATCGAGGGGGTCGTTATCCTCGGCCAGGGTTTGCGGGATGAAGCCATAATCCCCCGGGTAAACTGCGGAACTGTACAAATACCGGTCAAGTTTGATCAGTCCTGTGACTTTGTCCACTTCAAATTTATTCCGCTTGCCTTTGGGGATTTCGACGATGACGTTCACAACCGCCGCCTCCCCGGTGCCGGGCGGAATCATCATGTAATCGCGGATGTAATCACGTCGAACAAACATAGCGGTTCCTTCAGCAATCGTATGTCGCGTGCTGATAGAGTACGGCTTTGACGGCCTGGAAAAACGTCCCTGGCTTCGGAAAGCCCACAATTGCGGGAAAAAGAGGGGATGCGACGAGCGGGCGGCCAGAAATTCCACCACCTCCAACCCACGTGGGTTGTATCGGTGAGGGAGGAATGATGAGAAAACCCTGATGGGAACGGGGTATTTCAGAAATGACCGACGGGAATTCACGGGGCCATGATTCTCGGGATCATGGCCCCATTTGTGGTCGTGTTCACGAAACTGGCGTCGCCTATTCGCGAATGGTGACGGGCACCGTCCGTGGTTTGACGGCGGCAATCTTCGGGAGAGTGACTTGCAAAACGCCGTTGGTGTAGGTCGCTTCGACCTTCTCGGCATCCACCGGCACTGGCAATGCGATCACGCGGGTAAATTCGCCAGTCGCTCGTTCCCGGCGCAGCCACGTCACATTGTCGGCAGCGGCCGGCGCCGGCCGTTTCGCTTTTATCGTCAGCTGATCGCCCCCAGTGACAGTCACTTCAAGTGACCCCCGGTCGACCCCGGGCAAATCCCCTTCCACATAAATAGCGTTGTCGTCATGCCAGACATTGAGTGGGAAACTCCCGGTGGCCGAATGGCCCGACAGGCGACCGAACAAGGAGGCAAATTCATCGCCGACTGCCGAAAATTCATTCAAGAGCACGTTAAAGGGATAGCGGGCAGTACGCGTCATCGTTCACCTCATTCATCTCATCAAGAAAAGGGTTTCAACTTATCCATTCAGAGGAACCGCTCACGACAAACGATTCACGGTTTTTGCTCAGTCCCAGGCCAGAATACTTGATTCAAGCTTGATTCAAGCGGCGTGCCAAATGTCGGCCCACCTCCGATTAGGACGGGATTTCCTGTCTCAATCGCCGGAAAATAGCGGTAAAAAATCCGGTGAGCTTTCATGCCCATTCCCAGGGTCGATTCCGACCAACTGCCAAGTTGGCAGCTTTTGTGGACAAATTCCGCCGCTATTGATCGTTCTTGCGGGTAAAATTCCTCGGCATCGTGAGAATGCCCCCACAGGCTTGAGTTATCCGTGTATGTTTCCTGAATCCCGCGATCCTGCGGACCCCGATTTCCCGCATCCTTCCAATCCGCGGGAACCTCCCGAGCGCCCATTAGCCACGCCGGCGCTGGTGTTTTGCCGGCGTTGCGGCGAGATCGCGACTCCGGTCGCCAACTGCTGTCCGTGGTGTGGTTATTGGGTGGTTGGTCCGCGACCGGCGGCGCGTCCGGTGGCGCGGCCCGTCGCCACCGCGCCAGAAGAGGACTGGCACTTCGAGCGAACGCTGGACGATCGCGCCACCGGCTGGCCAGTTTCTACCGCGGCGACCCATCCGTTGGTCGTGGTGATGGTGGCGTATGGGCTGCTTTTGGCCGGATTGCTCGCCGTCGCCTTTCTGGCTGCTGTTTACGAGGCCACGACCACAGAAGAACTGTCCGATTGGATGGTTGGGGCCGGTATCGTCAGTACGCTTGTGACCGTGGTGGCTTGGAGTTTGGTGCGGCGTGAAGCTCAACAGCCTGTGCCCTTGGGTACCCGCACCGGAACGTGGCTGATCGCGTTGCCGGTTTTGGCCTTGCTGCTGGGCCTCAACATTGCCTTCATCACCGTCCTGCGCGAACTGTTGCGTCCCTTCGGCATCCCTGAAGGCCCGCGGATAGAACTGACGTTCTTCACGGTATTGCTGATTTGCGTTCAACCCGCAATTGTGGAGGAATTATTCTTCCGGCAAATGGTGTTGGGGGTCTTCCGGAGGCGAGTGAATAAGCATCTGGCGGTATGGCTGACAGCATTGATGTTTGCGCTGGCCCATTTGGGGCAGGTGTTCGCCATGCCGTATTTGTTCGTCGCCGGTGGTTTCTTTGGCTATGCCCGGGTCTATGGGGGGTTGCCACTGGCGATGCTCTTACACTTTATCCATAATTTTGTGGTGATTGCTTACGACGCCTGGGGCTGAGCCAGGCTACGTTGCTCGTTCCACACCGAGGCCGGTTGTGGGCTGAAACTCGGCGCCGCGAACAATTTCGTACTAAACTGCGCGTAGGCTCGCCCCATCGGATCGGACTTGCCTTATGCAGTTATTTTGCCCCACTTGCCAACTGGCTGCGGCGGCCGCCCAGAGGTGCCCCCGGTGCGGTGGGTTGTTGTTGTTGCCTCATGAAACCGGCGAGTGGCGGAGTCCCCGATCCCGCGCCTTTCCGCTGCAGCCGCCGCAACCTCCGGTGGCTCTTCAAGTTGCGTTTGGCGTCGTACTGACTATCGGTCTCTATGCGGGCCTGCATCAAGTTGTGATCGGCTTACTGGCCAGTATTGAATCGGGTGTGGATGACGGATGGTTCAACGACTGGGGGGAGAAGTCGGGAACCGATCCGGGCCTCCGGTTGGTGGCGGTGGTCTTTGGAGCCTTGATCGCGGCGGCGGGGCGAGTCTCCGGCTTCACTATCGGGAGCCTGGTGGGGGGAATCAGCGGAGTTGTTTTTCTGGCCGCGTCCTGGTTCACACGTGGGACGGCCGACTTCTGGGATTACTGCCAGGGGGCCTTATTGGTGGGCGGTGGCGGGCTGGCCGGGATGCTGGCTACGCGCGTGTGGGGAGCGATTCCCACCGTGGAGATGCCGGTCGTCGAGCGGAACCGTCTCAGTTCCTCGTTTCTGGCGTTGCCGAAGGAGCGGCCGTCGCAACGACCGACCGCGTGGTTGCGGATTGTACTGGGCGCTGCGGTGATGGTTGTGGCGGTTGCGACGGCGGATACTCTTCGCACGGGTGCCCAGAAATACTCCGGGGGGCTGCTGAAGGTCAGCAGTGTGGGGCAAGCTCAATTCTTGACGTGGCAGATCGCGGTGGTGGGGATTCTGGGTGGCGGGGCGTTGGCCGGGGCCAGCACCGGAGCGGGGATTCGTCACGGCGGTATCACGGGTGTGTTGGGAGCGGCTGGGGTTCTGGCGCTGACGGCTTGGGAGGGAGAAAGTTTCCGTCCGGTGAAGTATTGGCTGAGCCAACTGCAACTCGGTGGCGTCGGCCCCAACGACCCAGCGGCGCTGGTAGCGACCACGTTGTGGCTTGTGGTGCTGGGGGTTCTCGGTGGTTGGTTAGGCAATATGCTCTTTCAACCCCTGGCTCCCCCGCACATGCGGCAGCGTCTGCGCAGTAGCTGGGATTAACGCCACAGCAGCACCAGCGGCATTCGCTTTTCCCTTTCCCCCCAAATCGGGGTCCAAATCACTGCGCTTGTTCGTGCGGTGGAAGGACGATCCATCTCCGGTTACTCGGGTCAGTAGCTCCGGCGCACCACCACTGCACCTGAGACTGCGGCGGCAGGACCAGCGGGCTTCTTTTTTCCCTGATCAGGAGCAGAGATTCGCCGGGTGATCGCAGGGTTCAGTCGTCATCGGGGGTTTGGTCGTTATTTCTCCCAACGGAGGAAGCGTTGATTGGGGTCGAAGCGGCCGGCAAAGGCTTTGTCGTGCAGGTAATTGGCCCGGGTGTGCCGCGTGGTGGGGCCACCGGTGATGGCTACCAGCATTTCGTCCGGGTGCAGTTCCGACGCCAACTGGGCGTCATCACCCAGAATCAAGCGCCAACTGTGCCGCGACGCATGTCCTGGTACACCGAAGGCTTGCAGCACCGCGGCATTGTTGACGAGCGATTCCCAGTGGTTGGGATAGAGTTTCATCATCTGGCTGAGGTCTTGCCAGAAGGTCCACAACTGCATGCCGTAGCCGCGCAGGAGGGAAACCGCTTGCGGTAACAGATCGAGTGAACCCAGTTGTGCGGCTTCATCGAGTAGAAACAGGGTGCGACGGGGGGGCAGCCGCGTGCGTCGCATCACCACCGTCATGAGGGTGACGACCCACAGTCGCAGCAATGCCCGGTGGCTGTGGAGTTTCTCTGGTGGCAGCACCAGATAGATCGTCATCGGTTTGTTGTTGAGCAGATCGTTGAGGGAGAATGTGGAGCGTTCCAGGCAACGGGCCACGCTGGTACTGCCTAAACACTTCACAAAGGTGGTCGCCGTGGTGCGGATACAGGGCCGGGTTTTATCCGAAGGTGCCGCCAGATAGGCGATGAATTCATCGCGAGCCAACGGCGACATCGTTTTCTTGCGGGTATCCAAGGCCACGGCCAGGGTGTAATCGAGATCGTCGTTGTACAAAAGTTCGCGCAGAGTCCCGAGATGGCGCCTCTCGGGGGGGGAACTGGTCGCGACATCGGCCAGCAGGCCCGCTACCAGTCCGCGCCCGGTATCTTCCCAATACCGATCGGTGCTGAATTCATGCCCCACGGCCAGTTGGGCCGCCAGCATCTCCGCGTCCGACTCGACATCCGAGCCGGGAATACTGAACAGGTCGAAGGGATTCAGCTTGTCGGTTTTGTCCTTCGGTGTGACGAGGCTGAACGGATCGAGGACGACCACTTGCTGGCCGATTTCTCGGCGGTAGCGCGCGGTGACTTGGTAATTCTCCCCTTTGATGTCCGTGACGATGATGGAACCGGGGTACGTCAGAAGCGCTGGAATGATCGCTCCCACGCCCTTGCCCGCGCCCGTTGGCGCAATGGTCAACAGGTGACCATCGCCGCTGTAGGTGAGTGGCTCGCGACGGAGGTGGGAAGAAGCTGAGGGTCGGAAACCGAGCTGTGACTGGTATGCTGTGCCTTGCCAACCCAGGAACAAGGCCGAGCCATCGTCGGGGAGAACACAGCGGGCCGGGGTTCGCCGCACGCGGGGCTTTTTCGCCGCCGCGTGCCCTGCGCCACCGGGTGGGGTGTTCTCGGCCGAGCTTTCCACACTGTTTCTGTCGCTCATCAACAACTCCCGTGGCCCCCGCCTCATCGAATCACGGGGTCGGCGCCCATTGGGACCAGTGCATTTTCATCCGGTCCAACGACGCGATCACCGCCCATCCCGGACCGTTCTTCCTAGTTCGGTCGAACTGCTCGGCTGATCAAAGCCAGTTATCCCATGATACGCCACGGCCACCCGGTGTGGGGGGCTTTTCCACCGCCCTTCACATTTACCCGATGCACCCCAAGCGAACTACCTCCGTTGACGAAGACAGGAAAACCCTTCTAGCGACAACCCTCATCGTGTCGGAACCTGGGAATCAACGCGCCGGAGGTGGACGAAGACAGGAAAACCACATCTCAGCTCACCTTCGTCCAGCAATAGCGTCTGAATCATCGCCCCGGAGGTGGACGAAGATAGGAAAAGCCCTTAAACGACAACCGCCCGGAGATAGGGCCGGGCGGCTGTGCGATGGGGATCGTGAACCGTGTGTGTTCACGGTGTTAGCGGTGGGCTTTATGGCAACCCATGCAGTCGAAGCTGCCCAGCCCTTTGGTAACGGCTTTGGCGTCCTTATCTTCGCAGGCTTTCAGAATGGTTTTGGTGTTGGCGGCGAACTTTTCGCACTGCATCTTCCACGATTCGTCGGTGCCTTTGGGTGGCTTGTTCTTGCCAATCACCGCACCCAGATCGGCCCATTCTTTGGCCAGCTTGGTGGCGTCGTCCCACTTGCCCGCTTTGGCCGCCGCCCCGATGCTGGTCTTATAGTTGTTCTTGTCCTTGAAGCTTTTGCGCATGATTTCGCTGATTTCGACGACCTTGTCGTCGGCTGCGCGGCTGCCGCTGCTGTAGGCGATGAGCCATGCCGCCATGCCTAACACACCGGCCACGGTCACTTTCAACAACTTACGCACCATCGAACACACTCCTGTTGCAAACAACCCAACCACGAACCGGACGAGTGACCGTCACCCGCCCGGTGGGGAGTTCCTATCGAATCCTGGCAGTCAAGCCATTACCTCAAGACTCGCTGTCTCAGACGCGAGCGGGGAGGCAGGTATTCGCGCAAATTGATATTCCGTCACGGTTTATCAACGGGCACGAATGCTATCGGCATGTTGGATCACACCAGAGCCTCCGAAGATAAAGCCGGCGATCCAGTTCGTCAAGAACGAACCGGCCAGAACCGGCCGCTTCGGGCGCAGACGGACCCCTTGTTCCGCGACAGGGCCACAACACCGGGAATTGTCGATACTTGCGGCGGATAGTCCGCTATTCTGGATAGTGTTCCAGGCCGTTGGCAGGGATCGACTCGAAGCGAGGGAATCTGTATGAAACGCTGGGCTTTCCTGGGGGCGCTGCTGGCTCTGTTCCTTCTGGCCCCTGCGGGTCGTGCCCAGGACAAGCCGAACATTGTTTTTTTCCTGGCCGATGATTTGGGTCGGGAAGACTGCGGCTTCATGGGCGGCCGTGACATCCGCACCCCCCACATCGACAAACTCGCTGCCGCCGGTGCCATCCTTGATGCCTTCTATGTGCAACCGCTCTGCACCCCCACCCGAGCGGCGCTGATGACCGGCCGTTACCCCATGCGGCATGGCTTACAAGTGGGCGTCGTTCGGCCCTGGGCTCGCTATGGCCTACCTCTCGAAGAGCGCACGCTCGCCCAAGCCCTGCAAGAAGCCGGCTATGTGACCGCGATTATCGGCAAATGGCACCTGGGCCATCACGCTCCCGAGTACCTACCCACCCGCCGCGGCTTCGACTACCAATATGGCCACTACAACGGGGCGATCGACTACTTCACCCACCGCCGTGATGGTGGCCTCGATTGGCACAAAAACGATCGCGCCTGCCACGATGAGGGTTATTCCACACACCTGATCGCCCAAGAAGCGGTGAAGTTCGTCCACGACCATGCCGGGAAAAAACCCTTCTTCCTCTATGTACCGTTCAATGCCGTTCACACGCCGTTGCAGGTTCCCGAAAAGTACCTGAAGCCTTACGCCCACCTGCCGGAACAACGCCGGACATTGGCGGGAATGCTGGCGGCCATGGACGAGGCCATCGGCCAGATTGTCGAGGCTGTCGAAAAAGCGGGCGTGCGGAAGAAGACGCTGTTTATCTTCAGTAGCGACAACGGCGGCTTCCAACCGGGGGTCGTTACCAATAACGGCCGGTACCGGGCTGGCAAAGGCACTCTCTACGAGGGGGGCGTGCGTGTGTGTGCTTTCGCTACCTGGGATGGCCACATTCCGGCGGGCCGCACCATCACCGAACCGCTGCACATGGTCGATTGGTACCCCACGCTCGTGAAACTCGCCGGAGCCTCCCGCGAACAAAAACTCCCGCTTGATGGCCGCGACATCTGGCCCACCCTGACCGCCGGCAAACCCTCGCCGCATGATGCCATTCTGCTCAACACCACCCCCAATACCGGAGCTGTCCGCGTGGGGGATTGGAAGTTGGTCGTCATCCGTGGTCCGGAAGACCCTGATGGTAACCCCATGCCGAAAAAAAAGGACGTCCAACCCCGTGTCGAACTCTTCAACCTCAAAGACGACCCGTATGAGAAAAAGAATTTAGCCGATGAAAACACGGAAAAAGTGGAACAACTCAAAAAAGTTCTCGCGGCCTTCGCCCAAGAAGCGCTCCCACCCAAAGCCCACCCAAAACCGGCCGATTTCCAAGCACCGAAAGTTTGGGGAGAGAAGGACTGAGTGCGGGGCCATGGCCGCGGATTTCCCGATGCGGCAAGTTGGCAGGAGAAAGACTGCGCGGGCGGCCATCGAGTTTGTATCACAAGCGCACGCCCTATCGTTGGCTGTGGAGCTTGTGCGGTGCTGACGCTCAATGCCGTAGAAGTCGAAGAAACGTTCGCGGAGGCATTCCCCATGACCGCGCTGCGTGTGGTGGTCACGGCGGAAACGCTCCTGTGGGCGCGCAGAGCCGGCCAATCGGCCACCGGTTACGCAGCCAGTGTTATCGGCTGCGATGCTGAAGCCGGGATCGAGTGCGAATTGGCCCCTGCGGATACACCCGATGGCCGGCCGGGGGTGTCGCTTTTGTTCTTTGCTTTCAGCCGCGAGGCATTGCAAAAAGCGGTCAGTAACCGTATCGCCAATTGCGTTCTCACCTGTGCGACGACTGCATGTTTCAATGGTTTGGAGGGTGAGGCGGGCCGATCGGTACGCATTGGCGGGCTTCTGCGCTATTTCGGCGACGGATGGCAAATCAGCAAACGGCTCGACGGCAAACGCTATTGGCGCCTGCCGACGATGGACGGTGAGTTTTTGTGTGAAGACATTTTTGGTACCGTCCGCGGTGTGGGGGGGGGCAATTTCCTCATTCTGGGCGAAACGCAGGCCCAGGCTCTGGCGGCCGCGGAAGCCGCGGTGGCGGCCATCCAAAGCGTTCCCGGGGTGATTCTACCGTTCCCGGGGGGCATTGTTCGCAGTGGTAGCAAGGTGGGCAGCAAGTACAAGGGTTTAAAGGCCAGTACCAATGAGGCTTACTGCCCCACACTCCGGGGCGTTGTGGAATCGCGCCTGCCGGAGGGAGTCCATGCGGTGTACGAAATCGTGATCGATGGCCTTGATCTGGCATCCGTCGAGCGGGCGATGCGAGTGGGGATCGAGGCGGCGACGCGATGCCCAGGTGTGCGGCGGATCAGCGCGGGCAACTATGGCGGCCGACTGGGGCCTTTCCACATTCACCTGGCCCAGCTCGTCGCCTCAGCGGTTTGATCCTGGAGGACTTTGCCGCGGTCGACAGGCAGGGCATTGGACAAGCCGTCAGTTGCTCATCATGACCGCGGGAGCTTGCGTGCGTTTCAGCTCGGCGACCAGGGCTTTGCGCATTTGGGCCAGTTTTTCGGCGTGGACGACCGCGGCGGCGAGGTTTTTCATTTCCTCTGGGTCGTTGTTGAGGTCGTACAATTCCTCGGGCACGCCCGGTTGCAGATACCGAACATACTTCCAGCCGCCGACAATGACCGCGGTGTAGTACGGCACACGCTGGTAGATCGCTTTCTCCGGTTGCCGTTGGAGAAGTTGAGCGACGTCGTGGCCGTAGCGATCACCGGTGTGTTCATACAAACAGGGGTGGTTCCACGCGGCTTTGGGGTTTTTCAGAAGGGGGGTGATGTCGCGGCCATGCAATTCGACAGCGGGCTTGATGCCCGCAAGGGCATGGAACGTGGCCACCAGATCAGGAGCATTCACCACCTGCTGACAGACCTGACCTTCCGCGACTGTGCCAGGCATGGAGATAATCAGCGGTGACCGGTAGGTGGCCTCGTAGGGAGCGACTTTCATCCGCATGCCGTGTTCCCCCATGGCGAAGCCTTGGTCGGCGGTGTAAATCACCAGGGTGTTGGCGAGTTGATCAGTTTCCTGCAGGGCTTTGATCAATTCGCCGACGCCCTCATCAATCGCAGGTACACATTCGTTCATTTGACGTACCCACGCTTCAAACTCTACACCTTGGCGACCTTGGGCCACATCACCGACTTTCTCACCACTGGGTCGGGCATAGACTTTGCCATCGTCGGCTTGGCGCCAGGCGAGGGTGTTTTGGAGGTAGTCGGGCTTATCCGGCCAGGGGCCGAGTAAATCCGCGGGTCGGGGCACCTTCGCATCTTTGTACAGGCCCTTGTGACGCGCAGCGGGTTTCGACGGGCCATGAATGCTGCCGTAGCAGAGCCACAAAAACCACGGTTTTGTTTTGTCGCGGTGTTGGCCGCGGATGTATTCGACCGCCCACTTCGTGTAATTATCCGCCGGGTAGCCGTCGACGGTGTGTTTTTCGCCGTTGATTTCGAGAATTTGCGTATCGTAGTAAGCGCCGGCGTTTTCGGGGTATTTCGGGCGGTTCCAGACGATTTGGTAGTCCCAATCGCGGCCAAAACCAGCATCCACTCCGGTGTGCCATTTGCCGATTTGGGCTGTGTGGTAGCCATTTTTCCGGAAGTGAGCCGGCCAGAAGGGGCACTGCTGCGGATCGTAGCTGCTGGCGGGGTAGGGTTGAGTCATCCGCATCGACTGAATGCCGTGCGGTTGGTGCCCGGTGAGGATCGACGCCCGCGACGGCATACACCAGGCGCCCAAATACGCCCCGTGGAAGCGCACACCGCGCTTGGCCAGGGCATCGATGTGAGGTGTCTTCACCCACGGCCACGCTTCCGGATAACAGCCGACCGTTTTATAGGATTGATCGTCGGCATAGATGAACAGAATGTTCGGCTTGGGGCCATCGGCCGCCACGACTTCGGTGGCCATACCCCCGGCGACGGCGATACTCAACACCAGACGAAGCATATTGCGGCCTCCACGAATGAGCCAAGAACTCCTGCAAGCTGGTGGCGCAATCCACCCCGGGGATTGTCGATAGCGTCCCCGATGGATGGAGCACGGAGCGGCCGTCACTTCTTCTGCACGGTCACATAAAACGCCCCACACAGGTCTTGGCCACGAGCATCGGCAAACCAGGCTTGAAGCGTCGTTTTCCCCGCCGGCAGTTTGGCGGTGATCCGAACGCTAGTTTGTCGGGGATCGGCTGGAGCTTCCACCGTCTGACCCGCGATAGCGATTTTCGCACAAGCAATATGGGGGAAGGCCACTGTCATCCGTTGGCCTTTGGGCCGATTATCGGGGGATTTTTCATTCGGTTCATACTTATCACCCAGCGCTGCGCCCGTCTGTTCCGGCCAGCGACGCAGGATGAATTGATATTCGCCAGGCTCTTCCACCAAGATATGCCATTTGCCGCCAGTCGGTCCACCCACCGCTGCGCGGACATGGCCGCTATTGTCCGCGTAGATATTCTCCCAATCCCCACTATTGAGTTCCACCACGGGTTGCTGCTTCGATCCAATACTGATCGGAACGAAGTCGTTCACAAGCGGCTCCACCCCTTTCCACCACTGCTCGTAGTACTCCCGCAGTGTGTTCAAAATATCACTACGTTGATCTGCTAAGTTCGTTTTTTGTTCGCGGTCGGCGTGGATGTCGTACAACTCCTGGCCGTGAACGAGCCGCCAACGGCCCCAGATGACGCACGATTCAAACTTTTTGGGGGTTTGCCCATATTGGACCACCAATTTGCGCTCAGGGAATTGTGCGGTTTCCCCTCGTAACAGTGGTACCAGACTCCGCCCGCGATAAGGCTCGTCCTGGGCTGGCCATTGGGGCGGTTGAATACCACACAGTTCGCAGAGCGTGGGGAATAGATCAGTATTTTGGGTCGGTGTGTCGATGTCCCGAGGCCGGCCCCATCCGCCCTTGGGCCAACGCATCCAACAGGGAACCCGGTGGCCACCTTCGTAATACATGGTTTTACGACCACGCAAACCGGCGTTGAAAATGTGGACGCCCGCCGTGCCGCCATTATCGGTCATGAAAATCACGATGGTGTTGTCGCGGAGCTTGTTGTGGACCAGGAATTGTTCGAGGTCACCGAAGCGTTTGTCGATGTGGGCGATCATCCCGAAAAAACCGGCGGGTCCTTTACCCTGATACGGCCGGATGTATTCGTCGAAATCGATATGCGGGGCATGGGGGGCATTTGTCGCCAGATAGCAGAAGAACGGTTGGTTTTGGGCATGGCATTCTTTCATCCAAGCGATGGCGCGGTCGAACCACAGATCGGTGCAGTGGCCTTGGTAGCGTTTGGGAACGCCATTGTGGAAGTAGCGGCCGTCGATCAGGGGCCAATCGAACTCGGGTGTGCTGTGCAATTGCCCCCAACCGAGGTGGTAACTGGCTTCGTGGAAGCCTTTGTCCATCGGGCGATGCGGGTAATGGTCGCCGAGGTGCCATTTGCCAAAAAGGCCGGTGCGGTAGCCCGCTTGAGCGAACACTGCCGGCAAGGTTGGCAAACCCGGGCGGAGGAAGGTTCGCCCAGCAGTCACACTGGTGGCACCATTGCGGAGGGCACTCAGTCCACTCATGAGTTGTCCGCGGGTGGGGGTGCACATCGGGCTGACGTGGAAATCCGTGAAGCGGATCGCCTCTTTGGCGAAGGCATCCAGATGGGGTGTTTTCAGAACCGGATTGCCGGTGAAGGAAAAATCCCCCAAGCCTTGGTCGTCCGTCATCACCATCAGGACATTGGGTCGGGGGGCATCGGCTGCCGCTGCTGCCGCTGTACCCATCGCCGTGATCAGGAAGGGGAGAAGCCAGCGTGTCATGTTGGGAAACCTCCAACGTGTCTGGTGCATGCATGCCGCCAAGTAGTGGTCGACGGTCCGCGTTGGCTGGAATTCATCGACGGCGATGACAAGCACGTTGAGCTTCCGCGCTTCGGCCAAGCGGAGAGCCGCTGAAGCCAACGACCTGCCGAAGGCCAGCGGGAAAACGGTTATCCAGCCCATTGCAATAGCTCACGGATCTCGGCCCGCGGACGGGAGTGATTGAGCATGGCCCCATTGCGCATCGGGTCGAGGCCGGTGAGTAGGGCGGGGCGACTGGTAGCGCAACTGGGCGAGGCGACAAAGACCTGGGTGAAGGTCATGCCGGCGGCAGCTCGCCGAGCCAGGGGGGGTCGGCACGAGGGTACCGCCGTAAGGTGCGGTATCGTTCCACGTCCGGTCATCCGCGATGAAAACAACGATATGCGGCTTGTCGGCAGCACTGCTGGCGGAGCCGAGGAGCACCCCCCACACCACGCAGAAGAGCCGGGTCATCGTGTTCGTCCTTCTTGAGAGTCGCCAGCGTTATCGGTTCGCCGGCGGCCGGATGCGAAACGGCGACGCCGGCAACCCGTGCCCGTTCAACAGATTGCAGGTGGGGTTGGAAGCCCACGCATAACGGACCGCAACGGGTTCCTTCACCTCGGGATGAGAAACGACCACCGTATCGCCCTCAATACGGGCCGTCGCGGGTTTCCACACCCCATCTGCACCCGCGATTTCGAAGCCTTTCACGTCGCCGTCGGCGCGCAGACCTCCGTCAGTATGGAGGAAGGAGACGACGATAGCTCCCGCACGCACGACGTGCTGCGCTGGCAGCGGTCCACTGGTCGCAATGCCTTGGCGGCCATACACACGTCCCAACGCCCACAGCGCCAACCGCCGACCGACCTCTTGCTTGTTGACCGGGTGAATATCCTTCGGATCGCCAATGTCGATCGTGATGGCCATCCCTGTGTTTGGCAACTGCAGTGTTTGCAGCATGCCCTCTTGGACCAAGGACCATCCTTCCCCCGGGCGTTCAAAGTTCGGCAACTGCACCCATGCGCAGGGTAGCTCCTCCCCCCAGCGCCGCCGCCAATCGGTCACCAGGGCTTTGAGCTGATGGTGATATAACGCCGCCCGCTCCGGGGAATGCGTGTTCGCTTCGCCCTGATACCACAACACCCCCCGGATGGCGAAAGGGATGAGGGGATGAATTTTGCCATTAAAAAGCCCACCGGGCGGGCCGCGGCGTTCGTGGGCCGCCACCGGATCGGTCGGCCGCGGCGGCGGCATCTGGCCTGCAGCGTGGGCCGCTTCGACCTGTTCGCGCCACCGGGCCAAAGCCTTGGCATAGTTCGCTTTCGCTTTCTCGACATCGAAATTCTTGTACGCTTGCATGTTGGCTTCGTGGGCCAACTTCAGCTCCGGGACAGCCGCTTGCACCTCCGCGGCTATCCACGATTCAATCGGTGTCCCACCGACCGATGCGTTGATCAGCCCAATGGGAACTTTCAATTCGCGATATAAGACACGGCCGAAAAAGTACAGCGTCGCCGAAAAACCACCCACCGTCTCAGGAGAACAGACCGTCCACGTCCCGGTGGCGACAGTGGAGGGCGTTGGGCTGGCTGGGGAGTTTTCCTTGAACAGGCGAATCTGCGGCAACTGAGCCGCGGCTTTCTCGGTCGCAAAATCGCGGCAGCGGTTGACCGTCATGGCCATGTTCGATTGCCCCGAACCGAGCCACACCTCACCGACCAACACATCCTTCACTTCGCATTGGCCGCGCGACGACGCGGCAACCAACGAGCGTGGTTCGGCACTGGCGGCGAGTTTGTCGAGTTGGACTTGCCAGCGGCCGTGCGCATCGGCCACCGTGGTGTGGGTTTGCCCGGCGAAAGAAACGGTGATGGTCTCGTGGGGGTCGGCCCAGCCCCACACCGGCACGGGTTTGTCCCGTTGGAGAACCATATGATCGGCGAAGATGGCGGCCAGTTTCAGGTCCGCCGCTGGCAGAGGAGCGGCCCCCAGCACAACACCCACGAGAGCAAGGAAGCGTTTCATCGTCGTTCTCACCAGAATGACCCGCGAAGCTTGATGTCCTATTGGGAACCCCACCGGCGTACAGATCAGACATTCCGGCCGCCGAGAAACCCGCGGCGGGAGGGTCACTTCACCAAGATCAGCTCGACTTGCTGCACATCCGCCACTTGTTGGCCGGGTATTTTCGTTGCTCGCAGCGTCAGCGTGCCTTTCCCTGCGGGCAACGCTACGACGCCCAACGACAGCGGGCGGAAGTCTTTGACATACGATTCGGCCCCACGGTCAACGCGGTCGTGCTCCTGACCGCGGAGGGGCGGGTTGTGGGCCGTGCGGATGGTTGCGGTCCATTGGGCCTTGCCCAAAACCAGTTCCACGGTAGCACCAACATCGGCGTCAGGGCAAGTGTAGCGCAGGATCGCTTCGTACCGGCCAGCGGTGTGAATGTCGATATCCCACGTCATGCGGTCGTCGGGTTTGGTCCAGTGCGTGAAGAACGAGCAGTTCGGTGCCGCGGCACTCCGCCGGACACCCCCATGGGGCACCCCGTCGCGAGCGGGCAACACAGTGCGTGGAAATTCGGGATACCCCACGGGAAACGGCCGCCGATCCGCGGGGGACCATGCCCGGAAAACATCGTCTTTCCAGGCGGCCACAGCTGCGGTGAGTTTCTTGAGAACCTCGGGTTTGGTCTCGGCGATGTTTCGGGTCTGGCCCGGGTCGGCGTGCATGTCGAACAATTGGCCGATGGGGTCGAGGCGGTAGCGTGAATCGCGGGCGCTGATGCGGCCGGCCCAATGCTGAAACAACACTCGATCCGGCACTTTCTGGTCGTGGCCGAGAAGGAGCGGGGCCAGACTGATACCGTCGAACGGCTGATCGCCCACGCGGCGAATCCCCGCCAGCTCAATGAGGGTGGGGTAGAGGTCGATGGCCGCGGCGATGGGTGTGACCACCGTGCCTGGGCGGATGTGCTTCGGCCAGCAGATGTGCAAAGGTGACCGCACCCCCCCCTCGTCGGTACTGCCTTTGTGACCTTTCAGGCCACCGTTCCAGCGTGGCCCGTTGGGTCCGTTGTCACTGAAGTACACCACAATCGTTGGCTCGTCGAGGTGGTTGTCGCGGAGGGCCATCCGCAACCGACCGATGTTGTCGTCGATGTTTTCGCACATAGCCAGTGCGGCCCGCGTGTGGTCGAGGTTTTCTTTTTGGGTCCCGGTGAGCTTCAAGGGGGCTTTCTCGAACCGCCGCCAGTATTTATCGGGAACCTGCATCGGCGAGTGCGGGGTGTTGAGGGCCAGAAAAATGAACGATGGCCGTCCGGCGGTGGCGTTCTTCTTCAAAAAATCTATCGCCCGGGTGGTGAGATCATCGACGATGTAGCCAGTTCCTTGGACCTCCTGGCCGTTGTGGTCGAGGGTGGGGTTGAAGTATTCGCCCCAGTGTCCTGAGGTGAAGCCGTAATACTCGGTGAAGCCGCGGCCCTTGGGATGGTAGGGATATTGGCTGCCGTTGTGCCATTTGCCGAAACAGGCAGTGGCGTAACCGGCGGCGTGGAAGGCTTCAGCGATGGTACGCTCGTCGAGGTTGAGTCGCTCCAGCCCCGTGCTGACGCCGCGAACCCCACACCGCGGATGCCAGCGACCCGTCAGGAACTCGGCCCGGGTCGGCGCACAGACGGGTTGAACGAAAAAGTTCTCGAACTTCGCCCCTTCGCGCGCCAGTGCATCCAGGTGCGGGGTGCGGAGATTGGTGTTGCCATTGATACTCAGATCGCCCCACCCCTGATCATCGGTGAGGATCACCACCACGTTGGGTTTCTCCGCGGCTTCGAGAAGGTTGCCGGCGAAGCCGATCGGCACGAGGACCGCCAATAGCCACAGGATGTACCAATGCATGGGTGGGGCCTCAAGGCCGGGTGTGGATAGGGTATGTCGAGGCTTTCTCATTAATGGCAACTGTTTCCGCGCCGCGGCGTGGCGGCCGCGGACGGGTCACTTCCTGCGCGGCTGCGGTTCGACCGAATCGGGCTGGAACGTGGTCAATTCCGGTAGCCGGACCTTCATGCCGTCGCGGGGAACCTCGTGCTGGGCCGTCCACACGATCGCGTTGAGGATGAGGGTTCGGAGATCGTCGTTAGCCCAATTGCGGTAGAAGTGCGGCATAACGATGCCCACCCCGCGGCCCCCATCGCTACGTTCCACCGCCCAGGCAACGGTCTCGCGCTGGGGTTTCTCCGGGGGTAACATGGCGGTGGCCAGGGCCGTGACATTCTTGGCGGGTCCCTGGGGGCCAAAGTAGTTGTTGATGTACGGTTCATCGTGAATCGTGAAGGCTTTCCAGCCGCGGACCACCGGGTGATCCTTCGCCGCCGGTTCGATCGTGGCTTGTGGGAAGACACGAGCGATCGACTTGTGATGCTGGCAGCGCGTGGCGAAATAGCCACCCATCCAGTGGAGCAGCGGATGGTCGCCATCCGCGGCGACGTGTTTGGCTTCCAGACCCGTGGCGTAGTGCAGGCCGACGATCCCGCAACCGGCCTTCATCATCGCGGTCAGATCGGCCATAATAGTAGCGCGGTCGGGCATGACTTCCGGCGGAAAAAGGTCGCCGATGAAGACGACCGTGGCCACGCTGGCGAATTCCTTGCGTGCCTCCCGGGGCCACTGCGTGATGAGGTCGGCTTTCCATGTCCCCGGTGGAAACGCGGCCACACAGTGTTGGAGCAGGCGACCGCCAGCGCCGACTTCATGGGTCCCGGGGGGGTGGTTCGATGGCCCCACGACAATGAGGACGCGCTGGGCTGGTTCGCGACGGGGTGCAGCGGACAGCGGCAGCGATGTCAGCATGGCCGCGGTCCCCGTGGCCAAAGCATCGCGCCGGGTCGGCGCTGAACGGTGGCTCGAACTCATGGGCATCACCTTCCGAAGGTTACGTTATGATTGCGGTATCAATCCCGTTTTGGCAACATAGTCCCAAGATGCGCGAACATTCGCCTCTTCCACTTCCAACTGTTCCTGCAGACGTCGTGAGCTGATGCGGGGGAGCGGCTCTGGGCGGGTGTTTTGGCGTACAAACGCGAGCATCCGCGCCAACGCCCGGCCGGAAACGCGCTCGAGCGTGGCCCAATACTTCTCGGTTAGGCAGGGGATAGAAAGCGGATCGCGGGTGATCATTTCCAGGTGGAAACGAATCTTGGGTTGGGCCTTGCGAATCGTCGCGATGAGCGCTGGGAGGTCGAGAACGCCTTGCCCCAGCGGCACTTCGGCGAGGCGGAAACCATCGGGTGCTTCCTCCACCGCCATGTCTTTCAGATGCACCGTGCGGCCGTAAGGAGCCAAGGCCGCGATGGTGGCCGGTGCCTCTTCGAGCAGGGCGAGGTTATTGCCGGTATCGATACAAACGCCGACAAATTCACTGGAAATGGCTTTGAGCAGTTCGAGCAGTTCCTCGGTCCGAAAGTCTTTATGATTTTCGACCGCCAGATGAACTTTGTGTTTTTTCGCTACCGGTTCGGCCCGCTGGAGCATCGCCTGCGCCCGCTGAACGAACGCGGTGTAGTCGCTGGCTTGGGTGAAGGTTTCGTAACGTCGTCCTGCCAGCAGTACCGTGCGAACAACCGTGGCACCGCAATTGTGGGCTGTGGCCAATTCCGCGGTAAAGCGTTCGAGCGCGGCGTGGTCGTCGGTCGGGGGGGCGACGATGCCTTCGAGCGCCATGTCAGCCTTCTCGGCCACACGGCGGAGGGTGCGGGCCTCCGCGGGTGATTGGGCACCCAGCGGAATCTGGATGGCGTTGGCACCACGCTCGTGGGCGAAGTGGAGAAAGCGGAGCGGGTCGGCCAATCCCTTGTCCTTTTCGGCCCGGGCGCGGATGCCATAGGAATAGATGAGCAAACCGAGAGGCACGCGCGGCCATTTGTCGGCCGCCACTGCGCGTGGCGCTACGGCGACACCAAGCGGTACGGAAGCGACGAATTCTCGGCGTGTGAGTTTCATGATTTCGGCCCCTGGCCATTCGTCGGGGTTGGTTCCCCACACCGGTGATGGTGCTCTAAATCCCTAATGTTCCAGCGTTTTCGGGTTTTGGAAGGGCGTTGCCGGTAGATTTTGGAAGGGCGTTGCCGGTAGATCATGGCCGTTTCCGGTTCAGCCGACACCCAGCGCTTGTAATTCTTTGTCCCACGGAGCGCGGTAGGGGCGGGTGAGCCGTTGGTTGGCCTCCGCGTCATGGGGTACGCGGTGGGTTTGCCAATCCCACCGGAGGGAACGGCCCAATTGCAGCGACAAATTCGCCAGATGGCAGGCGACCGCTGTGCGGTGGGCACTGGCCAAATCCGCGATCGGTGTTTTCCGCGATTTGATGCATTCGAGGAAATTCCGGGCATGGGCGCGGTATTGCGCGGCACTGCGGCCCGTTGTATCTTCGAGGGCTTCGGTGCGGGGTTGGTCGGGGCCGGCGCGGGGTTCGGCCTTGGGTCCGCCGGCGGGGTGGCCCTCTTTGGCCCCAGGGATTTGCTGGGCTGCGGGAGTATTCGGGTCGGGGGTGACGCGAAAACCGCTGCGGTTGATGGTAAGACTGCCGCGTGTGCCGTAGAAGGTCAGGCCGAATTCGGCGCGTTCGCCGTGGGCGGCTTCGCGCATGACGAAGGCCGCCGAGAAGGTTTGGCCGTCGAAGAGAGCATCTTGTGTGTCGGGGGTTTCGCCATTGTCGGTGAGGGCATAACGTCCGCCGATCGACATAACCGCTTGCAGTGATTGCAGGCCCAAAATCCAATCGACGATGTCGAGATGATGCGCGCCGAGGTTGGTCATTTGCCCGCCGGAGTAATCCCAGAACCAACGGAAGTGGTAAAGAGCGCGGTGGGGATTATAGGGGCGCAGCGGCGCTGGACCGAGCCAGAGGTTGTAATCGAGTTCTGCCGGGGGTGGGCCGTCGGGTGGGGAGCCAAACCCGGGTGCGATGTTGCGGATCGACGGCATGCGTACCGAGACGACCGTGCCGATGTGCCCGCGGCGGATAAGATCGCGAGCTTTTTGGTAATGGGGGCCGGAGCGTTGTTGCGTGCCAACCTGAATGACCCGCTGAGTGCGTGCGGCGACGGTTTGCATCCACTGGCCTTCGCGCACAAACAGCGTGAGGGGCTTTTCGACGTAAACATCTTTGCCCGCATCGCAGGCGAGCATCGTCATGAGGGCATGCCAATGGTCGGGAGTGGCGACGATCACCGCGTGCACGTCTTTGGAATCAAGGAGTTTGCGGAAGTCGGTGTAACCGGTGGCCCGCCCGCCTGTGGCCGCGACACCTTCTTTCACGCGGCCGCGATGGCAGTCGGCGATGGCCACAACGGTGGCCTCCGGGAGTTGGCTGAACGTCGTCACGTGGGTTTGGCCGATCAGCCCGTAGCCGATGATGCCGATGCCAACGCGTTCATTGGCCCCGCGAACGCGGGCATAGGTGGCCGCGGTCAGCGCGGTGGCCCCGGCAGTCGAGAGGAACACACGGCGATCGGCGTGGGTTTCCATGACTGAGCACTCCTAACGCTGGGCCGGGGGAACATCGGGGGGAAACTGCTGGTGCAGGGCCGCGCGGGCCGCTTGCAGTTGGGGGCTGTCTTTCTTGTCGGCGAACAGGTTGCGGGCGTTTTCCAGTTCGGTCACTCGCTCGTAGTATTCGACCCCCAGCAATTTCCCGGTTTTCCATTCGCGCCACTCGGTATAGCGGCCATGGGCGGTCCGGACGCTGTAGCCCATGGCCTCCGGCCGGTCTTTCTCCGTGCGATCGTAATACGCCGGGCGCGGATGTTGCGTGAAGGCAACGGTTTTCGTTCCCTTCTGACCGTTGAGAACTGGCACCAGGCTGTGGCCTTCCAATCCGGGCGGGGCTTTCAGCCCGCACAGATCGGTGAGCGTGGGGAAAAGATCGAGCAACTCTACAACGTCGGCGATGGCTTTCCCGGCAGTCTGCATCCCCGGGGCGGCGATGATGAGGGGAACGCGGGCATCCTGCTCGAAGCAGGAGGTTTTGCCCCACAGCCCGAACTCACCAAGATGGAAACCGTGATCCGAAAGGAAGACGACGATGGTTTTGTCGGTCAGTTGGTGGTCGTTGAGGGCTTTCAACACCCGGCCCACTTGGGCATCGAGGTAGCTGATATTGGCGAAGTAGCCGTGACGCAGGGTGGCGATCTGGGCGGCGTTAGGTTGGAATTGCTTGGGAGGAGCACCCAGAATTTCCCGGCTGTCGTGGAAGGCGATGGCCGGTGCGCCGTCCGGTCGGGCGCTGGCGCGCAGTTCGGGAATATCGGTGGGTTGGTAGAGGTCCCAGTATTTCTTTGGTGCATTGAACGGGGCGTGGGGTTTCCAGAAGCCGACGGCCAGAAAGAATGGTCGATCTTTCACTTCCGCCAGCACGCGCACCGCTTCGGCGGCCACGCGGCCATCGTAGTAGGCGTCGTCGGGCACATCGCGTTGTTCGCACAGGGGCACGCGACCATACATACGGTCCATGGGGAGCGCGCGATTGGGGGGCAGTTCGCCCTTCACTTGCGCTATATCGTCGCCGTGATTGGCGTAATGGAGAAATTCATCGGCACTCCACGAGCGGCGGTCGCCCTTCTCCGTCGTGTGCCAGTTGTGGAAGATTTTGCCCACACAACGGGATTGATAGCCGTTATTCTTGAAGTGCTGTGGCAGTGTGACCACATCGGGGTTGTTTGTGCGGAAATGCTGGCTATTGGACCACAGCTGCAGGGTATCGGGCCGCCGCCCGGTCAGCAACGACGAGCGTGACGGATTACACAACGCTTGTTGGCAGAACGCATGATCCAGGCGGACCCCACGTTGGGCGAGGGCATCGAGGTGAGGCGTTTTCGCTGGCGAACCATAGCACCCCAAATCGTTGCGCAGATCGTCGGCCATGATGAATAGCACGTTGGGTTTCTCCGCGGCCGACACAACCACGGAAGCCCCCAGGTGCGTGACCAGCGCAAGAATCGGTAACAACTCTCGGATCATCAAAGTTCCTCTGCCGCAAGGGGATTACGAATAACATCACGACCCACAGGCACCGATCGATGAAACGGCGGTCTTTGCTTTTTTTGTGCGCCAGGGCGACGGAAGGCGGCGCGGGCCGGCCCCCCGCGGCGAACAACGGCCATCGTTCACGGCTTCTTCTTGGCCACTGGCCAAGGCTCAACAGAGGTCCGCTGGGCGTAGGCGTCGTATTGGGCGGCCAATTCCTTGACCTTTTCCGGCATCTGGGCGGCCAGGTTGCGGGATTCGACACGGTCTTTGGCAATGTCGTACAGTTCCCACGGCTGACCGTGCTTGGCCACGAGTTTCCAATTCCCCACACGCACCGCCCGGTTGCCTTCGTGTTCCCAATAGAGCGCATCGCGTGGCAGCGCTCGGTTGGCAAAGACCGGGACGAGGCTTTGGCCTTCCAGCGGGGTGGCCTCGGGCGGGTAGTGTGCCCCAGCCAGTTCGTAGAGCGTCGGCGCAATGTCGATCAGGTGAGCCGGTTGATGCCGCAATTCGCCCCGGGCCGTGATTCCCTTGGGCCAATGGACGATGAGAGGAGTGCTGATACCACCTTCATGAACCCAGTGCTTGTATTCGCGAAACGGTGTATTGGAAACGTTGGCCCAGCCGCGGCCGTAGGCGATGTAGGTATCGGGGGGGCCGGGCATGACGCGGTTACCCATGCGGATGGGGTAGCCATCGCGGGTTTGGGCAGGTACGCTGCCGCCGGCCGCGAAATCTTCCGGCTTCATTGGTGGGAAGGTGGGTTTCTCGGGGCGGGCAATATTGGGGTGATTTTTGTTTCCCGTGCGGCCCATGAGTTCTGCACACGCCCCGTTATCTTGCAAGTAGACAATGAGCGTATTTTCCAGTTGCCTGTTTTTCTTCAACGTGGCAACGATCCGACCGATGCCTTGATCCATGCGGTCGATCATCGCGGCATACACTTCCATGCATGCCGCTTCCCATTTCTTATCCTCCAGCTTGTTCCAATCGTCCGCCGTGGGGCACATCGGCTGTTTCGGGTCAATGAGGCCAAGTTGGGCGGCTTTCTGGAAGCGGGCCTGGCGGATTGGTTCGTAGCCCCCATCGTACTGACCTTTGTACTTGGCGATGTCTTCCGGGAGAGCATGCATCGGCCAGTGCGCCGCGGTATACGCCACATAACAGAAAAACGGCTTCTCCGGGTGCTCCTTGGCATGTTCTTGGAGAAAGCGCACGGCATGATCGGAAATGGCATCGGTATAGTAATAGGTCTTCGGTTTGTACTCGGGGTCGGCGTAGGGGGAAATCATGGTGTTGTCGCGAACGAGCGACGATGGATCGTAGAAGCTACCGGCCCCGTGCAGGGTGCCATAGAAGCGGTCGAAGCCCCGTTGTAACGGCCAATTGTGTTTGGGTCCGTCTTGGCTGGTAAAGCGGGTGACGTGCCACTTGCCCACGGCATAACACCGGTAGCCGGCGGGTTTCAGCACTTCACCCAACAGACGGCACGACGTGTTCAGATCGCCGCGATAACCCGGCTTGCCGTCGTCGGTCATCATGTGGCCGATGCCGGTTTGATGCGGGTACAGGCCTGTCAGGAGGCTGGCCCGGGTGGGGCAGCAGCGGGCGGTGTTGTAAAACTGGGTGAAACGGAGGCCCTGGGCTGCGAGCGCATCGAGAGTCGGTGTGGCGATTTCCCCGCCGTAGCAGCCCAGATCGGTGAATCCCATATCGTCCGACAGGATGATCAGGACATTCGGTTTCTCGGCCGCCAGGCCCAATCCTGTGCCGGCGACAATCGCCAGAAGGCTGAGGGAGCAGCGCATGGGGGATGTCCTTCTCTGGCCGAGGGGGTCCGACTTCGTTTGGTTGTAACGTGTTGCCGCCGGGATTTCCAAGATTTTCTTTTTTCAGGAGAATCCGTGAACCGCACGGGGTGGTCGCTACGAATGGGGTAGCTCGTCGGTCCGGGCGTGTTGTTGATGAAGACTATCGAATCGTTGTCGTCACGATCGTCACTGCGGATGGGGCGGCTTGTCGGTGCGGGCGTGTGCCAATCGCACGACTCGGCCGCGTGCGGCCGGGTCAGCCACCCGGCCGCGTCGCTTCTTGCGCGTCTCGGTGCGCGTCTCACTTCGGGATGGTCGGCTCGAAGTTGAGCGTTTTGACGAGGAAAGCCCATTGATCGGCGACTTCCTCAATGATTTTCGTCGTCGGTTTTCCCGCACCGTGGCCGGCTTTGGTCTCGATGCGGATGAGCACGGGGGCGGAGCCGCGTTGCTGGGCCTGCAGCGCCGCGGCGAATTTGAAGCTATGGCCGGGTACGACCCGATCATCGGTATCGGCTGTGGTCACCAGGGTGGCCGGGTATTCCTTGGGACCGTTGCGCAACACGACATGATAAGGGCTGTATTGGTAGAGGGCTTGAAATTCCTCCTTGTTATCGCTGGAACCGTAATCGTCGACCCAGAAGCGGCCCGCGGTGAACTTCTGGAAGCGGAGCATGTCCATCACGCCCACCGCCGGTAAGCAGGCGCCGTACAGATCGGGGCGTTGCGTCAGGCACGCGCCCACGAGCAAGCCGCCGTTGCTGCCGCCTTGGATCGCCAACTTCTTGGGAGTTGTGTACTTCTCTTGGATGAGATACTCCGCGGCGGCGATGAAATCGTCGAAGACGTTCTGTTTGTGCTGTTTGGTGCCGGCGCGGTGCCACGCATCTCCGTATTCACCGCCACCGCGCAGGTTCGCCAGCGCAAACACTCCGCCCATTTCCATCCACTGCAGCCGTGATACTGAGAAACCTGGGGTCAGCGAGATATTGAAGCCACCATAACCGTAGAGCAACGTCGGGTTATTGCCGTCGCGTTTCAGGCCCTTCTTGTGAGCAATGAACATCGGCACTTTGGTGCCATCTTTACTGGTGTAAAAGACTTGTTTCACTTCATAGTCGTCGGGGGAGAACTTGACCTTGGCTTCGCGGATCAGTTGGCTTTCGCCCGTGTGGATGTCGTAGCGGTAAATCCGTGTGGGGGTGGCGAAGCTGCTGAAGGTGTAGAAAGTTTCCGTATGCTCACGTTTGCCGCCAAAGCCGCTAGCCGTTCCAATCCCCGGCAGTTGGACATCGCGGACAAACTGGCCGTTGACGTCGTAAACCTTGACAGCCGTCTTGGCATCCTTCAGATAGCTACAGATGAAACGATTCCCAACCAGGCTAACGCTCTCGAGCGGTTCGTTGGCCTCTGGTATGATCGTTTTCCAATTCTTCTTGTCCGGGTTCTGGGTATCGATGGCGATGACCTGATACTTGGGCGCTTGGTAATCGGTTTGGAAGTAAAAAACGCCACCATCATTACCCAGGAAGTTGAATTTGTTGTCGTGATTGTCAATCAGCTCGATGATTTTGCTCTCAGGTACGCTCAGGTCTTGATAGGCAATCCGCACCTTGCGGCTGGTGGTTCCATCGCCGATGGCGATGATCAGCCAGCGGCCATCGTCACTGACCTCTGCGCTGATGGTCCATTTGGGGTTGTCGGGGCGTGCGTAGATGAGTTTGTCTTCGCTTTGGGGGGTTCCGACCTTGTGGTAATAGAGCTTCATGTCCACATTCAGGTCTTGGAACGCAGCGCCCATTTTCGGTTCGGGGAAACGGCTGTAATAGAAGCCCTTGCCGTCCTTGGTCCAGGCCGCCGTGCTGAATTTCACCCATTTGAGTTCATCGGCCAGCGGTTTATGGGCGGCGATGTCGAAGACTTTCCAGGTCGTCCAGTCGGAGCCGGCCTCTGCGACGCCATAGGCCATGAGTTGAGCGTCGTCGCTGATGGCCAAACCCGCCAAGGCGATCGTGCCATCTTTGCTCCAGGTATTGGGATCCATGAGCAATTTCGGCTCAGAGTCCAGGGAGTTTTGGAAAAAAAGAACGTTTTGATTCTGCAAGCCGTCGTTGCGGAAGAAGAAGTAACGCCCGCCGACTTTAAACGGGGCTGAGATTTTCTCGAAATTGAACAGGTCGGTGATCCGCTTTTTGATGGCTTCACGCTGCGGAATGCTCTCCAAATACGCGAAAGTCACGCGGTTTTGGGCTTCCACCCAATCGGCCACCTCCGGGTTTTTCCGCACATCGTCCTCCAACCACCGGTACGGGTCGGCCACGGCCACACCGTGGTAATTGTCAACGACATCCACTTTCTTCGTTTCGGGATACTTCAACGCTTTCGGCTCCTGAGCTTGGGTGAGGGAAACCACTGTCGCGGCCACAGCGATGAGCAACGCCGTGATCACCCCATGGGTCCAGCGCATGATGCGACTCCTGTGAAAAGCGGGCGAGGGGATGAGAGGGATTATAGACGGATCAGCGTCGCAAGGCGTGGCGCACGGCTTCGAGTAAGGTGGTGATGCTGAAGGGCTTTTCTAAAAGCGGCTCATCGACGGGCAGCGGCTCGGGAGCGGTGTTCACACCCCCGGGAAAGGCCGACATGAACAGTACCGGCACCTCGGGGCGCAGCTGCCGCACGCATGCGGCCAATTCCGTCCCAAGTACTTGTGGCATAATCACATCGGTCAAAACCAAATCGAACTGCGCCGGGTTGGCCACAAACAATTCCTGCGCGCTGTGCCCATTGACAGCCGCCACGACAACGTAACCAGCCTGTTGCAGCGCCGCGACCACAAAAGTTCGCACCGCGTCATCGTCTTCCGCGACCAGGATCACGGGGGGCCGGTTGGTCAGTGACGAAGAGTGTGTGCGAGAAGTGGAGGACAATCCGTGTTCGACCGACATCGCGCACCTATGGAAAACAAAGGATGGCACGGGCTGGAGTTCACAGACCGCGGGAATCGAACGACGAAAGTGTTGTTTTCTGAATAAGAACCACTCCGGGACCTGGCAACACCGCCCCCCGAATTCCAGAACAACTGAAATTCCAGAACAACTGATGAGAGGGATTTCCGGTGATAGCGGAATGGTGTACTACGGCCTGGCCCCTTGGGGGGTCGGGTCGCGTAACACGGGCCCCACATCGTGCTAGCGTCGGGGTGAATCGCTCAGAGCCGCGACTACCGCGTTGGCGTCGGGGTAACGGTCTTGTGGATTCTTACTCAGTAAGCGCAGAATCACCGCTTCCAGTGACTCCGGAATGTGCGGTCGAACCTGACGCGGCGGCACCGGTTGAAGTGAACAGACACTATGATACACCGCCGCGCAGGTTTGCCCCGGAAACGGCAACCGCCCCGTGGCCATCACATAAATCACAGCACCAAGGCTGAATAAGTCGGATAGCGGCGTAGCCTCCCGACCGTGGATGATCTCCGGGGCCATATAGAAGGGTGTACCGACCAAGGAGCCTTCGGCCGTCATCTTGGCATCATCGCTCACCCGAGCTAGCCCAAAATCGGTGATTTTCACCCGCCCCGTGTCATTTTCGATGAGAATGTTGGCCGGTTTGATGTCGCGGTGGATGATGTTCTTGGCATGCGCGGCCGCCAAACCCTTCGACACTTGGCGGGCGATATCGAATACCAAAGGAATCGGTAACGGTCCATGTTGTTGAATCTGGCTCTCCAAGCAGCTTCCGTGGATGTACTCCATCGCCAGATAGGCCATGCCGGCGAATTCCCGAACCGCATAAATGCACACCACATGCTCGTTTTGAATCGCGGCAGCGACCCGCGCCTCGCGGGCAAACCGCTGTTGCGCTGCGGGCATGGCCGCCAACTCCGGAGCGAGCATCTTAATAGCGACGTGACGATCCAAACTCGGTTCGAAAGCTTTGAAGACGTAGCCCATCGCGCCGCGGCCAACGATAGCAAGCAGATGGTATTCGCCCAGTAAACAGCCACCGGCGGGGAAGTTCTCAAAAAACGCCGGACCAAACTCCGGCAGTTCGGCCACGGGGGCATACCCCGCCGGCATCACGGCTGTCTGTATCGGATCGGGTGCAGGGGTTCGCCGCGGCGCGTGGGGAATGGTACCGCTCAGCCGTGTCCGGCTTGTCTCGACCGTCAGATTCACCAGTTCCGCCGCCCCCACGGCGAGCATGGCCGCAAAATCCGGACATTGGCCAATATCTTGATTGAGGACGTTGGCGAAGGCTTCGACTTTGGGCGCAACCTTCTGCAGGAAATCGATTAACGCCGATTGCGACAGTTGGAATTGCTCCCGGGCGGTGCGGAGAAGGTCTTCGAGCAAATCCGCTCGCTGCACCACCGCATCCAGTTGCACCAAGCGGCTGGCAAACGCCAACAATTCGGCCCGCTGCCGCCGATGTGGGAAGGCTGTGGTCATCAATTGCGGTTGGTGATGGAAGCGGATCGGCTCCACAATATCGTCAGGTAGCTTCCAACTGCGCAAAAGTTCAGAACTGACATCGGCATGGTCGATCCCGAACGAGGCAATCTCCGCCGCACATGGATTTTCGAGGATGCGCTCGGAATTCCGCTGGATATGCTCTGCCCACTTGTCGGGAAAAGCCTGTTGGAGCAGAGCTTCGCCCATATCACGCAGTAGACCCGCGACCAAGTCGTCGTCCGGGGCCGAACGGCGGGTCAGTAGAGCCAATTCCCGAGCAATGATCGCACCACCAACCGACGCAATCCAAAATTCGCGGAGTTCCGCTTCGTTGGAACGCGGGTTCTTCACCGCCGGAAGCGATAACCCCAAAGCCAACGACCGGACCGTTTTCAAACCCAACACCTGAACGGCCCGTGCTACGGAAGCTACCGGTTGCTTCAACCCATAAATGCACGAATTGACAGCCCGCAACAGCTTGGCACACAATGCTGGGTCCAAACTCAGCAGTGCGATGATTTCTTGCGGATCGCAATCCGGTTTACTGGCGGCATTCACCACTTGCACCGCCACCGCGGGTGGTGTGGGCAAACGGTTAGGATCGAGCACCCTTGCCAGGATATCCGCACGAGTCTGTGGATGTCGACTGGGCACCAGGGTGATCTGGCTGGGAGGGAATGTTATCGCTGACACGGATCACCGTCCGTGAGTAAATGCCGTGGTAGGAATCGGTGTTATCGTGTGTTTAACTTGCGACACAAACACCGCGTGGTCAAATTTTTCCTATCTCTCTTAGTAGCAACAACTTACTTTTCATTTCACGCAACGACAGACGACAGGCCGGCATCAGGGCTGCGGGCTAGAGCCTCTCGATGAAAAGCATCTGACAATCGGAAATCCAATGGCAACGAGAAACACCTCTGCTGGTAGTTGCCTGCGGCCAGTTCACCTATAAGCGTATCTCGGTTCATCCAGTGTTGGAGCTTGGGGATGTCCACTTTTCGTACCAGTCGAGGGCGGCCACTGCCTCTGGGAGCCACGGCGACCCCGGAGGGAATCAATTTCGCCCTGCTGTGCCGCCACGGGCACGACATCACCTTGGTGATTCTTCCCGAAGAGGGCGGCAACACGCCCCTAGCGGAACTTCGCCTCGACCCGCACAAGAACCGTACCGGCGACCATTGGCACATTCGCGTTCACGATCTGCCAGAGGTTTTCTGCTACGGCTGGCGGGTAGATGGCCCGCGCGGCCCTCGGACGCGCTTCGATCCATCACGGTTGTTGCTCGATCCGGCCGCGACCGTGCTTTCGCATGGTGAAGTGTGGGCGGGGACTTGCGAAATCGACCCCGCCCGCACCCTCCGCCGCAGCCTTTTCCGCCGAGGTATTCGCTATGATTGGGGCGACGATGCCCCACCGCTGATCGAATATGAAGATTCCATCATCTACGAACTGCACGTCCGTGGATTTACCTGTCATCCCTCCAGTGGGGTGGAACACCCCGGCACCTTCCGCGGCCTCATCGAGAAGATTCCCTATCTCAAATGGCTGGGGATCACGGCGGTTGAACTGATGCCAGTATTCGAATGGGACGAATGCGATTGTCCTTTCACCAACCCCTTCACCGGCGAGAAACTCACGAACTTTTGGGGCTATAACCCCATCGCGTTTGCCGCCCCCAAGGCCGCGTTTGCCTCCAACGCCAAGCAACATCTGCAAACGCACGAATTCCGCGACATGGTGAAGGCCCTGCACGCCGCGGGTATTGAAGTGATTCTCGATGTCGTGTTCAACCACACTGGCGAAGGCGATGATCGCGGGCGAACGTACAGCTTCCGCGGTCTGGATAACGAACTGTACTATCTACTCGATGAACAGGGGCGCTATCTGAACTACTCAGGTTGTGGTAATACCGTTAACTGTAATCATCCCGTGGTGCGCGATCTGATCATGACGTGCCTTCGCTATTGGGTCGGCGACATGCATGTCGATGGTTTCCGCTTCGATTTGGCAAGTATTTTGGGGCGTGACCGGCGCGGCCATGTGATGGTCGAACCGCCGGTGATCGAAAGCATTACCGAAGATGGAGTCCTGGCGGATGCCAAACTGATTGCCGAGCCGTGGGATGCTGCAGGTTTGTATCAAGTCGGGCGGTTCCCTTTCGGTCGCCGTTGGAGTGAATGGAATGGTAAGTATCGTGATGATGTGCGTCAGTTTTGGCGTGGTGATTTGGGCTTCGCTGGCGCCGTGGCGAGCCGCATTTGTGGTAGCTCCGATCTGTACCAATGGAACGGACGGCTGCCGCGACATTCCATCAACTTCATCACCGCCCACGACGGCTTTACTCTCTACGATCTGGTGAGTTACAACCACAAGCACAACGAAGCCAACGGCGAGGGCAACCGCGACGGCTCCAACGAAAATCACTCGTGGAATTGCGGTGTCGAAGGCGACACCGACGACCCGGCCGTGCTGCGACTTCGCTACCGGCAAGCCCGGAACATGATGACCACGCTAATGCTCAGCCAAGGAGTGCCGATGATTCTGGCCGGCGATGAATTTCTCCGCACGCAAAAGGGCAACAACAATGCGTGGTGCCAAGATAACGAGATTTCCTGGGTCAATTGGGAATTGGCTGAGAAACACAAGGATTTTTTGCGCTTCGTCCGGGAATTGATTTGGTTACGCAAGCGGCATCCCGCACTGCGGCGGCGGCGATTCTTTCTGGGCGAACTGCTGCGCAGCGATTTTCCGCGCGAGCGTGGCCCTCACACCCCACCTTATTCGTCCACCTCGGTACCGATTCCGCCTGAGGTCGCGGAGTTGTTCCCCAGCGCTGGACCGGTCCGCCCTGGAGATGCCGGCTTACCCCGCGACATCGAAACGCCGCCACCAGGCGGATACAACCGCCCACCCCGTGACCCGAGTTGGTCGGCCCCGGTCTTGGCCGACATCCATTGGCACGGCGTCGAACCTTATAAGCCCGATTTCAGCTTCACCTCGCGAACGCTCGCTTTCGCCCTCGATGGCCGTTTCACCGGGCGTGAACGCGACCCCGACTATCAAATCGATAACGATTTTTATGTGGCTATGAATGCCTGGACAGAACCGGTGCGCTTCCGCATCCCGGCGGCCCCGACCCGCCGTCGCTGGCATCGCGTCATCGACACCGCGTTAACACCCCCGGAGGATTTTGTGCCTGAAGGAACCGGTCCCGTGATCGCCGAGGGCACGGTGTATCCTGTGGCTCCCTACAGCATGATTGTGCTCATCTCGGAAGCCTGACCTGGGTTCGCGTGGTGTTAACCGTGGGCACCAGCGCCGCAATAGCATGATTGTACTGATCTCGGAAGCCTGATCTGAGCACCATCATGAGTAAACTAATGAACAATATGAACATAAAAGTAGTACGGCGTCATTCCCGACCACTGTCGGGCGGACGCCGTTGGCGCATGGGCCACGCCTTCAGTCTCTGTTTACCTGAAACTCAAAAACGAACTCGAATTTTAGAAGTCGACGTTGATGACTTCCCCCCCAGCCCGGGTGCCCAGTGCTGAGAACGCTGCGGGAGAAATCGTGTCGCGGATGAAGCGCACACTGCCGTCGCCCATCACAAAGTTCGCACCCCCGGCATGCCGGCTGCCGAAACTCACTTCATATGCCGCCCAGTTCAGGTCATTGTCGGCCCAGGTCGTCGCGGTGGGGTGCGGCCGCGGATAGTTGATCCGCACCGCGGTGCTGCCCCCCATTTCCGACCAATCGGTACCTTCCCAACAGTCGAAGTCATCGCCCCCAATGATGTAGTGGTCTTTCTTGCCAGCATTGCGGTTCGATTCACCCAGCGATGAGTAGGTGGGCAACAGCGGGTCGGGTTCGGCTTCACCGATCATCAGCGTGTTGGAAAGACCGTCGGTAACACTCAGAAGCGTCACCGGCCCCCCTGGGCCACCATTGGCCAACCGCGTCCCGCTACAGCCGGTGCCGAATAGACGTGGTCGTACAATGAACATCCCGTCGAGTTCCGAAAGATGCCTGGCGCCGGGAATCACCCCCGCGCCGACCCCCCAGCCCAGTTGGCAGGGCGTCTGCCCACCCGCGGGTTTACCATCATGCGGCTGTAGCCCCGTGACCACACCCAGATAGTTCCCGGTCGCCCGATCAGCAAACCACGGCGGATTTTCGACCGAGCCATCGAAGAGCCGCTCGGGGATATTCGTTGAGGGGCAGCGGTAGGTCTTAATCGGTGTACCGCTGGCGGCCACATGCCGAATGAACGGATCGCTGGAGGTAATCTGCGGATTGACGACCGCTGTCGCTGCGGCCCAGTTCACCGCACCAAACGACAACGCTTTGAAGAGCGGGTCTTGCTCAATGTAGGGTAGCAAGAAGGCCGTCCAGTGCGCGCCTTCTTCCGCTTCGCCCAACATCGGCACGCGGTCGTTGTGGACATTGGCGAAGTTATGAACCGCCAACCCCATCTGCTTGAGGTTGTTCTGGCAGCTCATGCGAGCCGCGGCTTCGCGGACTTTCTGTACTGCCGGCAATAACAAGCCGATGAGAATCGCGATAATCGCGATCACCACCAACAACTCGATGAGTGTAAAACCTCGGCGCTTCATCGTGCTTCTCCCCCCAAAAAGTGGCGCAAAATACCGTCGCCACGGTTTCCTTGGCCGCTACTTGGCCGGAATATCGTATATAAACACATTTTCACTACTGGTGACTGTGAAACGCACCGGTGTGGTGCTGTTAGCTTTGCCTTCGAGGTGGCTGTCAGGCACCAACTCGACCATGGTGATACCCACTTCGCTCGGTTTGTCGTCCGCACTGAGTTTGGCTGAGGCAGGGGTGTTGTGCCGGGGCACTTGGCACGAGAAGGTGACGGTGTATTCCCCCGCCGGCAGGCCGACACCCGTATTGCTGCGCACCACCAAGTGGCCGTGCTGGTCGGTTTCACCCACCCCCATGTTGAAGCGATTGACCTCACCGGACGCTGGCCGGAAGTAGACCAACAACCGCGGATAGGCCTTGCCGCCTAAAGTCACCTGACCTTTGATCTCGTAAATGGGCGGGTCACCGCCGCAACCGGTCAACGTCACTCCGGCCATCAGACTCGCAACAATTGCTAGCCCCCGGGTCATTGGTGTCACCATGCTCACCCTCCCCAATTGCTCGCCGCGCGAAGTTTGGAAGAGGAACGAGTGATCAGGCCGCCTCGATAATCCCCCTCCCCCCAACTTCCCGACGCGACATCAGGGTAACGATCCTTGAAGAATGTCTTGTGAGGTGTTTTTGTAGATTCAGTACAGATTGAGAATCTGTATAGATCAGTTTGAACTATACAGAGCCGGAATGACGGGAAAGCCAGTTCGTCGGCGGATGCCTTTTCATTTGCTACTTCTCGGACTCGTTTTTGAGGGGAATTGTTAGTGGGAAAGCCAGTTCGTCGGCGGATGCCTTTTCATCCCTGTGGCAGAAGATGGCCGAGAACATCATCGAAAGATGGCCGAGACCATCATCGAGAAGGGAAAAAGTTCCCTGGCAAAGGCCTTGTTCATTCAACTTGCGGATGAGAACGGCTTGTAGCAGTCGGGTATCCGCGTGGCCACTGATCAGTTCTTGGACAGCCCACCGATGAGCTGGAAGATGTTTCTCTGTTTTTCCGAGATGGATTGCTTTTCCGAGATGGACTGCGATTGATCAGTTCTTGAACAGTGCGATGGCGACGGCGTGCGGTAATGTGTGCGATCCGTCAGTTATTTCGGCGTGAAAGGTACGAAGTGCATATAAGAAATCCTAAGGCGAACGTGCCGGCGCAAGGCGGTCGTATTCGTTCATCCTGAGAACGCGTATGATGATCCCCGGCTCCGGAGGCTTTTGATACCGAACACCGAAATTGAGGGAACCATGACTGGAAGTAGCACCAAGAAGACCGTCACGCTGATTCCCGGTGATGGGATTGGCCCGGAATGCGTGGAGAGTGCCCGGCGCATCATTGATGCCACCGGCGTGGCGATCGAATGGGAAGTGCGGCATGCGGGTGAAAGTGTCTTCAAGCAAGGGATTCCCTCGGGTGTTCCTCCGGAAACGATTGAATCGATCCGCAAAACCCGTTGCGTGCTCAAAGGACCGCTGGGAACGCCGGTGGGTTATGGGGAGAAGTCGGCCAACGTCACGTTGCGCAAGCTGTTTGAAACCTTCGCCAACATCCGCCCGGTGCGGGAACTGCCGGGCGTGCCCACTCCCTACAGTGGCCGCGGCATCGACTTGGTCGTCATTCGCGAAAATGTCGAAGACCTTTACGCCGGGATTGAGCACCTGCAGACGCCGGGTGTGGCGCAGTGTTTGAAATTGATCAGTCGTAAGGGATGTGAGAAAATTGTGCGTTTGGCGTTTGAGTTTGCCCGCAGTGAAGGTCGCAAAAGTGTTGCTTGTGCAACCAAATCGAACATCATGAAGCTTACGGAAGGGATGCTGAAGCGGACCTTCGAGGAAATCGCCAAAGAGTACCCCGACATTCAAGCGTGGCATGTGATCGTCGATAACTGTGCCCACCAGTTGGTCAAAAAGCCAGAACAGTTCGACGTCATTGTGACCACCAACATGAATGGCGACATTCTCAGCGACCTCACCAGTGCCTTGGTGGGGGGCTTGGGCTTTGCCCCCAGTGCCAATTTGGGTAACGATGTGGCGATTTTTGAAGCGGTGCATGGCAGTGCTCCCAAATATGCTGGCAAAAACATCATCAACCCCACGGCCGTCATCGGCAGTGCCATCATGATGCTGCGGCATTTAGGGGAATTGGAAACAGCCGCCCGCGTCGAAAATGCCCTTTTGGTGACGCTCGAAGAAGGAAAGGTCCGCACGGGGGATGTGGTCGGCTATGATAGTGGGAAAGCCGGCACAACGACGGCCTTCACCGACGAAATTATCCGCAATCTCGGTCGAACCCCGAAATCCGTGACCATCCGCACGTATCGGCCCTTGCAGATTCCCCGACTGTCCTCCGATCCGGTCAGTGTGCGACCGCAGCAGCGGAAAGTGATCGGAGCGGATGTGTTCGTCGAAACTGGGGAGCTGCCACCGGTATTGGGGCCGGCACTCGAAACGCTCGCCCAAGGCACGGCGTTGAAGCTGAAGATGGTGTCGAACCGCGGAACTCAAGTGTACCCCGACAAGGGCACGATGATCGACTGTGTCGACCATTATCGTTGTCGCTTTGTGTTACGAGAGGCCCAGGGTGAGCTGACCGACCAACAGTTGCTCGAACTGCTCAGCCGCATTGGTTCCCGGTATCGTTGGGTCCATGTCGAGAAATTGCAGGAATTCGATGGTCAGCCCAGCTATACTAAAGCACAGGGCGAAGACTGACCAGCGGCCGGAGGCACGATGACCGAAACCCAGACGCACCACAGCCCGGTCGCATCCGCCCACGAGCCGGGCCACGATCACGATGATGGCCACGGCCACGGCCACGATCACCCGCCGGCACGGCCGTTCACCCGGCTGCGGCTTCTGCTCCAGCCGGAGCGGCGTGATATTTTCGCCATTATTCTTTTTGCCTTTGCCGTGGCGGTGTTGTCGTTGGCCACGCCGATCGCCGTGGAGACGTTGGTCAATACCGTGGCCTTTGGCATTCTCATGTGGCCGGTGATTGTTATCGCCACGGTGCTGATGTGCTGTCTGGGTTTGGCGGCGACGATCCGGGCCATGCAGGTGTACGTCATTGAGTGCCTGCAGCGCCGCTTGTTTGTCCGTGTTGTTGCCGATTATGCCTATCGCTTGCCGCGGTTGCGGCTCGAATCGTTTGACTATCGTTACGGGCCGGAATTGGTCAACCGCTTCTTCGATGTTTTGAATGTGCAAAAATCTGCGGCCACGCTGCTGATCGACGGGGTGTCCGTCATCGTCACTGCCGGCGTCGGCATGATCGTGCTCGCCTTCTACCACCCCTTCCTGTTGGGCTTCGACATCATTCTCATCGCGCTGATGGCGTTCTTGATGTTCGGCTTGGGTTGGGGGGGGATTCGCACGAGCTTGGAAGAATCGCACGCCAAGTACGATGTCGCCGCGTGGCTGGAGGAATTGCTCCGCTGTTTGCGAGCCTTCAAATTCGCCAGCGGCCAGACGTTGGCCCTGCACAAGGCCGATCAACTGGCCAATCAGTACGTGCGGGCCCGCGAACAACATTTCCGTATTGTCTGGCGACAAACACTCTTCGCGTTCGGCGTTCAGGTTGTTGCGAGCACAACGCTACTTGGTTTGGGCGGCTACCTGGTCATCACGCAGCAACTGACGCTCGGCCAACTGGTGGCTGCGGAGATGATTGTGACGCTCGTGGTGGCCTCGGTTTCTCGGCTTGGCAAGTATGCTGAAGTCTTTTACGATTTAATGGCAGGAGCGGAGAAACTGGGCCTTATTACTGACTTGCCACTGGAACGAGAAGGAGGCGAGACCCCCCCGGATTCGGGCAAGGGTATCACGATCCGGGTCCGTGGCGTTGATCACATTATTCGCCATTCGCTGCCAACCGCTAGCGAATTGACGATCGCGGCCAACGAACGGGTGGCCATTGTCGGCCCGCCGGGGTCGGGAAAAACGACATTTTTTGAATTCCTCTGTGGCTTGCGTGAATCCCGGCATGGCCGCGTGGAGATCGACGGCATCGACATCCGCTCGCTGTCGCTGGAATATCTCCGCGAACAGATGGCCTTGGTGGAATGGTCCGACATCTTCATCGGCACAGTGCATGAGAATGTCCGCGTCGGCCGCACGCACTTGAGCGCAGCCGATGTGCGTGATGCCCTCCAGGTTGTGGGGCTGCTCGGCGTGGTTCACGATTTACCCCAAGGCTTGGAAACGCAACTGGTACCCAGCGGCCGACCGCTCTCGGCCAGCCAGGCGTTGCGTCTGACGATTGCCCGAGCCATCGCTGGACGGCCACGCTTGCTCATTTTGGATGGTGTGTTAGATGCCCTTGATCTGCGGGAATGCCCCGAATTGTTGCCCTGTTTGTTCGATCGCCAAAACCCGTGGACGTTACTTGTCGCCTCCGCTAACCCGGTGGTGGTTGGCCTGTGCGATCGCATCATCAGCCTGTCCGCCACCGACCTGACGCGACTGGCCCAATTTACCGAACCGGGGAGCAATCCATGATTGCCACTGTCCGACCACGTCCGAGCTTTACGCCGCCCGGCTCGTTTGCGACTCTGCAGCGCGTCCGCACCCCCCGCAGCGCCCGGTGGATGGGTCGTTTTCTGCTGTTGTGCTTCGTCTTTGGGCCGTTCATCCTGATCTTTGTCCCGTGGCAACAAACCGTTCGCGGGCGTGGACAAATTGTGGCCTACGCGCCCACTGAACGCAAGCAGGTGGTCACGGCCCTCGTCAGTGGCCAGGTCCGCAAGTGGTATGTGGTCGAAGGTTCGCGAGTCAAGATGGGCGATCCGATTGTCGATATTGATGATAACGACCCGGAACTGGAATCGCGCTTGTTGACACAAAAGGAATTCCAATTGGGTCGCAAAAAAGCGGCGGAAGATATTGTCGATTTGCAGAAAAAAGCTTTGGCAGCGCAGATCGAGGCGCAAAACGCCGCGGTGCTAGCGGCCAAAGCCAACCGCGATGCCGCCAAACTCTTTATCAATGTGGCCAAGGAGACGAAAAAGAATAACGAGTTTGCCCGGGATTTTGAGAAGCGCCGCTACGATATGTTCGAACGGCTCTTCCGGGATCGGGAATTTGGCGGCCTCGAATCCGGACTCAACCGCGACGAAGCCAAAATGCGCTACGATCGCGCTGAAACCGATGTGGCCCGCGCCGAAGCGGAGATCAAACGGGCCGAAGCGACATTATTGACCAATGAATCCTTACTGTTACGGGCCGAAGCGGATGCCATTACAGCCGTCGCCACAGCCAACCGTGAACTCCGCCGAGCCGAGCAGGAACTGTTCAACATCGAACGCGAACTCCAGGATATCGAAAACCGCATTGAACGCTTCAAAGCCCGTTTTGTGAAGTCGCCCTGTGATGGGACCGTGTTCCGCATCTCCGCCAATGCCAGCCAGGGTGGCCAATTGGTCAAGGAGGGTGATGAACTGGCCGTGATCGTTCCCGACACCGAAGACCGTGTGGTGGAACTATTTATCAATGGCGTCGACGCCCCCCTCATTGCGGCCCACATGGAGCAGACGGGGCGCGGCCCCCACGTGCGCTTGCAGTTTGAAGGATGGCCAGCGATCCAATTCGCGGGCTGGCCTTCAGTCGCGGTGGGAACCTTCGGCGGACGGGTGCGACAAATGGACCCCACCGATGACGGACACGGCCGGTTCCGCATCCTCGTGGAACCGGAAGAAATGTTTGAAGGCGATCAGTGGCCAGAAGGCATCTACTTGCGTCAAGGCAACCAGGCGGTCGGCTGGGTGTTCCTCAACCGGGTCACACTGGGATTCGAACTATGGCGACAGTTCAACGGATTCCCACCGGTCGTAGCCCCCAAACCGCCCAGCAAGGACGACAACAAACCGCCCAAGGTCAAAATCAAATAAGCACATCGGCCGCGATCATCACACTGGCGGGTCTGCTCCTCGCTGGCGGCGGCTGCGTCAGCACACCGCCCAGCCACCCGCCAGCCGCCGGCGAGGGTTGGCCCGCCCTGCCAGCCTCGCTGGCTCAGCCAACAGTCAGCCCGCAACGCCAGGCTCTGCCTCACCAGGCTCGGCCACAGCCTGGCTCGACCCGGACCGCGGCAGGCACGCCCATGCCAGCACTGACCAGCCCGCCGCATGATGCCATCCACCAGGCCGCCCATCGCGAAGCCGCCACACGCGACGAACGCTTTGTCCTCTTCCAACCCGAACAACTGCCGCCGCCGCGGCCGGTGGCGCCGAAACTCGGTGCGGAACCGCCCCCGCCACCCAAAGAACTGCCCCCGGTTGTTGGCTCGCCCCCCAGTGTTGGCGGGCCTCTCCGCCTGGAGGAAGTTCTCGAATCTGTCGAACGGCATTACCCGCTTCTGCGCGCCATTGAACAAGAACGTGCGATTACTGGCGGACGGTTATTGTCATCGTTGGGCGTCTTCGATTTCAATCTTCTTGCCTCCGTGGAAGGCCAAGGCACCACATACGACAACTTCCGCAGCGGAGCAGGTTTCAACCAGATGCTGCCTATCGCTGGCTTGGGGCTTTTCGCCGGCTATCGCCACGGTGTTGGCGACTTTCCCACCTATAACCTCGGCCAGAAAACCGCCGACGGGGGCGAATTCCGCGCCGGCTTCAGCCTGCCGTTGCTCCGCGACCGAGCCATCGACCGCCCCCGGGCCAACGTGCAACAAGCTCGTATCGACCGGCAAATCGCGGAACCGACCATCGAACGCCAACGCATCGACTTCCAACTCGCCGCGGCCCGCACCTACTGGAATTGGGTCGCTGCTGGACAGCGACTGAAAGTCGTGCAGGGCCTGGTAGACTTGGCGCTTGAACGCGATGAGCAACTGAAACGTCAGGTGGAGATCGAACGGATCGCCAATATCGAACGGATTGATAATCAACAGAACCTGGCCCTCCGCTACGGGTTGTTGATTCAAGCGCAGCGAACATTTCAGCAGGCGACCATCGAATTATCGCTGTTCCTCCGCGACGAGCTGGGGCAACCCACACTCGCCAGTTTGGAGCGCTTGCCAGATTTTCCCGCCATTGAGCCGGTCGATCTGCGTCGCTTCGAGGAAGCCTTGCGGATCGCCTTTGAGCTGCGCCCCGAACCGCGGCGGCTGCGGCTGCAACGGGACCGCGTCGCCATTGAATTCGAGTTGGCTCGCAACCATTTGCTACCAGCGGTTAACGCGGTCGTGGCCGCCTCACAGGATGTCGGACCAGGGAAAAGTTCCCTGTCGGGACCCAATGGTTTGGACCGGACGAACCTTTCCGCAGCTTTGGCCTTCCAACTGCCGGTGCAACGGCGCGATGCCCAAGGCCGGATGTTGGCGGCCCAAGGGCTACTCATTCAATTGGAACAACAACTCCGGCAGGCCGAAGATGTGGTACGGGCCGAAGTCCAGGACACCTTCACGGCCCTGGAACGTGCTTACGAGTTTTACCAACAGGCGAAAAATCGCGTCGAGTTGGCCCGGATTGTCGCCCGCGGTGAACGCGAGTTGCTCCGGCAGGGGCGCAGTACGGTTCTGGCGGTGACACTGCGGGAGCAGGCCGCTTTCGATGCCGAGGTGATTGAAATCGACGCCCAACTTAATTACTTCCGGGCCTTGGCCGCCTTCCGCGCCGCATTGGGTATTGGTGGCAAGTGACGCGGAGTCCCTCCGTCGTCGTCTGCGGCGGCCGGGTTTGGCTCGCGGATGGACCCTTCATTCACTTTTTGGCGGGTTTCTCCGCGAATTCGCCGCTATATGGTTTCCCGTCCAGTACCCCCGTCACAGTCCCTTTGTACTCCATTTCCTGGGCGAAGCCATCGTGCTGACCGGTGAACTGGTGGGCTTTGCCCTCGGCATCGGGATCGGCAGCGCGCAGGTCCACTTCGATCGGCGGTTCGGTATTGGTCACGATCAGCCGCAGTTTCTCGGCCTTGACGCGCACCGGTGTTTTTTGATCGACGCCGAAAAGCCAGATGGTCGCTTCTTTCTTGCCATGATCCGGTCGGAATTCGCCGTGGTATTTGCCGAAATCGAAGATCGTGCCGCCGTGGGGGCCTTCGCCATGTTCGTGGTCATCGTCGTTGGAATCGGCAGGTTGGGTCGATGGCGAAGGGGTTGGCGCTTGGGGGTTGTTGCAACCCACCGCGGCGAATAAGCCCCATGTGAGGACAACCCAAGCCGGTATGGACCAGTTCATCGCTCAACTCCGTGGTGAGAATCACTCCCCGGGTATGGCTCCCCTCCCACCGCGGGAGGTTGCGCCCAGGGATCGGTGCCCGGATGGCGGGCGGCGAGACGTTCGGCGTCGTGACCGCTGAAGCGCCAGAACAGGCCGGGGTGAATCAGAAATTCGCAAAAGGTACTGGTGGCAAGACCACCGAGAATCACGGTAGCCACCGGGTAGAGAATTTCGCGACCGGGTTTCAACCCCTCGGCGACCAAAGGTACCAGCGCCAGGGCCGCGGCCAGTGCGGTCATCAGCACCGGCGCCAGCCGCTCCAGACTGCCGCGAAGAATCATGTGTTGGGTGAAGCGTTCTCCTTCTTCGCGCATCAAGTGCATATAGTGGGAAACCAAGAGAATCCCGTTGCGGGTGGCGATGCCGCCCAGGGAGATAAAACCGACCAGGCTGGCCACCGTGAGCGTCTGCTCGGTGATGACCAAGGCCAAAACGCCCCCGATGAAGGCTGTGGGAATGGCGTTGAGAATTTGCAGCACAATGCGCCAGGAGGGAAACAACAGCAACAGCACCGCGAAGATACCCACAACGGAGACAGCGGCCAGCATCGTCATCAGTCGGGTGGCGCGGCGCTGGTTTTCAAATTGCCCGCCGTAATCGACCAGATAGCCCGGTGGCAGTGTGGGCTTGATCCGTTCATCGACTCGCTTTTGAATATCGCGGACCGTCGAGGCCAGGTCACGCCCTTGGACGTTGCAGCGAATGATGATGCGGCGGCGGATGTTTTCGCGGTTGATGGTATTGGGTCCGAGGCCTTCGCGAATGTCGGCCACTTCGCCGAGTAGGACCGGTTTTTGCCCCGGTCGGTCGATGCGCAGCCGGCCGAGGTTGGGTAAATCCGTTCGGAACGGTTCATCGAGCCGCACCACCAGATCGAAGCGTTTCTGCCCTTCGACAATTTCCGAAACCTCTTCGCCTTGCAAGGCGGTCTTGACCACACTGGCGACTTCGGCCCGGGTCAAACCGTGGAAGGCCAAATCCGCCGGGCGCAAGCGCACATGAATTTCCCCGGTTGCTTGTTGCAACTCCACAATCGGTGTCACCACACCCGGTATATCGGCAATGGCCGTTTTGAGCCGTTCCGCTTCGCGTTTGAGAATATCGAGGTCGTCGCCATACAGCTTGATGGCGATCTGAGCGGCCACCCCGGAGACGGCGTGGGAGATGAGGTGGGCCAGTGGCTGCTCGGCGTCGATGTCCGCACCTGGAGCGACTTCTTTCAAGTCGGCCAGAAGTCGTTTCAGCACTTCCTCACGCGTCAAGCCCGACTCGGGGTTGATGCTCAGAATGTATTCGGTGCGGTTGATGGGTTCGACATGCTCATCGCGTCCGGCACGTCCGGTGCGTCGCGCAAAGTGCAGCACGAGGCCGTGGGGGTTGTTTTCGGTCTTTTGTAAATACTTCAGGCGTGCATCAATGACACGGCAGAGGGTGTTCGACGCTTCGAGGGACGAACCCACCGGGAGGGCCACGTTGACTTGCACACTGCCTTCATCAAAAGGCGGCAGGAAATCGGCCCCCAAGCGGGTCAATTGCCAACCGGCCAGCGCCACCACAACCCACGTCAGCACGATCAGCAACAGTGCCCGCTTCATACTGAAGCGGATGAGTGGCCGAGCCAGGAATTTCAGCAACCGGAGCAAAGGGCCATCGCGTTCGGCATGAACTGCCCGCGACCGCGCCAGCAAGTAGTACGACATCACAGGCGTTACTGTGACCGACACCCAAAGCGACGCCAGAATCGAGACAATGTAGGCCAAACCCAGTGGAGCAAACAAGCGGCCTTCAATTCCTGACAGAGCAAACAAGGGCAGAAATACCAAGACGACGACGGACGTCCCAAAGACGATCGCCGAGCGGATTTCGCGGCTGGCTTCATACACCACACGCAACGGATGCTGGGGTTGAGCTGCGTGATTGTTCTCGCGCAAACGGCGGAAGATATTCTCGACATCCACAATGGCATCGTCGACCAATTCGCCCATCGCCACGGCGATACCGCCGAGGGTCATCACGTTGATCGACAATTCCGTCCCGGTCAGTTGCCCGATGACCTTGAATACCATGACGGTTACTGCGATTGAGAGCGGAATGGCCGTCAGGGAGATGAACGTCGTGCGGACGTTCATCAAGAAGAGTGTCAAGAGAATCAACACCAGCAAGGCCCCCAAAACCAGGGCTTCGCCGACGTTATAGATGCCCCGATCGATGAAGTTCTTCAGTTGAAACAGCTCGTGATGGACGACAACATCCGGGGGCAAGCCCGGTTCGAGTTCGTAAAGCGCTTGATGAACCGCATCGGTGACAGCCCGCGTATCGGCATGCGGTTGTTTGACGATGGTGAGCAGTACACCAGCCATGCCGTTGACGCTCGCATCACCACGTTTGAGTTCCGAGCCTTCCACGACCCGAGCGATTTGGCCCAGCAGAATTGGCCGGGCGGTGAGCGTGGTAGTCGCCGCCGACGGATCGCGGGCTTCGGGATGAATATCCTCCTGAGGGGGTGGGGGTTTGACCACCACTTGCTGCAGATCCGCGATCACCTTCGCTGGGTCCGGGCCGAGCAACGCCAGAACGCGAATCGGCTTCTCACCATCACCACGGACATCGTAGCCACCGCTGGTATTGAGGTTGCTGGCGCGGAGGGCTGCTTCCACTTCGGGTACGGTCACATGAAATTCCCGCATCGCCACCGGGTTGAGCAGCACCTGGTACTGTTTCCGTTCCCCGCCGAGCACCATCACGTCGGCCACACCAGGCACCCGGAGCAATCGCGGCCGGATCGTGAAATGCGCCAGCGTACCCAGTTCCAGCGGCGAGGTCGAATGGTCTTTGGACGTGACACCCACGAGCATGATCTGGCCCATGATCGAACTGGGGGGTGTCATTTGCGGTTTGATGCCCGAGGGAAGTTGGTCCATCACGGTGGCGATGCGTTCTTGCACGGTTTGCCGCGCTGCCCGCACTTCGACATTCCATCCGAATTCGACGTAGATCACCGCCACACCCGCAGCGCATTGGCCGCGGACGGCTTCCACGCCATTGGCACCGAGGATGGCGGCTTCCAGTGGATAGGCCACCCGAGCCTCGATGTCGTCGGGAGCCATGCCCGGGCATTCGATAAGTAGCACCACGCGCGGCCGATCGAGATCAGGCAGCACATCAATCGGCAAGGTTGTGGCCAGGTACGATCCATACAGCAACACCATGATGGCAGCGAGGACCACCAGAGCGCGATAGCGCAAAGAAGTGCGAATAAGTCGGTCGAGCATGGGCCAGCCCTAGTCGTGTTCTTCGTGGAAGGTTCCATCGGCGTGCCAGTGGCCTTTTTTGCCGCCAGCACCCATCGCTGCCGCTTGAAAGGCTTTCAGAGCGCGGTTGACCGCGGCCGCGTTGTTGCGCAGCAGATAGACGCCCGGTTCGATACCGTTGCCGCGAGCGATAGCAACATTGAGCCGATCTTCACCCACAATCACAGCCCGACGGCGTTCAAACGCCTCACCGTTTTGACGAAAAACGTAAGCATCGGCACCCTCACGAACAACGGCGTCCGCGGGAAGGACAAAGACCTGGGGAATCGTACCGGTGGGAATGCGAAGGCGCACGTGCCGCCCAGGTCGGTAACGCCAAGCCAGGTACATTTTGCCGTCGCGTTCGTAAGGTTTGACATCATTGACCAGCCCGACGTAAAACGGGAAGGTCCGTGTCGCTGCATCGGTCTTACCCACCGAGCGGATAACCAGTTGCGTCTCCTCCAAACCCACACCGTGATGGTGGTGATGGTCTTGGAAATCGACCCCGATAGCGCGACCATCACCAGTCGCATCGGTGACAAGATCGGCTTCCGTTTCAAAGGCCTGGCCTTGGATGAGCACTTCCCGGTAATCGGCCAGCCGCGCCAGCAGTTGCCCGGTGATGACCCCCTGCCCTTGGGTGACAGCAATCGACTCCACTTCAAACGGATAAGACGTGGACTCAGTCCCACCGACCGCTGGCTGTGCTGTGGGTGCCCTGACCACGATCTCCGTGATGAAATCTCCCGCTTCGGCTTGCTTTACCTGGTCGTCGGAAAAGCCAAAAAGCTTCAGTTGCCGCCGAAAGCCTTCGCGTTGGGTGGTCAGCCGGCGGATGGTGTTTTCCTCATCGAGCAGTTCAAAAGCGGCTTTGGTGCCGATGTCCACCAACCGTTTGATCTGATCGCGACGGGCCGTGGCGGCGATGAGGTCTTTGGCCGAGCGCGCCAGCTCGGTTTGAATCGTCTGGACCAATTCACTGGTCAGAAGAATCGTGAACAACGGATCGCCCGGACGAACCGCTTCACCAGGGACCACATGAATCTGGGCGACAATGCCGGCCATCGGCACCGACACCGCCCGGGCACGCCCTGGAACATCGACCATCACCCCCGGAATTTCAATCACCTTCTGGTAGGTGGCCAGGCGGGCCTCTTCACTGCGTAGCCCCAGCCCGCGCACGGCTTCCTCACTGAGTTTCACACTGGTGATTTCCACCGCGGCGGCAGGCGATGCTGCCGCGGGAGCTAGCCGAGACGTTTCCACCCCCAGCCAACGTTCACGCTCACGCCACGCCCCCCAACCGATGGCCGCGAGCAATGACACCAACCCCACCCAGCGCATCACACGACGCCACCACATAAGGCACCTCGCCGTAAAAGCAATGTATAAAAAGACTTAGGATTGAATGAAGAGTGTCACCGACGTGGGAGCAATACACCCGAACGGGCCGCTCGCCCAAGCGCGCAGGGAATCAGCCGGCTAAATTCTCAGTGCGCAATTTTTCAAAAAAAGCCAATTGGGGGGGTGATGAAAAACGGCCGCCACGACCCACAACCACGCCGGAGAGCGGACTTGCTCTTCAAGAAGCCGATCGAGCCACACGGCAGTCAGTTCCACCACGATCAGGGGTGGCGACGGAGGTGCCGTCGCGAGAGCGTCGGTCAGGGCGATGGCGTCGGCATCGTGGTCGGTTTCGGTGGGAGTATCGCTGACCGGAACGATGGGAAGGAGCCGTTCGAGCAATTCGCAGGCATGGAGGTGCGGTGTGAGGCGATGATGGGCCAGGTCTGGGTGATGGTGCGCGTGCGCCGCGGCAAGTCCTGCCTGAAGCAGGATCAGGGCCAGCGCCACCAGCCGCATCAGCACCATACGACAATATACCTCCTCATCATTATCATTGCCATCCGGCAGGCACGCGTCAATCGGGAAGTGGCCGGGTCTGTCTGGCCATTCCCCACCGTTTCGCTCCGGTGATGTTGCCAAGCCGCTATGGACGCGATCGGCAACAACGATGACCTCATTTTTACATTAGACTTTCCTGAATTAGACTTTCTTAGACTTTCCTGACGCAGAACCGGATGAACCTCACTTTCACATTGAACTTTCCTGACGCAGAACCGGATGAACCTCACTTTCACATTAAACTTTCCTGACGCAGAACCGGATGAGATAGAAGAAGCGACAACGACGATCCTCTTACCCACCCACCAGAATTGGCTTTCCCATCCACCTGTATCGAGAAAGCCGTTGGCCCTGTTTGCTTGACAGCATCACTGGCCTTTGTAGGATCACTACTGGACGATTCCGTCGGCCTCGACTGCGGTCGAGGTTGTTTTTTGGCGGTCCTTGTGAAAAGATTCACTAAGAAGCGGTTATTTTCGTGCTTTATCGCCCTGCGAGTTGACGGATGCCTGCAATCCCTGTTCAAACGCCGGCCGGTCTGGAACCTGCGTTCGACCTCAGCGCGTATTACCCTGTATTAATCTACGCGGCGGTCTGCGCGCTGGTCGGCTTTGGAGCCGTGGCCGCGACCCACTTGTTCCCCTTCAAGCCGCGTAAACCCCATCGCATCAAGCAAATGCCGTATGAATCCGGCATGGACCCGGTCGGCTCGGCCCGGATGCAATTCGACATCAAGTTTTACCTCATTGCCATCACCTTCCTCATCTTTGATGTTGAACTGCTGTTCTTGTATCCATGGGTGGTGATCGCCTTCGCGGAGGGTGGCGATCCGCTGTGGCGAACGGTGTTTGGCACCGTCGCGTTCTTCGCGGTGTTGGTGTTCATTGGGCTTTTGGGAATTGCGTACCTGTACGAGTGGCGTAAAGGAACCTTCTCATGGCGCTAACGAATCTGCTGCCGGATTTCTTGGTGACCAAGCTCGACGCCCTCGCGAGCCTATTACGCAAGCACAGTTTGTGGCCGATGCCATTTGCCACCGCCTGTTGCGGCATCGAACTGATGGCCACAGCCAGCAGCCGGTACGACATTGCCCGTTTTGGCGCCGAAGCCATGCGTTTCTCGCCGCGGCAATGCGACGTCATGATCGTCGCTGGCCGCGTGGTGATGAAGATGGTGCCGGTGATGCAACGGATTTGGCTGCAGATGCCCGAACCCAAATGGTGCATCAGCATGGGAGCCTGCGCCAGTTCGGGTGGCGTGTTTGATACCTACGCGGTGGTGCAGGGGATCGACCGTTTCATTCCGGTGGATGTGTACGTTCCCGGCTGTCCACCGCGACCGGAGCAACTCATTCGCGCGGTGTTAGATTTGCAAGAAAAAGTTCAGAAGACCGGGACCATCGACGCCCGGGAATTCGCAGATCGGACCACTTACGAAGGCCCGACACCGCTGGCCCAAGAACTGGCCCCAGAACAAGCCATCGTCGCCCCCGGCGATTACCGCACCGCCACCCGGTTGCGCTCGCTGCCACTGGCGTGAACCGCACCCGTGGATTTTGCATCCCTCGACAGGCGACCTCACATATGGCCACACTCGACCAACTGCAGGCCCGATTCCCCGGCGCTTTCACGACGTCATCCTTCCGTGACAATGTCCGGGTGCTGATCAATGCGGAAAAAGCCCCTACGGTCCTATTTCCCCTGCTGAAGTTCCTCAAAGAGGAATGCGGTTTCGACATGCTCGCCGAGCTGGGCGGCATCGACTACCTGAACTACCCCCAGGCTACCGACCGCTACTGCGTGGTGTATGGTCTGACAAACACCACCACCGGCGAGCGCCTGTGGGTGAAGGCGTTTGCCAACGATCCCGACCCCCAGTTGCCCTCGGTGGTCCCCTTGTGGAACGGAGCCAATTGGATGGAACGGGAAGTGTACGATATGTACGGTGTCCGCTTCACCGGCCACCCCGATCTGCGGCGCATCCTATTGCCCGCCGAATTCACCGCCTTCCCGCTGCGCAAAGATTACCCCTTACGCGGCTATGGCGAACGCCACAACTTCCCCATCGTGACCCGAGCGGAGAGTTGATTGGCCGTTTTCACCCTGGCAACACATGCACTCAGAACCGCAGAAAACCCGAAGCGCCCAGGCCGCGGTATCGTCCCGCGATCAACAGATCGTCCGGATACGGTTGTTATTCCGACTCAGGGTGTGATGGTGATACCGGTGTAGCCCACGCGCTTGATACCCGAGTTAATCTGGTGAGGGACAGACATGCCGCTTCAAACCGCGTCACCGGTTCTCGACGATGATATTGCCGGTGCGGATCAAGAGTTTCTCTACACGCTGAACTTCGGGCCGCAGCACCCGGCCACACACACCACGCTGCGTCTGATTCTGACCCTCGACGGCGAAACCATCGTCAAAGCGGTACCCGACATCGGCTTCCTGCATTCCGGGTTTGAAAAGCTCGGCGAAGACCTCGACTTCAATCAGTACGTCACGATTGTCGACCGGATGAACTACATCTCCCCGGTAGCCAACGAAATCGCCTGGCACCATACTGTGGAGAAGCTCCTGGGCATCGAGATTACGCCGCGGTGCAAATACATTCGCACGATTTTGGCGGAATTGGCCCGTATCAGTGACCATCTTCTGTGCATTGGTGCCGCTGCCCTCGATCTGGGAGCGCTGACAGCTTTTCTGTACGCCTTTAACACCCGCGAAAAGGTCTACAACATCATCGAAGCGACCTCGGGGCAGCGGTTCCACCCGTCGTACACTCGCGTCGGGGGCCTGATGGCCGACATTTCCGACGACGTCATCGCGCTGATCCGCGATTTCGTCGCGACTTTCCCCAAAGCCCACAACGACATCTGCCGCTTGCTCAACCGCAACCGGATTTTCATCGACCGGACCCAAGGGATCGGTGTTCTGTCGAAAGAAGATGCGATCAATTGGAGTTGCTCCGGCCCGGTGGCCCGTGCCAGCGGTGTCGTGCGCGACCTGCGCAAAGACGAACCCTACCTCGCCTACGGCGAACTGCAAAGTGCCTTCAAAGTGGTGTGTGGCAAAAGCGGCGACTGCTACAACCGCTACCTTGTTCGTATGGGTGAGATGCTGGAATCGTGGAAGATCATCGCCGCCGCCATCGAGAATCTGCCCGCCGGCCCCGTGAATGTCGATCTCAACGAGAAACTCACCATCCCGGATAAACCCGCAACCTACCGCAGCATCGAAGGGCTGATCCAGCACTTCGAGCTATTTATGTGGAATCGCCGCTGGGAAACCCCGATCAACGAAGTGTATGGAGCCAACGAAACCGCTAATGGCGAACTGGGCTTCTATGTCGTTGCCGATGGGAGCGGCAAAGCCTTCCGGGCACGGACACGCCCACCCTCATTCATCCACTTCGCCATCTTCCCGCTGTTGATCGAAGGCCATCAAATTTCCGATGTCCCCGCGGTATTGGGAAGTCTCAACATCATCGCGGCAGAATTGGACCGTTGATCATGACTCCCCAAAACCAGCAAGCCCAAAGCACCCACGCTAACCGACCCCCCAAGGACCACGGCAACGCAAAGCCTGCACAACGACCAAGGATTTGGCGATAGGCAACCGATAGCGCACGGGTGAAACTGCTTTGTTGCGATCAGCCAGACCCGAATTGAGTCCTGCGAGGTAACGCTCATGCCGGTATTGAGCGCTGAAATCCGCGAGAAAATCCAGAAACTCATCCCCCTGTATCCGCGCAAACAAGCGGTCACGCTGCCGGCGTTGCACCTGGTTCACGACACCCTGCGCACCGTCAGCAACGATGCCATCGTCGAGATCGCCGAGCTGCTGGAGTTGCACCCCTCCGAAGTGCACGACACCATGACCTTCTACGCCTTCTTCAAAGGTGAAGGCGAAAAACTCGGCAAAACGCGGCTGTGGATTTGCCGCGGCCTGGCCTGCATGCTCCGCGGTGGCTACGAACTGATCGAACATTGCCAACAGAAACTTGGCATCCAGTGCGGACAAACCACCGCCGATGGCCAAATCACCCTGGAATTTGCCGAATGCATCGGGGCTTGCGACGGCGCTCCGGCGTGCCTGGTCAACGATGTTCACGCCATGAACATGACACCCGAAAAAGTCGACGAATTGATCACAGAGCTAAAATTGAAGTAGTCGTACCGGAGACGCGACAGGTCATGGGCCAACGACTTCGAGTTGCCCAGCACCCCCACGGAACCGAACCCCGGCGTGTCCACCGACCATGGCTCACCCACAACTTTGTGATCGCGTGGCACAAACCCCAAAACCCCGATGAATCGGCGACAGTATGAGCCATCGTCCATGAAAAGCCTGGGAAGAACGTATCGACCGCATGAACGACGCTCCGTACGCATGGACGTTCACGCGCGGATCATAACCCAACGCACCAACCCCCAACCGACCTATGCCCTACGAACCTGTATTACTCGCACGCATCCACAAGCCGGATAGCACCCGGCTCGAAGGCTACCGCGCCGATGGCGGGTACGAAACCTTCGCACGCGTGCTGAAAGACAAACAACCCCACGAGGTTGTGCAACAAATCAAAGACAGCGGATTACGCGGCCGCGGCGGCGCCGGCTTCCCCTGCGGGCTGAAATGGACCTTCCTCCCGAAAGATCACCCGGGGCCAATCTACCTGTGCGTCAATGCCGATGAATCCGAACCGTGTACCTACAACAACCGCATCCTGATGGAAAAAGACCCCCATCAGGTCCTCGAAGGCGTCATACTCGCCTGCTATGCCATCCGCGCCCAGAAAGCCTTCTACTACATCCGCTACGAATACGGAGATGCCTACCGAGCGACGCAGGCCGCTGTCGACGAACTGTATGCCGCTGGGTTGCTCGGCCAGAACATCCTCGGCAGCGGCTTCAACCTCGATATTGTGGTGCACCGCGGTGCCGGAGCGTACATCTGTGGCGAAGAAACCGGTCTGATCGAATCGCTCGAAGGGAAACGGGCCTGGCCGCGGATCAAACCCCCCTTCCCCGCGATCGAAGGCGCCTTCCGCAAGCCCACCATCGTCAATAACGTCGAAACACTCGCCTGCGTCAACCAAATCCTGCGCCGCGGCGTCGATTGGTTCAAATCGCTGGGTGTGCCGCCCGACCCCAACAACCCCCGTGACGCAGGCAGCTACGGCCCGAAATTGTACACCCTCGCCGGACACGTCGAAAAACCATGCTGTGTCGAACTGCCGATGGGTGTTAGCCTGCGCGAACTTGTCGAAAAGCATGGCGGCGGCGTGTGGAAAGGACGCAAAGCCAAAGCGATCAACCCCGGTGGGCTGAGCATGGGCTTTATCCGTTGCGATGCCCCGCTGAAGGGTGAAGATGGTAAAACCGAGTATGACATTCCCCTCGACTTCAACGGCCCCGGTAAAGCCGGCTGCCTCGGTTTAGGCACCGCTGCCGTCACCGTCATCGACGATCAAACCAGCATGATCGACGTTCTTCACAACACCTGCCAATTCTTCGCCCACGAAAGCTGCGGACAATGCACCCCCTGCCGCGAAGGCACCGGCTGGATGCTCAAAATCATGGACCGCATGCGCCGCGGGCTGGGTCGCCGCGAAGACCTCGACATTCTCATTGACGTTGGCGAACGAATTGGCATCATGCCCGGTACCACCATCTGCGGACTCGCCGACGGTGCCGGCTGGCCGGTCAAAACCGCCATCCGCAAATTCCGCGACGAGTTCGAAGCAGCCATCAAAAGCGGTGCGAAAAGCCCATACGCCCGCTCGCTGGCGATGGCCGGGCACTAACAGTTCCTCGGAGGGGCCGCGATGCGTTCTGTTCTGCTGATCGCGCTGCTGATTCCGCTGCTATTCACCCTGGGATGTGGCCAGCGGACCGCCCGCAAACCCGCGGCAAAGCCCACGGAAACGGCTGCTGCTCCGCAGCCAGCTCCGCCGCCACCCGCCGGAGTCGCAGAAAAAAACACCCCAACCAACCCCAAAACCCCCAACGACGCCGATGATGAACCCAATTGGCTAAAACCCACCCCCCGACCGGAACCCACCGTCGCCCCCGGCGGTAGCGGCAAAGTCCCCTGGGGGATCATCCCCCCCGACGGCGGCTGGAACAACCCCAACCCCAGCATCCCACCGATGCCGCAACCCGCGCCCCTTCCGCAACCCCCACCGAACTCACCGCCGCAACCACGACCCCAACCGCCGGCCGTCGGCCCGGCCAAGCCCCCGCCGCAACCGCTGCCCCAACCGCCACCAGGCATGGGCCGGCTCGACCCACAACCGCAACCAGCTTCTCCCCCCGCTAAGCCCCCCTCAGTCGACCCGACCGAACTGCCAGTCGTGACGGAAGCTGACATGAAGGAAGTATGGATTTTCATCGAAAACGCCTCGCTGGCCAGCGGCCGGATGCCGCCCCCCGTACTCACTTATACGGCCTTGGTGGAAGCGAAATCGAAGGCCGCACCCTTGGTGAAAGCCGGTTCCATCTACCTGACCGGCTCACCACAACGCGAAAGCATCTGGGCCTTCGACTTCCGAGCTTTCAGCCGCGGCGAACCCGTCCTGGTCGCTACCCACAACGGAGTCGAAACACTCACCGTGGAACAACTGAAAGCCCGCTTGGGAGCAAAATAAGGGACTATTGCGATTTCCCGCGCCCCCAGGTCGCTCGCAATCCCTGGGGAAAATGACGGAAAAATGATGGAAAACAGCCAGAAAGTGCTGGATGGGAAAAAATGAAGCCCACACCACCCGACGGCGCTGGGCATTCCTACCCAAGCTCGGGGTCATATATCACCCGCTGGAGGGATGCCCACCGACGCACCCGATGAGAATCACCCGATCATAACTTCTCCTGGGTCTTCGGTCTTGGTGTGGTCAATACTCACAACGATATTCCTCCCAGTTGCCTAGGATTTGTTCATGCCAACGGTCTATGTGAACGATAAGCCGGTCGAAATCGGCACCGCGAAGCTCAACTGCGTTCAAGCCGCGGAACGGGCCGGGGTGTTCATTCCCCACTATTGCTGGCACGAAGCTTTATCCGTGGTGGCCAGTTGCCGGATGTGCTTGGTCGAAGTCGGCGAACTCAAGGACGGCAAAGTGATCATGCAGCCCAAAGTCGTTCCTGGCTGCCAAACCCCGGTGAAAGATGGCACGGTCATCGTCACCGGCGAGTACGATAAACGCGATCCCAGCCTGCCGCCGCTGCCCTACGACCCCAACTACACCAAAATCCCCCTCGGCGAACGGGCGAAAAAAGCCCAAGCCGATACTCTGGAAGCCTTGCTGCTCAATCACCCGCTCGATTGCCCGGTCTGCGATAAAGCCGGGGAATGCAAACTGCAAGACTTCAGCTACAAATACGGCCGCTCCGAATCGCGCATGGTCGATGTGAAAAACACCCCGCCCAACAAACCACACATCTCCAGCACTATCACACTCTTCACCGACCGTTGCATCATGTGTACCCGCTGTGTCCGCTTCACCCGGGAAATCAGCGGCACAGCCGAACTGCAAGTCGTCGGTCGCGGCCATCACGAAGAAATCGATATTTTCCCCGGCCGGCCCCTCGAAAACAAACTGGCCGGCAATGTCGTCGATCTTTGCCCTGTGGGCGCGTTGGGCAGCAAAGACTTCCTTTACAAACAACGGGTGTGGTACCTGAAAACCACCGAAGGCGTCTGCAACCGATGTTCCACAGGCTGCAGTACTTACGTCGATTCCAATAAAGACATCGTCTACCGGCTCCGCGCCCGTACCAACCTCCAGGCCCAAGGCTACTTCATCTGCGACGAAGGGCGCTACGGCTACCACCACGCCAACGCTGCCGAGCGGTTCGTCCGCCCCGTGGTGAAAACCAACGGCCGCTTCCAACCCCAACCGTGGAATCGGTTACTACCCCAACTGAAGCAAGAATTCACAACCGCGGCCCAAACCCACCCCCGCGGGGTCGTCGCGGTGCTGTCGCCGTTTCTCACCGTCGAGGAAGCCTATTTGTTGGGCCGTTACTTCAAATCACTGGCACCGGAGGTGCGGCTGGTCCTCGGTCCGGTACCAGTGATCGGGGAGGACGACAAATACCCCAAAAACGCCCGCGGCGAACCCGTCGAACCCATCAAATTCATCATCCGAGCTGAAAAAGCCCCCAACCGCATCGGTGTGGAAGAAGTGCTCAAAGCTCTTCAGGGCGAGGTCATCCCGCTGGCCACGATCACCAACGAGACCCTGACGGCGCTGTGGTTCGCTGGCGGCTACCCGGACCCGGCCCACCTCGATGCCCTCATTCCGACCCGTTGGGCGATGCCTCCCCTGCTGGTGACCCAAGACATCTTACCCACTATGATGAGTGCCGCGGCCAAGTACATTCTGCCGGCGACCACCGGTTTTGAGAAAGACGGAACTTTCGTTAACCATGCGGGTTACGCCCAAACGTTCAGCCGGGCTGTCCGCCCCCCCGTCGAAGTGCGCAGTGAGTTGCAATTAGCCTTCGATCTGTTGGGCCGACCCGGCTTGGTACAGCCCGCCGCGATCCGCCAGGAAGTGGCGGCGGCAATCCCCTACTTCGCCCAACTCGGGGCCACCAACCCAGCGCCCCCGAGCCATCATCAATAACCCTGGAAGCGGTGACAGAGGATCGACCCCGCCGTCCGACCGCTTGCGACCACCACTGACCTCGGCCACCGAGGGAGCGTCCACCCCTGTTACCCACCGACTGGAATCGCTATGCCGCTATTTGATCCTACCACCACCGCCATCCTCATCGTCGGCGTCATTGCCGGCGTGATGGGAGTTTGCGCTTATCTGACCTTAGGTGAACGGAAAATTTCCGCCTGGATGCAAGACCGCATCGGCCCCAATCGCGTTGGTCCGGGCGGCTTGTTACAGCCGATCGTCGATGGTGGGAAGTTCTTTCTGAAGGAAGAAGTCATTCCCGATCATGTGGATAAAGTGTTTTATGTGATCGCGCCGGCTGTGGCCCTTACCACCGCTCTGTTGGCTTTGGCGGTGGTCCCGATAGGAGCCACTACCCCCGCCCCCGACCCGGTGGCGATAACACCCCTCGGGGCGGTCGATGCCTTCTACCAACAACAGGCGGAGTATCAGAGTCACTTCAACTTCATCATCGCCCCCGGCTTGGACATTGGCATACTGTACATCTTTGCCCTGGGTTCTCTGGCCGTCTATGGTGTCATTCTCGCCGGTTGGAGTGCGAACAACAAATACTCTCTCCTGGGAGCCTTGCGCAGCTCCGCCCAAATTGTCAGTTATGAAATCCCCCTGGGACTTTCCGTGTTGGGGGTGTTTCTAATTGTTGGTTCGCTCAATCCCGAAAAGATCATCGCTTGGCAAAGCACCCACGGTTGGTTCATCGTCTTCATGCCACTAGGATTTCTACTGTTTTTGACCAGTAGCTACGCCGAATGCAGCCGCCTGCCCTTCGACTTGCCCGAAGCCGAACAAGAACTCGTCGGCGGTTACCACACCGAGTACAGCTCGCTCAAACTCGGCCTGATGCTGCTGACGGAATACGTTCACCTGGTGACCGCCAGCTTCATCATCGCGGTGTTGTTCTTAGGCGGGTGGAACTTGTTGGGACTGGAAAGCCTGTTTGAGAATCCCGTGGCGACGGCAGTGATGAAGCTCCTCATTCTCACCGGCAAGATGGTGAGTTTGTGCATTTTTGCACAATTCATCCGCTGGACCATTCCCCGTTTCCGCTTCGACCAACTGATGAACCTGGCGTGGAAAGTGATGATCCCGCTGACTCTTCTGAACTTTCTCGCCGTCATGTTCCTGCTCCAATGGCAGTTGCCCTTATTTATACTAACGTTCATCAATGTTGTGCTCTTTTTCGGGGCCGGACTGTTCGGAGTCTGGTTCCGCGGATCGGTTTCCAATCCGAAACGCCGGGTGGTGAAACTGCCGCCCGGGCTGCCCCCGGGGGTAACCTTTGCGGGCCGATAATCGGGCCATCGGGTGACGGATGAACTCCCTCGGTGAATCGAAACGCTATCTCACGGTGCTGCCATGCCAATACCTGAATCCGAAGTGACCTGGGTGGAAGAGGCGAAATTGGGCCTCTGGGAGCAACTGTATGTTCCCGCCCTGGTGGCTGGGCTGAAAACCACGCTCAGCCATATGTTCAAACCCAAAATCACCGAGCAATATCCCGAACAGGAACCCCAACTGCCGGCAAACTACCGGGGTGTCCATCGTCTCAACCGCGACGAAGCCGGACGGGTGAAGTGTGTGGCTTGCTATATGTGTGCCACCGCGTGCCCAGCGCACTGCATCGACATTGTCGCGGCTCCGGCTCCGCCAGAATGGCAAAAGGATGGCCGCGAAAAATATCCCGAAACCTTCGTGATCGACGAATTGCGCTGCATCTACTGCGGGATGTGCGAGGAAGCCTGCCCCGTGGATGCGATTGAACTGACGACCCTCTACGACCTCACCGGCTTAAGCCGCGAACAGATGATCTTCGACAAAGAGAAGCTCCTGAGCGTCTTTGATGTCACGACCCAAGCTGGTACTGACCCGATCCGCACACGTTCCGGTCCCCTGGGGCCGGCCAGCGAACCACCCCCGGCGTGATCTACGCCCTTCCGAAGGGCCAGCCCCCCAGCAACCGCCCGACGCGCCGCGACAACGCCGACCCGCCAAACGGCAGATGGAAACTGACCCCCTCGCTGCCCGTTTCGGGCCGGCCTCCGGCGGATGTTGCGGATAGGTGCTGACGTTGCGGATAGGTCCGGATGGTATTGCCTCGGCGTCGTACTGCCCGTGCTGCGTGCTTGCCACGAGTCAGGGTCCAAGGGGTCGACCGATTCTTCAGCCCGGAAGGCGTGTTTCACCCTGCGGCTTCAGCCTGGAAGGCGTCTTTCACCTTGCGGCTTCAGCCCGAACGGCGTGCTTTTCCCTGCGGTCGGCTATGTCGGTCAGTGCCTCCAAGGCCGTTGCAGAACCCGAAAAAAGAAGCCGCATTCGGCCACAATCCCAATGTGTTGAAACATCCCAATGTGTTGAAACAACCGCGAGCCTCCGAGAGCATGGCTTCTCCACCCCGATTTTCCTGGTTTGAGAACCGATTTTAGGCCGGCGGAAATGATACCCCACTTCGCACCGGTTCATCAGTCCGCCTCGCACCGGTTCTTCAGTCCGCCACGACCTCGACGACGACCGCCGCCACCACGACGGTTCCAGTGATGCCCACTGCGCTCCGGTTCTTCGGCCCGGAGGATGTGTTTCTCTGGTCGGATTTCTCCGCGCAGCGCTGACGCCACGACAGCAGCTTATATATCATCGTCGTTCGGCTTGTGACAAACTTCACGAGCAAGGTACGATGTTGTTTGCACTCAGTCCAACGCAAGAAACCACAGGTTATGTTGCCGTCGCGACGCTGCTGGCCATTGCGGGGGTGTTTCTGCTACTTCCGCGCCCCCGCGGGCGGTTCGTCCCGGGGGGAATAGCCCTACTGATCGCCGCGGCCGCGGTCTTCGGTACGTGGTTATACCGCACATTCGGCCAACCGATGCCCGATGTGATTGGCTCGGCCCTGTTTTGGCTCTTTTCTGCCGGGGCAGTGGTTTTTGGGACGGTTCTCGTCACCCAGCGGAACCCGGCGCGCGGCGCGTTGGCGTTCGCGTTTGTCATTTTGAGCACCTGCGGCCTTTTCCTGCTACTGGCCGCCACTTTCCTGATGGCCGCAACCATCATCATCTACGCGGGGGCCATTGTCGTCACTTTCCTTTTTGTGCTGATGCTGTCGCCGTCCCACGCTCCGACCGACGAAAACGATCGCAGCCGCGAGCCGCTCGCCGGGGCGTTGGCCGGCTTTGCTTTCGTCGGCTTGGTGCTGTTGGCGTTATTTCAAACCAGTCTGACCAATCAACGGGATCATTTGTTGGCGCAATTAGTCACCCCGTTGGAACGAGAGAAGCTGGCGGCGGCAATTGCCCAATTGGACGCGGCCGAGAAAGCCCTGGCCGGTGACACCAGCACCGCGGTGGCCCGTGAGCAGCGGTTGGCGGCGTTTGACGCGGCTTTCAGTCCGGTCCGCAATGCCCTGGCCGAAGTGGTGGGAGTATCCAGCGCCGAGCAGATTCACAGCCCCCAGGAAGGCTCGCTGCCGCAGCGTTTAGGCCGCCTGGGGACGGTCTCGGGTGGGCCGGAGAAACTGTTTCGTGCCGATGTCGCGGCGCGGCAAACTCTGACACAGGCGGCCACAGTCCGCGAATTACTCCACCGCGTGCCCCCGACCGTGGAAGCGATCATCAGCATGCCCGCAGCGGGTCAACCGGTGGATGTAGCTACGGCCCAAGCGGAGGTGCGGAAGCTGCGGGATGCCGTGGTCCTTCTCCACGGAGCCGGGCTGATGCCTGCGCGGAATGTGGCGAATTTGGGTTATGGTCTGTATGCGGAACATTTGTTGGCCATTGAACTGGCGGGGGTTTTATTGCTGGTCGCCACCATTGGCGCGGTAGCCATTTCCCATCGGAAACGAGAGCCTTTGCCGACGCCGGATGCCAAGAACGCTCCGGCTGGCGTGGAGGGGGTGCAGTGACCATCACTTTATGGCACTTTCTCGCTGTAGCAACGGTATTGTTTGGTCTGGGTTGGGTCGGTTTTCTCACCCGGCGCAATCTCATCACCATGTTTTTATGTGCCGAGATGATGTTGCAAGGCGTGGCGATCAATTTCGTAGCCTTTGCGTTTTACCATGGGAATTTGCAAGGCCAGGCGTTTGTGTTGTTTTTGCTTGCCGTTGCGGCGTGTGAAGCGGGCATCGCCCTGGCATTGTTTGTCAGTCTGTATCGCCGTCAGCGGTCGTTGGATAGCTCGGATTGGCAACACTTACGGGAACCGGGCATTCCCGTAGCGGTGGACGAGGAACCGCTCCCGGCGGCTCCTGACGAACGCTTCCCCACGCTGCCACCCGCGGGGGTCCGCCCAGCATCGGCGCTAGGTCCGGAGGAGGTGGCCCGTGTCTGAACCGACGTCACTGGCCCTGGCGATTCTTGCCTTACCCCTTGCGGCCGCAGTGCTGGCGTGGCTGTCGGCCGCCAACGCCACGACGAAAAAACTCGCTCACCTGCCGCTGATCCTGGCCTGTGCCGCCGCAGCGGTCCTGGCGGTGATCCTATTGGGTCAGATGCTGGATGGGCATGAAAGCCGCTACACTTCCGAGCCACTGACGTGGTTTGCTGCTGGGCAGCTGGATGTTCACTTCACCATCACCGTCGATGCCCTGGCGACGGTGATGCTGGGCATGATCACGTTCATCGCCACGTTCATCGCCTTGTTTTCCAGCGGCTACATGCATGGCGATCGCGGTTATGCTCGTTTCTTTGCGGTGATGAGCTTTTTCGTCTTCAGCATGTGCGGGCTGGTGTTGGCCAACAATTTTCTGCTGCTGGTGGCGTTTTGGGAAGGCGTGGGTCTGTGTTCGTACCTGTTGGTGGGTTATTACTTCGAGAAACCCAGTGCCGCCGCGGCGGCGCGGAAGGCGTTCCTCGTCACGCGCTTGGGTGACACGGGCTTTTTGCTCGGTATTTTCCTGCTGTGGAAGATGGGTGGCGGGCATACCGATTTAGACTTGCTCTTTGCCCACATCCGCGACCATCCACCCGACCCCGGCCTGCTGACCACCGCCTGTTTGTTACTTTTCTGCGGCGCCGTGGGCAAAAGCGCGCAATTCCCGCTGTATGTGTGGTTGCCCGATGCGATGGAAGGCCCCACCCCGGTTTCCGCTCTGATCCATGCCGCCACGATGGTCACCGCGGGGGTATACCTGCTAGCCCGCTGTGCGCCGCTGTTTGTGCTCTGCCCCGAGGCGCAAATCGTGGTTGCCGGCGTGGGTGGCATCACCGCGCTTCTGGCCGCTTTTCTGGCTCTTGGCCAGACCGATCTGAAGCGCATTCTCGCCTACTCCACCGTCAGCCAGCTGGGCTATATGTTCATGGCCCTGGGCACCGGCGGGGCGATCAGCCCGGCCTTCGCGGTCGGTGCCGCTATGTTCCACCTGTTCACCCACGCCTTCTTCAAAGCCTTGCTGTTCCTCTCCGCCGGCAGTGTGATGCACGCCATGGGGAATGTGATCGACATCACCCGCTTCAGCGGCTTGCGGAAAGTCCTGCCCATCACCCACCTCACCTTCCTCTGTGGGGCGGCGGCCCTGGCGGGGGTTCCGCTACTGTCGGGCTTTTGGAGTAAAGACCTCATTTTGGAATCGCTCACCGAAGCCAGCGAAAGTGCCAGCCCCTACAGTGCTGGCTATTTCGTGCTGTTTCTCAACGCCTGCCTGACTGCCGGGCTAACCGCCTTCTACACCTTCCGGGCCTACTTCCTGACCTTCTGGGGGCCTGAAAAAATCCCCGCGGAGGCCGGCGACCACGCCCACGAATCACCGCGTTCGATGACCATTCCGCTCATGGTGTTGGCCGTCGGAGCTGTGTTCGTGGGGGGGGTCGTCCAGCCGTTCACCCACTGGTTCAGCGATTTTCTGGGCACCAGCCCCTCCCTGACCGAAACCCAAGCCCCAATAGCTCGTGCCGTGGAACATCATCTCAACTGGACCTTGATCAGCATCAGTGCCAGCCTGGCCATCGCGGGGATTGTGTTGGCCTATGTTCTGTACCGGGATGGCCAAGAGAAACCTCTCGGTGGTATAGACACACTGTTGGCCCTTTCCCGCAACAAGCTTTACGTCGATGAGGTGTATTACGCCCTGATCGTCCGACCGGCCGAAGTGCTGGCGTTTCTAGTGCGCGTCTTCGATGGCTTCCTCGACGGGCTGACGCGTCTTGTCGCGGCTATGCCGCGTCTGCTGGCGGCACTGATTCGCCCATTACAAAACGGTCTGGTTCAGTTTTATGCTCTGGCGATGGCCCTAGGCCTGACGGTGTTCGTGGCATTTGTGATTTTCCGCATGGCTCGCTAGCTGACGCAAACGGCTCCGTTTCCGGTACAGAGAAACTCAGGAACTGGAACGCAATGTCGATCACCGCTGTTCTCCGGATTGTGGTTCTACTGCTGGTGCTGATGCCGTTGGTATCAGCCCTGATTCTGCCGATGTTGGGCCGTTGGAGCCGACGTGCTGCCCTGCTGCTGGCACTCGTCCACGGCGGATTGACCGCGGCGGTGGTCGCCTTGGCCATTCCCACCTTGGCCCTGCGCGCCGACGACGATGCCCGGCGTGGCAGCGGCAGCTTAGTATTCCAACCGGAATTTGTGCCTGGCGACACCTACGCTCGCTTCAACGACGAAGGCAGCGATGGCCGTACCCGTTGGACCCTCTTCCGCCTCTCCGCTAATTCCAGCCAACCCGGACCGAATATCCAATTTTTCCTGGGTATCGACGGCTTGAATCTGTGGTTGGTGGCCCTGGCCAGCTTCCTGCTGGTGCCGGCGATTCTCATTTCCTGGAACACGGTTGCGGACCAACCGGGGTCCTACTTCGGCTGGCTCTTTCTGCTCCAAGCCGGATTGATCGGCTGCTTTTTGGCATTCGATGTCATTCTCTTTTACGTTTTCTTTGAGCTGACGCTCATCCCAGCGTTTTTCTTGATTGGCCGCTGGGGTGTTGGCTCGGGGCGACGGGATGCCGCCCGCAAATTCTTCCTTTACACTCTTGCGGGCAGTCTGCTGACGCTATTGGGGATTATTGGCGTGGTACTCACCAATCCGGTCCCGGTTCACCCGGAGACGGGCTTTCCCACCCAAAACGTCTTGGTGAAAGTGGAAGTTCCGGACGCTGGCAGCCCCACGGGCAAGTCGCGCGAATTTGTTTGGGCAAAACGGATTCATACCTTCAGTCTGCCCGATCTGATGAACGCCGTGCCCCGGTGGCTCACCGCGGAAAAAGCCGCCCAGACAGCCCTGACGGAAGCGCAACGGGAGATGGAACTGGCTCAAGCCCTCGTGCGCGCCGGCGAGAAAGAACTGGCCCAACGCCGGGCGGCCCTCGAAGCCGCTCGCCAAGGGAAAGATGGCGCCGCGATCCGTGCCGCCGAAGCCGCTGAACAGCACGCTCTTCAAATGCTGAACGATTGGCGAGCGAACTGGCAGGCCGCTGTCCGACTTTCCGACAGCGCGACGAAACTACTCCCGGAAGCCCGCCGGCTTCAAGCCAACGCCTCCCAGCTCCAATTCTGGCTGTTTGTGGCCCTGATGGCCGGATTGATGGTGAAAGTTCCGGTCTGGCCATTCCACACCTGGCTGCCCGCCGCTTACGGAGAAGCTCCGATCGGCGTGGTCATGTTGCTCTCAGGACTGATGGCCAAACTCGGGACTTTCGGCATGGTGCGTCTGGTACTGCCCTTGGTTCCCGATGCAGCCATCCACTACGGGCTGCCAGTGATTGGTGTGTTGGCTTCCGTCGGCATCGTTTACGCCGCGTTCTGCGCCTTGGCTTCCAAAGATATGAAGCTTTTGATCGCCTACAGCTCCATTTCCCACCTGGGTTTCCTCGTCCTCGGTATCTTCGCCTTCAATAGCGAAGGTCTTAGCGGGGCCGTACTGCACATGATCAACCATGGGCTGAGTACCGGGGCCTTGTTTGCCGTGCTGGGCTTCTTCACAACTCGCTACGGCACCACGGAAATGGCCCGCTTCGGGGGGCTGATGGGCCGCTTCCCGGTCCTGGCTGTTCTGACCTTCGTCCTGGCGTTGGCCAGTGTGGGGCTGCCCGGATTAAACAACTTCGTCAGCGAAATGCTTATGCTCGCCGGACTGTTCCGCACGAACAATCCCCATGTGACCAACCTGTGGCCGGCCGTTGTGGCCGCATTCGGCATTTTCTTGGGAGCCTGGTACACGTTGACCATGCTGCAACGGGTCTTCTTCAACCCCTTGAAGGAACCGCAGCCAATAATCACAACGCCGGTGAACGATGTGAACAATCGCGAATTCTCCGCGTTAGGACTTCTGGCCCTGTTGTGTTTGGTGTTGGGGCTGTTCCCCCAACTTGTGCTAGACACGATGAAGCCCGACATCCAGATACTCGCGAACATCGGTGACGCCGCCCGAACGCGCTGAGTGTACAGCAACAACGCGCTGAGTGTACAGCAACTAGTTGCCGAAGCCTTGTTCCTGTGGCGAGCGATTCCTCCGGCTACACAAACCTCATAACCTGCGATGACCGATCCACTTTATCAACAAACGCTCACCGGGGTTTTCCGGCACGCGATCCCGGAAATGATCCTGCTTGGCACAGCGTGTATCGTGTTGCTATTGGGTTCGGTTGTGAACCGGCGGTGGCTGTGGTTTGTTGTTTCACTTCTGGGTGTGATAGCGGCATTGATTGTAGCCGGAACGCTTCGGCCGCAACCGCCGGAATTACTCACTGTCTCGCCTCTAATCCCCGACGCGGCCGCGGCCTTTGTGCGTTGGGTGGCCCTGATCGCGCTAGCCGTGTTGCTCTTCGTCGCGTGGGGGGAAACGGATCGTAGCAACGCCGCGGAATACTACGGTTGCTTGTTGATTACCGGAGCGGGCGTTTCGCTGGTCGGCCGAGCGAACGACTTGGTAACTTTGTTTCTGGCCCTCGAACTGCTTTCTATTCCCACTTACGTTTTGCTCTATTTACCCGCCCGAGACCTACGGAATCAAGAAGCCGCGACCAAATATTTCCTTCTGAGTGTGATGTCGTCGGCGGTGGTGCTGTTCGGTTTCAGCTATCTGTATGGCCTGACCGGCAGTGTGAACCTCACGATGATCGCGGAGGCGATCACCCAGGCCCACACAACGGCCGATCGGCCCAATCCCATGGCGATGTTAGCCGCGGTGATGGTCCTGGCGGGCCTCGGTTTCCGTCTGACAGCGGTACCGTTTCACTTTTACGCGCCGGATGTGTACGAAGGCGGGCCGCCGGGCGTGATAGCCCAGCTGGCGTTCTTGCCGAAGCTGGCCGGTTTCATCGCCTTGGCCCGGATTTTGGGCTTACTGGGAAGCGATCCGCAGAGTATTCCCTTCCCTCCGGATACTCAACTGCCTCTCTTATTGTGGGCGATGGCCATTTTGAC
>JANWYJ010000030.1 GCA_025055115.1 Gemmata sp.
TTCAACCGAACAATCATGGCATGCCACAGTTCCGGTTCAACCGAACAATCATGGCATGCCACATTGTGGGATGCGCTAGGCGTCCGGGTACCGTGAGGTACCGTGGGCCATGACTGTGCCGTCGTTACTCCGCTGGGCGACTTTCCGGTGAAGTTGCTAAGACAATCGGAACGGTTTTCATTGCCTCATTCGCCCCAGGAGAATCGCCGTGAAAGGCCACCCCGACGTGATCAACGCCCTCAATCGGGCTTTGACCATCGAACTGACTGCCATCAACCAATACTTCTGCCAAGCCAAAATGTGCAAAAACTGGGGTTTCCTCAAACTCGCCCACAAACACTATGAGGAATCCATCGGCGAGATGAAGCACGCAGAAAAGCTCATCGACCGCATTCTGTTTTTAGAAGGCGTTCCGGAGATTGCCCGCTACGATGTGATTCGTGTCGGCACCGATGTCAAGGAGCAGTTCGAAAATGATCTGGCTCTCGAAACCAAAGGAGCGCAAGCGTACAATGAGCTGGTCAACCTGTGCATCCAATTGAAGGACAACGTCTCCCATAAATTGGCACTGGAGATTTTGGAAGACGCCGAAGAACACATCGACTGGCTGGAAACGCAGTTAGGCTTAATTCGAACCGTTGGCTTGGAACGTTACTTGGCCGAACAAATGGCCGGCGACGACGACGAAGACGCATAAACGCTCAGATACGCGGCGATCTCGCGATGGCAGCAGTTGCACCCGGTGCCAGCCGCAGTCGCCTCGCGCACCTGCTTGACGGTGCGTAAGCCCAGCGACACAATCGCTGTAATGACCGTTTCTTCGGTCACTTGCAGGCAGCGGCAGACCAGCCGGGTTGGGCAACTGCCCACCGTCGGGCAGGTCGCACACGATCCTGTGCACGTTGTTGTTTCGGGAGTGGTCGCCAGCAAGTCCATGGCGTGGCGGAGGTTCGGATGGTTGGTGGGCGCTTGATATTGAGATTCAGTCTCAGAATAATCGTAAACGCCCCGATGGCGACTTGCAAGAGCTAGCGCGAAAATTCCTCGGAGGATCAGCTCGATGTGGCGGCGCGGAATCCTGGGGGTTGTCAGTGGGTTATGGATCGTGTCCGTGGTGGTTGCGGCTGAACGGCCGGTTCCGGTCGCTCCGGCCCCGCGCCTGCTGGTTCAACCGATCGACCCGGAGTTCCGTCAGGTCTGGAAACTCGATCCGTTCTATCAGAAACGCACCGATTACCGCGGATTACCCATTCTGGCTTCGGAAAAAGTTTCGGATGAAGCTTTGGTCGAAGCCCGGTATTTGATTGGGCAGATGCTCGCCCCGCGGGAGGACATTGCCGCTGCCTTGGTGAAGAACCGCTGCCGTTTCGTGGTGATGGCGCCCACGGAAATGACCACTGACGTGCCCGAACAGCGCCACATGACTCCCAAAGACTACTGGGACAACCGCGCCCGCGGCCTAGGCGGCCGCATCACCTCCTGCGGGGAAGAAAACCTCCTCAACCTCAAAGGCGACCGCTATCGCCACGAGAACATCCTCATTCATGAATTCGCCCACTGCATTCATCAGTATGGCCTGAAAACCGTTGAACCGAAGTTCGATGCCCAACTGCGGGCCTGCTACGCCCGGGCGATGGACCAAGGCCTCTGGAAAGACACCTACGCTGCAACCAATCCGGGGGAATACTGGGCTGAAGGTGTGCAGTCGTACTTCGATTGCAACGCCCCGCCCAGTAAAGGCGTTCACAACGACATCAACACCCGGGAAAAGCTCGCCCGTTACGACCCCGAACTGTTTGCGTTGATCGATAGCGTTTTCCGGCAGTCGCCGTTCCGCTATGTCCGCTACGATCGCCGGAAGCGCTAGTGGTCGGCCATCGGCGCCAGCGGCTCGCCGGCGCAGCGTGGAAGCGATGACATACACTCGAACCGGCCCTCCGGCGCAGGGTGGAGGCGATAACACGCCCTCGATGAGCTGAGGCGTTATGGTCGACGATGATAGGCCCTCCCGCGCAGGGTGGACCTTCGCTTCTCGTATCAACCGGTTTGTGGCCAACAACCGAACGTCGCCAATGGGTCTGGCACAGGGCGGGTCTTCGCGGCGCGTGTCTTCGCGGCGCGCGGGGACTATTGATGCCATTGGCAAAATTGCCTTCAGCGTGCAGGGCAGGCCTTCGCAGCGCGTGTCAGCGGGTAGGCCGAAGGCGCAGTTCTCCTGGCGGCAAGCAAACGCCGGGCTTGCACGCATTGACGTGGACACGCACCTCAATGTCCCCAGCTTTTTCGGGGATTGTGCCAGTGATACTGACTGTCCCGGTGTAGATGGCGTACTGTTCTCCGGTGGATTCTTTCACGTTCTGGCCCTTGGGGTAGTTCACGAGGCTGTCCACTTTTTGGCCAGCGACGTACACTCGCACCTCGGTTTGGGATTCGGCCAGCATCGGTAAACCCACGGGGTTGGCGTACAGATACCACGGTTCGTGGATAGTCAGATTGAGCGTGAAGCGGCGTGGGCCGTTGGGTGGGGTTTCCACGGTCAGGTGGGCGTCCACCACGTCGGCTGATGTTTTGGGTTTTTTCGGCTGGGGCGGGTCTTTGGGGCGGGGGGGTTGTTGGGTTTCGGCGGTCTCGAGCAGTTCGTGCAAGGCCCGGAGCATGGTGGGCATGGCTGCGGGGCTGGTCCGCAGTGCCAAGGCGAAGGCTTTGATGGTACGAATCCCGCGATCGCGGTAGGCTTCGTTCTTCCGTTTGGCTCCCAAGCGCAGCAGGTTGCGTGCCATCTGGGCGTTGCCGGAGGGTTGGACGCCGTCGTAGCTGTCTTTGGGCCGCACGAAGAGCTTTTCGCCATCGCTGGGGCTGAAGTAGAAGCCCCCTTTGTCGCCATCGGCAAACCACCGAATGGCCACATCGGTGAGTGTTTGGGCGGCGTCGAGCCATTTGGCGTCGCCGGTCGCGTCGTGCAGGTGCAACAGCCCGTGAATGAAGTAGGCGTAGTCGTCGAGGAAGCCGGGGATGGTGGCGGTGGGGGCTTGGCCGGGAACGGCCGCATAGATGCGGTAGAGGCGACCGTGGGGGTCGCGCATTGTTGTCAGAAGAAAGTCGGCGGCTTGGGCGGCGGCGGTCGTGTAGGCTTTTTCTTGAAACACCTGCCCGGCTTTGGCATAGGCCGCGATCATCAGCCCGTTCCAGGCCGTGATGATCTTCGTATCGAGAAACGGCCGTTGCCGTTGGCGACGGTGATCGAGCAGCTTCTTTTGGAGCGGTTCGAGCTGGGCCAGCAGTTGCTCTTCGGTCGATTTCCGCTCGCGGGCGATGTCGGCCAGGGGTTTGGGCAGCCGGAGAATGTGAAACTTCTCCTCAAAATTCGGGGCACCAATGCCATAGACGCTTTTCACCAGCTGAAAATCGGCATCGTTCCCCAAAACCGCCTTCAGTTCCTCGGTGGTCCAGACGTAGAATGCGCCTTCTTTTCCGTTGCTATCGGCGTCGAGGGCGGAGTAGAAGGCTCCCTGCGGCGAGGTCATGTCGCGGCGGATGAAGGCGAGGGTTTCGGCCACCACACGGCGGTATTCGGGCCGCGGATCAACGGCATAAGCTTCGCTGTACAGTTCGACCAACTGGGCGTTGTCGTAGAGCATTTTCTCGAAATGTGGGACAGTCCATGTGCGTTCGGTACTGTAGCGATGGAAACCGCCGCCGAGCTGATCGTAGATGCCGCCTTCGAGCATTTTCCCTAACGTTAGCGTCACTTTTTTCTTCCACTCGGCGCTGGGGGTTTTCTGGGCATAGGCGAGCAGAAAGCCCCACACCGGGGGGCGGGGAAATTTCGGACCCCGATAACCCCGCGCTTTGCTCCCGGTGCCGCCGTATTCGGGGTCGATGTCGAAGGCTTCCAGCGCATCGGTAATGAGGGCGCGATCGAGCTGGACCAGTGCGACGAGGCGGCTGTTGGCTTCTAAAGCTTCGATCGTGAGTTGGGCAATGTAATCCGCTTGTTTTTCCAGATCGGCCCGGTCCTGATCGAATTCCAGGACTTTCTTCAGGACCGATTTGAACCCCCTGATGGTCTGGCCGTCGATGGTTTTGTCGTCAGCAGGAAAGTAAGTGCCGCCGAAGATGGGTTTGCCCGTGGGCGTCAGGAACATGTTCAGCGGCCAGCCCCCGGGCTGATCCGTGACTTGCAGCGCAGTCATGTAGATATCGTCGATGTCGGGGCGTTCTTCGCGGTCCACTTTGATGCAAACGAAATTGTCGTTCAGTATCTTCGCAATCTCGGGATTGGAGAAGGATTCCCGCTCCATGACGTGGCACCAATGGCAGGAACTATAGCCAATCGAGAGGAAGATGAGTTTCTTTTCTTTTTGGGCCCGTTCAAAGGCCTCGGGTCCCCACGGGTACCAATCCACGGGGTTCGAGGCGTGCTGTAGCAAGTAGGGGCTGCTCGATCGGGCCAGTCGGTTGGCTGGCCCTTTATGTTTGGCGCCGGGGGGAGGGGGCGCATCGGCCCCTGCAGCCACTGCGACCATGACTGCGCCACTGGCCACCAGAACGAACAAGCCAAAGCACACACGCATGGTAGGAACTCCCCAAAAGCGGGCATAGACGATGATACGCCCTCCCCGGGGGGAACCGCCAGCAACGAATCCCCAAAATGACCCTCCGGTAGAGAAACACCCGCTCTCCGAGAATCCACACGATCGGATCTCTCCGACAATCCAGAAGATAGGATCGGACACCACCTGTGCGGCTTTGACACACAGGCTTCTGACTTTCTACGGTTCCTTCGCTATAATCATTTCACTGCCGTTACTCCCTGGAGATTGCTATGCCCCTGCGTGTTCGCGTCGCTTCGATCGCTGGGCTGACCGTCGGTTTGGCCGGATTGCTCTCCGCCGGGCCGGCGTCCGGCCAAACCCCCGCGCCCGACGCTCAAAAAGCCAAAGCCGCGGCGATCGAGAACATGAAGAAGCTCAAAATCGACAAGCCCACCCTGGTCGAAACCGACAATTTCCTGGTGGTTGGAACGATTCCCGAAGCCAAAGCCAAAAGCTTAGCCGAAACGTTGGAGAAAACCCTCAAAGTGGCCCGCGCCGCCGCCAAATTTGAAGCCACCGAAACGGCCTGGAAGGGGAAATTGACCGTCTACTATCTGCCGGAGGCCGACGACTATAAAACCTTTATGCGCCGGGTGTTACAACTTCAGCCCGATACGATCTACACCGATTTTCGGGCCGAGCCGCCGCTCGTCGTCGAACCCGCCGATGTGCCCGGCAAAGCGACGGAAGCCGATGTGTACGCCCGGTTGGCCGGTCGCATCGCCGGCGAGCTATTGCGCGCCAAAGGCACCGGCACCCAGGTGATTCCCGAATGGCTCCGCGACGGCTTCGGCCGGGCAGCGGCGCTGCGGGCCGATGGCACCACATCCAACCGCTACAAAACCTACCGCACCCAAGCCCGCGCCGCAGTGCTGAACCCCAAAATCGGTCGTTCATCGACCCTCGCCGATGTGATGAGCGGCGAAAAAGGTACCGAAATCCTGGCCACCAGCTTCGCGGAATTTCTCGCCTTTGGTCCGAAAGCGGCCGAGTTCGCCAAATTCCTCGACGCCCTCCGCCCCAGCGAGGAAAACCCCAACCCCACACCGCAAATCGGCTTCACCGCGTTAGGTTGGAAGGATGAAATGGCCGTCGAACTGGCTTGGAAACGCTGGGTACAAACCGGTAAGTAGCTCATCGCAACGCGGTCAGGTCCGGAGGAAAATCCCACCAATACCTACCCACCCACGACGACCCCAAAGCTAGAGGTGGTTCCAAAACTCGAAAAACGCCGGCGAGCAACGTTCTTTCGACGACCGACCCGACGTTTGGAAACAGGCTCTAGCAAGAAAACGGACATTCATCACGGATGGACCGCCTCATCGAGATCGGCCGAGCCGATCAGACGACCCCCAAGTTGGCAAGAAACAGACGACCTCAAAGCCGGCAAGATACAGACATTCATCCGTCGGCGGGGGTACATGTCCAATACCCCCACCGACTACGCCCCCACGGCCTGCCCCCCACGCGCCGGATGCGTACCCCTCATCGACCGGGCTGGCGGAATCCACCGACCGAACGACACGACATGCCCCCCCACGCGCCGGTTGAATGTCGAGGGTGGTGAAAGCCAACGAATCCCACCGACTACGCCCCCACGGCCTGCCCCCCACGCGCCGGGCGTGTCCACCTCATCGACTGGCATCGATTGGCCACGGGCGTGGAGCATCCCCCCCACAGCCTGACCCAACACCTGCCGTCGCGCGTCGTCATTCGATGTTGCGGTTTCTCTGGCAGCCTGTGGGTTGACCGCCAACGTTACTTGCAAGTAACAAGCTGCCAGCCCACGCTCGCGATCAGACCTGCGACGACGCGCTCGCGTACGGCTGCGTGCTTGCAAGTACGTACGGCTGCGTGCTTGCAAGTAACAAGCTGCCAGCCCACGTTCGCGAAGACCTCGGCCAACGTAGGGGCTGACGACTCAGTGGTCCCGAAAAACTTTCCGCCATTCCTTCGCGTCGCGTGCCGACGGCTGCCAGCGCCTGGGAGTGACGGCCACCGCGATAAATGTTCGGTATTACTCGATATTCAAGTGCCTGCGGCTGTCAGCGCTTGGGCGTGACGGCCACGGGGTCGGAGGAGCCGACTTTTCTTTTCCTTCATGAATGGTCGCACGATCCATTTTTTTCTTCCATGAATGGTCGCACGATCTATCGCAACGGTCACACCTTCGGACGACTCTACGTTTTTTTCTTCTTCCAAGTCTTATTGGAGAAGATTCGCGCGAAGGTTCGGTCGGATGACTCTACGTTTTCTTCTTTTTTTTCTTCGGGGGCTTGGTCAGGGAGAGCGTTTCGCCCGTGCTGGGTGGTTCTGTGGTCGCTGTGGTGCTATCGCGCGGGGCGACGACCGCCGCCATCATCTCAACTTGTTGCTTTTTCTTCTTTTTCTTTTTCTTCTTGTCCTTTTTGGACTTGCGGGAAAACATGCCGTCGGGCGGGGGTACCAAATCGTCGATCAATTGGCCCGGACGAACGCCCAAGGCCTCGGCCAACGCGATCAGCGTACTGGCCCGCGGATCAGCTTTCCGGGCTTGTTCGATTTTCGTAATCAGCGACAAACTCAAATCGGCCCGCTCCGCAACTTCTTGCTGCGACAGGCCGGCGGCTTCCCGCAAAGTCCGTAACCGGTAAGCAATGTTCTTCGATAGCCCCATCCACCGCCTCCCTCCCGTTGGGGTACAGAACATGTAGGTTGTGTGTAGATATGATGATATTTTCTCATCACTGGCACTCAAGTGCCACCTCAAGGAAATAGGAAAATCTTCACAATTTCATTCGCGGTGTTCTCGGACGAGGGGGCCGAACCTGTGATAAACTTCACAAACTCCTATCCGCGCCACAGCCAGCGCCGATGACCACCGACTGCGTCGCTCGTTACTGACCGCGTCGCTCGTTCAGATAATCCCCAAGAGGTCATTTCGCCGTCGCAGTGCCGACAGTCTGTGAATCCAGTGTCTCGAACCTTCTAATTGTGAATCCAGTATCTCGAACCTTCTAATGGGGAGGCACTGGGAGGAGTTTCGCCATTGGGTGGGGATGCCAACGTGCTTCGTCGCCATCCGTTGCGCCGAGATACTGGAAACGTACAGGAGTTTCGTGATGGGGTGGAGATGCGAGCGTTCGGCCCGGCTCGGCGGAATGCACCTGGGGTGCAACCGCCTGGTTGGCTTTGCGAGTTTTTTGCGGCGGCGAACGCTCGGCCTCGGAAGGTTTCTCCTTTTGCAAGAGCCGATTAGGGTTTTTTCTTTTGATAGGTGCCCATCAGTTGGGTTTGTGCCAGAATGTGGCCGCTCATCGCCTTTTCCAGCGCGGCTTTGGTGGGCTGGTGGAGGTCGGGCAGTTCGCAATCGAGAGCGTAGAGCTTGAAGAAGTAACGATGACGGCCGATAGGCGGGCAGGGGCCACCGTAGCCGGTGCGTTTCCAATCGTTGGTGCCTTCGCGCGTGCCGGGGGGAAGGGTCGTCGTGGTGACCGCAGCCGGCAGTTGGTTCACGCTGGCGGGGATGTTGTAAAGAACCCAGTGGACCCACGTCATTTTCGGTTTCGCGGGATCGGGTGCGTCGGGATCATCGACAATCAACGCGAAACTCTTGGTGCCCGCGGGTGCCTCGGCCCACGCCAACGGCGGCGACGTATCCGCCCCTTCACAGGTATGAACGGCAGGAATTTCGCCACCATCTGGAAACGCCGACGAAGTGATGGTGAACGCCATAACGACCTCCCGATGAGAACGTATTTGCCATGGGCGATGAATCAACTCCTGCTTGCTGGAGATGGAAAGACGAGCCTTCGAGCGTTGGCAATCATGGTGGTTTCACGCTCCAACGAGCGGCCCGCCCCCATCCTGCCGTGGCCTATTGTCGTTGTGGGTGTGCTCGTGGCCACCGGTGAGGTTCCCCGTCTGGCCCCCCCCGGGAGTAACGACTGCGGAAGTCCGGGTCGTTGCTTCGCGGGCGAGCCGATGGCACTCCAACACCCGATGGATCTTCATTGCCCTTCTTTCGATGGATCTTCATTACCCCTCTTTCCTCGGATGACCAAGATTGTACTGTTGTGTCCATGAACCACGACAACGCCTTACCCGAGAAAGTACTGCCGCCACAGCCGATCAAGCGGTTCACCCGTCCCTTGGTGCTTTTTTTAGAGGTGGAATCGGCCAGTGGCGTGGTGCTGCTTTTTTGCACGGCGATCGCCTTGACCTTGGCGAACATGCCCGCCACGGAACAAGCCTACCACGACTTCTGGCACACGCCGATTTATCTCCAACTTGGCGACTTCAAACTCGGCGGCGATTTAGCGCATTTTCTCATCAACGATGTGTTGATGACGATTTTCTTCTTTGTCGTCGGTTTGGAAATCAAGCGGGAACTGGTGGCCGGGGAACTGCGTGATCCCCGCAAAGCGGCGTTGCCCATCGCCGCGGCCTTGGGAGGCATGATTCTGCCGGCGCTGATTTACATGGGTCTGCAAGCCCGACACTTCGGTGAAGCGGAGTTCCGCGGCTGGGGCGTGCCGATGGCCACGGACATTGCCTTTGTCGTCGGGGTGATGGCGCTTTTGGGCAAACGTGTGCCGTTTGGACTGAAAATTATGCTCTTGTCGCTGGCGATTGCCGACGACATCGGCGCTGTGGTGGTCATTGCGGCCTTTTACAGCAGTGGGCTGGATGCGCTGATGCTGGTGTTGGCCGGCTGCGGTTTTGGCATTACCTACACGCTCAACCGGTTGGGGGTGCGGGCCGTGCCGGTGTATATCGTGGTGGGCGCCTTCATCTGGCTGGCGGTGTACAAATCGGGTGTTCACCCGACCGTCGCCGGGGTGTTACTGGGCTTACTGACACCCTCCAGCGCCTGGATTGGTGATAAAACCCTCATCGAAGTACTCACCGAGGCCCTGCAGCGGGCACCCGGCGAAGGCCCAGAGCGCCGCGAGGTCCTGAAAACCGTCGAATTCACCGCACGCGAAGGCATTTCGCCCCTCGAACGCCTGGAAGTGGGACTGCACCCGTGGGTCGGCTTCCTCATCATGCCACTGTTTGCGTTGGCCAATGCCGGGGTGCATATCGAACCGCAAGCCATCACCGAACCTGTGTCGGTGGCAGTCGCCATCGGGCTATTTGTGGGCAAACCCCTGGGGGTATTGCTCTTTAGCTATCTGGCGGTGACCTTGGGACTGGCGAAACTGCCCGAAGGTGTCAACTGGCCAGTGTTGTTCGGCGGCGGCTGCCTGGCCGGGATCGGCTTCACCATGTCCTTATTCGTCGCAGGGTTGGCGTTCGCCGACCACGAACCGCTGCTGGTCGATGCGAAAATCGGTGTCTTCACCGGCTCGCTGCTCAGCGCCGTGACCGGGATCGTCGTTCTCCTCCTGACCCTGCGGGGAAAAAAACCGGCGAAAGCAGAAGCCCACGAGGCCAACCCGGCTTAGAGTTCCGCCGCGAGTCGTTCTCCTCGGCAGCGACGCACAAGGCCGTTCCACCCCACGACATCGTGCGGCTGCGGGACCGCGAACGTATGAAGCATCAGGCCCAAAGTGTGAAGCCTTAGGCCAAAATGTGAAGCCTTGGGCCAAAAATATGAAGCCTTGGGTCAAGTTCAGTTGGGGCTGCGCAGCCCCACGGCGTCGTGGGGCTGTGGGGCTGCGAAGGGGGGATGGCAGCAGCCTCACTTGTGGAGATACTTGGCAAACCAGGCGAGGTCCCATTCCATTTTGGCTGTCCGGAAGGTGAGTGTTCCCAGTCCGTGCGGTTGGTTGGGATATTCGCACAATTCCGTGGGCACGTTGAGGTATTCCCGCAGCGCCCGGTAGAGCATACGGCTATGCCCTGGCGGGCAGCGGACATCGTTGGCCCCCACATGGATGATCGTTGGCGTGGTGACATGACCCAGGCCGTAGGTCGGCGAGGTTTTCTTGTACATCTCCGGTTGTTCCCACGGTAAGCCTTTTTTGAAAACCATCGGGTAGGCCGGTTCGTCGTTGAAGCCCCACTCCGCAACCGTGTCGAGGATGCCGGCCCCACTGGAGGCCGCTTTGATCTTCACCGGCGGGTTCTTGAGCGTAATGAGGCAGTTGGTGAGATAACCGCCATTACTCCAGCCCATGACCGCGATCCGCTCGGGGTCGGCGATGCCTTCGTGGATCAGGTGCTGAATGCCGGCGAGAATGTCTTTCACGTCGAGATCGTTCTCGCGGCCCACCAGATCGGTGAGGAATGGGTCGCCGTAACCGGTGGAACCACGATAGTTGGGGCACAGCACGGCATAGCCGGCGGCAGCGAAGTAGAGCCGGCCGTTGTGGGGGTCGAAGCGGAGGTCGTTGTAGCTGGCGGTGGTCGGTCCGCCGTGGATGGCGACCACCAAGGGCAGGGGTTTATCGCCTTTCTTCCAGCCGAAGGGTAATTCCAGCGGCCCGCCCACGGTGGTACCGTCTGGGGCTTTCCAGGTGATGTGCTGGATGGTGGGGAGTTTCCACGTTTTGGTCTGCGGATTGATGTCGGTGAGGTCGATGAGACGATCGGGGTAGTGGAACAGGCACAAGTTGGGGAAGGCATCGCTGCCGCCGCGTACCAGGGCGATGGGCAGCGTATCGGCGGCTTTTTCGACCACGGGCACATCGAAGGCATAGATGACATTGCTATTGCTGCGCAAGTGTTTGCGCTGGCCGGTGACTACGTCGGTGGCGGCGAAGTTCACGCAACCGCGTTCATCCGTCAGGTAGCAGAGCAGGGTGGGTGAATGCCATTTGAGAGGGGAGCCATAACCGCGAATGTGCTGGCCTTGGCGGTCGAGCCGGGTGGTGGTCCATTGGCCATCGGCTTGGTGCCCGAGGATGATTTCGGCTGGGTAGGCATCGTGAATACAGCAGAAGGCGAAGCGGGTGCCGTCGGGATTCCAGGCGAGGTTTTCGAGCCAGGCATAGGGGCTGGCCGCCTTGGCCCGGTAGAGGTCCGTCGGCGGGGTGACAATCCGGCCGTTGTCCCAGATATCAACACGGCTTTCCCCTTCCGATTTCACCACGGAATCATCCAGCGCCGTAATCATCGCGAGGCGTTTGCCATCGGGCGTGACGGCGAATTCGCGAATGTAGCGGTTGTCGGCCAGCACTTTTTTCGGCTTCTGACCGTTGGGGATCGCGTACAGTTCGCTGACGGTGCGGCGGCCGTGGCCGTAGTCGATTTTCGGATACTTTTCCCGGAGGGGGGTGAAGTGGTCGTGGTCGGTGGTTTTGGCGTCGATGGTGTAGAAGATCGTATCGGCTTGGGGGGCATAATCGAAGTGAACGACACCGTCGTGGGCGTCGGTCACGGCGACGGGTTGGCCATCGAGGGGAATCTTCCACACTTGCGGTTTGGCTTTGTCTCCGCCGCGTTTGGCGAGGGTGTAGATCGCCTGGCCGTCGGCACTCCATTTCGGGTGGCTGTCGCCGGCGTTGTCGTTGGTCAATTGTTTCGGCGGGCTTTGGCCGTCGGTCGCAACAACCCACAGTTGCATGTGGCGCCGGTCGGTCTTCTGGTCCCAGGTCGCAAGAATGAAAGCCACTTCTTTGCCGGAGGGCGAAAGAGCCACTTCGGTGATCATCTTGACATGGGCGTAATCGGCGGGGGTGATGGTGTGCGTGCGTTCGGGTGGTGCCGCGCCGAGGCGTGCGACCACCACCAGAAGAACACTCACCGCGAAGGTGCGACGCATAGCTCCAACTCCTTTCCCCAAGGCGAATGGTTCCCCACGGCGAATGGTGCCAGTATAGCGACGATGGGAGCCGAGGGAGGAATCTCACCTCCCACCCGCTTCGAGATTTCGTCCGCGTCGCGATGGCCCAGAGCAGAGCGCCTCCATCCGCACCGTCGGGTTCGGCACGCTCGGGGCTGTTAGAAGAGTCCTTCCTCGCCGTCGGGTTCGATACTCTCGGGGTGATATTTGCGGATGAGCTTGCGCACGGTCGCACGGGCCAGGCCAAGCCAACGCCCGGCGACAAGACGGTTATCACCAACGAGCCGCAGCACCTCATCGAGAAGTGCCGGTTCGATCACGTCAATGAGTTTCTGGTGCAACTCGGCTGGTTCCCGTCCCGCATGGGCTTGTACTTCTTCACGGACCCACGCCACTACCAACGACCGCAGCCGCTCCACCGTGGACGCGGGGCCGGTGGCGGTGGTTGGTGCGGGGAAATGCTCTGGCCGCAGCGGTCCGCCGCGGGCTTCGATGGCCGCGTGTTCCAGGGCATTGCGGAGTTCGCGCACATTCCCCGGCCACGGTTGCGCTTGCAAGAACGCCCGGGTTTCGGCCGGCAGCATCGCCGTGGGATGAACAATCCCAAACTGGCGAAGGAAATGCTCGGCCAAAAGCGGTATGTCATCGACCCGGTCGCGCAAAGGCGGTACATGAATCGGATAGACGTTGAGCCGGAAAAACAGATCGTGGCGGAATTTGCCTTCGCGGACCGCCGCCGACAAATCCGCATGCGTCGCCGAAACAATCCGCACATCGACCGTGTGCGTTTCATTGGTGCCCACCGGTTGCACTTCCTGACGCTCTAACACACGCAAGAGCTTGGCCTGCACCGGCAGGGGGATATCCGCCAGCTCATCGAGAAAAACAGTACCGCCATGGGCCAGTTTCAGCAGACCATCGCGGGCTTTCTCGGCCCCGGTGAACGCCCCTCGAACATGACCAAACAGCTCACTTTCGACCAAATTCTCGTTATACGCCGCAATATGCGCCACCACCAACGGCTGCTGCCGTCGCGGACTGTTAGCATGAATCGCCCGCGCGACCAATTCCTTGCCGGTGCCACTTTCGCCAGTAATGAGGACACACGCATTCGACGGGGCGACCAGGGCAATCCGTTTGAAGACCGTTTGCATCGCCGGGCTTCGGCCAACGATCGTATCGGGGCCGTGTTCATCTTCGGGCCCTAGCGCCGGCCAGCGCTCGGCGGCTTCATCCTGAGCCTGACGGTCGGCGACCGCTCGCCGCACGGTGGCCAGCGCTTGCGCCAGATCGAAAGGCTTGGCCAAATAGTCGAACGCCCCGCCCTCCATAGCCTTGACGGCCGTATTGAGGTTCCCATGCGCGGTGATGACCACCACCGCCGCCTCAGCAGCGACCTGCTTCAGTTCGCGTAACGCCGTCAGACCATCCATGCCCGGTAAGCGAACGTCGAGAAACACCACCGCCGGTTGTTCCCGTTGGGCTTTGGCCAAGCCATCCTCGGCCGTAGCCGCGACCACCACGCGGAACCCCTCCCGCTCAAAGGCCCGCCGCAACGCCCACGCGATCGGTTCTTCATCATCGATAATCAGCACGGCCGGCGGCATAGGCAACAGTTCTCCCCCTGGCAAAGCAGCAGTGGCCAACACCCGAGTTTCATCAATCTTACACTAAACCCCCGCAGACACCGACTTTTCGGCTTGATAGTACAACGAATGATAGTCTCCCTCATAACGGAGCGGCCATGATTCGCACCGCAATCACCCTGATGGCAGCCCTCACCCCCCTGCTGGCCGTGGCAGCTGAACCGAAGATCGAGATTGTAGCGCATCGCGGCGCATCCTTCGATGCCCCGGAAAATACCGTCGCGGCTATCAAACTGGCCTGGGAGCAAAACGCCGATGCTTCGGAATTCGACATTTTCTTGACCAAAGACGGCCAAATCGTCGTCATCCACGACCCCACGACCCAACGCACCGCAGGGGTGAAAGGGACCGTCGCGGAAATGACCCTCAAAGAGCTGCGTCAGCTCGATGTGGGGAAATGGAAAGGCGCACAGTTCGCCGGGGAGAAAATTCCCACCCTCGATGAAATGCTCGCCACCGTACCCGCGGGGAAACGGGTGTTCATCGAAGTCAAATGCGGACCGGAAATCGTACCCGAGCTGAACCGCGTTCTGAAAGCCAGTGGCTTGAAACCCCAGCAGACTGCGATCATCAGCTTCCATGCCGACGTGATTGCCGCGGTCAAGAAAGCCCGCCCCGACTTGCCCTGCTACTGGATTGTCCACCTCGCCCCCAAAGGCCAAAAACCTCGCACCGCCGAAGAATTGATCGAAAAAGCCAAGGAAATTCACGCCGACGGCCTCGACCTGTCGGCCCATGAGGCCATTCTCGACAAAACCTTCGGCGACAAAGTGAAAGCCGCCGGACTAAAACTGTACGTTTGGACCGTCAACGACGTGGAACTGGCGAAGAAAATGATCGCCGCCGGCGCCGAAAGCATCACCACCGACCGGCCCGGCTGGCTCCGCGAACAGTTAGCGAAATAATTACCGTTGGCGAAAGAATCACGGCTAAAGTTCTTCGCTCGCGCTAGCGGTTCGAACACCAATGGCCCACCGCCACATGACGCCAGTGTAAGCTCTGGCTGTGGCGGTAACGAGCTTCGGCTTCATCATGGTTGCCCAGACCGTCGGCCTGCTCCGCGGGAATTGGCTCGACAATGGCAGTGGCAGAACCCCGTGACCGGGCAACCCCCCAGGCACTCAGCAAACTGACCAGCGCTAAGCCCACCCACAGCCGTCGGAATGTCATTGCGCGCTCCTGACGCATCCAGGCGTTGGTGCGGGCAATAGCATCAGGTGGGGCGAAAGTCAACAGGTGATGCTTCAAATTCGGGTGAACGGATCGCGTTCGACACGACTTGCCCAGACGCTCAAATCAGGGAATTGTGTCGCCAACTGCATGGCCAGTGCTTCCATCGCGGGGCGCTCCGTGGCGTAGTGCCCCGGCACGATGAGGCCCATTCCCGCGCTGCGGGCCGTTAAGGCCTCGTGAAAACGCACCTCTCCGGTCAGAAAAACGTCGGCTTGTTGCGCAAGAGCGTCGCGAACGAATTCCCCGGCTGCCCCGCAGGCCACCGCCACCGTACCGACACGGCGCGACAGATCGCCCACCACCTGAACCGTATTCGCCGCCAGCACCTGCTGGACCTGCCTGGCCAGTTCGCCCAACGTCGTCGGTGATTCCAATACACCAATACGCCCTTCGCCGCCCGAGGCCATCGGCCGCAAGGGGTAGACATCGAACGCCGGTTCTTCATAACTGTGAGCTGCACGCATAGCCGCAACAACGGCTGCCACCTGCGCTTCGGGCACAACCACTTCCAGACGCCATTCGGGAACCTCCTCCCGTCGTCCTTTCTGCCCCACCACAGGGTTGGCCGCTTCGGTGCCAAAAAACGTCCCGGTGCCGGCAACGCGGAAACTGCATTCGTTGTATTCGCCAATCACACCGGCCCCGGCCGCAAAGACTGCGTTGGAAACCTTCGCCAGGTCCGAATCGGGCACAAACACCACCAGTTTACATTGCCGCTTCCCCTCACGCGGACGCAGCGGGGTTGTGCGAGTCAGTCCCAAGCGCTGGCAGAGCTGATCGTTGATTCCCCCGCGGCTATTGTCGTACGCTGTGTGTGGCGAATACACGGCCACGCCGGCTTGTGCTAATGGCCAGACCACTTGGCCGTCAGGGGTGTTGGCGGTCAACTTTTTCACACCGCGAAACAGAATCGGATGATGCGTGACGATAAGCTGGGCTTCATCGCGAATGGCTTCTGCGGCGACGTCGGGTGTCAGTGTCAGGCAGGTAAGCACCCGCTGCACTGGCGTAGCCGGATCGCCCAACAACAGCCCCACATTGTCCCACTCGGCCGCCGTGGCAGACGGGGCGAAACTCTCCAGATACGCGGCAATCTCAGATACTGTTGGCATGGGCAGTGGCTTCCGTTGGCCTAAAGTGTCCGCACCCCGCTTGGGTGCTGGAGCCATAGTCTCCGCAACTCATTCTCCCCGTCAGAGTATGGAGAAAAGACGACTTGTCGGGAATGGAAGTTGGGTTACAATGCGCATAACTGCGGGATTGGTATATCGGCTGTGCCCAGCCTTCCCAAGGCTGTGAGACGGGTTCGACTCCCGTATCCCGCTTCACTGCATTGTTTGCGACAATCCCCCCCTCGTTTGCGACATTCCCCTCAGCCACTGACGGTTTGAAAAAACCGTCTTTTTTTTTTGCCCTGCGATTTGACAACATTGCCCGGATTGCGCACAATTGTTCATGTAAGAACAAATTTTCACATCCTACCCCGAGGTGCGGGAGGGCCTGATCATGCGTTGGCTGATCGGTGGATGGTTGCTGGGCGCAGTAGCTATGGGGGTGAAGGCGTCGCCGCCGCCGGTGTTGCGAATTCCGGCGGAAGTCACAGCGGCACCGGCGACTATTACCGAAATTCGTGCCGAAACCACAGCCCTGGTGGTGAAGTGGGTGGTGCTGACACCGGGTTTATCGATACGCAGCATCGATGCCGGTCGCGGCGTGTTGGTCAGTGGGTTGCCCGGTCGCTATGAGCTTCTCGCTTACACGGCGGTGGGCGATGTGCCTTCGGAACCGGTTCGCTGTGTGGTGGTGATTCGCGCGGCCCCCCAGCCGCCACCGGCCCCCCCCGAGCCATCGCCTCCCCCGCGACCACCGCCGACACCTCCGCCCGCCCCCCCCGACGCGCTGTACGCCAAATTATCCGCCGCCTACAACGCCGATCCGGCCCCGCGGGAAACCAAATCCGAACACGCCAAAGACCTCGCGGCTCTCTACCGCGCGGCCGCCAAACTCACCGATGATCCTGGGATTCCGACAACCGGCGAACTGCTGCGGCGTGTTCGCGATGCGGCTGGCATTTTGATCGGTCCGCAAGCGTTGCTGGAAATTCGCCGGATTGTCGCTTCGGAACTGGCATCGTTATTACCCACCGATGCCCCTCTGACGGCGGCGCAACGCCAGTCGGCCGCACAATTGTTCCGCAAATTGGCCAGTTGTCTGGAGGAACTCGCACAATGAAGCTCGAGCCATTTCTGGAGAAAGCAACCACTTGGGTGGTTCGCCTTGGTGTCGTGGTGGCGGCGGCAGTGATCGGCGCATGGCTCCAGTGGTGGAGCCAGGAACCCATCACACTCGTGATTCCTGAAGCGTCGCCGCCCAATGAATATACCCCCACATTCGGTTGGCATCCCGATGCCGAAGCTATTGCCCTCAACCGTGATCGTACGCGCACCTTGCATTTCGATGCCACGCCCGCTGGGCAAGCGGTGTTGGGCGAGACCGAGGTCTTCCTGTGGCGGCACGTTCGCAAAGCCGCCGGATACGATGCCACAGCGAACTGGTACCCCAGCATCAATCAACAGAACGTCGGCTGTTGTGTCGGGTGTGGGTGGAAACATTGTGCCGATGTCTGCCAAGCCACGGCGATTGCCAGTGGGCACGCCTTCACCTGGCAACCGGTGAGTGCCGAAGTGATTTACGGTGGTTCGCGGGTGGACGTGGGCGGCGGCCGGCTTTCGGGCGATGGTTCCGTAGGTGCCTGGGCCAAGGAATACGTGTCGTCACGCGGGGGCATCGTACCAATGCAGAAGTTCACCAGTGCCGACTTATCGCACTTCAGCCCCGCCCGCGCACGCGCGTTTGGCTACCGGGGCATCCCGCCGGACATCGCCGCCTTCGCTCGCCGCCATCCGGTTCAATCGTGTGCCCTGGTAACCCGGTGGCGCGATGCCAAACGGGCCATCCAACAAGGTTATCCGGTCGCCATCTGCTCGAACCAAGGTTTCAGCTTGGAACGCGACGACACCGGCCGTTGCCGCCCCCAGGGAGTGTGGTATCACTGCCTGGCCTTGATCGCCATTCGAACTACGCCCCACGAAGGCGGTTTCTTACTGAACAGTTGGGGCGAAACCGCACACCGCGGGCCTCTCTGGCCGCCCGATATGCCCCCCGCCGGCTTCTGGGCCGATGCCGCCATTCTCGACGGCATGCTCCAACAGGGCGATTCCTTCGCTTTGGCCGATGTCGCCGGCTTCCCGCAACGCCGACTCGATTGGTTCGTTCATCAGCCTCATCGGCTGCCACACCACCATCCGTTAGTTGCTCCACTGCCACTGGCGGCTGGTTTCCATCGCTTCACGTTCCCCCACCAGGAGGTACTCGGATCATGGTGAAGACTCTTGCGATCGCACTGGTGATGTCGTGGGGATTGGCCGGACTGGCCCTGGCCGACGACCGCATACCCTGCCGTGAACGGCATGCCCGCGCTGCACTCGCCCTCGCCGCAACGGAACCACCCCGGCTCACGTACACAGCGGCCTACCAACTTGCGATTGCCAGCGAACGGCCTCTGGTTGTCTTCGTGGATTGTCAACCCGTGCTGATGCCCGAACTGCGGCAGAAAGCCATCGTGGTGGCGACCAATGAACTGACTGGCTATGAGCGCGGCACCGTGCTGGTCGGTTATCCGCAGGGCCGCACGTTGTACATTCACGCGCGGCTGCGTGAGCCACAGGCACAAGCCGCTCTCGTGGAAGCCGTCGAAGCTGCGCAGCGCCAGATCACCGCCACCACCGCGAATCGCCCGCCCCCATGTCCGGGGCCGCATTGCGTGCCCCCCCCCTGAGCGCTGCCGTGGGCACACGGCACATTATTGCGTGCCACTCCCCTGAGCGCTGCCGTGGGCACACGGCACATCCGGCTTCCCCGCCACGCAAAAGGCGATGGCAGCATCCACAGAACGCTGCCCGGCGCCAGTCGGCAGGCCAGACGGGAGCGGACTTGTGCCATAGCTTTCGTCTGTGGGTGCTTTTCTCGGAGGTGGGGAATTGCTACAACGGCACACACGGATCAATTCCCTTCTTCCGGTTGCGGAGCAGTTATCATGTCCACGGACGCGACATCGTCAGCACGGTCGAACTCAGTGCCCACGGCGCCGGTTACAGCCACCAGCCCGTGGGAGCCACTGTCGGTCATCGAGCGGCGTATTCTCGGAACACTGGTCGAAAAGCAAAAGACCTCCAAAACTGCTGACGCCTACCCTCTTACTCTCAATGCCCTGGTGATCGGGTGCAATCAGAAATCGAACCGCGACCCGGTGATGGAGCTGGACGAAATCGAAGTGGAGGAAGCGCTGGAGGGCCTGCAACGGCGTGGGCTAGTTTCGCGCATCACTGGTGGGCGCGTCGATCGTTTCCGACACGAATTGTATCAGCGCTGGACCAGCGATGGCCCGCAACTGGCCGTTCTGGCCGAACTGCTGTTACGTGGACCGCAAACCAAAGGCGATCTGCGCCTGCGTGCCAGCCGCATGGCCCCCATCGACTCGCTCGACCAACTGGACGAAGTTCTTCAACCTCTCCTCGAACGGCAATTGATAGTATATCTTACAGAACCCGAGCGACGCGGTGCCGTTGTGACCCACGGCTTCCACACACTGGAGGAATTCACCCGCCTGAAAGCCTACCACTCCCACACCCCGGTTTCGCCCAACAGCGAACAGGGTGTCTCGCCGCCTCGGTCTGTGACTTCCACCTGGGAATCCCGCCTGACCGCCGCGTTATCGGAAATCGACGCCCTCAAAACACGTGTTGCGATGCTGGAATCGCAACTGGCTGATATGCGGAAGCAATTAGCATTGCCTTCCGCAGGTTAATTGACCATCGTCACAACACCCTTTGGGCATGGACGAAGCATTCTGGCTTAGCTGCACGGACCCCGTTGCACTCCTCAACGCGCTACACCCGATGCACACCCACGGCAGCGATGTGCCGCAAACCCGCGCCTCACGCCTGTACCTGCTGGCCTGTGCCCACCGGCAATGGCACATCCTCCCTTTGGTGTGCCGCAAGCTGGTATACCTCGCAGAAATGTATGCCGAAGCGCCGCGCGAATACCAAGCCCTGCAATTGGCGCTCGAACCGATTGCCGAGCGGCTGATGAATTCCGCCGGCGAAGCCGACGACTTACTAGAAGCCGAGAAAGCCCTGGCCGCGCTCAACGATCGCGACGATATTTCGCCCATCGCTCTGTTGGGACAGTTAAGCGCCGCCGAGCAAGCCCGGCTGACCACGCCGCCGCCCCCTGCCAACAGCGTGTTCACTCCAGAAGCCTGGCGCAGCTTGGCCGCGGTGATCTACCTGCCGTTGCAGTTCTACACACCCAGCTACACATGGCTGGCGCGCAAGTATCACTCGTTGAGTCGGCTGCGTGAAGTGTTCGGCAATCCGTACCAGCCGGTGAGTATCGATCCCGCGTGGAATACCCCCACGGTGCAAACGATGGCGCGGCAGATGTACACCACCCGCAACTTCGAGGCAATGCCCGTTCTGGCCGATGCCCTGCAAGAAGCTGGCTGCAACCACGAACACATGCTGGCCCATTGCCGCGACCCACGCCTGACACATGTTCGTGGATGTTGGGTGATGGATGCTCTGTTGGATTTACGCTGAAGTAACTGGTGTTGGCCCCGGTGCGGTGGCGATTGGGCGTCTGCTATAATGACAGTTGCTTGGTTGCGAATAACAGGATCACACGCCAGCCCATTGACATATGAAGATTTTGCATTACCCTCATCCGGCGCTTCGGGTCAAAGCCCGCCCGGTTACCATCCTCGATGCGGACATCCAAAAAGCAGCCTATGAAATGCTCGAAACGATGTACCGCTATGAAGGGTTGGGGTTGGCGGCACCCCAAGTGGGTCTCGACTTCCAACTGCTGGTCATGAACTTCGCCGGCGATCCGGCGCGCAAGGAGATGGAACACATTGCCATCAATCCGGTGATTGTGGAAACCAAAGGCGGCACGGTCAGCGATCGCGAAGGCTGTCTGAGCTTCCCCGGGTTGTATCAGAATGTCCGTCGCTTCAAAACCGTCAGGGTCCAGGCGTACAACCTGAAAGGCGAGAAGTACGAAATGGAATGCCACGACCTGCCAGCGCGCGTCTGGCAGCACGAAATCGACCACCTCGCCGGAACCCTTTTCATCGATCGCATGGGTTCGCTCGGCTTGCAACGCAGCCAAAAAGATTTGGAGAAGTTTATTGCCGAATTCGAGAAAGCCAAAAAGAAGGGCGACCTCCCCGCCGGGCTGGAAGCCAAACTGTAAACCCTACCTGTTCCCGGATCTCAACGACCTTCCAATATCCACCCTCGCCACGGGAAAGTTTCTCGCATGCGTATTGTGATGATGGGCACCGGGACGTTCGCCGAACCAACGTTCCAAGCCCTGATGGCGGAGTTCGGCCCGGCTGTGGTTGGTCTGGTGACGCAGCCTGAACGCGAACAGGGTAACAAACGCGCTAGCACCCGCCAAACCGGCCAGGGCATGGCGACGATCGCGCAGGCTGCGGGTTTACCCATCGCCCAACCGGAGAGCATCAACTCTCCTGCAGGACTGGCTCAGTTGCGGGCCTGGCAACCCGATTTGCTCGTTGTGGCTGCCTATGGACAAATTCTTTCGCCGGAGGTGCTGCGAATTCCCACACAAGGAACGATCAACGTTCATGCCTCGCTATTACCGAAGTATCGCGGTGCCGCCCCGGTGGCCTATGCGATCTTGCAAGGAGAACGACAAACCGGTGTCACAATCATCCAGGTCACCCCGGGGCTGGATAGCGGCGACATGCTGGCCCAAGAAGCCATCGACATTCACCCCGACGACACCACGGGTTCCCTGGAAGCGCGCTTAGCGCAACTCGGGGCACGCCTGGCTGTCGACGTCGTCCGTCGCTATGCCGCCGGCGGACCGGTCGTGGGCATCCCACAAGACCCCACGCAAGCGACCAAGGCCCCGAAAATCAAAAAGGAGTTCGGCCTCATCCCCTGGCATCAATCGGCGGTGTATCTCGAACGCTTCGTCCGCGCGATGCAACCCTGGCCAACGGCATACACCTTCCTACACCGGCCCGGCAAAGAACCCCTGCGGCTGATCCTCACCAAAACCGCTGTTGTGCCGCGGCCCGCCGACTGCCCCGCCACCGCCGTCCCCGGAACGCCGTGGGTGGTCTCATCACCATCCCCGGGCTTGGTCGTCACCACCGGTGATAATCAAGCATTACTGGTTCATGAACTGCAACCGGCGGGCAAAAAACGGATGACAGCCGAAGAATTCCTCCGTGGCTATCCGGTGTTGTCTGGCTCACGCTTTGGCCCCGACGTGCTGACATGACGACCGCGCGACAAGTGACCTTAGATGTGCTGAATCGGTCGCGAGCCCGCGCTGGCTTCGCCGCTGAATTGGTTGACGAAGCTCTCACCCAGGGGCAACTCGCCCCGCAGGACCGCCGCTTTGTGACGCAATTGGTATGCGGCGTGATCCGCCGTCGCGGCACACTCGATGCCCTGGTGAAACCGTTCATCCAACGGCCGCCGCACACGGTGGAAGCTCGCGTGTGGGATATTCTCCGCCTGGGGGCGTTTCAACTGGCCTTCCTCACGCATATTCCCCCGCACGCTGCTGTGCATGAGAGCGTGGAACTCGCTACACCAGCTGGAGTCCCCCAAGCCAAAGGTTTCATCAACGGTGTGCTGCGACGTGTCGCGGAGTTGGTGACCAACGATTTTTGTGAAACCGCGGCTGCCAATACAGTGCCGATGGATGTAACCCAGGACGTTCTCGCACCCTTGCGCGATAGCCGCAGCAGGGCTGATACCACCCGACCACCCGGGCGTTACCGCGTGCTGACGCAACCCGTACTGCCTGACCCGACGAGTGACTTCGCTAGCTACTACGCCACCGCTTTCTCGTTTCCCCGCTGGCTGACAGCGCGATGGCTGGCCCGTTATGGGGCCGACGAATGCACCCGCTTGGGGTTCTGGTTCAACAGCCCGCCCCCGTTGTGGATTCGCGTCAACAAACTCCGTAGCCGCCGCGAGAACTACCGCCTGCAACTGACCGCCAGCGGCATCGATGCCGAACCGGGTCAGCATCCGCAGTCTCTGCGGCTGCGCGACCATATTCCCATTCGCGATCTGCCGGGTTTCGACAGTGGCGAGTGGACCGTGCAAGATCATTCCTCCATGCTGGTTGCTAGCGCCGTGGGCGTTCAACCGGGGCAGCACGTTCTCGATCTGTGCGCAGCTCCGGGCAGCAAAACGACGCATCTGGCGGAACTGATGGACAACCGCGGCCACATTACGGCCTGCGACATCGATGACAAACGCCTGAAACAGGTGACAGCGCTGTGTCAGCGGTTGGGCGTTGGTTCGGTTGAAACCGTTCTATTGACGGAGTCTGGGGGGATTCCGCCAGGTCCCTTCGATGCGGCGTTGGTCGATGTTCCGTGTAGCAATACCGGGGTGATGAACCGGCGACCGGAGGTTCGCTGGCGATTGAAGCCGCGCGAATTCGAACATCTGATCCGCTTGCAAACCCGCCTGCTGATCGAAGCAGTCACGCGGGTTCGGCCTGGCGGCGCGGTGGTCTATTCGACCTGTAGCATCGAACCCGAGGAGAACGAGGGGGTCGTGAAAGTGGTCCGTCAGGCTCTCCGCGGCGTGATGTTGGAAGCCGACCATGTTGCCGTACCCGGTCAGCCCTCGGATGGGGGTTACTGGGCGCGGCTGCGTGTCGCAAAATAGGTTCGCTTCTTCCCGATGAACCATCACGCGACAGCCAGTGTTCACCAGCCAGCTACAGCAGCCGGCTGCACCACGCAATGATGCGGTTTCTCAGCTCGGATCGATGCTCCCTGCGCAGGCCCACTACAACGGCTCGCCCGCCCACGCGAATCGGTAAGTTCCTTCAACAGAGTTCCCCGAAGTGGCCTGTCGGTGTCGGTCGCCCGGCCGTGCGGGGCGGGGCGATGGGGAGGAGTTACTTCAGCAAAGTTCCTGGCAGCAACCCAGTAGCTTGCAACAGTTTGCTGAACGGCCACCAATCCTCAGGCAATAGCCCCGTGGCCCGTCGATAAATGGTGCTGAGCCAATCGGGCATGACGCGGGAGAGGCGCGATTGCAGGGTTTCGCCGATGTAGATTTGGTCGTCGGCTTGGAGCAGGATGTTGCTAGGGTGGTCGCCATGCTCCAGAGCGGCCACAACATCGACACGGAATACCTGAGGCCGCATCCCGCGCGCGACATTGGGGCGAATGACATACACCTGCCGCAGTTGTGAGCCGGGCGGCAGCCCGCCGATGCGTTGCAGGAAATCGGTTACGGTTTCCGGTCCCTGATAGGGCACCGTGCGCGCGCGGCCGCGTATCGGTCCATAAATCACAATCCGCGCTTGACGGGCGGCCAGCAACGAGACTTCCACACGCTCTGGCGGGCACTGCGCTAATGCTGCCAAGGTGGTGCGAATTTCGTCGAGGGTTAGTCCTTCCACGCGCGGATTGCCGGGGTGAACCAGTGGCAACCGGCCATCGACATCGACCACCGCAATCGCATCCCAGGGGGGATAATCGGCAAAGGTCACGGCCAGCACGTCGGGACAGCCCACGGTGTAAGACGGGGACGGGGCGGGGTTTTCGGCCGCATGGGGCCAGTCAGCGGGCGGCGGGCTGTGTTGCCACAGCCAACGGTTGTTGGCGCAACCCGTCGTTAAGCCGGCCGCGCAAGCCACAGCCAGCGCGGACCTCAGCCATCCGCGATAACGTAGTCCGGCTTTCGCGGTGCGAAGTTCCACACTTCCGTTATCGTCGGCATCAATGTTTCGGCTTGACAGAAATTGCTTCAGCCGCCGCCGGTCGCAGCGCGGCCACCTCAGTCCGAGGAAACCTCAGTCCCAGGAGGAAAAAGGTCCAGATGCCAGGAAATTGCTTCAGCCACCGCTGATCCCAGCGCGGCCACTCAGGCTCGGGGGGTGATGGATGTGGGTTGGTTACGATCGTCATCACAAATCGCCATCACAATCAGTGGTTAGGGGGCGCCAACGGGGGTTTTCTCCGGACCGACTGTGGGAGCGGTTGGGGGGGGGAAACGCAAGAAGGTGGCGTCGTCGGTGGTGTTGGGGGGTGGTAGAACAGGTTCGTTCAGCACTGTGGCGGTGAACGACGGATGCCCCACCTGCG